>SEFA01000159.1 GCA_004210455.1 Rubrivivax sp. | reverse complement strand
GGATGGGGAGGGACGGGGAAAGGAGGGGCGCACGGGATCGGGCCGGTCGCCGGCGGCGTGATGTCGTCGGCGGCTGCCCGCGATCACGCGTCGCCGGCGCGCGGGTGCGCGGAGAAGAAGCAGATCATCTGACCGGCCGCGTCCGGCCCTTGCCAGTCGGCATGGGAGCCGCGCCGGTCGCCGCCGGACCAGGCATGGCCCGCGCCGTCGATGAGCCAGAGCTCGGCCAGCGTGCGGCCGTCGGTGGCGACGCTGGTCTTGCGCGTGTAGGCGCGTCCGCCTTCGCGACCGTGCTCGACGCGGTCCGTGGTCTTGAGGCCGGCCGTCGCATCGGCGTACACATGCTCGCCGTTGAGCGGATGCACCGTCATGTCGCGGGTGCCGTGGAAGACGATCGTCGGGATCGCCCGCGGCGGCGGCGCGGCGGGACGCGCCGTGTTGCGCGTCTCCTGTCCCGTCCGCATCATGGCGAGCGCCTCCGGCGCGCTGGCGACCGCGCCGCACGGCAGACCCGAATGCACGCCGACCGACGCGAACAGCTCCGGGTAGGTCTGACCGAGCACCGCCGCCATCGCACCGCCGGCGGACAGTCCCGCCACGTGCACGCGTCGCGCATCGACCTCATGCCCGGCCATGACGTGATGCGTCAGCGCCGCGAGCAGTGCCGGCTCGCCGCGACCGCGCTCCTGATGGCTGGTCTTGAACCAGTTCCAGCAGCCTTGCGGATTGACCTTCGTCGACTGCTCCGGATAGAGCACCAGCCATCCGTGGCGTTTCGCGACCTCGTTCATGCGCGTCCCGGCGGCGAAGTCGTCGGGGTTCTGCGTGCAGCCGTGCAGCATCAGCAGCAGCGGACGCGGCACCGACGGGTCGCCGGGCGGGACATAGAGCTTGTAGGCGATGGACACGCGGCCGTGCGCGTAGTTGCCGGCGAGGAACCGCTCCTCGTCCATGACTGGTGCGCGGGTCTCGCGCGCGGGGGGCGCCTCGTGACCGGCATGAGGCCGCCGGACGTCAGGGACGCCCTGGCGATCATGGACGTCCCGGGCGTCGAGCACCTCGCGCGCGACCGGCGGGGACCGCAGTCCGTCCGCCACACCGATCTCGACGAAGCGATCGTCGATCACGCGCGCCTCGACGTCGATCACCTCACCGCGCCGCGCGTCGGTGTTGGCCTCGGCCTCGGCCGTCGTGTCGGCCGCGCCGGCCAGGGCGTTCTGGATGGAACGCGTGGCCCCCATCAGATCGCCGCCGCGCGTCTGCAAGGCAGCCCGCGACATCATTCGTTGGAAGTCGGGATTCATCAGGGTTCTTTCGTGACGCAGGCATACCGGGCGAACCCGGCGACCCGCTCGCGGGCAGCGGCGCCGGCGGGGGCGGCGGCGAAGGCGGTGGCGACGCGGCCCATCACCGGGCCACGTTCTGGCCGTCGGCCGCGGCCCAGCTGCGCTCGAAATGCTCCGCGTCCTCGTCGTTCTTCGCGCGCAGGCCCATCAGGATGCCGCCGTTGCGCACGCCTTCCTCGTATTGCTTGACGCGTTCCTCCGGCATGTTCCAGCCGATCAGCGCGCCGATCAGGCCGCCGCCGGCCGCGCCGGCGCCCGCACCTGCGGCGGCCGCGGCGAGCGGCCCCGCGATGATCAAGCCCAGGCCCGGCAGTACCAGACTGGTTCCGACGGCGGCGACCGCCGCGGCGATCGCGCCCACGGTACCGCCGATGGCGCCGCCGATGCCGGCGCCCTCCGCGGCCTTGTTGCCGAGTTCGGTCTCGACGCTCGATTCGCCGAAGTGGCGCTGGCGCGTGTCGTCGGACATGACCAGGTCGATGTCCTTGGGCTCGTAGCCGCGATCATTGGCCGCGCTGTAGGCGGACTCCGCGCTCGCGCGATCGGGGAAGAGGCCGGTGACCAGACGGTCCTTCGCGGGGGAGGTGCCCGCGGCGGCGATGCTGGTCGTGGTGGGGGGCGTGTTCATGAAGAGTTCCTTGTTCGAAAAAACGGGACGGAAGCGGAGGGAGAGAAGACGGCGCCGGGGTCCATGACGATCCGAGCGGGGAAGCAGGTCCTGCTGGTTGATGAGGCCGGTGGAGCCCGCATGCCTGGACAAGGCATACCGGGCCCCCGCTCGTCGATGCCTGCGCGCAAGGACCGTTTACCTATGAGGCGCGGCACATCCGGCGCAGGGCGCCTCGGGAAGTTCTCTCTACGGTTACGGGGTATCGGTGTCGATTACCGATCGCGAGAACTCCGCGGGACATCGGTGCTGGGGCATGGATCGATGCGGCTGCGGCTGACGCCCCGCAATGGCTTCTTTACACGATGGCCACGGGGAACGGCCTCGATCTTGCGTACCGGAGACCACCGGACTTTCCGGACGCCACGAGGCCTCCGCCTCAACGACTCCTCTTTCTCCACCCCGCCAGGCCAGCTCTCCCACGGGCTGCCCAGCCAAGGAACCGCCATGCCCACCAGCACCTCCAGAACCTCTGCCAACTCCCCTGCCAGGAAGGCGCGTTCCACGACCGCCGCCCGGGCGTCGACCGAGCGATCGGGCGCCGGGGGCGGCAAGGGCGCCGACAAGCCGAAGTCCGCGCGCGCCGCAACCGCCCACCGCTCCGGCGGCGTCGTCGACCCGATCAAGCTCCTGACGGACGACCACAAGGAAGTCCAGGCGCTGTTCAAGGCCTACCAGAAGCTCGTCGACGACGAGGGCGAGGACGATCTCCGCGAGCAGCTCGCCCAGGAGATCTGCGCGAAGCTGACGGTCCACGCGACCATCGAGGAAGAGATCTTCTATCCCGCCGCGCGCGACGCGGTGGCGGACGAGGAGGGCGACGACCTGCTCGACGAGGCGGAAGTCGAGCACGCCGGTGCCAAGGACCTGATCGCGCAGATCGTCGAGGGATCCGCCTCCGACGCGCTGTACGACGCGAAGGTCAAGGTCCTCGGCGAGTACATCGCGCACCACGTCAAGGAAGAGGAGACGGCCCTGTTCCCCAAGGTCCGCAAGGCCGATATCGACCTGGAGGCGCTTGGCGACGAGTTGAGCGTTCGAAAGGCGGAACTCCTCGTCGAACTCGAGGAAGCCGCCGCGCCGTGAGGCGGTCATTTGTAGGCAGGACCACGAGCGGTGCTGCCGGTGTCGACGCACGCGGCAGGAACGGTATCTGCCGCATGCCGTCGGACTTTCCGCAGAACCACGAGGACGACCATGCCAAAATCACCCACTCCGCCCGCTTCCCCTTCCCGCAAGGGATCGGCCGCCAGCAACGCCCCGGGCGACGCCGGCTCGAAGGCCGCCGCCCGCAACACCGACAGCGCTCCCGCCACCGCGCCGACCGATGACGGCGGCGACGTCGCGCTGCAGAAGGCCGTCGAAACCGGCCAGTTGGCCGCTGCCTTCCCGTTCAACGCCAACAAGGCCGGCGAGCACGGCTTCGACCAGGGCGTCACGCCTCCGGCCGGTGCGACCGCCACGCCGCCGTCGCGCGTGCCGCTGGGCAGCACGCTGTCCGAGCGCCAGACCAACGACAAGGTCGGCACGCAGGCCCCCGAGGGCCGCAACGCAACGATCGCGCCGCTGGACCGCGTGCGGGTCGATTCGTCCGGTCAGATGCTCACGACCAACCAGGGCGTGCGCATCGCCGACAACCAGAACTCGCTGAAGGCCGGACCGCGCGGCCCGGTGCTGCTGGAGGACTTCATCCTCCGCGAGAAGATCACCCACTTCGACCACGAGCGCATCCCCGAGCGCATCGTGCATGCGCGCGGTTCCGCCGCCCACGGCTTCTTCGAGTGCTACGACGCGATCACCGACCT
>SEFA01000158.1 GCA_004210455.1 Rubrivivax sp. | reverse complement strand
GCGGGTCTTCTTGGGCAGCGGGTCAAAACCAAGCGAGCTTTGATTCATGCCCTCATCGTCGCTGACCGACGATCAAATCGCCAGTCGGGGTGACGAGGGGTTTTGCAGACTGTCCCTAGGGGTGACGATACGCTTGAAATCATTCAAACACCCGATCTGCAGGTCTTTCCGCCTCATGCGCCCTGACTGGAGTCGTACATCGGTATGCAGATATTCACTGACCAGTTCATCACCTTCATGACCTATTGCGCGCCAGGCATATGCGCCGTCGTGCCCTATTGGAAGCTATGGCGAGTTAAAAGAATGGGAGACGACCACCTCATGACGCTGATTAGCTCCATTCTGCTCTTTCGCGGTTTGCAGCAGGTTGCGTCCTGGATTCTCATGTTCGTGTTTGGAAGTTCCCTCTTTCTTGGCGACTGGGGAGATTCCTGCGCAAATTGGACTATGAGCTTCATCGGCTTGGCCGCGGGCCTTTATGCGGGCATTCGGTTTCGTCGCATGGGAAGGGGTGCCAAGTGCCTGTATCCATGGTTTCCCTTCCCCTATCGCTGAGTCCGCGCGCCCCTGGGGCGCCAGGTGCCCCGGATGTCCGCCTTGAAGGCTACACTTCCGTCGAAATTGACGGAATGTGGCAACAAGACACCATGCTTCTCGAATACGGCCTTCGGAACTTCCTGTCCTTCAAGGAGGGCGCCTCGGTGTCGTTCCAGTTGGACGCCAACGTTCCGCCGCGCATTTCGCTCAATTTGCCTGCCGCCACGGTCATGTGCGTGAAGGGCGCCAACGGCAGCGGCAAGACGCATCTGCTGAAGGGACTGGCCTTCGTCGCGAGCTTCGTGGCCAACTCGTTCTCTTCCGACCCGGACGCCGAGATCCCCGTCGCTCCCTTCTTTTCAGACCCCGGGCCGAGCTCGTTCTACGTCGAGTTCAAGATCGACGATGCGACCTATCGGTACGAACTCGATGTGACCGCCTCCGGCGTGGTCAGGGAAGCGCTCTTCAAGGCCAGCAAGCGCAAGACCCTCGTGTTCGAGCGCGTGCAGGACGAGGTCAAGGCCGTCGCCCGGCTGAAGGTCCTCGAAGGCGTCAAGGTCCGCCGCAACGCGTCGGTGATCTCCGCCGCGTATCACCACCAGATCGAGGAACTCGCGCCGGTCCACGCGTTCTTCAAGAACATCCACTTCAACGTCGGCAGCAGCGGGACGCGAGAGTCGCTGTTCATGGACATCTACAAGGTGGCCCAGCTCCTGAATGAGCACGACGACGTCCGCGCCTACGTCGAGCAGTTCCTCAAGAAATGCGACGTCGGCATCACGCGGCTGCAGATCGCCAGCGAGGAAGGGTCAGACGGCAAGCGTCGCTTCTTCCCGGTGTTCATCCACGAGGTGGATGGCCAGGAGTGCCAGGTCATGCCCGCCACGGAGTCCGCCGGGACGAAGCAGATCTTCGGGCTGATGTTGCCGATCGCCGCGGTGGTCGCGTCGGGCTCGGTGCTCGTGCTCGACGAGCTGGACCTCTATCTGCACCCGCATCTGTTGCCCAAGCTGCTGGGACTCTTCCTCCAGGAGAAGGCTCCCGGCGATCCCGTCGCGCAATTGCTGTTCAGCACCCACCACAGCGAGGTGATGGACCTCTGCGGTCGCTACCGCACCACGCTGGTCAACAAGGACAACAACGAGAGCTACACCTACCGGCTCGACGAGATCCCCGGCGACGTCACCCGCAATGACCGCTCGCTGGTCACGCCCTACAACGACCGCAAGATCGGCGGCGTCCCGCGCCTATGACGCGATTCGGGAACTCGGGGAAGGACCGTTTCCTGGCGGGCTTTCCGGCGGCCAGCCTGGAAGCGGCCGACAGCGATCACGCGGCACGCTGCAAGTTCAACTTCTCGTACTTCACCTACGACCCTGCCGGGCAGCAGTTCTCCGACTGGACGCACGACAAGCTGGCCGGCCTTTTCGAGAAGCTCTCCCACTTCGGCAAGCAGACCCTGGACCATTGGAAGCAGCAACCGGTCGGCAAGACTGGCCGCGTGCTGTCGATCTATGGCGGCTTCCCGGTGCGCTCCGAGTTCAAGGTCCCGAAGCACGTTCCGCATCAGGCGCGGTGGGGGCGTTTCCGGCTCGATTGGGCGGGGCGTCTGTGTGGGTTCGTCGTACCGCGTGAGCTGGATGGGCAGGAGCATCCCAAAGGCGGGCGCTTCTGTGCCAACACTTTCTATGTTGTGTTCCTGGACGAACACCATCGCTTCTACAAGAGCGCCGATTGAGCTTTCTGCATGGCCGTGCCGATCGCGCGGCGCTCGTTGACGCGCTACTCAATCCCCAGATCCAGCTTCGAGATCAACGCCCGGCCCTGCGCATTCATCCCCACGACTTCCACCGTGCTGCCGTGCTTGCGCAGCCGCTGGCAGACCTTGTCCAGCGCGTTCACCGCCGTGATGTCCCAGAAGTGCGCGCCGCCCAGATCGATGCGGACCGGCTTGCCTTCGATGTCGCGGACGTCGAACGCATCGACCAGCAGGTCCGCCGACGCGAAGAACACCTGCCCGGAGACGCGATAGGTCAGCAGCTCCTCGCCGGACTTCTCGACGTGCAACAGGCGCGCGACCTTGAAGGTGAAGAACACGCCGCTGAGCAGCACGCCCACCGCGACGCCGGCTGCCAGGTTGTCCGTCACCACGGTCACGGCGACGGTCGCGACCATGACCGCGCTGGACAGCTTGGGATGCTTGAGCAGCGCCTGCGCCGAGCCCCAGTCGAAGGTCGACGCCGACACCATCACCATGATGGCCACGAGCGCCGCGACCGGCACCTGAGAGACCCAGTGCTTGAGCAGCACCATCAGCACGAGCAGGAAGGCGCCGGCGAAGAGCGTCGAGAGCCGCCCGCGGCCGCCGTAGCGGACGTTGCTGACGGTCTGGCCGATCATCCCGCAGCCGGCGATGCCGCCGAAGAAGCTGGCGGCGATGTTGGCGGCGCCCAGGCCGGCGCACTCGCGGTTCTTGGAACTCGGGGTGTCGGTGAGGTCGTCCACGACGCTGGCGGTCATCATCGATTCGAGCAGGCCGACCATCGCGATCGCGAAGGCCGGGAGCGCGATCAGCCGCAGCGTCTCCAGCGAGAACGGCACGTCGGGCAGCCCGAAGCTCGGCAGGCCGTCCGGCAGGAGGCCGAGATCCGCGACCGTCTTCAACGGGAGCTGGAGCCAGTGCGCCGCCAGCGTGAGCACCACGATGCAGACGAGCGGGGAGGGCACGAGGGTGGTGAGCCTGGGCAGGCCGTAGATGATCACGAGCCCGGCGCCGACCATGGCCCAGGTGGCCGCGTTCGCGCCGAGGAGGTGCGGCATCTGGGCGGAGAAGATGAGGATGGCCAGCGCGTTGACGAAGCCGGTGCGGACCGAGCCCGAAACGTAGCGCATCAGCACGCCGAGCCGCAGCCAGCCGAACAGGATCTGCACGAGGCCGGCGAGCACGCCGGCGGCGAAGAGGTACTGCACGCCGTGGGCATGGACCAGCGGCGCGGCCACGAGCGCGACCGAGCCCGCCGCGGCGGAGACCATGGCGGGCCGTCCGCCGGTGAAGGCGATGACCAGGCTGATGACGAAGGACGCGAAGAGGCCGACCGCGGGGTCGACGCCGGCGACGAAGGAGAAGGCGATGACCTCGGGGATCAGGGCGAAGGTGGCGACCGCGCCGGCCATGAGCTCGCGCGGAATGCTGGGCGCCCATTCGGCGCGGAAGGGATGGGGATGGGAGGACATGGCGGGCGGGCGGCGGCTGGGGGGCGCGATTTTAGAGGTCGTGCCGGAAGGTGGCGTTCAGTGCTGACACGCGATGTCAGGGCCCGTGTCCAGAA
>SEFA01000108.1 GCA_004210455.1 Rubrivivax sp. | reverse complement strand
GCTGGAGCCGCTCGGCATCCGCGTCGCGTGGATCACCGGCAGCGTCAAGGGCAAGGCGCGGCAGAAGATGCTGGACGCGGCCGCCTCGGGCGAGGCCACGCTGATCGTCGGCACCCACGCGGTGATCGAGGACAAGGTGCGCTTCCACCGGCTGGGGCTGGCGATCATCGACGAGCAGCACCGCTTCGGCGTCGCACAGCGCCTGGCGCTGCGCAAGAAGCTCGCCGACGAGGCGACGGGCGCGGTCGGCCCGGGCGTGCCGCCAGGTTCAGGCCCGCTCGAGCCGCACCTGCTGATGATGAGCGCCACGCCCATCCCGCGCACGCTGGCCATGACCTACTTCGCCGATCTGGACGTGTCGACGATCGACGAACTCCCGCCGGGCCGCAGCCCCATCGTCACCCGCGTCTTCGCCGACGGCAGACGCGACGACGTGATCGAGAAGATCGCCGCCGCCGTCGAGGACGGGCGGCAGGTCTACTGGGTCTGCCCGCTGATCGAGGAGTCCGAGGCGCTCGACCTCAAGAACGCCACCGAGACGCACGCCGAACTCGGCGCGGCGCTGCCGGGAAAGACGGTCGGACTGCTGCACGGCCGCATGCCGGCGGCGGAAAAGGCGGCGGTGATGTCGCTTTTCAGCAGCGGACAGATGCACATCCTGGTCGCGACCACCGTCATCGAAGTCGGCGTCGACGTGCCCAACGCAAGCGTCATGGTCATCGAGCACGCCGAGCGTTTCGGCCTGTCGCAGCTGCACCAGCTGCGCGGGCGCGTCGGACGGGGCTCGGTCGCCAGCGTGTGCGTGCTGATCTACACCGGGCCGCTGTCGGACACCGGCAAGTCGCGGCTGCGCGCGATGGCGGAAACCACCGACGGCTTCGAGATCGCGCGACGCGACCTCGACATCCGCGGACCGGGGGAGTTCATGGGCGCGCGCCAGAGCGGCGCCCAGCTGCTGCGTTTCGCCGATCTGCAGGAAGACGCGCCGCTGCTGAGCGCGGCGCGGGCGCTGGCGCCGCGGCTGCTCGACGAGCAGCCGCGCGCGGCGCAGCTGCAGGTCGAGCGCTGGCTCGGTCACAAGACCGAGTACCTCAAGGCCTGACCCCGGCCGCAGGCTTGGCGGCCGGACGCGGGACGATCACTTCAGGCGGACGGCCCAGTACAGCAGGACTTCCGTCGCCGTGGCTTCGGCACCGGCGAAGAGCTGCGGTTCGGCGTTGATCTTGTCGACCGTGGCCGTGCCCGAGATCACGCGGCCGAACGCGGCGTAGCCGGGTTCCGCGGCGCTCTTGTAGTCCAGCACCTTGCTGTTGTCGACGGAGTTGAAGAAGAACTGGCTGGTCGCGGAGTCCGCCACCGAGGTCCGTGCCATCGCGATCGTGTACTTCAGGTTGGAGACGCCGACGTTGGTCTCCAGCTTGATCGCGCCGCCGAGGTCGGCACCGGGCGCCTTGGAGACATAACCGGTGATGAAGCCGCCGCCCTGCGCGACGAAGTCCGGCACCACGCGATGGAAGATCGTGTTGTCGTAGTACTTCGCGGCGACGTACTTCAGGAAGTTGGCCGTCGTGATCGGCGTGCGCGAGTCGAGCTCGACCACCAGTTCGCCGTCGCTGGTCAGCATGCAAACGACCGCGGTCGCGGTGCTCAGATTCGCGGCGGCGACGCCGGCGGCGCTGCAGGTCGTGGTCGGCGCGACCGGCACCGGGTTCGGCTTGGGCGTCTGCGTCGGGTTGCCGCTGTCGTTGTCGCTGCCACCGCCGCAGGCAGCCAGCATCAATGCACCGCCCAGTGCGGCGGAGAGCGCCAGCAGACGGGGCTTGGAGGAGATCGAGGAGGTCATGGTGATCGACTTCATGGGGCTTGCGATGGGAGCTTGTGGCTCGCGCTTTCTGGCAAAGAAGGGCGAAGTATCGTGGGCAGACTGACACAAGTCATGGGGGCAGGTGCGCGCGCCGCACGAAATGAGATCGGGCTTTCCCTAACGGCGTCTTTACACAGTGTCGGACCTCACCCAGCGGGTTCTCGACAGGGTTGAAGGGGCCAGGATCCCTGCCCGAAAGACACGGCCGGTTTCAGAATTCCAGGTTGTCGATCAGGCGGGTCTGACCGATCCGCGCAGCGGCCAGCGCCACCAGCGGCTCGCCCTCGCGCGCCGCGCCGAGGTCGTGACGCCGCCGCAGCGTGAGGTAGTCCGGCGCCCAGCCCGCCTCGCGCAGCGAGGCCATCGCGTCGGACTCGATGTGGTCGAGGTCCCGCTCGCCGGCCGACCAGCGCGCGATCATCGCCTTCAAGGTGCGCGACAGCAGCAGCGCGTCCTGCTTCTGCTGCTCGCTGAGGTAGCCGTTGCGCGAGGACAGCGCCAGGCCGTCGGCGTTGCGTTCGGTCTCGCCCGCGAGGATGCGGACAGGCATCGCCATCTGGTCCACCATGCGACGGATCACCATCAGCTGCTGGTAGTCCTTCTTGCCGAAGACGGCCACGTCGGGCTGCACGATCTGGAACAGCTTCGCGACCACCGTGCAGACGCCGATGAAGAAGCCGGGCCGGAAGTGGCCCTCGAGGATGTCGGCCAGCGCTGCCGGCGGGTGCACCTTGTAGCCCTGGGGCTCGGGGTACATCTCGCGCTCGTCGGGCGCGAAGACGAGGTCGCAGGTGGCGCCCTCCAGCAGCCCGGCGTCGCGCGGGAGCGTGCGGGGATACCGGTCGAAGTCCTCGTGCGGCGCGAACTGAAGCCGGTTGACGAAGATGCTGGCGACGACGAGGCCGTCCGGACCGACCGCCTCGCGGGCCTGGCGCACCAGCGCCAGATGCCCGTCGTGCAGGTTGCCCATCGTGGGCACGAACGCCACCGGGCGGCCGCCCGCGAGCGCGGCGCGCAGGCCGGCGATGTCGTGGTGGATCTTCATGATCATCCGGCGATCAGTAGGTGTGCTCGGCGGCGGGGAAGGCGCCGGACTTCACGTCGGTGACGTAGCGCGAGAAGGCCTCGCCGATCGAGCCCGCGCCCTGCAGGAAGTCACGCACGAAGCGCGGCTTGCGCCCGCCGCCGACGCCCAGCATGTCGTGCATCACCAGCACCTGGCCGGAGCATTCCGCGCCGGCACCGATGCCGATCACCGGCACGCCGAGCGAGCGGGTCAGTTCACCGGCCAGCGCCGCCGGCACCATCTCCAGCAGCAGCATCTGCGCGCCGGCATCGACCAGTTCGCGCGCGTGCGCCTTGATGCGCGCAGCGCCGGCTTCGTCGCGGCCCTGCACCTTGAAGCCACTCAGCGCGGTCACGGTCTGCGGCGTCAGGCCGAGGTGGGCGCAGACGGGGATGCCGCGCTCGGTCAGGAGGCGGACCGTCTCGGTGGTCCAGCCGCCGCCTTCGAGCTTGACCATGTGCGCGCCGGCCTGGGCCAGCTGCATCGCGTTCTTCCAGGCCACCTGCGGCGACTCGTGGTACGTGCCGAACGGCAGGTCGGCGATGACCCAGGAGACGCGGCGCGCGCGCGCCACGTTGGCCGTGTGATAGACCATCGCCTCCAGCGTGACCGGCACCGTCGTCTGCAGGCCCTGCACGACGTTGCCCAGCGAATCGCCGATCAGGATCGAGTCCACGCCGGCGTCCTCCATCGCGTGCGCGAACGTGGCGTCGTAGGCGGTCAGCATCGCGATCTTCTCGCCGGCGGCATGCATGTCGAGCAGGCGCTGCAGCGTCACGGGCTTGCGGTCCGGCGACGAGCCCGCGGGACGCGGCACTGCATAGAGGGACGTCGGCGCGGACGACGGCGAAGCGGTCGGTGGAGCGGTCGGAGGGGTGGTCGAGTCGGTCATGCGTATCCCCTGGAGGAAGGTCCGGGGAGGGTCCGGGGAGTCGGGCGGCAGTGTACCGGGACGATGCCACGATGCCGCTTTCTGAGGACAATGGCGGCCCATGACCCTGACCGAACTGCGCTACATCGTCGCCGTCGCCCGCGAGCGCCACTTTGGCCGCGCCGCGGAAGCCTGCTTCGTCTCCCAGCCGACCTTGTCGGTGGCGATCAAGAAGCTGGAGGAGGAGCTCGACGTCAAGATCTTCGAGCGCGGCGCCAACGAGGTGACGATGACGCCGCTGGGCGAAGACATCGTGCGCCAGGCGCAATCGGTGATCGAGCAGGCCAGCGCGATCAAGGACATCGCCAAGCGCGGCAAGGATCCGCTGGACGGTCCGCTGCGGCTGGGGATCATCTACACGATCGGGCCCTACCTGCTGCCGGAACTGGTCAAGCACTGCATCGACCTCTATCCGCGCATGCCGCTGATGCTGCAGGAGAACTTCACCCAGAAGCTGCTGGACATGCTGCGCACCGGCGAGCTGGACTGCGCGATCATGGCCGAGCCCTTCCCCGATGCGGGTCTGGCGGTGGCGCCGCTGTACGACGAAAGCTTTGTCGTCGCGGTGCCGGCGGTGCATCCGCTGGCGAAGAAGCCGCGCATCAGCGCCGAGGAACTCAAGGCCGAGACCATGCTGCTGCTGGGCAACGGCCACTGCTTCCGCGATCACGTGCTGGAGGTCTGCCCGGAGTTCGCGCGCTTCTCGACGGACGCCGAAGGCATCCGAAAGAGTTTCGAGGGCAGTTCGCTGGAGACGATCAAGCACATGGTGGCGTCCGGGATGGGGGTCACCGTGGTGCCGGCGCTGAGCGTGCCGGACCATGTCCCGCCGCACCTGCGCTACGTGCCCTTCGAAGACCCGGCGCCGACGCGCCGCGTCGTGCTGGCGTGGCGCCGCACGTTCACCCGCTACGAGGCGGTCGCGGCACTGCGCAACGCCGTGTATGCGTGCACGCTCAAAGGGGTGACGTTGCTGTCGTGAAACTCCGCCGCGGCTACCAGTGCGGCGGCTTCCGGATGGGCTTCTTGCGCGTCGGAATCAGCGTTGGAAGCTGCGCCCCTGCGAGCAATTCATCGCTGAGGTGATTCAAGACCCAGTCGGCCTGTTCCGCCAATGACGTGCATGGTCGGCGATGGCCGGAGGCCTCCGGGCTCAACGGTCGGATCGGCATGATCAAGCCAATGGAGATGTTCGGGAAGTCTTCGCGGATAGCCTGAAGCGCCGGTTCGAAATCGCCAATTCAATAACCCGGTGTTGCGGTTCAGGTTTGAGATCGCCCTGTCATTCGTCATGATCACGATGCGCTCGTAAAGTCCTTTGCAAACGTCGCGATAGACGCGGACAGCGAAATTCACGTCCGTCTTCTTTTCCTCGATACGCCATACGCGCACTCGACGGCGACGATCGTAAGGTTCCCCCGCCACATGCTCGGGCATGAGCGCCCCACCGGGATCACATGTGTGAGAGCCGAATACCGCCTCGAAACGCGCGCCGTGATGAAGCGCAAGCGCTCGAAGGGAGGTCGACTGGGCTTCGACAGACGCGGCATCGTGTCCGGAGAAGCGGGCCAGGGCAGACGCGGTAAAGAGATTCACCTTCGCCAGCGACTCGTTCTGATCCCTCCGGGCAAGCACTTCATCGAGCAGTGCGACCAGGTCTAACCACTTGTAGGCACTGCCGCGCAGGCGTCCGTAATAGAGGTTGTAGCCGTCGACATAAACGCCAACACGAATAGCCGGCTTGATGCAGGTCAAGGGAATCGATGCCCCAGAAAGAGAAAAAGCCACCCCGGGACGGAGCGGCTTTTTCGTCCTAAGCGAGTTGGCTAACCTAATAACGCTCGCAGAGGAGTAGACGTAGGGCGATTGTCGCCCCATTTTCTCCCAGGCGTCAATCTCCGTTTCGACGTCCAGTTGGTTTTCCCAATCGTCACGTTAAAGCTATCCAAATATCTTCATCGATAGCATTTATCTAAAGTCCTCCTCATGCGCCGTCGCGGTCCTCCTTCCGGGAGAGTTCAGCGCCGGTCCGGACCTCTACAAAAGCGTCCCTGTCTGAAGCATCGAGGAGTGCCCCGAATGAGCGCCAAGCCCCAACATCCCGCCCAGTGCCCGGTCATGACGACGAGCGCCGGCGCGCCGATCGCCGACAACCAGAACTCGCTGACCGCCGGCCCGCGGGGCCCCGTCCTGATGCAGGACTACCAGCTGATGGAAAAGCTGGCCCACCAGAACCGCGAGCGCATCCCCGAACGCGTCGTGCATGCCAAGGGCTGGGGCGCCTTCGGCACGCTCACCGTCACGCAGGACATCACCCGTTTCACCCGCGCAAAGCTGTTCGGTGACGTGGGCAAGCAGACGCCCCTGCTGGCGCGCTTCTCGACGGTCGCCGGCGAGCAGGGCGCCGCTGACGCGGAACGCGACGTCCGCGGCTTCTCGCTGAAGTTCTACACCGAGGAAGGCAACTGGGACCTGGTCGGCAACAACACGCCAGTGTTCTTCATCCGCGACCCGCTGAAGTTCCCCGACTTCATCCGCACGCAGAAGCGCCATCCGGTGAACAACCTGCGCTCCGGCACCGCCGCGTGGGACTTCTGGAGCCTCTCCCCGGAGAGCCTGCATCAGGTCACCATCCTGATGAGCGACCGCGGCATCCCCGTCAGCCCGCGCTTCATGGACGGCTTCGGCTCCCACACCTACAGCTTCTGGAATGCCGACGGCGAGCGTTTCTGGGTGAAGTTCCACTTCAAGACCCGCCAGGGCCATCGCACCCTCACGAACGCCGAAGCGACCGCCGTCATCGGACAGTCCCGCGAGAGCTACCAGGAAGACCTCTTCGGCGCCATCGACCAGGGCCAGTTCCCGCAGTGGACGATGTCCGTGCAGGTGATGCCGGAACTCGACGCCGACAAGACCTCCTACAACCCCTTCGACCTGACCAAGGTGTGGCCGCACGCGGAGTACCCGCTGATCGAGGTCGGCGTGCTGGAACTCAACCGCAACCCGGAGAACTACTTCGAGGAGATCGAGCAGGCCGCGTTCTCGCCCAGCAACATCGTCCCGGGCATCGGCTTCAGCCCGGACAAGGTGCTGCAGGCGCGGATCTTCAGCTACGCCGACGCGCACCGCTACCGCCTCGGCACCCATTACGAGGCGCTGCCGGTGAACGCGCCCAAGTGCCCCGTCCATCACTATCACAAGGACGGCGCGATGAAGTTCTTCCGCACGCCGACCGGCAATCCGAACGCGTACTACGAGCCCAACAGCTTCGGCGGCGCGACGCAGGATCCGTCGGTGGCCGAGCCGCCGCTGCGCCTGCAGGGCGACGCGGCGCGCTTCGACCACCGCGAGGGCAACGACGACTATGCGCAGCCCGGCGCCCTCTTCCGCCTGCTCGGCGAGGCGCAGCAGCAGCGCCTCGGACGGAACATCGCCGAGTCCATGCGCGGCGTGCCGGCCTTCATCATCGACCGCCAGCTGGGCCATTTCGACAAGGCGGATCCGGCCTACGGCCGCGTCGTCCGCACCGCGCTGAGCACGCTCGACATCGAATTCACTGCATGAAGGAGCAAGACATGACCCCCCGTTCCGGACAACGCACGCTGGGTTGGCTGCTGGTCGTGGCGGGCGCCGCGCTGAACGCACAGTCATTGATCGACTGGATGCAACACAGCGTCGCCTGATCGGCGATCGCCTCCCGCCCTTCGGTCATGTTGCCGACCACCTGGATCGGTTAGGCTGCGGGGCGTCTTTTTCCTCCCATTTCCGCAAGGAGTTTCACGATGGCCAAGAAGAGCCCCTCTCCCGCCAAGGTTGCCTCTGCGAAGGGCGCGCCGTCCATCCAGATCGGCATCAGCGACAAGGACCGCGCCGCGATCGCGCAAGGCCTGTCCAAGCTGCTGGCCGACACCTACACCCTGTACCTGACCACGCACAACTTCCACTGGAACGTGACCGGGCCGATGTTCAACTCGCTGCACGCGATGTTCATGGCCCAGTACACCGAACTGTGGAACGCCGTCGACCCGGTCGCCGAGCGCATCCGCTCGCTGGGTCACAAGGCGCCGGGCTCGTACGCGCAGTTCGCGGCGCTGAGCTCGCTGCCGGACGCGCCGGCCACACCGCCCAAGGCGATGGACATGGTCCGCATCCTCGTCGACGGCCATGAAGGCGTCGCCCGCACCGCGCGCGCGTTGTTCGACCTGGTCGACAAGGCCAGCGACGAGCCCACCGCCGACCTGCTCACCCAGCGCCTGACGGTGCATGAGCAGACCGCGTGGATGCTGCGTTCGCTGCTGGAAGAGTGATCAGCCCACGGCCTTGATGCGCCCGGCCCGCCGGGCCTCCGCCAGCATCGAGGCCAGCGCGCACGACGCGAGCCGCGCCGTGCGCGAATCGGCGCGGCTGGTCAGCACGATCGGCACCTTCGCGCCCAGCACCACCCCCGCCGCGTAGGCCTGCGCCAGGAAGCTCAGGCTCTTCGCGAGCATGTTGCCGGCGTCCAGATCCGGCACGATCAGCACGTTGGCCTTGCCCGCCACCGGCGACACGATGCCCTTGATGCGCGCCGCCTCGGGATCGATGGCGTTGTCCATCGCCAGCGGACCGTCCAGCACCGCGCCGGTGATCTGTCCGCGGTCCGCCATCTTGCACAGCGCCGCCGCGTCCAAGGTCGACGGCACCTTCGGATTCACCGTTTCCATTGCCGACAGCAGCGCCACCCGCACCTCCGGCAGGTGCAGCGCATGCGCCAGGTCGATCGCGTTCTGCACGATGTCGACCTTCTCCTCCAGCGTCGGCGCGATGTTGATCGCCGCGTCCGAGATGATCAGCGGCTGCGCATGTCCCGGCACGTCCATCACGAAGCAGTGGCTGATCCGCCGCGCGGTCCGCAGGCCGCCGTCGCGCCGCACCACCGCGCCCATCAGTTCGTCGGTGTGCAGGCTGCCCTTCATCAGCGCGTCGACCTCGCCCTTGAGCGCCATCGCCACGCCCATCTCCGCCGCCGCATGGCTGTGCGGCACGTCGACCAGGACGTAGCGAGAAAGGTCCACGCCGGCCGCCGCCGCGGCCTCTGACACCTTGCGCGCCGGGCCGATCAGGATCGGCTCGATCAGACCCAACGCCGCCGCTTCCGTCGCGGCCAGCAGGGACACCTCATTGCAGGGATGGACCACCGCCATGCGCAACGGCGGCAGATCGCGCACCGCATCGATGAGACGGTCGTAGTGCGGATGGGCCTGGGGCGTTTGTTCGGTCATTGTTCGATCACCCTGCGTCTCCCTGGGACATTGGCAACGAGTCGCGGTCGATGATGCATGCTGCGGTGCAACAAATCAAGCCGAGCGGACCTCGCGAGGCAGTGCCGGGAGCAAAGCGAATGTCCGCAACGTCCGACTGGATCCACGACTGGCAAGCGTACGCGACCGATGCGTGGCAGCGCACGCTGCTGACGCTGGACACGATGCGCGAGCGCGGCAACGTGTTCCTCGACCACTTGCAGGCCGGCAAGCCGGCGCTGCTCAAGTTCGAACATGAACTGCTGATCGACGGCCGCGACCTCCCCCAGCCCTGCAACTACGCGCTGCTGCGCATCCTGCCGGCCGACGGCGACATCGTCGATCCCGCGCGGCGGCCCATCGTCGTCATCGACCCGCGCGCCGGCCACGGACCCGGCATCGGCGGCTTCAAGCCGGACTCCGAGATCGGCGTCGCGCTGCGCGCCGGCCACCCGGTCTACTTCATCACCTTCGAGCCGGAGCCGGTCGAGGGTCAGACCTTGCTCGACGTCGCCCGCGCCGAGGCGCAGTTCATCGAGGAAGTCGCCCGCCGCCATCCGAAGGCGCCGGGACTGCCGGCGGTGATCGGCAACTGCCAGGCCGGCTGGGCCGTCGCCGCGCTGGCGGCCGTGCGCAGCGACCTGATGGGACCGATCATCCTGAACGGTGCGCCGCTCTCGTACTGGGCCGGCTCGCCCGAGCAGAACCCGATGCGCTACGCGGGCGGTGCGCTCGGCGGCGCCTGGATGTCGGCGTTGTCCGCGGACCTCGGCGGCGACCGCTTCGACGGCGCGCACCTGGTCTCCAACTTCGAGAACCTCAACCTCGCCAACAGCTGGTGGGACAAGTACTACCACCTCTATGCCAACGTCGACACCGAGCGCGAACGCTTCCTCGACTTCGAGCGTTGGTGGGGCGGCTACTTCCGCATGACCGGCGAGGAGATCGAGGCCATCGTCGAGAACCTGTTCATCGGCAACCGGCTGGCGCGCGGCGAGGTCGAACTCGAAGGCTACCGGCTGGACCTGCGCCACATCACCGCGCCGATGGTGATCTTCGCTTCCTGGGGCGACAACATCACACCGCCGCAGCAGGCGCTGGACTGGATCATCGACGTCTGGGGCAGCGAGAAGGCGCTGGTCAAGGCGGGCCGCACCATCGTCTACATGCTGCATCCGAAGATCGGCCACCTGGGCATCTTCGTCGGCGGCGGCATCGCGCGGCGCGAGCATGAGCAGATCCTCGACACGCTGGAGCAGATCGTCGCGCTGCCACCCGGTCTCTATGAGATGAAGATCGACGCCCGCGATCCCGACGCGCCGCTGGCGGCGCTGGAATCGGGCGACTACTCGGTGAGTTTCGAGACCCGGACCGTGGACGACCTGCGCGCGTTGAACCCGGAGTGCCGCCGCGACGAAGCCCTCTTCTCCACGATCGCGCAGGTGTCCGAGATGAACATGCGCCGCTACCGCCAATGGCTGCAGCCGGCCGTGCGCGCGGTCGGCAGCAAGGCGCTCGGCGAATGGCTGCGCTGGGTGCATCCGCTGCGCCAGCAGCATCTGGCGATCTCCGACCTGCATCCGCTGGCGTCCTGGATCAAACAGGCCGCCGACGAGGTCCGCGAACGACGCCAGGGCGTCGAGGCGGACAACCCCTGGCTGAGGTGGGAGCAGCTCGGCTCCCGCGCGATCAGCGAATCGCTGGATCGCCTGGGACACCAGCGCGACGCGACGCTCGTGCATTGGGTGGAGGCGGTCTATGGGCCGGCCGGGCTGGGCGCATGGCTGCCGCCGCGGGAATCGGACCTGGCCTCCGGCGCCGCGCACGCGGCCGCCGATGAACGCGAAGGACGTCGCATGGCGCTGGAGCAGGTCGAACAGGGCGGCTTCGCCGACGCGGTCTGCCGCATCCTGCTGGCGGGACTTGCGCATCGCGGCGTCGTGCAGCGACGCGGCCTGGTGCTGGGGCAATTGCTGGCCGACTCCCACCGCCGCATGGCCGAGGACGCCGAAGGCGCCGTCGCCGCCGACCCGGTCCCCGGCGAGGACTGGGCCACGCTCCTGCATCGGCAGGCGCTGATCGTGACCTTCGCACCGGAGGAGGCG
Organism: Rubrivivax sp.; assembly: GCA_004210455.1. Lineage (GTDB taxonomy): Bacteria > Pseudomonadota > Gammaproteobacteria > Burkholderiales > Burkholderiaceae_C > Roseateles. The sequence continues at coordinate 5,291 of SEFA01000108.1, read as the reverse complement.
ATGGCGGCGCTGCCGACATTGCTGCCGACCTTGGAGGACCGCGAACAGGCGCTGGCGCTCGCGACCGCGGTGCTGATGAGCGAATCCGAGCTGGCCGATGCGACCTCGCCGACGTCGCGATACGTCCACGAACTGCTGCACGTCGATCCGGCGCGCGTCGCCGACATGGCGCTCGCGCTGTCGGCGCCCGGAGCGACATCAACGACGAACGCGGCGGCCACGGCGACGGTCTCGATCGCGGCCTCGCCGGCGCCCCGGTCCGCGCGCCGTCGCAAGGCGGTGGCATGAACTCCGCCGCCGTGCAGTTCGGCCGGCTGCTGGCCGGGCGCAAGGTGCTGATCACCGGCATCGCCAACGACCAGTCCATCGCCTACGGCTGCGCCCGCGCCTTCCGCGCGATGGGCGCGGACCTGGCGCTGACCTACCTCAACGACAAGGCGCGGCCGCACGTGGAGCCGCTGGCCGACGAACTCGGCGCCGAACTGCTGCTGCCGCTGGACCTGCGCGATCCCGACGCACTGGACGCCGTCTTCGCCGCCGTGTCCGAGCGCTGGGGCGTCCTGCACGCCGCGCTGCATTCGATCGCCTTCGCCCCGAAGGACGACCTGCACGGCCGGCTCGTCGACAGCAGCGCCGCCGGTTTCGCGATGGCGATGGACATCTCGTGCCACAGCTTCATCCGCATGGCCCGGCTCGCGGAGCCCTTGATGCGGGTGTCCGGCGGCACGCTGTTCACGATGAGTTTCCAGGGCGCGAGCAAGGTCGTCGATCACTACAACCTGATGGGGCCGGTGAAGGCCGCGCTGGAGGCCTCGGTGCGCTATCTGGCGCATGAACTGGGGCCGTCGGGCATCCGGGTGCACGCGATCTCGCCGGGACCGATCGCGACGCGAGCGGCCTCGGGCCTGGAGGAGTTCGACCAGCTGCTCGCCGACGCCGCCGCCCGCGCGCCGGCCCATGCGCTGGCGACGATCGACGATGTCGGCTATGCGACCGCGATGCTCGCGGCCGATCACGCGCGGCTCATCACCGGCTCCACGCTCTACGTGGACGGCGGCTATCACATCATGGGGTGAGCGATGGATGCACGACTTGAAGGCGAATTCATCGCGGTCGTCAATGCGGGGTCCTCCAGCATCAAGCTGTCGATGTACTCGCTGCACGAGGACCGCCGGCGGGGACCGCTGCGGCTGGAACTGCGCGCGCAGGTCGACGGCATCGGGACGGCCAAGCCCCACTTCGAGGCCTCGCATGCCGACGGCTCGACCGCCGGCTCGCGCGACTGGCCCGTCGGCGACACGCTGACGCATGAGGGGGCGCTCGATCACCTGGTCGAGTTCGTCGCCCATGAATTCCCCCGCATCGAGATGCTGGGCATCGGCCATCGCGTCGTGCACGGCGGCACCGCGTTCGCGAAGCCGGTACGGGTGACGCCGCCGGTGCTGGCGCAACTGGAAGCGCTGACGCCGCTCGCGCCGCTGCATCAGCCGCACAACCTGGCACCGATCCGTCGCGCCTTCTCGGCGCGACCCGGACTGCCGCAGGTCGCGTGCTTCGACACGGCCTTCCACCGCGGCCAGTCCGACGTCGCCGATGCCTTCGCCCTGCCCTACGCGCTGTTCGAGGCCGGCGTGCGCCGCTACGGGTTCCACGGGCTGAGCTACGAGTACATCGCGTCGCGGCTGCCGGCGCTGTCGCCGCGGCTGGCGGACGGGCGCACCGTCATCCTGCACCTGGGCAACGGCGCCAGCGCCTGCGCGCTGCACCGCGGCCGCAGCGTCGCCAGCAGCATGGGCTTCACCGCGCTCGACGGCCTGCCGATGGGCACGCGCAGCGGCGCGGTCGACCCCGGCGTGCTCATCTACCTGATGGACGAGCAGCACATGGACGCGCGCGCGCTCGAAGCCCTGCTCTACAAGCAGTCCGGCCTGCTGGGCCTGTCCGGCGTGTCCAGCGACATGCGCCAGCTGCTGGCCAGCGACGCGCCGCGGGCGCGTTTCGCGATCGACGTCTTCGTCCACCGGGTCGCCCGCGAGATCGGCGCGCTGGCCGCCGAGATGGGCGGCCTGGACGGACTGGTGTTCACCGCCGGCATCGGTGAGCATGCCGCGGAAATCCGTCGCCGCGTGCTGTCGCGCTGCCTGTGGCTGGGGGTGTCGGTGCAGGACGCCGCCAACCGCGAGGGGCCGGCGGAGCGTCGGATCAGCACCGTCGACAGCCGGTGCGAGGCCTGGGTCATCCCCACCGACGAGGAACTCATGATGGCCCGCCACACGTTCCGGCTGCTCGCCGGGGAGGAGTGACCATGCGAACCCCCAAGCAACGCTACAGCCACGACGAATGGGAGAAGACCGTCGAGGACGTCGACCTTCAGATCGCGCAGCTGGCGATCATGTGCCACGTGCGGCTGCTCGATCCCGGCGTCATCGAGCGCGTGCTCGACAACGACCTGCGCATCTGCGGCGAAGGCCATGAGAGCGGCTTCGAGACACTGCGCGGCATGCTCTACCTGCACTACGAGGTCCAGGCCCGGCTGGCCGAGGAACTCGGTCCGGTCGACGCGGCCGAAGTGGTCCAGCGCGTGCGCCAGCACCTGCTGGTGCGCATCGGCAGGCAGCTCGGCACGCTGGGCACGCCGCAGGCGCCCGGCGATGCCGCCGGTCCGGGCGGTCCGGGCGGTCCTGGCGCTCAATAACCCCATCGGCTTGGGCGCGGCCATCGTCGGCGCTACAGTGGGCCGCATCGCCTTGCGGGGTCCATCCATGCGCATCGCCCTCCTTTCCTTCGACGGCTTCAACGAGATCGACAGCTTCATCCCGCTGGGACTGCTGAACCGGCTCAAGCCGCTGGGCTGGTCCGCCGAGCTCTGCGGGCCGGGGCCGACGGTCACCTCGATGAACGGCGTCACCGTCCAGCTCAAGCATCCGCTCGAATGGGCCAACGAGGCCGACGCGGTCTGGTTCGGCTCCGGCATCTACACGCGGGCGATCGCGGAGAACTCGGCGGTGCTGGACCGGCTGCAGCTCGACCCGACGCGGCAGCTGATCGCCTCGCAATGCTCGGGCGCGCTGCTGGTGGCGCGGCTGGGGCTGCTGGGCGACGCGCCCGCCTGCACCGACGCCTCCACCCGCCCCTGGCTGGTCGAAGCCGGCGTGCGCGTCCTCGACGAACCCTTCCACGCCCGCGGCCCCGTGGCGACCTCGGGCGGCTGCCTCGCGTCGCAATACCTCTCGGCATGGCTCATGTGGAGCAAGGCCGGCGAGTCCGCCGCGCGCGATGCGCTCACCTATGCCGCGCCGGTCGGGGAGAAAGACGAGTACGTCGAACGGCTGCTGGCGCGCGTGCGTCCCTTCATGGCGACGCAGTGAGAACGCGCACGGTGCATGGCCGATAATCGCGGGTTCGCCGCCCCAGAGCCGCCCCGAGTCGCCATGTCCACCGACCTCTCCCGCATCCCCTCCGAAGTGCGCCGTCGCCGCACCTTCGCCATCATTTCCCACCCTGACGCGGGCAAGACCACGCTGACGGAGAAGCTGCTGCTGTTCTCCGGCGCGATCCAGATCGCGGGTTCGGTGAAGGCGCGCAAGGCCTCGCGGCACGCGACCTCGGACTGGATGGAGATCGAGAAGCAGCGCGGCATCTCGGTGGCTTCGTCGGTGATGCAGATGGAGTACCGCGACTGCGTCATCAACCTGCTGGACACCCCCGGCCACCAGGACTTCTCGGAGGACACCTACCGCGTGCTGACCGCGGTCGACGCGGCGCTGATGGTGATCGACGCGGCCAACGGCGTCGAGCCGCAGACCCGCCGGCTGATCCAGGTCTGCCGCGCGCGCAACACGCCGATCCTGACCTTCGTCAACAAGATGGACCGCGAGGTCCAGGAACCGCTGGCGCTGATGGACGAGATCGAGCGCGAGCTGGGCATGACGGTGGTGCCGTTCACCTGGCCGGTCGGCATGGGCAAGCACTTCCACGGCGTGATGGACCTGCGCCAGCAGCGCATGCGCGTCTTCGCGCCCGGCGAGGACCGCGCCGCCGGGACCGAGGAAGTGCTGGACGGCCTGGACAACCCGGCCTACGCCGAGCGCTTCGGCATGCAGTACGACAACGCGCAGGGCGAGATCGAACTGGTCAAGGAAGCCGCGCCCGCCTTCGACGAGGCCGCCTTCCTCGACGGGAAGCAGACGCCGATGTTCTTCGGCTCCGCGGTCAACAATTTCGGCGTGCAGGAAGTGCTGGACGCGCTGGTCGAGCTGGCGCCCGCCCCGGCCGAACGCGCCGCGATGCAGCGCGTGGTGCAGCCGGAAGAACCCAAGTTCACCGGCGTCGTCTTCAAGATCCAGGCCAACATGGACCCGGCGCACCGCGACCGCATCGCGTTCCTGCGCGTGGCCTCGGGCCACTTCGAGCGCGGCATGCGGCTGAAGGTGGTCCGCTCCGGCAAGGAGCTGCGTCCCAACACCGTGGTGAGCTTCCTGTCGCAGCGCCGCGAGCTGCTGGACGAGGCCTTCGCCGGTGACATCATCGGCATCCCCAACCACGGCGTGCTGCAGCTCGGCGACACGATCACCGAGGGCGAAGCGCTGCAGTACACCGGCCTGCCCTTCTTCGCGCCGGAAATGTTCCGGTCGGTGGAAGTCGCGGACCCGCTCAAGACCAAGCAGCTGCGCGAGGGCCTGCGCCAGCTCGGTGAGGAAGGCGCGATCCAGGTCTTCCGCCCCGAGGCCGGCAGCGTGCTGCTGCTGGGCGCGGTCGGCCAGCTGCAGTTCGAGGTCGTCGCGCACCGGCTGGAGCACGAGTACGGCGTCAAGGCCCGCGTCATGCCCGCGCGCTACAACGTGGCGCGCTGGGTGACCTGCGACGAGGCCGACGGCGGCGAGAAGGAACTGCGCCGCTTCATCGACCACAACGCGCACCGCGTCGCGTGGGACGCGGTGAACGCGCCGACGGTGCTGCTCGAGTACGCCGGCGAACTCCGCGCGATGCAGGAGAACTGGCCCAAGATCAAGTTCCATGCGCTGCGCGAGCACGCCGGCCTGGTCTTCCAGAAGCAGATGGACGCCTGAGGCGCCCCTCCTGACGGCGGCGGGCCGTGACCTTGTTGGCGTTCCTGCTGGCGTTTTCCGACGACACCGTTGTCGTCCTGTCACCGCCCCTTCCTACACTGCCGCGATGCCCCACGAGATCCTGCCCCTGCCGGAGCGCCGTCTGTGCTGCCTCCTGCTGGCGGCGGGCCTGCTGCCGGGCGCCCTGCCCGCGGCGATGGCCTCGCCGGCGCCGCGCCCGCC
>SEFA01000107.1 GCA_004210455.1 Rubrivivax sp. | reverse complement strand
GCCCCCCTGTTCCCCACCCCCCACGATGCGCTGCGCGCGCTCCCCGACCGTGTGAAGCTGCACGACGGCGCCCGCGTACTCGACGCCGGCTGCGGTCTAGGCGACGGATTGGTGGCCCTTCGCCGCGCTTATCCGGGCGTGCGGTTCGCGGGCATTGAATACAGTGGCTTCCTGTGGCTGCTGGCCCGCCTGCGTTGCCCCTGGGCCGACATCGCCCGCGGCGACCTGTGGGCCCAGTCATGGCGCGAGACGGAGCTGGTCTACCTGTTCCAGCGGCCCGAATCGATGCCGCGCGCATTGGACAAGGCGCGCAGCGAGATGAGACCGGGCAGCTGGCTGGTCAGTCTGGACTTTCCGCTGCCGGGACAACCCGTCTTCGTGCAGCTGGACACCGGCACCCGGCATCAGCTGTATGCCTACCGGGTGCGCGAACTCAAGGCCTGAGGAACCCATTTCATGTTTGTCATCATCGGTTGGCTGCTGGCCCTGGCCTGCATCTTCGGCGTGTTCATCGCGCACGGAGGCAACATCAGCGTGGTGCTGCACGCGCTGCCGTTCGAGATGACCACCATCTTCGGCGCGGCGATCGGCGGCATGCTCGCCACGAACCCGCCCAAGGTCATGAAGGCCACCATGAAGGGCCTGGGCGACTGCTTCAAGGGCAGCAAGTACACCAAGGCCCGCTACATGGAGCTGCTGGCGCTGCTGTACGACATCCTGCAGAAGGCGCGCAAGGAAGGCCTGATGTCCATCGAAAAGGACGTCGAGGATCCGCACAGCTCGCCGCTGTTCCAGAAATACCCGACGGTGGGCAACGACCACCATGTCACCGAGTTCATCACCGACTACCTGCGGATGATGGTGTCCGGCAACCTGAACGCGCACGAGATCGAGTCCCTGATGGACGCCGAGATCGACACCCACCACCACGAGGCCTTCCTCGCCGTGATCGCGCTGCAGCGACTGGCGGGCGGCCTGCCGGCCTTCGGCATCGTGGCTGCGGTGCTGGGCGTGGTGAACACCATGGGCTCGGTCGGTCAGCCGCCGGCGGTGCTGGGCGGGATGATCGGTTCGGCGCTGGTCGGCACGTTCCTGGGCATTCTGCTGGCCTACGCTTTCGCCGAGCCGCTGGCCGGCGCGCTCGAAGCCAAGGTCGACGAGGCCGGCAAGGAACTCCAATGCATCAAGACCACGCTGCTGGCCTCGATGCAGGGCTACGCGCCGCAGGTGGCGATCGAATTCGGACGCAAGGTGCTGTACTCGACGGAACGCCCGACCTTCGCCGAGCTCGAAGGCCACGTGAAGAAGAAGTGAACGGAGTGAATCACCATGGCCGGTGACGCCAAGAAACTCCAGCCCATCATCATCAAGCGCGTCAAGAAGGGCGGTCATGCCGCGCACGGCGGCGCGTGGAAGATCGCGTACGCCGACTTCGTGACGGCGATGATGGCGTTCTTCCTGCTGATGTGGCTGCTCGGCTCGACGACCGAGGGCGACAAGAAGGGCATCGCGGACTATTTCGCCTCGCCGCTGAAGGTGGCGATGTTCGGCGGATCGGGTTCGGGCGACGCGTCGCACATCATCAAGGGCGGCGGTCAGGACCTGACGCGCCAGACCGGCCAGGTCAAGGCCGGCGACGTTCAATCCCCTCGCAAAACCATCAATCTGAAGGCGCTCAAGGAAGAGCAGCGCCGCGCGGAGCGCGTCCGCCTGCAGCAATTGAAGGACAAGGTCGAAAAAATCATTGCGGACAACCCCAAAATTGCCGCATTAGGTGGACAAATCCGACTCGATATGACACGCGAGGGCTTGCGTATCCAAATCGTGGACGAGAATAATCGTCCGATGTTTGATAGCGGCAGCGCGATGGTGAAGCCGTATATGCGCGAGTTGCTGCAGGAACTCGGCAACGTGTTGTCGGAAGTGCCCAACCGGCTGACGCTGGAAGGTCATACGGACGCACAGCCGTTTTCTGCGGGAGAGCGCGGATACAGCAACTGGGAACTGTCGGCGGACCGAGCCAATGCCTCGCGGCGCGAGCTGCTGGCGGGCGGTTTGCCGGATGCCCGGGTCCTTCGCGTGCAGGGGTTGGCGTCGAGCAAACTGCTCGACACGAAAGACCCCAAAGCCCAAGTCAATCGCCGCATCAGCATCATCGTGATGAATCGCGATGCCGAAGATGCGGTGCTGAAGAACCTGCCCGACGAGGACGAGGAAACTTCAGATCCTGCGGCCAGCGCGCCGCAGGTCTCAAGTGCCGCGTCCGCGAGCCGATAACGTTCCGAATCGAACAACGCCTTCCAGTCCCCTCAGAGGAACGCCATGAGCACTGACATGAAATTCTTGATCGTCGACGACTTCTCGACCATGCGCCGGATCGTGCGCGGTCTGTTGAAGGAGATCGGCTACAACAACGCCGAAGAGGCGGAAGACGGCGTCGAGGCATTGAGCATGCTGAAACAGGCGAAATACGATTTCGTCGTCAGCGACATCAACATGCCCAACATGAACGGCTTCGAGCTGCTCAAGGCGATCAAGGAAGACGCCACGCTGAAGCACCTGCCGGTGCTGATGGTGACGGCGGAAGCCCGCAAGGAAGACATCGTCCTGGCCGCGCAAAGCGGTGCGGCGGGCTACATCGTGAAGCCATTCACGAAGGCCACGCTGGAGGAAAAGGTCCTGAAGATCATGCAGAAGCTGGCCGCTGCGGCCTGACGCTGGGAGTCCCACCATGCAGATGGAAGAGCTGGCCAAACTGACCTCGCAATCCAACGAGCCGCTGACGGTCTCGCCCGAGGTGTTCCAACAGATCGGCACGATCACCCGCGTGCTGCACGACACGATGCAGCAGCTGGGCGTGATGCCCAAGCTGCAGGTGGCGACCGACGGTCTGCCCGATGCGCGCAGCCGCCTGACCTACATCGCCAACAAGACCGCCGACGCCGCCAACAAGGTGCTGAACTCGGTCGACCAGGCCAAGGCCGAGCACGCCAAGATCACCGAGGCCGCCAATGCGATGGCCCAGGCCATCACCGCGGATCCCGTCCGTGCCGTGGCTTCGGGCGCGGTGCTGAATTTCGTGAAGGAGGTCGAGTCCTCCACCACGAAGATCGACACCCACCTGACCGACATCATGCTGTCGCAGGACTTCCATGACCTGACCGGCCAGGTGGTCGCCAAGGTCGTGACACTGGCGAACGACCTGGAAGATTCGCTGGTGAAGCTGCTGGTGTCGGTGGTCCCGCCGGAACAGCGCGAAAAGGTCGATCCGAGCATCCTGCAAGGTCCGGTCGTGAACCCGGAAGGCCGCGCCGACGTGGTAGCCAACCAATCCGAAGTGGACGACCTGCTGGCGTCGCTGGGCTTCTGATCTTCCGAGCCGGCCTCGCCGCCACGAAACCCGCGCCCTGGCGCGGTTTTTTTCATTTGGCGTTGTCTAGCGCCTCCTCCTCTTGTTGCAAACGGCGCAACACGGGTGGGATGTGGGAGGTCTGGCACCGGGCCATCGCGGCCAGCGATGCCGAATCCAGGGTCCTATCCAGAAGGTACAAACGGCGCGCGTAGGAGGCTCCTGAATCCTGAAACGTTCTTGGGCAAACGGCCATGAGCCTGCGCAGGCGGACCGCATGGCGCCGCGCCCAGCTGGCTGCATGGCAATGCGTCAGAGAGGACGCGGCAGCTCTGGCGGCGATTTCATCGGCTTGCAGATGGGGCTGATGGAGCGCCGCACGACGGAGTAAGGCCAGGACGTGTGGAGGAGCCTGAGTTGATGCGAAAAGTGTTGCTGCGCGCCGCACATCGGGGAGCCGGCCGGAGGAAGCAGCGGGTCGCGGCGCGTCGCACAGGATCTTGCCGCTCTGTGTCATTGCGTCGGCCCAGGCAGGGAGAGGCCCCAATGGATTGCCTCGCAGATCCACGCGGCGCCATGACCGATCGGACGGAAGGGGTGGGATTTCCGTCAGGCCCAAGTGAGAAAGGTTCAATTGATCGCTGTGCGAATTCAGGATGAGTGACACGGCGAAGGCGCGCTGCTCGTACTGGGCTGCCGGCGCGGCGCCCCACGCTTCGAGCTGGCGGCGCGAAGGGTCGTCTTCCGCGGGATCTCCATAGATTGCGCTCTGGGGGCCCCAGGCAGTGGGCACGGCGACCGGATTCATCGGCAGACTCCTCGAGGAAAAGGGTCTCAGTGGCAGGTATGCGACTGGAAGTCGCCGGTTTTCTCCTCCTTATCCGGCCAAGGTGAAACCCTCTCCGGCCGAACAATGGCGGGGCCACGGCATAGGGCCGTGACCCCACATGGCCGATTCAGACGCACAAGACCGCAACTTACCCGCCTCGCAGAAAAAGATCGAAAGGTCTCGCAAGGAAGGGCAAGTACCGCGCTCCCGGGACCTGCCGCATTTCGCGGTGATGGCCACGGGCGGCGCCTTGTTCGCGACGTCGACGCCGTACGCGGTGGACACTCTGCAGCGCATGTTGGAAGGCGCGCTGCGTTTCGATGCCGAACAGCTGCGCACCGCCGGCATGATGACCGAGCGCCTGTCGACGCTTACCTGGCAGGGAGTCATGCTCGGGCTGCCGGCACTGGTCATCCTGGCGATGGCCGCGATCGCGGCGCACATCGCCTCGGGCGGCTGGAACTTCACGATGAAGCCGCTGGCGCCGAAGTTCTCCAATCTCAACCCGATCACCGGCATCGGCAAGCTGTTCCAGATGCAGAACCTCACCACGGCGCTGAAGGCCGTGGCGCTGTCGCTGGTGCTGGGCATCGTCGGCGCGATGGCGCTGAAGGACCGCATCGCCGGCTTCATCGGGATCATGTCCGTGCCGCTGCCGTCGGCGCTGGCCTTCGCTGGCAAGCAGCTGATGGGCGGGCTGATGATGCTGGGCTTGTGCCTGGCGCTGTTCGCCGCCATCGACGTGCCGCTGCAGCGCTTCCAGTACCTCAAGCGGCTGAAGATGTCCCGCGAGGAAGCCAAGAACGAGATGAAGGAAGCCGAGGGCAACCTCGAGATGAAGCACAAGATGCGCGCCAAGGGCCGGGAGCTGGTCAAGCGTCGCATGCTGCAGGCGGTGCCCAAGGCCGACCTGGTCGTGATGAACCCGACCCACTATGCGGTCGCGATCGTCTACGACGAAACCAAGTTCGGCGCGCCGCGCGTGGTGGCGAAGGGCCTGGATCTGCTCGCGTTCAAGATCCGCGACATCGCCAAGGACAACAAGGTGCCCGTGCTGCAGGCGCCGGCGCTGGCCCGTGCCCTGTACGCCCACGCCGAGCTGGACCGTGAGATCCCCGGCGCGCTGTTCGGCGCCGTGGCGCAGGTGCTGGCGTACGTGTACCAGCTGAAGGCCGCGCTGAAGGGGCAGGGCGCCTCGCCGCAGGCCGTGCCGAACCCGCCGGTGCCGGACGAGCTCGACCCGCACAAGAAGCCGGGCTGGAGGCCGCCGGAAGACGAACTGGACGACCAGTTCCCCGAAGGCAACCCCGCCTGATCGCCGGCTGTCCACGGCCCGATTTCGGGGGAGATTCCCCCCTTTATCCAGCTAAAGGAAACGAGGCTCCCGCCGAACAATGGCGGGGCTCGACGGCAGTGTCGGGCGAGTGATCTCCCCCTCCGGCATCCAACAGGTTGAAGGCAGCACCGATGAACGAGCTGATGGCCCGTTTGCAGAACCTCCTCGGACCCCGCGCCGCCATCGTGCAGGCGCTCGGGGCGCCGATCGCCATCATGATCATCCTGTCGATGATGGTGCTGCCGCTGCCGGCCTTCGCGCTCGACCTGTTCTTCACCTTCAACATCGCCATGTCCATCATGGTGATGCTGGTGGCCTCGCAGATGGTGCGGCCGCTGGACTTCGCCGCCTTCCCGACCGTCCTGCTGATCACGACGCTGCTGCGCCTGTCGCTGAACGTCGCCTCCACCCGCGTGGTGCTGCTGGAAGGCCACACCGGCGCCGGCGCCGCGGGCAAGGTCATCGAGTCCTTCGGCCACTTCCTGATCGGCGGCAACTTCGCCGTCGGCCTGATCGTGTTCGCGATCCTGGTGGTCATCAACTTCATCGTGGTCACCAAGGGTGCCGAGCGGATCGCCGAAGTCGGCGCGCGTTTCACCCTGGACGCCATGCCCGGCAAGCAGATGGCGATCGACGCCGACCTGTCCGCCGGCCTGATCGACGAGAAGGAAGCCAAGCGCCGCCGCGCCGAGCTGGGCGACGAAGCGGACTTCTTCGGCTCCATGGACGGCGCCTCGAAGTTCGTGCGCGGCGACGCGATCGCCGGCATCCTGATCCTGTTCATCAACATCATCGGCGGCTTCGTCATCGGCGTGGTCCAGCACGGGTTGTCCGCCGGCCAGGCCGCCGACAGCTACATCCTGCTGGCCGTCGGCGACGCGCTGGTGGCGCAGATCCCGGCGCTGCTGATCTCCGTCTCCTCCGCCCTGGTCGTGTCGCGCGTCGGCAAGGACAAGGACGTCGGCCAGATGATCGGCTCGCAGGTGTTCGGCTCGACCAAGGCCGTCGCCATCACCGCGGGCGTGGTCTTCATCCTGGGCCTGATCCCGGGCATGCCGCACCTGGTCTTCCTGATCATCGCCGGCGCCCTGGGCTACCTGGCGTACTGGCTGCGCACCAAGGAGCAGGCCAAGCAGGCCGCCGAATCCAAGAAGCCGGCCGCCGCCGTGCCGGGCGCGCCGAATCCGGACGCCGAAGCCTCCTGGGACGACGTCGTCGCCGTGGACACGCTGGGCCTGGAAGTCGGCTACCGCCTGATCACGCTGGTCGACAAGACCCGCGAAGGCGACCTGCTGAGCCGCATCAAGGGCGTACGCCGCAAGTTTGCGCAGGACATCGGTTTCCTGCCCCCGTCGGTGCACATCCGGGACAACCTGGAGCTGCGCCCCAGCCAGTACCGCGTGACGCTGCGCGGCGCGGTGATCGGGGAAGCGGAGGCCTACCCGGGCATGTGGCTCGCCATCAACCCCGGTCACGCCACGCAGAAGCTGATCGGGACGCCCACCACGGACCCTGCCTTCGGACTTCCGGCGGTCTGGGTCGAAGAACGGCAACGGGATATGGCGCAAATGGCGGGCTTTACCGTCGTTGATTGCGCGACCGTGGTGGCCACTCATCTTTCACACTTGCTGCAAGTTCACGCGGCCCGGTTGTTGGGTCGAGTGGAAACCCAGCAGCTGGTGGATCACCTCACCAAGCAAGCGCCCCAACTCATCGAAGACGTGATTCCCAAGATGGTCAATGTCGCCGCCCTGCAACGAGTCCTCCAGTTCCTGCTGGAAGAGGGCGTGCACATTCGCGACATGCGTTCCATCGTGGAAAGCCTGGCCGAAAACGCCACGCAGACGACCGATCCCGCCGAGCTGGCCCGTCGCATCCGCATCCACATCGCTCCGGCGATCGTGCAGCAGATCTACGGACCGGCCAAGGAGCTCGACGTCATCGCCCTCGATCCCGAGCTGGAACGTCTGGTCTCGCAGGCCCTGCACTCGCCTCACGGCGCGGCGCTGGATCCTGGTGTGGCAGACACGCTTGCAAGAAGTGCCGCGCAAACGGCGCAATCCCAAGAGGATCGCGGTTTGCCCGCCTGCCTGCTGGTGCCCGACCTGATTCGCGCTCCCCTGGCCCGACTGCTCAAGCGCGCTGCGCCGCGGCTGAAGGTGCTGGGACACAGCGAGATTCCTGAAACGCACACGATCCGCATCGGCTCCATCATCGGAGGCACGGCATGAACGTCAAACGCTTTACCGCCCGCAATTCCCGCGAAGCCATGGCCCTGGTCCGCCAGGCCTTCGGCGACGAAGCGGTCGTGCTCTCGAACAAGCCCTGCCCGGAAGGCGTGGAGGTGCTGGCGATGGCGCCGGAAGGCATGTCGCAGATCGAGCGCGTCGCCGCCTCGACGCCGCGTGCCGCCGCTGCTGCGCCGCGCGCCGCCGCGCCGCGCCAGTCGGCTGCCCAGCCGCAGCGGGAAGAAGTGCAACCGCGTCAGGCGCTCAAGCAGCGTCTGGCCGCGTCGCCGGCCCCGCAGCGCGCCGAACCCGGTTTCGGCGGCTCGGTGGGCGAGGACGTGAACGCGATGGCGATGAGCACGCTGTCCTTCCAGGACTACGTCCGGGAGCGCATGCTCAAGCGTCGTTCGGCCGAGATGAACGGCCTGCCCGATCCGATGATGGACGAGCCGGCGCCGGCCTTCTCGCCATCGCAGATGAATGATTCGGTCGCCTCGATGGCCGCGCAGCGCGACCAGCGCGCGCGTTCGGCGATGCAGACCCTGGGCGCCCGTCGTGTCGACGAGCGTGCCTACGAACCCGCGCCGGCCCCCGCGCCGCGCGTCGTGCCGCCGGTGCTGCGCGACGAGATCCGCGTGCAGCAGCAGGCCATGCAGGACCTGGGCGGCATCGGCCACGGCTTCGGCGGCATGGGCAACCATCCGCTGAACGACATGCCGTCGTCCTCGCGTCGCGAGCAGGAGATGATGACCGAGCTCCGCGCGATGAAGGGCATGATCGAAGAGCGCTTCGGCGCGCTGGCCTTCATGGAGAAGCTGCAGCGCCAGCCGGCGCAGGCCCGCCTGACGCAGAAGCTGCTGGATTCCGGTTTCTCGCCGGCCCTGGTGCGCAAGCTGGTCGAAGGCCTGCCGGCGCAGACGACCGAGGAAGCCGATTCGCAGGCGTGGGCCGCGAACGTGCTGTCGCGCAACGTGCAGACCGCCGAGCAGCAGCCGGCCCTGGAAGACCAGGGCGGCGTGTTCGCGATGATCGGCTCGACCGGCGTCGGCAAGACGACGACGACGGCCAAGATCGCCGCGGCCTTCGCGACCAAGTACGGCGCGAGCCAACTGGGCCTGATCACGCTGGACGCCTACCGGATCGGCGCTCACGAGCAGCTGCGCGCCTACGGCCGCATCCTCGGCGTGCCGGTGCACACGGCGCATGACCGCGCGTCGCTGGAAGACCTGCTGGACCTGCTGTCGTCCAAGAAGATGGTGCTGATCGACACGGCCGGCACGGCCCAGCGCGACAGCCGGACCGCCGAGCTGCTGGACATGCTGGCGCACAAGAGCATCAAGCGCATCCTGGTCGTCAACGCCGCCCAACAGGGCGAGACGATCGAGGACGTGGTCGGCGCATGGCGCGGCGCGGAAGCGCAGGGCGTCATCCTGTCGAAGCTGGACGAAGCGGTGAAGCTGGCCCCGGCGCTGGACACCGTGATCCGCCACAAGCTGCGCGTGCTGGGCGTCACCAACGGCCAGCGCGTGCCGGAAGACTGGCATCGCCTGTCGTCGCAGGCGCTGGTGCAGCGCGCGCTGCGCAGCCACGGCCAGTCGGCCTGGCGAGTGGACGCGTCCGACGTCAACCTGATTTTCACCGCCGGCACCATGGCGGGCGGCGCGGGCGCCTCATCGCCGATGGGCATGAATTGATCAAGGGCTGACCGCTCGGTCGGAGGGGGCTTCCCGGGGAGGGGAGTTGCCAAAGGCGGGCACAAGTTCTAGAAAGGGGGAAGGGTTCGGGCCCTTCCCCCTTTTTCCATTGGATTTCTATCGGAGCGGGGGCGGGTCCGACGTCGTTGTGTGAGAGGTCCACGAGGTGAGGGTGACGGGAGAGAAAAGCGGGGTGTTTCCCCCTTTCAATTCCCGGTCAGAGGGTGGCCCCGGGAGGGAAACTTCCGGTAACGGCTCCAGCATTGGCCGGTTCCTTTCGAGAGGGACAGGGCGCTGGGGCGGAACACGCAAGAGACACAGAGCAGCCCAATGCGCGACTTCAGCAATGCTCCCAAGGACCAGGCCGACGGCCTGCGCCGTCTGTTCGCCACGGCGCGCGTGCGCGTGGTGCCGGTGGTGAGCAACCCGCATGTCGTAGGAAGCGGCGCGCTGCTGGAAGGCATGTGCGCGGCGTTCGGCGAACTCGGGTTGCACACGCTGGTCGTGGACGCGGGCGAGCAGGCCTCGGCGGCGTCGGAACTGGCGGCGGTGGACCTCGCGGCCTGCGTGGAACCGCTGTCGGCGAAGGTCTCCTTCCTGGCCGCGCGCGGACTGCCGATGCGCTACGTCAATGCCAACGGCTCGGCCGCCCAGTTTCTGGAAGCAGTGACCGACGCGGCGCCGTACGCGGACGTCGTGCTGCTGCACGCGAGCGCCGCGGAACTGAGCCGCGTGCTGGTCTCGCGCGAAGTGCGGCCGGTGCTGCTGGCCGACACCGACGTGCAGAGCGTGACCTACGCCTACGCCGGCATGAAGTGGCTGACGCAGCGGGCGGGCCTGATGGTCTACAGCCTGCTGCTGGCCTGCAACCCGCAGCTGCGCCTGGCGGAGCGGATCGCGCAGCAGCTGTCGAGCTGCGGCGACGGTTTCCTCGGCGCGGTGCTGCGCGAGTGGGCCTGCCTGGATCCCCGCCAGCCGGTGACGGCGCCGCTGACGCACGAGATGCGTCACATGGCGCGCGAACTGCTGCTGGCTTCGGTGCCCGGAGCGGCGCTCGACAGCGCTGCTGACGCCATGCCGCTGCGTCCGCGACCGATGTGGCAGCCCAAGGCTGGCCGCGCCCCGCAAGGCGTGACCCTCGCTGCGCATTGACGCCGGATTGGAGACGAGACGATGTACACCGCCAAGGGTCAACTCGACAACAACTCGCTGATCCGCCAGTACAGCCCGCTGGTGCGCCGACTGGCGCATCAGATGATCGCGAAACTGCCGGCCAACGTCGAACTGGACGACCTGATCCAGGTCGGCCTGATCGGCCTGACGGACGCGCTGTCGCGCTTCGACACGGCGCAGGGCGTGCAGTTCGAGACGTTCGCGACGCAGCGCATCCGCGGCGCGATGCTCGATGAGCTGCGCGGCAACGACTGGATGAGCCGCGGCAACCGCCGCCAGCAGCGCTCGATCGAGAGCGCGGTGCACAAGCTGGAGCAGAAGCTCGGTCGGGCGCCGCAGGAATCGGAGATCGCCGCCGAGATGGGCATTCCGCTGACCGAGTACCAGGAGATGCTGGGCAAGGTGCGCGGGACGCAGCTGGTCTATCTGGAGGACATCTCCGGAGGCGAGGACAACGACGACTACCTGGACCGCCACGTGGGTGACAACTCGGCGGATCCGATGTCGATGCTGGGCGACCACCGCATGCGCGAGGCGCTGGTGGAGGCGATCAAGAACCTGCCGGAGCGTGAGGCGTACGTCATGTCCATGTACTACGAACATGACATGAACCTGAAAGAGATCGCCGCGGTGCTGAAGGTGACCGAATCGCGGGTGTGCCAGCTGCACAGTCAAGCGATTGCCCGATTGCGCGTGAAGCTGCGCGACTGGTAAAAGTAGCCGCATAGCGGCCGCAGTCCTTGTGGTCAAGAACCATGGGGGAGCGTCCGATGTGGGACTCATTGCGCAGGCGCGCCGGGAAGGCGGCGCCTGACGCGTCGGCTGGCGGAACCGAGGTCGGTGTCCGTGAGCCGGCGATGCACAACAACACGAGCCAGGTCGTCCGGGAGCTCTCGGGCGGCGTCTCGAAGCTGGGCCGCGACGCGGCCGAAGTCCGCGGACTGCTGGAGGACACGCAGAAGGTCGTGACCTCGCAGGCGCAGGCGATGCAGGCGCTGGGCGCCGAGCTGGAGCAGGTCCGGCATGCGCAGGACGGCATCAACCAATCGACGAACCAGACGCGCGAGGCGGTGGAGCGCGCGCGCACGGCGCTGTCCGGCGTGGGCGACGAAGTCGGCGGCATCGTGTCG
The DNA here is from genome assembly GCA_004210455.1 of Rubrivivax sp. Lineage (GTDB taxonomy): Bacteria > Pseudomonadota > Gammaproteobacteria > Burkholderiales > Burkholderiaceae_C > Roseateles. The sequence goes on along the minus strand of SEFA01000107.1, from coordinate 4,825 downwards.
ACGCTGCGGCAGGTGTCCGACGCGGCCTCCGAGATCACGAAGATCGCGTTGCAGACGCGGCTGGTGGCGTTCAACGCGTCGGTGGAGGCCAAGCGCGCCGGCGAGGCGGGGCGCGGTTTCGGCGTGGTGGCGGATGCGGTGAAGGACCTCGCGGCGCAGGTGGAGGCGTCGTCGAAGGCCATCATGGGCACGGTGGGGACGCTGGATGCGCGGATCGAGACCTTCAGCCGGGAGCTGAGGGCGGACGGCTCGGGAGGAGCCGGTCAGAGCAAGATCCTGCAGGCGTTCGCGGACGTGGAGGTCGACGTCGACCTGATCGCGAAATCGGCGCAGGAAAGCCAGGCGACGACGCAGCAGTTGGCGGAGCGCTCGGGAGAGCTCGGGGTGGAGATCCAGCAGGCGATGCGCAAGCTGGAATCGGCGTTCGCGTGCAGCGACCGGTTCCTGCGGCTGTCGGAGCAGATGATCGAGCAGATCGCGTCGAGCGGCGTCGAGGTCGAGGATTCGCCGTACATCCAGGCGGTGCAGGGGGCGGCGGCGGAGATTGCGGGGTTGCTCGAACGCGCGGTGAAGGAGAAGCGGATCGATGTGTCGGCGCTCTTCGACGAGCAGTACCAACCGATCGCGGGGACCGACCCGCAGCAGTTCACGACGAGATTCACGCAGATCGCGGATCAGCTGTTCCCGGAGGTCCAGGAGCGGATGCTGAAGTTCTCGGACAAGGTGGTGTTCTGCATCTCGGTGGACCGGAATGGGTACGTGGCGACGCATAACAAGCGGTATTGCCAGCCGCAGCGAGCGGGGGATGTGGCTTGGAATACAGCCAATAGCCGCTATCGGCGGATCTTCAATGACCGCACAGGGCTGGCATCAGCCCGGAATCAACGACCGTTCCTTCTGCAGACCTACCGCCGCGACATGGGCGGTGGGAACTTCGTGCTGCTTAAGGAGGCTTCGGCACCCGTCACCGTGGGTGGGAGGCATTGGGGTGGGGTGAGGTTGGCGTTTGGGTTCTGAATAACGGGGGGCGTCGTGGAGAAGAGATATCAGGTCTTTGTCAGCTCGACCTATGCGGACCTCAAAGATGAGCGTCAGAAGGTAATCCAAGCTCTTATGCAGTTGGATTGCATTCCATCCGGAATGGAGCTTTTTCCTGCGATGGATGAAGAGCAGTTTGCTTTCATTAAAAGAGTTATTGATGATTGTGATTATTATTTGCTAATAATCGGCGGGCGTTACGGGTCTCTCTCCGAAAATGGCGTCAGCTATACCGAGCAAGAGTATGACTACGCAATCTCGAAAGGCATGAAGGTCTTGGCGCTTATTCATGGGTCGCCAGACACAATTGCGCTGGGAAAGTCCGAGCGTGATCCGAGTTCTATGGCCAAGTTGGAAGCTTTCAGGAAAAAGGTCTCTACAGGCCGTTTGGTAAAATTCTGGAAAGATGCACACGAACTCCCTGCAATTGTCGCACTTAGCCTGCCCCAAACTATCAAAACCTATCCGGCGATTGGTTGGATACGCGCAGACAGGGCAGCGAACGAAGACGTGCTGTCTGAACTAAACACGGCTCGCAGGCAAATTGAAGAGTTGAAAAGCCAAGTCAATGAAAACTCGAAAGAGTTTTCGCCAGTGGTGGGAGATATCGCAGGTTTACAAGAGGACTTTGTGTTAAAGGGCACCTACTGGCATGGTCAGCGGACTCATGTCTGGCAGGTGCAAATGAGTTGGAGGGATATCTTCATCACTATCGGTCCGTACCTGATGCAGACTCCAGCTGCTGATGCGGCGAAGACTTATCTCACACGAGAAGCATTTCGCAGATTCAACTTTCCGGGCAGTCGCATATATATGGACGACCAAGTTTTTCAAACTGTCGCTCTGCAATTGAAGGCGTTGGGACTCGTAAAGATTGACGTTCGGAGTCATGAGAATGGAAGCTCTATTGCATTCTGGAGTTCAACACCCGCAGGCGAGAAGTTGACTTTGGAAGGGCGCTTGATCCGCAGTACATCCGCAGAATGACTTGTTCTTGTGGTGAAAATGACTGAAGCCGGTCATTGATATTCGAGCCTAAGATTGGGAGACTGGCTCCAGGTGCTCAAAACACCGCTCAGTTGACTGCCAGTTATTGGCATCTTGCTATTCCCGATCTTCGGGCGAGATGGGCCTATCCGTAAGGACGGTCGCACGTTGACTGAGCGTGTTTTGACATCTCGCCCACCCTCCGCATTCAACAGGTCAGGTGGTCGTCCCTCAACTTCCATTTAGTTAAGGACTTCCATGCCCTCCAATCGCTTCATCCAATCTGTCGCTGATAGCAACTTCAAGCTCTCGGAATTCCTTGCCCTCGAACATATCGAGTTGGACCCCGATCCCGCCGCCCGCACGGTCCCTCTTCTCGACCGCCAGCCCCTCGCCCTCAATTCCGACCGTACGCTGGAGCAGCTCAGCGTCGCCGCCGGCAATCCCTATCACTTGGCAGCTGACGGCGGTTTCTACAAGCATCCGCTCGTGCTCGATCAGGACATTACCGTCCGCACCGCCATCGCCAAGCTGCGCGACCGCCTCGCCCACGCAACCTCGTTCGTCCAGCAACTCGACAGCAAGAACCTCCCGAACGGCAACCCCCGCGAGATGGCCGTCGAGCTCCTCCACGAAATCGCCAGCTTCTTCGCCGTGATCGAGATCGCAGCCGTCGAAGACCATGGCCGCCAGGTGAAGAACTCCCTCCAGGCGGGCTGACCGTGTCAGTGCTCAGACCGCCGCCATACCCCAGACCCCCAAAAGAAAACGAGTGCCCACGCGGGAGCGTGTGGCACTCGTTTTCTTTGGAGGTCAATTTGATCGCTTTTCTATCTAGGCCAAAAGATATTTGTCTTGAGAACCTGCAAGAGCTTACAGTGGTGATCTCATTTCTGCTTTGATATAAGTCTATGCATTATCCCCCTCTTTTGGGAGGTGTCCCATATTTTGGCTTCATCTTGTATATTGAATTTGTCTCGTGCGAGATGAATGCGTGAGACGCTTCAATAACTTCAGTGTTTGGAATAAAAAATGGATGAACTTCAAGAGCTGAGCCTGGAATCGCTGGAAGAGGTGAGCGGCGGCTTCTGGCGTGGCCTCATCGGCGGCAAGTTGGTTGACGCCGCTATCGACGCGTCGATTAGCTACAACAATTCTGGTGCAGCGGCTGACTTCCAGTTGGGCGCGGGCTCTGGTGCTGGAACCTTCGGTTAAAGATGAATGAAGGGCCTCTCCGAGGCCCTTTTTGATTTCATGCATCTACTTGTTCACCCATTTCGAACTCTTCTTGCAAGAGGACGATGGATAGAGTTTTCTATTGGCTCGGCGATTTTTGCGTGGGTCGTGACATTCCTGTTGCTCGCGGCAGTTTCTTGGCTGATCGCTGAGCCCGCAGCGCAAGGTAATCAATCAGCATTTGCAATCCTTTTCGGTGGAGTAATTTTCGCCCCTTTGGTCGAAAATCTGTTCGTCGTCGTGGCTTTGGCAGTCCTCGGAAATTGGTTTTCAGGAACCGTGTCAGTGCTAGTTATGACCGGTTTGGCAATTGCGCTACATGCAGTGCTTGCTTCTTGGGCCGGTATCTCCGCATTGGTGCTTTTCCCATTGATGGGGTTCAGCTACCAAGCATGGCACGTACGCGGGCCAAAACTGGCTTTTCTCGTGATATTTTTGCAGCACGCGCTTTTCAATCTGCCGGCCGCGGCAGAGGCCGCCATGCACGCCGCGGATTTCCTCTAGCGCCTAATAAGCGCTGACATCAGGCGTTGCAATAAAGGAAGCCGCGTGATCACCATCCCGAATGCCTTTGCACCCATGCTGCTGCAAGCGGTGCGCGACGCAGTTCTGTATCACGAAGGGCTGCTACGCAGCGAGACTATTCGCGAGCACGAGCGTGCCGACTACGAGGAATATCATGTTCACCTCACGCAGTTCCTCTCCTACCTGAAAGAACAGTATCTTGAGGTTGAAGAAGAAGCGGGTGTGCCGCTCAGCGATCTTCACGTGTGAAGCTCGCGATACAAGCGGTGGAATGCGCCCACCCGCAAAAGCGGATAACGCTTGCGAATAATGAATCGCGGAGCCATCCTCTCCTTTGGCCTCCTCGCCGCGCTCGTCGCGGTAGGGGGGTACTTCGTGCTCCAAAACGGAGCGGTTAAGGTCCTTGAGCAAGACGCCGCAATCGCACCGACGGTCCACCGTGCACAGGACTCTCCGGTGCCATCGCCTGCTATGGCGAAAGCATCCACAGCGGCCCCACGCCTTTCGCCACAGACTCTTCCGAAAAATCCGTTCTCGACCGCCGATCCTTATGCGCTAGCTCAGGAACTTCGCGCACGACGACAAGCTGGCACCTTTGCCCTCGCTTCTCAGATCGATCGCGAATGTCGAGAGAGTGTTGGAAAAGTCTTTCTCCTGCAATCTCTTGGCTTCGGAAATGGCGAGTTCAGAAGTCCAGGTGATAACCCTCAGTTGCCGGTAAGCAGTGCGAACCTTCCACCCGGTACGGATGCCAAACGCATTGCCGCGATGCAGGAGATTCAGGCTCGGTGCCGCCCGTTCGTGGATGACGCTACAACCCGTGAGCTTTTGCCTGAAGATGAGTACGGTCTCCGGTACAAGGCGGCGTCGTTAAAAACAAGCGGGCTGTCGACTCTGTTCAAAACCGATGCCACAGCAGATCTAGGGACGGTCTGCAAAACCCCGCCCGTCGCGCAGTCTGCGCCCGAGCGTTTGGCCTGGCCTCATGAGCGGCTCGAGCGCGGTTGGTCACGTGGAGTTTCAGTCCGGTTTTGATGCG
>SEFA01000106.1 GCA_004210455.1 Rubrivivax sp. | reverse complement strand
GGAGCGGCGGGCTGGCCGTCGTCGGCGGCACGCAGACGCTCACCCGTGCCAACGGTTTCCTCGGGGCGACCACCATCGCCAGCGGCGCGACGCTGATCCTGACGGGCGCCGGCGCCATCGCCGCCTCCAGCGGCCTCACGAACGACGGCACGTTCGACATCGGCGGGACGACCTCCGGCGCCACCCTGGGCAGCCTGTCCGGCAGCGGCACGGTCTTGCTGGGCGCGCGGACGCTGACGCTGGCCAACGCCGGCGGCAACTACGCCGGCACCATCGGCGGCACCGGCGGTCTGGACATCACGGGCGGCACGCAGACGCTCTCCGGCGTCAACGGCTTCACCGGCGCCACCTCGCTCGCAGGCGGCGCGACGCTGGCCCTGTCGGGCGCTGGCAGCATCGCCGCGTCCGACGGTCTCGCGAACGACGGCACGCTCGACATCTCCGGCACGAGCGCCGGCGCGCGCCTGAAGACGATCACCGGCACCGGCAACGTGGTGCTGGGCAGCCGGACGCTGACGGTCGACACGATGGCCGACGCCTTCCGCGGCGCCATCAGCGGCAGCGGCGGGGTGCAGCTCAACGGCGGACGATGGACCGTCGACAACGCGCAGGCCTACACCGGTCTGACCTCGCTGGCGGCGGCCAACCTGCACGTGAACGGCAGCCTGGCCGGCGGCGTGAACGTGGGCAGCGGCGCCGTGCTGCAAGGCAGCGGCGCGATCGCAGGCCCGGTGACGGTGGCCGCGGGCGGCAAGCTCTCTCCGGGCAATTCGCCCGGCGTCATGACGGTGGGAGCCAGCGTGACCCTGGCGGCCGGCTCGAGCTTCGAAGTCGACATCAACGGCGCCACGCCGGGCAACGGCGCGGGTCACCATGACCAGCTCGTACTGACCGGCGCAGGTTCGAAGTTCAGCGCGGGCGGCGCGCAGCTCACGGTCAACCTGGTCGGGATCTCCGGCCTGGGCACCTACACGCCGTATGCGCCGACGCTGGGACAGCGTTTCCGCATCGTCACGGCAGAGGGCGGGCTGGATGCCACGACCTTCGGCGCCTTCTCGCAGCCGACCGGCCTGGCCGCCGGCACGCGCCTGCGAACGCTCTATCTGGTCGACGGCGTCGAACTGCTGGTCGTGCCGAGCGCCTACCTGGGTTATGCCCGCGGGCAGGGCGCCAACCTGAACACGCAGTCCGTCGCCGCGGCCCTGGATGCAATGGTGGCGGCGCAGGGGAATGCCTCGGCGACCGCGGCACAGACGACGCTGGAGGGCACGGTCGCCGGGCTCGACAGCGCGAGACTGGTGGGCACGATGCGCGCGCTCAGCGGCGAGCTCCACGGCGCCATCGCCGCAGCGCTGCCGTCGGCCGGCCAGCGCCTGCAGGACGCGGCCTCGCGGCACGTGGCCGCGCTGGAAACGCGGCAGCGCGGACTCTGGATCGACTACAGCGGCGGCACCACCCGATGGACGTCGGATGCCGTCTCGTCGGCGGCACGCGCGACCAGCCGCAGCCAGGTGACCGTCGGCTTCGACATCCTGAACGACGGCCGCAACGGCGTCGGCGTGGCGGTGTCGCAGTCCAACCAGAAGCTGCGCTCCGACAGCGGCGGCAACGGAGAGGTGAAGGACACGCTGGGCATGGTCTACGGCCAGCTCGGGCTGGGCGATGTCGTGACGCTGGACGGCCGGATCGGCGGCGGCGGCGGCAAGGCGACCAGCAGCCGGGACGACCCGCTGGCCACGCTCGGCCTGAGCCAGGGGCAGTTGACGACCGACGCCTCGACGCGCCAGGTCTTCGCCGGCGTCGGCGTGCGCGCGGCGCTGAACTTCGAGACCATCCGCGTGCAGCCCTACGCGCGCGTGGAAACGCAGCGCATCCGGCGCGACGCCGTGGTCGAGGATTCAGGGTCGATCGCCGCGTTGAGCCTGGGTCGGCTGTCGGCCAGCGGCGGGCGCGTGGAAGTCGGCGTGGATCTGGGAGCGGCGGACAAGGATCCCGCCAAGTCGCGCTTCACCTTCGGCGGCCGCCTGGCCGTGGGCCGCGACACGGGCTCGCTGCAACGTGGCAGCGTCGACGCGAGCCTGGCCGGCACGGCCATCGAGATCCAGGCGCCCCGCGCCAGCCGCCAGTATTTGCGCGCGGAGCTGACCGGCACTTGGCTGGTCATGCCGGGCGGGTACGTCTATGCCGGCGTCAACGGCCTGAGCCGTGAGCGCCGGACGGACAGCTCGGTCTCGGTGGGGGCGGTGGTCGCGTTCTGACGACGTCGCGCTTCAGCAGGGGGCCGGAGGCCATCGCCGTCATTCCCTGGCGATGGCCTCCACCTGGATGCGCAGGTTCACATCCATCTTGAAGCCCCAGTCCTTGCCGGCGCCGAGGCCGAACTCCTCGCGGTTGAAGCTGCCCGACGCGTCGGCGCCGCAGAGGTCGCGCTTGAGCATCGGATGCGGGATGCACTTCAGCTGGTGGACGGCCAGCGTCAGGGGCCGGGTCTTGCCGTTCAGCGTGAGCTCGCCCACCACCTGCGTCGGCACGCCGGCCTTGATGCCGTCGAAACGACCCTTGAAGGTCGCGCTGGGGTTCTTCGCGACGTTGAAGAACTTCTCGCCGGTCGCCCACGCGTTCATTGCGTCCAGGCCGAAGTCGATGCTGGCGAGGTCCATCGTCACGTCGACGCTGCCGGCACCGGTCGCCTTGTCGTAGACGATGGTGCCGGCGCTCTTGTTCAGCTTGCCGCGCCAGTTGGACAGCCCCATGTGATCGGCTTCGAAGCTGGGATAGGTGTGCGTCGGCTCGATGTCGTAGGTCGCGGGAGCGGCCTGCGCCGTGGCGGCGAACAGCGCCGCGGCGACGAGCGCGGGAAGCGAGGGCAGGGCGGGAACGGGCAGCAGCGGTTTCATCGCGGGTCCTTGATGAGGCTTTGGCGGGGCGCCACCCTGACGACGAGTCGCGGGGGTGGTTTTCGACACGGCCGGATCATCGCCCGGGCCGCGGGCCGGTGCGCATAATGCGCGATCCATCGAGAGCGATCATGAACTACAGATTCGGACGGACCCTGGCCTGCACGGCGCTGCTGTGGGGCGGCATGCTCTGCGCGCAGGCGCAGCAGCTCAAGGTCGGTTACGTGGATACGCAGCGCGTCATCAACGACAGCGTGGCGGGGAAGGCCGCGCAGAGCCGCTTGCAGGAGGAATTCAGCAAGCGGCAGAAGCACCTGCTGGATCTGGAGGGCGCTCTGGGCGCCTCGGCCGCGCTGCTGGACAAGGACGCGCCGTCGCTCACCGACACGGAGAGGTCGCGGCGCGCCAGGGAGCTGGCGGATCAGGGGCGCGCCCTGGACCGCGCGAAGCGCGAGTTCGCCAGTGATCTCGAATTCCGGAAGAGCCAGGAACACGACGCCCTGAAGGAGCGCGTGGAGCGCGCGATCAAGGCCGTGGCGCAGGAGCGCGGGATCGACATGGTCTTCGTCGAGCACGTCGCCTTCGCCAAAGAGGGCATCGACATCTCGACCCTCGTCATCGAGGCGGTGAACGCGCAGCGTTGAGCCGCCTGTTGGGGGCGTCGACGCGCCTCAGTCGCGACGCGGCAGCATCGGCACCGGCGCGCCGGTGCTTTCGTCCTTGAGACCGAGCTGGCATCCGCGCACCGGCAGGAACTCGAGCACCGTGCCCGGCTCGAAATGGGCGCCGCCGACGCGCGGGAAACGATAGCGCTTCCTACGCCAGGGGGAGGCGCGGTCGGCACGCCCATGGGGCGATCGCCGGGCTGCGGACGAGCGGGCACCTGGCTTGCTCGCATGACGCCCATCCCGATCAACCGGTCGAGGCAAACTGTCTGGAAGGGGCCGATGAACATGATGAAGCTGACTGCCGTACCGATCGTTGTCCTGGCCGTTGCGCTCGTGGGCTGCGATCGCGCGGAGCGTTCGACGTCGACCGCGACATCCGCATCGACGACATCCGCGCCAGCATCAACGGCTCTGGTGGCGTCGTCCGCCCCGGCGGCAAGGCCTGACCCCGTGCAGGCCTGGCTCGGTCGCTGGAACGGTCCCGAAGGCACCTACCTGCAACTGGACGCCGCTGGCGGAGGAAGGTACGAGGTCCGCATCAAGGACCTGGATGCCGAACGGAGGTTTCCAGCCACCGTCAAGGACGGCGCCGTGCAGTTCGAGCGGGACGGGAAGCAGGAGTCGATCAAGGCCACGGACGGCGATGCCACGGGCATGAAATGGCTGGCGGGCAAGCGCACCTGCCTGACCGTCCATCCGGGAGAAGGCTACTGCCGGGACTGACGCTCGCCCGACGTGAACGCAGGACTCAGACGAGGCCTTGCTTGGACGCCAGCACCGCCGCTTCGGCACGGCTGGAGACGTTCAGCTTCTTGTAGATCGACTTGATGTGGTCGTTGACCGTGAACCACTTGATGCCCATCAGGTTCGCGATCTCCTTGATCGTGAAACCCTTGCTGAGGTAGGTCAGGACCTCGTTCTCGCGCGGGGTCAGGCGCTCCCATTCGGGCACCGGATCCAGCGTGACGCCGCGCGTGCTAGGCGTGGCCGACGAGGTCAGGCTGCCGAATCCGGAGTTCAGCCCCATCGGACCGGAATCGCCGGTCGACCCCGGACGGAAGTGCGACAGCAGCCGGCGCGCGATCGCCGGCGACAGCGGCGGCTGGCCGCGCACGATGCGCTGCAGCTCTTCCACCAGCACCTCGAAGCGGTCTTCCTTCAGCAGGTAGCCGTCCGCGCCGCGCTGCAGCGCCGGGAAGAGGTGGTCGTCGTCGGAGTAGAGCGTCGTGACGATCTTGACCGCCGGCTTGCCGGCGAGCTCGCCCAGGAACTCCATGCCGTTGCCGTCCGGCAGTTCCAGGTCGATCAGGATGAGCTTGTAGCCCGTGGCAGGCGACTCGGCCTCCACCTTGGCCAGCTGGCGGCGCGCGCCTTCCAGGTCCCCGGCCTCGGTGATCTCCATGCCGTCGCTGAAGCTTTCGCGCACCACGCGGCACAGGAAGCTGCGGGCGACGGGGTTGTCTTCGACGATGAGAACTTTGACGGCCATGGTGTGGGGAGCGATAGCTGGCCGCATCCTAGCAGCGCCCCCCGGGCTTGCATGCCCCGTGAAACAGGGTGTCGGCGGACGGTCGACCGGCGGTCAGCCGTTCACGACCACCAGCTTGCCCACCACCTGCCGCGAGGCCATCCGCGCGAACGCCCGCGGCAGTTCCTCCATCGGCAGCACCTGGTCGATGACCGGCCGGATCTTGCCCGCCGCGTACCACTGGGCCAGCGTCATCATCATTGCGGCGTTGCGCTTGGGTTCGCGCTTGGCGAACTCTCCCCAGAAGACCCCCACCAGCGAAGCCCCCTTGAGCAGCGCCAGGTTCAGCGGCAGCGCCGGGATGCTGCCCTGGGCGAACCCGACCACCAGGTAGCGCCCGCGCCAGCCGATCGACCGGAACGCCGCCTCCGCCAGATCCCCGCCCACGGGGTCGTAGATGACGTCCGGGCCCTTGCCCTCGGTCAGCGCCTTGATCTCGTCGCGCAGCGAGCCGCTGGCGTAGTTGATGGTGGCATCGGCGCCGATCTCGCGGCAACGCGCGCACTTCTCGTCCGACGAGGCCGCGGCGATCACCCGCGCCCCGGCCGCCTTCGCGATCTGGATCGCCGCGGTGCCGACGCCCCCCGCCGCGCCCAGGATCAGCACGGTCTCGCCCGGCTGCAGCGCGCCGCGGTCGATCAGCGCATGGTGGCTGGTCGCGTAGGTGCAGATGAAGGCGGCCGCGTCCTCGAACGGGAATCCGGGCGGCAGCGGCAAGGCCAGTGCGGCCGGGACCAGCGCCTCGGTGCCGAAGCCGCCCGTGCCCGTGAAGGCCGCCACCGCGTCGCCCGGCTTGAAGCCGGTCACGCCGTCGCCCACCGCCTCGACGATGCCGGCGAACTCGGTGCCCGGCACGAAGGGCAGCGGCGGCTTCATCTGGTACTTGTTCTGGACGATCAGCAGGTCGGGGAAGTTCAGGCTCGCCGCCTTGATCGCCACCTTCAGCTGGCCCGGACCGGGCTGCGGGGACGGCAGTTCCTTCCACTGCAGCGCCTCGACGCCGACCGGGTTCTCGCACAGCCATGCCTTCATGTCTCGTCTCCTGGTTCCGATGAATCCGCCCCCTCGGCGGGGCCGCCGCGGGGTCGCCGGGCGCATGATAGGCAGCACGGGTGGACCCTCGCGTCGCCGGGGTGACGGCCTGCCTACAATGCCGTCCATGCGCATCCTCATCGCCAACGACGACGGCTACCTGGCCCCCGGACTCGCCGCCCTGGTCCGCGCCTGCGAAGGGCTAGGCACCGTGGAAGTCATCGCCCCCGAGCAGAACGCCAGCGGCACGTCCAATTCGCTCACGCTGCACCGGCCGCTGTCGGTCTACACCGCCTCCAACGGCTTCCGCTACGTCAACGGCACGCCGTCCGACTGCGTCCACCTGGCCTTGACCGGGCTGCTGGACTACAAGCCCGACCTGGTGCTCTCCGGCATCAACAACGGCGCCAACATGGGCGACGACACGCTCTATTCGGGCACCGTCGCCGCCGCGACCGAGGGCTACCTCTTCGGCGTGCCCTCCATCGCCTTCTCGCAGGTCGAGAAGGGCTGGGGCCACCTGGACGCGGCCACCGCGGTCATGCGGGCGCTGATCCAGGACGTGGTCGCGGGCGGTCTGGGGCAACCCTTCCTGCTGAGCGTCAACATCCCGAACCGCGCCGACGCCGCCTCGCTCCCTCGCCGCATCACCCGGCTGGGCCGCCGTCACGCCAGCGAAGCCACCATCCAGCAGCGCAGCCCGCGCGGCGACATGATCTACTGGATCGGCCCCGCCGGCGCCGAGCGCGAAGCGGGCGAGGGCACCGACTTCCACGCGACCGCCAACGGCGCCGTGTCGGTCACGCCGCTGCAGGTCGACCTCACCGAACACGCCACGCTGGGCCACTGGCGCCAGCAGCTGCAGACCGACGGCCGTCCATGAGTTCCCTGCCGCCCCGGCCCAAGCGTTTCCCGCTGTCGCTGGACAAGCTCGGATCGACCCGACCCGGCGCGCCGAGCGCGGCCGCGGCCGCCGAGGCGCGCGAGCCGCTCAAGCCGCAAGGCCACTGGCAGCAGGCCGCCGCCATCAAGGCGCGGCAGACGACGCCGATCGGGCTGGGCCTCGATTCGGCCGGCGTGCGTCAGCGCATGGTGGAGCGGCTGCGCCGCGAGGGCCTGTCCGACGACCGCGTGCTGCAGGCGCTGGCCACCGTGCACCGCCATCACTTCGTCGATTCCGCGCTCGCCACGCAGGCCTATGAAGACACCAGCCTGCCCATCGGCCACGGGCAGACGATCTCCAAGCCGTCCGTCGTCGGGCGGATGATGGCCCTGATGCTCGACGCCCCGGGCGCGCGCCAGCGCGGCCATCTGGGCAAGGTGCTCGAGATCGGCACCGGCTGCGGCTACCAGGCCGCGCTGCTGATGCAGCTGGCCAGACAGGTGGTGTCCGTCGAACGGCTGCGGCCGCTGCATGACAAGGCACGCGCCAATCTCGTCGGCCATCACCAGATCCGGCTGGTCTACGGCGACGGCATGCTCGGCCATCCGCCGTCGGCCCCTTACGACAGCATCATCTCCGCGGCCGGCGGCGACGACATCCCGCAGGCCTGGCTGGACCAGCTCGCGCCCGGCGGCCGGCTGGTCGCGCCGATGACCGCGCCCAGCGGCCGGGGGCAAGTCCTGGTCCTGATCGATCATGTCCGCGACGCCGCGGGCTCGCGTTTCCTGCGCAGCCTGCATGAGGCCGTCCTGTTCGTGCCCCTAAAATCGGGCGTCCTGTAGCGCGCCGGCCTCCCGCTTGCCTCCCGCCTGCGTTCCTCTCCCGCACCACTTCCCGCCCGGCGCTTCGGCTTCCCACATGACAACTTCGCGCATGCAACCACTCTTCCGTTCCCCGCTGCTCTGGGTCACCGTGGCGGTGCTCGCGCTCTCCGGCTGCCAGAACACTCCGCACCGCGCGCCGGTCGAGGACCGGCCCGTCGGCAAGACTTCCGCGCCGGTCATCCCCGGCACGGCGATCACGCCCGCCCCGGAGTCCAAGCCGCTGCCCGGCGCCGAGAACGCCGGCAAACCGGGTTACTACACCGTCAAGCCCGGCGACACGCTGATCCGCATCGCGATGGACAACGGCCAGGGCTGGAAGGACGTGGCGCGCTGGAACGGCATGGACAACCCCAACCTGATCGAGGTGGGTCAGGTGTTGCGCGTGGTGCCGCCGGGCCTCGACCCGACCGCGGCGACGACCAGACCGCTGACGACCTCCAAGGTGGAGACGCGTCCGCTGGATGGCAAGTCCCCGGCTCCGGCGACGACGACCGTCGCGGCGGCGTCCGCACCGGCCAGCGGTGCCGCGACGCCGAGCGCCCCGGTCGTCATGAAGGACGACGACGACATCAGCTGGGGCTGGCCCGCGGCCGGCACCGTGTCGGCCGGCTTCGACGAGGTCCGCAACAAGGGCATGGCCTTCTCCGGCAAGGCCGGCGATCCGGTCTTCGCCGCCGCCGATGGCAAGGTGATGTATGCGGGCGCGGGGTTGCGCGGATACGGCAACATGATCATCATCAAGCACAGCACGAACTATCTGACGGCTTACGCGCATAACCAGACCCTGCTGGTCAAGGAAGACCAGGTGGTGCGCAAGGGCCAGAAGATCGCCGAGATGGGTTCCAGCGACGCGGATTCGGTGAAGCTGCACTTCGAAGTGCGCAAGCAAGGCAAGCCGATCGATCCGTCCAAGTTGTTGCCCGCGCGCTAAGGGCGCTCAAGGAGGCGCCGCAACATGACCTTGCATCGCGCCTCTTCGACTGACGGACTTCTGCCTGACGGCCTGGATCGACCTGTTCATCCCGGCCGTTTCAAGCTGCCGCCCGAATTGGCCGCCGATGGCCACGCTGGTCACGACGCCCGGCAGGACGCGGCGGGTCATGACGATGACCGCGAGGGTCAGGAGGGCCGTAGCGGCCGGAACGACCATGACGGCCATGATGGGCACGACGGCCACGATCATGACGGCGACCGCGAACCCGCGTCGCGCGACGAAGCCGACGCCTCGGGCGCGGCCGAGGCGGCCGCAGACGATGACGACGACGTCCGCGTGCTGCGCGGCGTCGAATCCGAGGACGGCAAGAAGGCCAAGGCCGGCAAGGGCGATCTCGGCCCGGCCGACGGCGACGCCACCAACGCGCTGCAGGCCTACCTGCGCGACATCCGGCGCACCCCGCTGCTGACGCCGCAGGAAGAGTACGACACCGCCGTGAAGGCGCGTGCCGGCGATTTCGAGGCGCGCCAGGCGATGATCGAGCACAACCTGCGCCTGGTCGTCAGCATCGCCAAGAACTACCTGGGCCGCGGTCTGCCGATGAGCGACCTCATCGAGGAAGGCAACCTCGGCCTGATGCACGCGATCGGCAAGTTCGAGCCCGAACGCGGCTTCCGGTTTTCGACCTACGCCAGCTGGTGGATCCGGCAGGCGGTGGAACGCGCGCTGATGCATCAGGCGCGATTGGTCCGGCTGCCCGTGCACATCGTGCGCGAGCTCAACCAGGTGCTGAAGGCGCGCCGCGCGCTGGAGTCGCTGGCGGCGCAGCGTGGCGGCGAAGGCGGCGTCCGGGCCGAGGACGTCGCGCAGGCGCTGGGGCGACCGGTCCAGGAGGTCGCCGAGCTGCTGGCCTATGCGGAGCTGCCGAGCTCGCTGGATTCGCCGGTCGACCGCAACGGCGAAGGCGGCGAGTCCATGCTGGACCTGGTCGCGGACGAGCAGGCCGTCGATCCGGCGGGACATCGCCTGAGCCATGAACTCGAGGACCTGCTCAAGGGCGGGCTGGCCTCGCTCAGCGACCGCGAGCGCGAGGTGCTCGCCGGCCGCTACGGCCTCGCGGACCGCGAACCCGAGACGCTGGACATCCTCGCCGTGCGGCTCAGCCTGACGCGCGAGCGCATCCGGCAGATCCAGATCGAGGCGCTGGCCAAGCTCAAGCGCAACATGATGCGGCAGGGCATCAGCCGGGATTCGATCTTCTGAAGGCGGTCCTCCGGACCGGCCTGCCGGACCGCGCGGCGCTGGGATAATGCGCCCCCATGACTGATGTATCGGAATGGCTGAAGGTCGACTCGCTGGACCTGGAAGCGCAGGGCGTCGCCCACAACAGCGAAGGCAAGGTGGTGTTCATCGAGGGCGCCTTGCCCGGCGAGGAAGTCCAGGTCGCCGTCGGCCGCAAGAAGAACAAGTGGGAGCAGGCCGTGCTGACGGCGATGCGTCGCGAGAGTTCGCAACGCGTCCGTCCCGTCTGCCCGCATTTCGGTTTGCATCCTGGCGCCTGCGGCGGCTGCAAGATGCAGCATCTGCACCCGGGTGCCCAGGTCGCCGTCAAGCAGCGCGTCCTCGAGGACAACCTCTGGCACCTCGGCAAGGTCAGGACCGAATCGCTGCTGCGTCCGATTGAGGGCCCGGCGACGGGCTACCGCTATCGCGCGCGCCTGTCGGTCCGTTACGTGCCGAAGAAGGGGCACGTGCTGGTCGGCTTCCATGAGCGCAAGAGCCGCTACATCGCCGACATGCAGGTCTGCAAGGTGCTGCCCGAGAAGATCAGCGCGATGCTGATGCCGCTGCGCGAACTGGTCGGCGCCATGGACGCGCGCGACCGGCTGCCGCAGATCGAGCTCGCCATCGGCGACACCGACGGCACGCAGGTCATCGCCCTGGTGCTGCGCCATCTGGAACCGCTGAGTCCCGGCGACATCGCCAAGCTGCGCGCGTTTGCGGCGGAGCACGGCGTGCAATGGTGGCTGCAGCCCAAGGGGCCGGACACGGTGCACCTGCTCGACCAGGGCGGCCCCGAGCT
Organism: Rubrivivax sp.; assembly: GCA_004210455.1. GTDB lineage: Bacteria > Pseudomonadota > Gammaproteobacteria > Burkholderiales > Burkholderiaceae_C > Roseateles. The sequence continues at coordinate 5,700 of SEFA01000106.1, read as the reverse complement.
CGCTTACACGCTGCCGGAGTTCGGCGTGCTGATGCCGTTCAAGCCGACCGACTTCACGCAGGTCAACCACCACATCAACACGGTGCTGGTCGGCCGCGCGCTGCGGCTGCTGGGCGTGCAGAAGGACGAGCGCGTCATCGACTGGTTCTGCGGCCTGGGCAACTTCACGCTGCCGCTGGCCACGCAGGCGCGCGAGGTGCTGGGCATCGAGGGCAGCGAGGCGCTGGTGCAACGTTCGCGCGAGAACGCGGTGCGCAACGGCCTCGACCGCAAGGCAAGCTTCGTCGCCCGCAACCTGTTCGAGATGACCCCGCAGCTGCTGGCCGCCGACGGCGTGTCCGACCGCTGGCTGATCGATCCGCCGCGCGAAGGCGCGTTCGCGCTGGTGAAGGCATTGGCGGATCTGATCAAGGATCCGTCGCTGGCGCCCGGCTGGACGCCGCCGGAGCGCATCGTCTACGTGTCCTGCGCGCCGTCGACGCTGGCGCGCGATGCGGGGCTGCTGGTCCACGTGGCCGGCTACCGCTGCACGAAGGCGGGCGCGGTGAACATGTTCCCGCACACGGCCCACGTCGAATCGATCGCGGTCTTCGAGCGCGATCCCGAGGCGCAGGCGCGCATCGCGCGCGGCGAAACGGCGACCGCCGTCGGTGCAGGGATCGGCGCCGCGCTCCTCGCCGCCGCCGGCTCGGATGTCACCCTCCGTGTCGATACCGGCGCCGGCGACGACGCATCGTCATCGTCGAGCGCTGAGTTGACCGCTTAATGAGGTCGCGAGGTCGGCAGAGGGGCGCATGACGAGTCGCGAGGGCAGGGGCCGCTCGTAGAATCGACGGCTTCGGTTTCTCCCGCCTCGGCAGGTCCTCCAGATGTCCGGCAGCACTTTCGGCAGCTTGTTTCGCGTCACCAACTTCGGCGAGAGCCACGGTCCGGCCATCGGCTGCGTGATCGACGGCTGCCCGCCGGGGCTCGCGCTGTCGGCGGCCGACATCCAGCCCGAGCTGGACCGCCGCCGTCCCGGCACCTCGCGCCACGTGACGCAGCGGCAGGAGCCTGATCAGGTCGAGATCCTGTCCGGCGTCTACGAAGGCCTGACCACCGGCACGCCGATCTGCCTGCTGATCCGCAACGTGGACCAGCGCAGCAAGGACTACGGGAACATCCTCGACACGTTCCGACCGGGCCACGCCGATTACACCTACTGGCGCAAGTACGGCCTGCGCGATCCGCGCGGCGGCGGGCGCTCGTCGGCGCGGCTGACGGCGCCGATGGTGGCGGCCGGCGCGGTCGCGCGCAAATGGCTGCAGGAGGAACTCGGCATCGGCTTGCGCGGCTGCATGACGGCGCTCGGCGAGATCGACCTCGCCTTCGAGGGATGGGAACACGTCGGCCAGAACCCGTTCTTCGCCGCGAACGCCTCGCAGATCCAGGCGCTCGAGGACTATATGGACGCGCTGCGCAAGGACGGCGACTCCGTCGGCGCGCGGCTCATGGTCGAGGCCACCGGCATGCCGGCCGGGCTGGGCCAGCCGCTGTTCGACAAGCTCGACGCCGACATCGCCTACGCGATGATGGGCATCAACGCGGTCAAGGGCGTCGAGATCGGCGCCGGCTTCGAGAGCGTGCGCCAGCGCGGCAGCCAGCATGGCGACGAACTGACCCCAGCCGGTTTCGCCAGCAACAACGCCGGCGGCGTGCTGGGCGGGATCTCCAGCGGGCAGGATCTGCGCGTCTCGATCGCGATCAAGCCGACCAGCTCGATCCGCACGCCCAAGGCGTCGATCAACCGCGCCGGCGAACCGACCACGGTCGAGACCTTCGGCCGTCACGATCCCTGCGTCGGCATCCGCGCGACGCCGATCGCCGAGGCGATGCTGGCGCTGGTCGTCATGGACCACGTGCTGATGGACCGCGCGCAGTGCGGGGACGTCGAACTCCCCATCCCCGCCATCGCGGGCCAGCGTCCCACTGGTGGGTGACGGTGGCTGACGGTAGCTGACGGTGGCTGAGGGTGGCTGAGGGTGGCTGACAGCCGCGGCGTGCTGCGCGCCAGCGCGCTGCTCGGTTGCGCCTATTACGGCAGCATCGGCCTGTTCAATCCGTTCGCGCCGCTCTGGTACAAGTCCCTCGGCCTGCCGGTCGTCGCGATCGGGCTGCTGGTGTCCATGCAGAGCTGGACGCGGCTGTTCGCGCCTTACCTCTGGGGCCTGGTGGCCGATCGCAGCGGCAAGCGCGTCGAGCTGATCCGCGCCGCGGCGGTGGCCTGCTGGGTCAGCGCGTTCGGGCTGTTGCTGGTGCCCGGCACCACGGCCTCGGGCGCGGCGCCGGTGATCGGGCTGACGCTGGTCGTCTTCCTGATGTACTTCTTCAACGCCTGCGTGACGCCGCTCAACGAGGCCTTGATCGCGCATGAACTTGCCGCCAGCGGCGGCATGGATCCGAAGCGTTACGGACGCGTGCGACTCTGGGGTTCGGTCGGATTCCTGGGGACCGTCGTCGGCGGCGGCTGGTGGTTCGACTGGGCGGGGATGTCCGTGTTCCCGCTGACCATCGTCGTCGGGCTGTCGGCGCTCGTCATCGCCGCCTGGCGGCTCCCCAGGCGCGCGGCCATCCAGCACGACGCGGCCGAGCCGGTCTCCATCGCCGACACGCTGCGCCGGCCCGAGGTCGGCTGGTTCTTCCTCGGCATGTTCTTCACCGTGCTCGCGCACACGGCGATCTACGCGTTCTACAGCCTCTACCTGGACCGGCTCGGTTACGGCAAGGGGCAGGTCGGCGCGCTGTGGGCGGTGTCGGTGGCCGCGGAGATCTGCTGGTTCGCGTTCCAGGGCCGCTGGGTTCGGCAGCATCACCTGCACCATTGGCTGGTCGCCGCCGCGCTGCTGGCGGCGCTGCGCATGGCCGGCACGGCGTGGCTGGGCGCCAGCCTCGCCGCGATGGTGCTGCTGCAGTGCTGCCATGCCGTCACTTTCGCGGCGCAGCACACGGCCTGCATCGGCCTGATCGGGCGCTACTTCCCCGGCCGCCTGCAGGGCAGGGGGCAGGCGCTCTACGCGGTGCTCGGCTACGGCGTGTCCGGCGTGCTCGGCAGCCTGGGCGGCGCGTGGCTGGCCGAAAGTCATGGGTATGCCGCCTGCTTCTGGGCCGGCGCGATCTTCGCGCTCATCGGCGCCTGGAGCCATTGGCGCTGCGCGAAGCGGGATCCTTTGCCTGCACTCTGACGCGCACTGAGGCGATCGAGCGATCGCCGCGCCAATTTCAGTCCCGGAGAAAAGCAGGCCATGACGCGCAATCTGCAATTCGTCGCGTCCGGCCCTCGCTTCAATTTGGGGATTTCTACACTCCGCCGCATTCAAGGATCATCAATTGGGTGATCCCGTGTCGACGGATGGGGGAGATCATGCGCAAGCAATGGTGGTTGGGTGGTGTCACGGTGGCGATCCTCGCGGTCGGTGCCGGCGTGTACGCCACGAGCGGGGGCCATGCGCCCGCCGCGAAGAAGGACGAGACCAAACCCGCCCTGGAGTTCCAGGCCGGCGAGATCGTCAGGCCGGCCATGGCGTCCATGCCCGGCGTCATCGAGTTCTCCGGCCCGCTGGTCGCGCCCAACACCGTGATCGTCCGCGCCAAGGCGTCGGGCAGCCTGGACCGTCTCGCGGTCGCCGAAGGCAGCCGCGTGAGCGTCGGGCAGTCGCTGGGTCAACTGGACCTGGAAGAACTGCGTCACAAGGTCGCGGAACGCAGCGCCAGCGTCGAGGCCATGCAGGCCATGTACGAGCAGTCCGAGCGCCAGTACAAGGCCAACCAGGGCCTGGCGGCGCAGAACTTCATCGCGCCGACGGCGCTCGACAACTCCCGCGCCCAGCTCGAATCGGCCAAGGGCCAGATGCTGTCGGCCAAGGCGCAGCTCGGCACGAGCGAGGTGCTGCTGCGCCAGGCCGCGCTGGTCTCGCCGATCAGCGGCATCGTCGCCAAGCGGCATACGCTGCCCGGCGAGAAGGTCGCCGCCGAACAGCCGGTGCTGACCATCGTCGATTTGTCCAAGCTGGAACTCGCCGGGCTGGTCGGCATGCACGAGGTCAGCAAGCTGTCGCCCGGCATGACGGTGCAGCTCCGGATCGAAGGCTTCGACGATCCGGTCGCGGCCCGCATCGCGCGCATCTCGCCGGCCGCCGAACCGGGGACCCGCTCGATCGGCGTGACGCTGTCGCTGGACAACCCCGGCGAGCGCTTCCGTGCCGGCCAGTACGCGGTCGCCCGCGTCGAGCTGGCCGACGACAAGCCGCGGCTGACGGTGCCGGTGACCGCCATCGGCGCCGTGTCCGGCCAGGAGCACGTCTGGCTGATCGAGAAGGGCACGCTGGTGCGCCGCATCGTCACCACCGGCCGCCGCGATCCGCGTGAAGGACGCGTCGAGATCCTCGCCGGCGTGACGTCGCAGTCGCAGGTGCTGGGAGCACGCTTCGACAACCTCAAGGAAGGCGAACGCGCCGAGATCCGCGCGCCCAAGGCCGCCGTGGCCAGCGCCGCCGCCAGCGGCAACGCCGCGCAGTAAGCACGACAACAAAAACAGCGGCAGGAACAACCCTGCCGAGGAGCTTCCCATGTGGATGACCCGCGTCTCGATCCGCAACCCCGTCTTCGCCACCATGGTCATGGTCGCGCTGTGCGTGCTGGGGCTGGTCGCCTATTCCAAGCTGGGCGTCGAGCAGTCGCCCGACATCACCTTCCCCGGCGCGCAGATCGACATCCAGTACCCGGGCGCCTCGCCCGAGGCCGTCGAGCGTGAAGTCGCCAAGCCGCTGGAGGAGGCGCTCAACACCATCGCCGGCGTCGAGCGCGTGCAGTCGCGCAGCTTCGAAGGCCGCGTGCAGACCTCGGTCGAGTTCTCGCTGAGCGCCGACATGAACCGCGGCATGCAGGAGATCCGCGACCGCGTCGCGATCGCGCAGGCGCAGTTCCCGCGCGAGGTGAAGCCGCCGATGGTGCAGCGCTTCCAGGGCGAGAACGCGCAGCCCATCATCGTGGCCGCGCTGATGAGCTCCAACCGCACGCTGCGCGAGCTGTCGATGCTGGCCGACCTGAACGTGTCCAAACGCCTGGGGCGCGTCGAAGGCGTGGCCAAGGTGGACGTCGGCGGCATGGCCGTGCGCGAGGTCCGCATTGACCTGGACCCGACCCGGCTGCGCGCCTACAACATCACCCCGGCGGAAATCTCCACCGCGCTGAACGCGGCGAACACCGACGCGCCGGTGGGCCTGATCTCCAACCGCTACGACGACGCGATGCTGCGCGTCGAGGGCAAGGTCAAGGACCCGAAGCAGTTCGTGAACGTCGTCGTCGCGCGCCGCGGCGACCTGGCGCTGACGCTCGGCGACCTGGGCACCTTGAGCGAGCGCGAGCGCGAGCTCGACTCCATCGCCCGCATCAACGGCCAGCCGGCGGTCACCTTCAACATCTTCAAGCAGCAGGACGCCAACATCGTCCAGACCGGCGAGGCGGTGAAGGCCGCCGTCGAGGAGCTGCGCAAGACGCTGCCCAAGGACATGGAGCTGCGCCTGGTCTACGTCAACAGCGACTTCGTGAAGCACTCGCTCGACGGCCTGCGCCACACGCTGATCGAAGGCGCGCTGCTGACGGTGGCGATCGTCTTCCTGTTCCTGCACAGCTGGCGCTCCACCATCATCACCGGCCTGACGC
>SEFA01000024.1 GCA_004210455.1 Rubrivivax sp. | reverse complement strand
GCCTTACAGCGTCCCGTACGAGTGCAGCCCCGACAGGAACATGTTGACCCCCAGGAAGGCGAAGGTCGTGACCAGCAGCCCGATCAGCGCCCACCAGGCGCTGACCACGCCGCGCAGGCCCTTCATCAGTCGCATGTGCAGCCAGGCCGCGTAGTTCAGCCAGACGATCAGCGCCCAGGTTTCCTTCGGGTCCCAGCTCCAGTAGCCGCCCCAGGCTTCCGCCGCCCAGAACGCGCCCAGGATGGTCGCGATGGTGAAGAACGCGAAGCCCAGCGCGATGGCCTTGTAGGCCAGGTCGTCCAGCACCGTCAGCGACGGCAGACGCGCCGTCAACGGACCGCGCAGCGCGACGCTCGCCGCCAGGAACACCGCCACGCCGGCCATCTTGCCGGCCCAGCCGTTCAGACCCGTGGCGATCTCCGGCGAGACGTTCGCGCCGAAGCGGAAACCCACCAGCACCAGCACCAGACCCACCGGCACGCCGATCAGTCCGATCACCAGCGCGCGCGGCGTCGCCGTCTTCAGCAGCGTCGCCAGGGCCACCATCGCCGCCATCGCGAAGCTGCCGTACCCGATGAAGTTCGCAGGGACGTGGATCTTCATCCACCAGCTCTGCAGCGCCGGAACCAACGGCTGGATCTCGTGCGCCTCGCGCGCCATCGTGTACCAGAGCAGGAATCCGACCGCCGCGCTCACCACCAGCATCACGTACGCGCCCAGCGCCCGCGTCGCGAAACGCTGCTCGTAGTAGAGGTACATCAGCGTCGTCAGCCAGGTGAAGAGGACGAACACCTCGTACAGGTTGCTGACCGGGATGTGACCGATGTCGGGCGCGATCTGGTGGCTCTCGAACCAGCGCACCATGGTGCCGATCAGCGCCATGCCGACGGCGCCCCAGGCCAGCCGGGTGCCGATCGCCTCGGCCGCGCTCTCGCCGTCCTTCTTCAGGAAACCCATCCAGTAGAACAAGGTGCTCATCCAGACCAGCACGCTCATCCACAGGATCGCGCTCTGGCTGGACAGCATGTATTTCAGGAAGAACACCTTCTCGCCGGCCGCCAGGTCCGCGCCGAAGCCGTCGGTCTGGCGCAGGTAGAGCTGGATCGCGAAGAGGCTGGTCGCCCCCACGATCAGGCACAGCAGCCGCAGCGGCCGCCAGAACCAGCCTAGCGCGATCAGCGCCGGCGTGGCGCCGGCCAGGATGCCCTTCTCGTAGACGTCCATGGACCCGTGGTAGCGGCTGAACGCGAAACCGGCGCCCAGCAGCACCAGCGCCGCGAAGATCCAGTCGAAGGCATTGCGACCCTGGAAGTAGCCGCGCTTGCCGATGACCAGCGAGCGCGTCGGGGTCCCTTCACTGGCGCCCGGCATCTGCGACGGCAGTTGCGAGGACGGGTGGGACGGCAGGTGGGACGGATCCGCGGTGGTGGAGTTCATGTCAGGCCTCCTCATGCAGCAGGCGCTGCTTGAGCGATTCGAATTCGACGGGCAGGTCGGGGGTGTCCCGGTTGCTGGACAGCGCCATGCGGATCCGGGTCTGTTCGTTGCGGCCCGGGGCGGCTTCCAGCCACAGCCACAGGCGACGTTCCTTGACGTAGAGCATCGCAAACACGCCGATGATCAGCAATACCGCTCCGAGGTAGACCAGCGTCTGCCCCGGTGCGCGGGTCACCTGGAACACGCTGGCCTGCACCTGCTGGAAGTCGTCCAGCTGGATGACCACCGGCGAGGGGTAGAACATCGCGTCCGACAGCGACAGCACCGACTGCGTCATGAAGGTCTGCGTGGCTTCGCCCGGCTCGGGCGCGGGGCGGCCGAGCTGCTCCTCGGCCTGCTTGTGGAGTTCGAACAGCGCGCCGTTGAGGATACGCAGCAGGACCTCGGACACGCGCGAGCGTTCGCCTTCCGGCACTTCGCGTTCGACGAATTGCGACAGTGCCGGCAGGCCGCCCATCGCCGCGCCCTGCGCGGGCGCGTCGGCCTTCAGCCCTTCCGCGCCGGCGAACAGCGTCAGCGTGCGCAAGGCGGTCGCTTCCAGCTGCGCCTGCATCGCCGGCTTGTCCGCCGGGCTGGCGCCCAGCGCATAGCGCCGGGCCGCCTGCAGCCGCTGCGCCGGATCGGCCAGCGCGCGCCGCAGCGCCAGCCAGCCTTCCATGCTGTCCTTGGCGTCCACCGGCACCCGCAGGTAGCGGAAGCTGTCCGACAGCGTGTCGCGCACGCCGAGCAGGTAGACCCGGTGGCCGTCCAGCTCCAGCGGCAGCATATAGTTGCTGTATTCGCGGGCCTGGCCGCTGGCGTCGCGCAGCTTGTAGCTGAACGACGGCCCGACGTTGCGCAGCGTCTTCCTGCCTTCGTTGTTGGCGCCCGAACCCAGGTGCTGCTCCAGCCGGCCGACCAGGTCGACCTTGCGCACGTCGGTGCCGTTCTTGTCCTTGCCGTCGTCGGCGAAGTTCTCGACGTTGATGACGCGCAGTCCGGTGAATTCGAGCCCGTACTTCTCGCCGTCCGCCGTCAGCGTCGTCGTGCCGTTGACCTTGCCGTCCAGCGGCGTGTCATGCGGCGCCTGCAGCGCGCGCAGCTTCAGCTTCAGCGAGGAACCGCCGTCCTCGAAGCTGCTCTGGTAGAGCGTGACGCCGCGATAGGTCACCGGCTCGTTGACCTTGACCGTGGCCGTGGTCGAACTGCCGTCGCGGCGGTCGTGCAGGACGACGTCGCTCGCGAACAGCTTGGGCATGCCGGTCGAGTAGTACTCGACGATGAACTTCTTCAGCTCGACGTCGAAGGGCAGGTCCTGCACCACGACGCCGCTGGGCATGGAGATCAGCGCGTTGGACGAACGGCTGCCCTCGGGCACGTACAGGTTGCCGCGGAAGCTGGGGTTGGCCGGCGTCAGGCGGTTGACGTCGGTGACCTGGGTGAGGTCGTCGCCCTGGTAGACCTGCTTGCCCTGCGCCCACATCATGGCGCGCACGACCAGGTCGCCGTCGAACAGCCCGCCCAGGCAGATCAGCACGATGGCCGAATGCGCGGCCAGATAGCCGATCTTGTGCGCCGAGCCCTTGCGCGCGCCGATCATGACGCCGCCGTTGCGCACCTGCGCACGAGCCTTCCAGCCCTCGGCGCCCAGCCAGGCGTTGACTTGGCCGAGCGCGGCCTCCGGATTCATGTGCAGGTAACCCAGCGCTTTGTGCTTGAAGGCCTGGATCGATTGCTCGCGCATCGTCTCCTTGTAGGTCTTCAGGTCGCGCAGGATCTTGGGCGTGTGCCGCGCGATGCACAGGCTGGTCGAGACGACCAGGAAACCCAGCATCAGCAGGAACCACCAGGCGCTGTAGACCGTGTAGAGGTCGAACTTGCCGAACAGCTCCGACCAGAACGGTCCGAACTGGTTGACGTAGTTCGGCATCGGCTGGCGCTGCTGCACCACGGTGCCGATCACGGAGGCGATGCACAGCACCGTCAGCAGCGCGATGGCGAAGCGCATCGACGCCACCAGCTCCATCGCGTCGTCGAGGGCGACGCGTGCCACCGCCTGGGCCGTGGGCCTGGGGGGACGCGGAGGGGAGATCTCGGGGGACGGCGGTGGAGACGACTGGGTCATGGCCGGCATTCTCGTTGCACCGGGTGACCAAACGGGCGAGTGCCGGCAAAAGCGAAGGCCGGTGATCGGATCACCGGCCTCGTTCGTCGGAACCTTCCCCGAAAGGTGCGCCCCTGCGGGCGACCGCTCAGCGCAGGCCGGCGATGTAGTCGGAAACCGCCTTGATCTCGCGGTCGCTCATCTTGGCGGCGATCGCCAGCATCTGCGGGCTGTTGGGGCGGCCGCCGGCGCGGAACGCCGTCAGCTGGGCCTCGGTGTAGTCGCTGTGCTGGCCGCCCAGGCGCGGGTACTGCGCCGGGATGCCGGCGCCGTTGGGGCTGTGACAGCCGGCACAGGCGGGCACCTGCTTGTCGGCGATGCCGCCCCGGTAGATCTTCTCGCCCAGGGTGATCAGCTCCTTGTTCTTCGCGAAGCCGGGCTTGGAGCCCTTGCTGGCGTAGAACGCGGACACGTTGCGGATGTCGTCGTCCGTCAACGGCGCGGCCATGCCCGACATCACCGCGTTCTTGCGCTTGCCCGACTTGAACTCGTGCAATTGCTTGGCGAGGTAGTCGGCATGCTGGCCGGCGATGATGGGGTTGGCAGGACTGCCACGGGTGCCGTCGGCCGTATGGCAGGCGGCACAGACTTGCGAACTGATGGCCTGACCCTTGGTCAGATCGGGCTTGGCCGCCGCAGCGGGTTCATTGGCGTTGGCGGCGCCGGACATCAAAACCATGCTCGACAACAAGAAAGCGGCAGTCTTCATGAATGTTGAGGGTTGGGTGAGCGCAACCGCAGGATCTTACAATGCACCTCTTTAGAGCCCCGCAGCCCGATGACCGATTCCAACAAGAAACCCGCCCCTGCGGCCCCAGGGAAACCCGCAGGCCGTGGCGCGGGGCGCGCTGGAGCGTCAAAGAAGAAGCAGGGTCCCGGAAAAACGGGTATGCGCGCGGCCGCCAAGGCCCGCGCGAAGAACGCCGAGAAGGCGAAGGCGCAAGGCCTGCCCCCGCCGGTGAAGAAGACCGCCAGTACCGAGCCCATGACCCCGGGCAAGCGGGCGCTGGCCTGGACGCACACCGCGCGCTTCCTGACCACCGCCAGCCAGCTCAAGCACCTGCCGGTCAACGGCGTGCTGCCGGCGGACGCGCAGGCGCGGGCCGAGGCGGAAGCGGCGCTGGCCGGCGCGGAAGCCGCCGGGTTCGATGAGATCGACGAGGTCGACGACGACCTGCTGGACGACGCCGATGTCGGCGCGCCGGAGGTGGATTCCGGCTCCGGATCGGTGGCCGAGGGCGAAGCGCTCGCGCAAGACCTGGCCCCGCGCCGGTTGCCGGAAATCGCCTTCGTCGGTCGTTCCAACGCCGGCAAGTCCACGGCGGTCAACACGCTGGCGCAGCAGAAGCGCCTGGCCTTCGCGTCGAAGACGCCGGGCCGCACGCAGCACATCAACCTGTTCGCGGTGGGCCCGCGCGACGCGCCGGACGCGCTGTTCGCCGACCTGCCCGGCTACGGCTACGCGGCCGTCGCGCGCGACGCCAAGCTGCGCTGGCAGCGCGTCATGGCCGACTACCTCGGCCAGCGCGAATCGCTGTCGGGCGTGGTGCTGATGGTCGATTCCCGGCTCGGGCTGACCGACCTCGACAAGCAGCTGCTCGAATTCGTCTCCGACCGCGTCACCGCCGGCGAGGTCAGCCTGCTGGTCGTGCTGACCAAGGCCGACAAGCTCAACCGCAAGGAAGGCGCCGCCATCCTGGCGCAGGTGCAGGAGGACCTGGGCGTGCTGGCGACGGAGGATTCCGACATCGGCGTCACGCTGTTCTCGGCGCTGAGCAAACAGGGGCTGGAGGACGTCGCCGAGGTGATCTACGACTGGGCGCACGCCGAGCCGCGGACCCCGGACGGCGACGAGGAGGACGACGACGCGGCGTCGGACCACACCGCCTCGATCGACGACGAGGCCGACCAGACCTGACCCCGGGCCTCGCCGGCCCCGGGGCCGGCGATGACGCTCAGGGCCGGCCGATGAACACGTAGAACGCGGTCCCGCCGCGCGGCGCGTAGCCGACGCCCACGTACAGCGGCCCCAGCCCCGTGTCGGAGCCCAGGAACACGCTGCTCGCGTAACGCAGGTCCTTGGGACTGAAGTCGCGACGCGAGAGCCAGGTGTTGCCGGCCTCCAGCGTGCCGCCGATGAAGAAGCCGCGCGACAGGAAGGGCTGGTCGTTCAGGCGCCGGTAGTAGGTCGCCCGCGTGAACAGCAGCGAGTTGCCGCTGAGCTGGTTCGGGTTGTAGCCCGACAGCTGGTGGAAGCCGCCCAGCGTGTAGCCGCCCAGTCCGGTGTCGTCCGGCTGCTGCGACGCGACGGCCCGCGCGTACAGGCTGACCGTGTGCCCGCCGAAGCTGCGCACCACGTTCCCGTCCATGTTCAGCCGCAGGAAGCGACCGCTGCTGAGGTTGCGGTTGTCCTGGCGGCCGCCTTGCGCCTCGACGGTGAACCGGTAGCCGTGCTGCGGGAAATTGGCGTAGTCCAGCTGGTCCACCACGGTGCGCAGGCGGAAGCCGCGCTCGTAGCTGGTCCAGCGCAGCTTGCCGGCCTCCGGCGCGAGCAGGGTGATCAGATCCGGCTTCGCATGGCGGATCTGGCTGATCGCCCCGAGCCGCACCTCGCCCCAGCGTCCCCACGGCTGGCCGATGTCCAGACCCAGGGAGGCGTCGCGCCGCACCAGCCGCGCCTGGCCGAGGGCGGCATCGTCCGGGTCGTTGTCGTTGTAGACGATCTGCTTGCGCTGGTTGGCTTCGCCCCAGGCGCTGACGAACCAGTCGTCGGCCACGCCCAGCTTCAGGCCCAGCGGGTGGTAGAGCTCGGTGTAGAGCCGCGGCGTCTCGCCGATCGTGATCTGGTTGCGCCACTCGGTGCCCTTGTCGGTCAGCCAGTGGCGGTTGTGGCTCAGACGCAGATTGAAGAAGCTGTCGCCGCTCGAATCGGTCGACAGGTCCATCCCGACGCGGAAATAGTTGGGTCCCCAGGGCTTGTCTTCCATGTTGAAGACCAGCGTCTCGCCCTCGGGGCGTTGCTCGACGTGGTAATCGACGCGGTTGTAGTCGCCGCTGGAGGACAGGAAGCGCATGTCGCGCTCGGCCGTCTCGTTGTTGAAGGGCTGGCCGGGCTTCGATTCGAGCTGGCTGCGGAAGCGTTCCGGATTGGTGTTGTCGGAGCCCTCCAGCTTGACCGCGGCGATGAACACGCCGGGCGCCTTGGTGCCGATGCGGGCGATCTGCCAGTCGGTGTAGGTGCGCTCGTCGACGGCGTAGGCGCGCAGCTGCGGGAGCAGCGCCTCGGCGGCCTCCTCCCCGGCGCGGATCAGTTCCCGGGCCTTGTCGAAGTCGCCGGAGGTCAGCTTGCCCAGCGCCGGCGTGACCAGCAGGTCCTCGCCGGCGGACATGCTGGCGATGGAGCGCTGCACGTTCTGCTCGGTGAGGATGTTGATCATCTGGGCGGTCAGCCCGAGCAGGGAATTCAGCGTCTCGCGCCCGCCCACCGGCGTGCCGACGTTGACCGCGATGAGCCGGGTCGCCCCCATCTCGCGGGCGACGTCGACCGGGAGGTTGTTGACCAGCCCGCCGTCGCCCAGGATGCGGTCCTCCCATTCGACCGGCGCGAACACGCCGGGCACGCTCATGCTGGAGCGCAGCGCCAGCGCCAGGTCGCCCTCGGCCAGGATGCGCTCGCGGCCGTTCTCCATGTCGGTGGCGATGGCGCGGAAGGGCGTCGGCAGGCGGTCGAACTGCTTCACGTCGCGCACCGGCAGCGTCAGCCGGCGCAGCAGCGCTTCCAGCCCGCGGCTGGAGAGCGTGCCGGTGGGGACGCGGACCTCGCCGTCGCGCAGGCCGAACTCGATCGTGGCGGAGAACTCGAAATCCTCCTCCTTGCGACGCTGCGAAAGATCCTGGCGGTCGACGCGGCTCGCGAACAGCCGGTCCCAGGCGATCCGCGAGAGCTCGCGGTCCAGGTCGTCGGCGGACATGCCGCTGGCGTAGAGGCCGCCGATGATCGCGCCCATGGAGGTGCCGGTGACGATGTCGACGGGGATGCGCTCGCGCTCCAGCACCTTCAGCACGCCGACGTGCGCCAGACCGCGGGCGCCGCCGCCCGAGAGCACCAGGCCAAGCTTGGGTCGCTGAGCCTGGTCGGCCGCGGGCGTGGCCACGGGGCCCGGCGGCGGATTCGGCGGCACCGTCTGCGCGAGCAGCACGACCGGCGCGGCGAGGGCCGCCACGGCGACGGCCAGCACCACGCGGCGGAGCCGGTCAAGGTGACGGGTGCCTCGGCGGGAGCAGCGGCAGAGGCCGGGGAAGGCAGGGAGAGGGGCGCTGGAATCTCTGAACACGGCGGACATCGGGCGAACGGCACAGGCCCCGCGGCAACGGCGCGAGGCGGGCGCATTGTGACCCGAAGCGGCTCGACGTCGCACGCGGCATCGAGCCGGCGGACGTCCGTCAGTGGTCGTTGCCGTTGTGAGGCGCGCGGTCCAGGTCCAGCATCAGCGTGCCGATCGCGCGCTGCAGCAGCGGCTGGTCTTCCAGCTGCGTGATCAGGCCGTTGGCGACAAGCTGCTCCAGCGCGCCGCGTGTCACCGAATGGCGATCCTCGGCGACCTGCCCGATGAACAGGAACATCTGCCGGCTGTCGCTGATCCACGCCACCTGCGCGGTGATCCATTCGCTGCGATGGAAGAAGTGGTACCAGCCGCCGATGTGCACGCCGGCGATCCAGTCCTGCAGCGCCGCGTGGGCGTGCGGGGAGTGCTCCTCGCTGTACAGCGCCACCGGCACCGTGGGCAGCTGACCGCGATCGACGCGCTCATGGGCCCAGCGCGACGGGAGTTGCGACTCGCGCTCGTCCAGCAGCACCTGCAGCAGCTCTTCCGGCGTCTGCGCCGGACGACGCGGCGCGGGCGCCGCCGGGGCATTCTCCTGCACCGCGGGCAGTCCGCGCAGCACGCGGCCGTGCTGCCGCATCAGTTCGTCGAGGAAGGCCTGCCGCTGCATCGGCGGCAACGCGATGGCGTCCATGCCGCGTTCCAGCGCGCGGATGAGATCCGGCAACTGGCCGCGCAGGCGCAGGCGCGCCGCCTCGTCCGGCTGCGGCGATACGCTGTGCAGCAGCGCATCCACGAGTTCGATGTAGACCTGCGGTTCGGCGGCGTCGCGACCATGCTGGACCATCGCCTGCGCGATGACCTCGACCCAGGGGCCGAGCAGGAAACGGCGCATCAGCTTGCCGGCCTGGGCATCGTCGAGCTGGTGCTGCAACTGGTCGCGCAGCATGCGCTGCCACTCCTGGCGGCGCTGCTCGCGGTCCAGCCGTTCCAGCGCGACGGCGCTGCGCTGGCCGCGGGCCTCGGCCTGGGCGCGGATGTGGGACTCGACTTCGGTCAGCGCCTGCTGGAACTGCAGCGCCGACGGATGCGCGGCGTCCAGCAGCGGCTGGATCACGCGTTCGAGGAACTGCAGGAAGGCTTTCAGCTCCGCGTCGTCGCTGCGCTGGAAGCCCGCGCCGTGCGCGGCCAGGCGGTTCAACAGCTGCCAGGTCGGATGGTCCTGGCGGCGCAGCAGCGTGGGATCGGCCTTGGACAGGCGAACGATCGCGACCTGCAGTCGACCCATCAGCACCTTCAGGGGCGGCTGCAGGCTGCCATCGGCCAGGATCTGGTCATACAGACGCGACAACAGGTCCGAGCCCGGCGCGCCGATGCCCGGGCCCAACCGGGCCGGTGCCGCGGCCAGCGCGCCCGGGGTCGACGGCGTCGCGGCGCGCACCGATCCGAGTTCCGCGGCCCGCGTGTTCATCAGATCCAGCTTCATCGCGACCTGATCGAGCGTCGCGTTCTGCGTCGGTGTGTCCGTCAGCGTCTTGAACTGGCGCAGGCGCAGGTCCGATTCCTTGATTGCCGAGCCGTGGCTGGTCAGCATCCCGGTCAACTGCGCCTGTCTCAGGCTCTGGCAGAGCAGGGTGTAGATCGGCTGCAGCCGGACCGCCAGCGGATGGGCGGCCATGCGCATCAGCGCATAGCGGCCGTCGGCGTCGAGGTCCACGCCTTCGATGGCGCGTGCCAGCGCCTGCGCGAACAGCGCCGCCCGCAGGGGGTTGTCGTTCTTCAGCGGTCGGGCGATGCCGCGCAGCGCGGCAAAGAAGTTGCTCAGCTGGTGCAGCTCCGCCCGGGACTGGTCTTCGATCGCGGTGATCACATGGGAGATCGCGACGTCCTTCAGCGCCTGGCCTTCGTCGACCAGACTCAGCGCGAAATCGCCGCCGCCGCGCGGCGCCGTCCGGTCCCGCTGCAGCGGGTCGCCGCCGTCGCGGGCGATCTTCAGCAACAGGCTGAGCGAGCCTTCGAAGTCGGCGGCAAAGCTGGCGCGCCGCTTGGACCAGCCGGCGAGTAGCTGGTGGTATTCCAGTCGGCTCTTGAGTTCGTCCTGCAGACCGTTGTAGACCGCGTGCGCCAGGGTGGGCACATGCGCGAGCATGTCGTCGAGCAGGGACTGCTGGGAGGGCGAAGACGCTTGGACCATCATTTGTGACAAGTTGTCAGTCGCATTATGGTCGCCCCATATTCAGGTGACATCCCCTGGGGCACGGGGACGTGCGACCTGGGGAAAGCCCGGTGCTGGCGCGACCACGCGGCCGGCGGGGTCGAATGATTCTGGGCGATTGGCGCGCCCGGTTTCGGCAAGGCGCCAGCCTACTTCGTATCGAAACGCAACCGCGTGGTGCCGTGCGAACGAAAAAAGGGGTCGCCGAAGCGACCCCTTTCGAGAGCGTGGGTCCCGAGCCTGAAGCGCGGTGGGCGCACCGCGCGACGGGCTCAGGCGGACATCACATGTCCATGCCCATGCCGCCCATGCCGCCGGGCATGGCCGGGCCGGCGGACTCGTCCTTCGGCGCTTCGGCGACCATGCATTCGGTCGTCAGCATCAGCGAGGCCACGGACGCGGCGTTCTGCAGCGCGGTGCGGGTCACCTTGGTCGGGTCCAGGATGCCCATCTCGATCATGTCGCCGTAGGTGCCGTTGGCCGCGTTGTAGCCGTGGTTGCCGGAGCCGGCCAGCACGGTGTTGACGACGACCGACGACTCTTCACCGGCGTTGTAGACGATCTCGCGCAGCGGGGCTTCGATGGCCTTCAGGATCAGCTTGATGCCGGCGTCCTGGTCGGCGTTGTCGCCCTTGATGGCGCCAGCGGCCTGACGGGCGCGCAGCAGCGCAACGCCGCCGCCGGCCACGATGCCTTCTTCAACGGCGGCACGGGTGGCGTGCAGCGCGTCTTCGACACGGGCCTTCTTTTCCTTCATCTCGACTTCGGTGGCGGCACCGACCTTGATGACGGCGACGCCGCCGGCCAGCTTGGCCACGCGCTCTTGCAGCTTCTCGCGGTCGTAGTCGCTGGTGGCTTCCTCGATCTGGACGCGGATCTGCTTGACGCGCGCCTGGATGTCGTCGTTGGAACCGTTGCCGTCGATGACGGTGGTGTTTTCCTTGCCCACTTCGACGCGCTTGGCCTGACCCAGATCAGCCAGCGTGACCTTCTCGAGCGACATGCCGACTTCCTCGGCGATCACCTTGCCGCCGGTCAGGATGGCCAGGTCTTCCAGCATGGCCTTGCGGCGGTCGCCGAAGCCCGGGGCCTTGACGGCGACGACCTTCAGGATGCCGCGGATCGTGTTGACGACCAGGGTCGCCAGCGCTTCGCCGTCGACTTCTTCGGCAATGATCAGCAGCGGGCGGCCCGACTTCGCGACGGCTTCCAGGGTCGGCAGCAGATCGCGGATGTTCGAGATCTTCTTGTCGTAGAGCAGGACAAACGGGTTGTCCAGGATCGCCGACTGCTTTTCCGGGTTGTTGATGAAGTACGGCGACAGGTAGCCGCGGTCGAACTGCATGCCTTCGACGATGTCGAGCTCGTTGTCCAGGCTCTTGCCGTCTTCAACGGTGATGACGCCTTCCTTGCCGACCTTGTCCATCGCTTCCGCGATGATCTTGCCGATGGATTCGTCGGAGTTGGCCGAGATCGTGCCGACCTGGGCGATTTCCTTGGACGTCGTGGTGGCCTTGGAGGCGTGCTTCAGCTGGGCGACGAGCGAGGCGACGGCCTTGTCGATGCCGCGCTTCAGGTCCATCGGGTTCATGCCCGCGGCCACGTACTTCATGCCTTCGCGGACGATGGCCTGGGCCAGGACCGTGGCGGTGGTGGTGCCGTCACCGGCGTTGTCCGAGGTCTTGGAAGCGACTTCCTTGACCATCTGGGCGCCCATGTTCTGCAGCTTGTCCTTGAGCTCGATCTCCTTGGCGACCGAGACACCGTCCTTGGTGACGGTGGGCGCGCCGAACGAGCGCTCCAGCACCACGTTACGGCCCTTCGGGCCCAGCGTGACCTTGACCGCGTTGGCCAGGATGTTCACGCCTTCGACCATGCGGGCACGGGCCTCGCCGCCGAAGACAACGTCTTTTGCTGCCATGTGTATTTCTCCGAATTCTCTATCTGGATGAATGTCTGTCGCGGTCGCCGATTACTTGGCGATGACGGCGAACAGATCTTCCTCGCGCATGACGAGCAGCTCGTCGCCGTCGACCTTGACGGTCTGGCCGCTGTACTTGCCGAACAGGACGCGGTCGCCGACGGCGACGTTCAGGGCGACGAACTCACCCTTGTCGTTGCGCTTGCCCGGGCCGACGGCCAGCACTTCACCCTGGTCGGGCTTCTCGGCGGCGTTGTCGGGGATGACGATGCCGGAGGCCGTCTTGGTTTCGTTTTCCAGGCGCTTAACGATCACGCGATCGTGCAGAGGACGCAGTTTCATCAGATCTCCTTGACTATGCAGACTTGCTTCAAGGACCCGCCGTGCGCTGAACGCACAAGCCAGTCCATCACAAGAAGTAAGCCCCTCAGCCAGGGCCGCGGGGCTTGTTAGCACTCGACCATCGCGAGTGCTAGCAGGGAGATTATATGGACGGGTGGTGACGTTTCAAGGGCAGGGCTTTCGAACGTCATAGTCCCAGCAGCAGGCGGGACAGTCGCGGAGGGATGCTGGACGCCGTCCTCGTCGTCGCGCGCCTGGGCCCGTGGCGATCGATACGTCCACCCGGACCCGCTCCAGATCGTTGATCCGCTGGATTTCGCCGATATCCATGCGTGCACGTCCGACGAAGTCAAGCAGATAGGCGACTGATGGCTGGAGCTGGTCCCCGGGGTTGTCGCGCGCTCGCCCGAGAGCCTCGAGTTCCGCGGCTTCCAACTGATCCACCAATGCCTTCAACTGCTGGAAGAGCCAGGGGTGTCGTGCCGCACGGAGGAGTGTCGATTCATGGCGCGTGTCGTCGCGTCCCGGTCCGGTCACTGGATGACGGGGAAGAAGCTGTCATCGTTCTTGAACAGCACCATCCCCTTGGCCTTGATGGGAAATGTGACGGTGAGCTCCGGCTGGCTCCCTTCCTGCACCGCATGCTCGATCGCCATCCTGATGTCCTGTTCGGACCAGTCGTCCGGAAAGAAGGTCGAGTCGGTACTCTTGAGCACCGGCGTGAAGTTCTGGGCGCCGGTCTTGTTGACGGAGCGCACCGCCTGGACGTAGCAGCCGAAGCGGTCGGTGCGTCGCTGATCGCCATAGGCTTCGACGTTGGCCTCGTTGCCCAGGCCTTTCCAGTGGTAACCCACCACTTTGGGTTTGACCTCGCCGCGCGCGATGTGACTCCACACCGCCTCGGTGACGGTCCTTCGTTTGACCAGGTCGCGGGTGCCGACGAAGTCCGCGACGGTCGAGCCTTCGACCAGGGCCCTGAAGGCCTTGATCAGCAAGCCCTTGTTCGCCTCTTTGTGCTGCAGCAGGTCGCCCTTGAGGAAGGCGGCCATCTCTTCTCCTTCGCCGGTCTCGGTGCCGACGAGCAGCGGCCGCAGAAAGTCCCGGGCCTCATCCACGTCCTTGAACTTGCGGCGTTGAACCACGGGCGTGGACTTCGCACGGGCGGCGGCCGGGGCGGCCCTCTGCTGGACCGTGTCCTTGGCCGGTTTCTCGACATGCGTCAAATCGCGCACCACGGGCAGGAAGCGGAATTCGATGTCGTCCGCCAGCGGGTCGAGCGCCTTGCCGTGCAGCGTCTGCCCTTCGCCTTTCTGGCGGGCGAAGGTATAGGCGGCTTCGAGAACGATGAGATAGGTCGGGTTGCGGGTCAGGAACGAGCGCCCGTCGTCGTTGGGCCAGTCCGACCAAGCCTGGCTGATGTCCTCCAGGTCGCGGCGGTGATCGCTCTTGAAGGTGGCCTCGTCCTGGGCGTGGACGAATTCGACCCCGGTCAGATATTGGAGGACGGAGGTGAGGGTCAGCGGCAGCGAGGCGCCCTTCGTGCCATCGAATGCCGCTGTCGTCGTGTTGTATTGCAGGCCCAGCAGGGCATCGGTGCGGTCGGTATTGGAGACCCCCAGCAGCAGCTGTCCCCGTGCTTCACCGTACTCATCCCCGGAGTTGAGAAGCTCCGCGACAGAGATGGTGTTGACCTTCTTCTCATACTCGCTGTAGGCGCGCACCGTCCGCTCCATCATGCCCAGCAGCTTCCTGCTCAATTGCTTCGCCGGGGTGTTGTGGTCATGAGCGATGTTGTCGGCGGACTGCCAGGCGTTCGCGCCCTTGCTCTCGAACAACCAGATCCTGGCGGCATCCGCCGCCGAGATGTCGGCATTGGCCGTGCCCATCCCACCGATCTTCACGTTGCCCGGTTCAAATCCGTGTGTTTCGATGTCGCTCTTCCACTTGGCCTCTTGAGGCGCCTCCTTGGGCGGGGTGGTTTTCCCTTTGCCGAGCTGGGCCACGTGGGAGGGGACGGTGCCGCCGGGCAATAAGCCGAGCTGTCGCAACTGGGCGGACTGGGCGCCCATGCGCGCACTCCGGTCCACATCGGCCTGCAGGGCGTCGACCTTCGGCGATACGACGGACATCTGCCCTCGGCGTGCCGACGGTCCGTCGAGGAACGTCGCCTCCGGTCGATCCGTCTTTCGCATACCGTCCATGGGCGGACTCCATGAAGAAGTGTCCAGCCACTCTAGGACCTCGACGCCTGGGCCGGCATCGGCGGGGTACCGAGATCGGCAAGGCGGAAATGCTGAGGCCGCGCCCGGCAACCGCGCCGTTCTATCGATTGACGGGTCGTGCAGCGTCGCCTGCGGAGGTGAAGAACCGATCCAGCGACCACCTCCCCGGCCCGCGACCCAGCAGGTACAGCATGGGCGCCGCCCAGCTCAGGTGGGTCGGCCAACCCGACGGATAGACGAAGGTCTGGATCACCGCCGTCATCCCCAGCACGCCGAGCGCCGCGACCCGCGTGAACAGCCCCAGCACCAGCAGGATCGGCAGCACGTGCTCCGCCGTCGTGGCGAGGTAGGCCGCCAGCTCCGGCGGGATCAGCGGCAGTGCGTAGTCCTGCTTGAACAGCAGGAAGGTCGTGTCGGTCAGCGTGAACCAGCCCTCGACCTTGGTGCGGCCGGACAGCCAGAAGACGCCGGCGATGCTGAAGCGGCAGGCCAGCGCGATGAGGTCGTGCGAGATGAGCCTCTCCAGGCGATCGCGGATGGCCGCCAGGAACCCGGCGGAGTCGCGCCCGGCGCTGGAAGTGGAAGTGATGGTGTTCATGACGGGATCTCCATGACGCCCGTGAAGGCGCCTTGATTGAGCAGGCGGCCCAGCGCGATGCCGGGGGCGAAAGCAGGGAAGCGGTCCTGGACCGCGTCGAGGGCGGGTCCGAGCGGCTCACCGGCGGCGCAGGCATCGAGCAGCGCGCACTCGGCGGCGGCGATCTCCAGCGCGACGACCGCGCCCGACGGCCGCGTGAGCAGCGCGCCCTGTCCGAGCCAGTGCGGCGGGTTGGGGTCGTCGGCGCCGGTGCGGGCGGCATGCCACAGGCTGAATGCAGGCCAGTCCTCAGACCAGCGCCATCGCGCCGCGGGGTGGGGCACCAGCCGCGACGCGGCCAGTCGTTCGGGGTCGAAACGCGCCAGCGACGTCAGGTCGAGCACCGGTGCGTCGACCGCGACATGACTTTCGCTCCAGAAGCGATCCAGACGGGCCACGTCGCCCAGCCATGGCAGGTCGCAAGCGGCGAGGGCGTCGTCGAGGAAGGCCGGGAAGGATGCGCCGTAGTGCTGGAGGTCGCCGCCCGACGGCGGATCGCCCCGCACGGCGTCGAGCGCCACCGCCTGCATCCAGGCGTCGCCGGTCAGGCGATGGACCGATGGATACAGCGAGATCAACGCGTCCGCGCAGCCTTTGAGCACGGTGTTGCGATACACGGCGAAGCCAGGCTGGGCAGCCACACCCGAGCCGGCAACGCCATCTTCCGGGTCGGCCCACAGGTCGCGCCAGAAGGACTCCTGGAGTTCGATGAGTCTCATGCCGGCACCTCTTGAGGCGCAGACAAGCGGACGTCGATCACGGACTGCGCGTAACCGCGCTCAGCCAGGAGCTCGGCGAAGGGCGGCAGGTTGCCGTCGCGCTCGACGAGCGTCGGTCTGGGCCCGATGCGCATCGTCAATCGTTCCAGCAGCGCCCACACCGGTGCCGCGACTGCGGCATCGTGGCTGTCGATCAACAGCCCCGTGGTGGCGTCGCCATCGAGGCGATGTCCGGCGACATGGATCTCCATCACCGCATCGCCGTCGATCGCGTCGATCCAGGTCCCGGTGTCGATGCCGAGATTGCGGGCGGACACGAACACGTTGTTCACATCGACCAGCAGCCCGCAGCCGGTGCGGCGCACGAGTTCATGCAGGAAATCGACCTCGCCCCACTCGTGGGCCAGGGTCAGGTAATGGGTGGGGTTCTCGATGGCGACGCGGCGCTGCAGCGCGTCCTGCATCCGGGAGAGGTTGGCCGCGACGCGGTGCAGCGCTTCCGTCGTGCGCGGCACCGGGAGCAGGTCCGGCGCATAGGCGCCGCCGAAGCGGCTCCACGCCAGGTGCTCCGACACCAGCACAGGCTGCAGCCGGTCCGCCAGGGCGGCGAAGCGGCGCAGGTGCTCCGCATCCGGCGGCGCGGCGCCGCCCAGCGACATCGACACCCCATGCAGCGACAGCGGATGCGTCGCCCGCAGGCTCTCGAGCAAGGCCAGGCGCGGTCCGCCCGCCACGAGGTAGTTCTCGGGATGGACCTCGAACCAGAGTCCGGGAGCGCGCGCGGCGAGCGCGTCCTCCGCAAACTCCGGCTTGAAGCCGAGGCCGGCGCCCAGCGCGTGCGTCATGGCGATGCGAGGGTCAGGACTTGACCGGGGCCAGCGAACCCATGCCCTTGGGCGTCTTGATCGTGGTGCAGGTGCCGGCCGGGACGTACTTCCAGGCGTTGGCCTGGTAGTCCATCTTGGAGGTGCCGGCGCAGGAGGTGCCGGGGCCGGCGGCGCAGTCGTTCTTGCCGGCCATCGAGACGCCGTAGCAACGCTCCTTCTCGGCGGCGGCGGGCTTGGCGTCCTGCGCCATCGCGGAGGCGGACAGGGCGGTCAGGGTGACGAGGGCGAGGCTGAGGGTGGTCGACTTCATTGGGGCACTCCTTGTGCGTTGAACTGAGGGTTGCGTTGTGGACACGAGCGAGGCGACTTGTTCCCGCCCCGTTCCGCAAGCTAGTTCGCCGGCCATCGGCCGGTGGTTACAGCCGGGACGGAAATTTTTCTGCTTCTTTTTTCAGACCCCCTGTAACCTTCCGGCCCCATGACGCGAATAGATCCCGTGATCGCGACAGAGCATGAGCTGCACGACCTTTTCGTGGCCGGGCTGGACGGGGACGCGGGGTCTTACCACCGCTTCCTCCAGCGACTGGGGGCGTTGCTGCGCGGGTACTTCCGGCGCCGGCTGCAACAACTGCCGGACGAGGTGGAAGACCTGGTGCAGGAGACCCTGATGGCCGTGCATGCGCAACGGCAGACCTACCGTCGCGGCGAGCCGTTGACGGCGTGGGTGCACGCGGTCGCCCGCTACAAGCTGGTGGATCTCTGGCGCCGCCGCGAGCGGCACGAAGCATTGAATGAACCGCTGGACGACGACCTCGCGGTGTTCGCGACCGCTGACCATGAAGCCGGCGATTCGCGCCGGGACCTGAGCCGGATGCTGGACCAGTTGCCGACCAACCAGCGCCTGCCGATCCTGCACACGAAGGTCGAAGGACTGTCGGTCCAGGAGACGGCCCAGCTCACCGGGCTGAGCGAGTCGGCGGTGAAGGTCGGCGTGCATCGGGGATTGAAGACGCTGGCGCGGCTGTGGAAGGAAATGACATGAAGACCGACGACCTGATCGGACTGCTGGCGCAGGACGCCGGACCCGTGCCGACGCGCACGGGAGAGCGGCGCTTCGCCCTCGCGCTGCTGGTGGGCATCGCGCTGGCGCTGGCCTGGGTGCAGGGGGCCTTCGGCATCCGGGCCGATCTGGCCGAGGTGATGGGCACGGCGGCGTTCTGGCGCAAGGTGGCGATGCCGCTGGCGGTGGCCGCGACCGGCCTGATCGTGGTGTTCCGGCTCGGGCACCCCGGCGCGCGCATGAACGGCTGGTGGCTGGGCGTGTGGCTGCCCGTGTCGCTGCTGTGGATCTGGGCGGCGGTCGTGCTCTGGATGGCCGAACCCGCCGCGCGAGTGCCGTTGATTTTGGGTACGACCTGGCGCGTCTGCGTGTTCAACGTGACGGCGACGGCCTTGCCGATCGGCGTCGGCCTGCTATGGGCGCTGCGCGGCCTGGCGCCGACGCGCCCCGTGCTGACCGGTGCGGCCGCGGGTTGGCTGGCGGGCGCGGTGGGCGCCTGCGTCTATTCGTTGCACTGCCCGGAGATGGAAGCCCCGTTCGTCGCCCTCTGGTACGTGCTCGGGATGGGCATGTCGGCGGCGCTGGGGGCGCTCGCCGGGAAGCATTGGTTGAGATGGTGAGCGGGCCTGTACACTTCTGTCACTTCGCAACCGAGAGACCCGGAAAGGCGTCCCGGTGATCGAGCTCGGTGCACACGACTCGATATTGATGAGGAGAATGGGAGAGCTTGCAGAGGTTCCCTCTGGACAAGGTGACCGACCAAGGGTCGGAAGCCGGTCTCTCAGCCGCCCTCCTTGGTTGCGAAGTCATTTGTCTGCTTTCGAAGCGCTTGTTCATCAAGCGCTTTTGTTTTTCCGGGATTGGCCCAGTACGCGGTCTCCAGACGCAGGTGCGCCACGGGGGCGCCGATGAACTGTAGCGCAGCAACCGGTGATTCGCCGCTTGCCGTCGCGTCTTTCGCTTTGTACGTCGGGTCGAACATCAGCAATTGGGTCGGATATTTCTTCTCGTCCGGATGTGGGGCGTATTTCGGCACCCCGTGGACGAACAGCGCTGCCAGCAACTCAAGACTACCCGCTGCGCCGACGCTGTCTTTTGAGAGACGACTCTCGCGAACGTGCTCGATACGATCCCGCGAAATCACGATGGCACCCAGCTTTGCTCCGTTGGTGTGCAACCCTGAGAGCCTCCTGTTGTTCAGCCAGTTGTTGATCAGTGCGGTGGCACGTTTGCTGATGAACCAGGCGACTTCTTCCGTCGCAGTTCCTGGGACCGGTGGGGTACCGAGCATCCATCCCTGAAACAGCGTCAGCAGCTCAGCCTTCACCATCCCCGAGCCGGTCACCATCGCCACCTGCAGGGTTGCTGAGGGGACTGGCGAGGATGCAGCTTGAACGACGGCGGCCGGTGTCGGTGCCGGGACGTTTGGTGGGCTCGCAGCATTTGTGCCTGCGGCATCTGCATTCACCGCGAAGGGCGGTGGTCGGTCCTCGTGGGCGGCCTTATTGGTCTCGACTGTCATCGGCTGAGAAGCTCCTGTTCAGCGGGAAATTCTCAGGTGCGTCTCGACACCGCAACCGATGTGCAAATAGGCTGGTTCGATGACTGGCGGCTTTGCGCTATACGTCGGCTGGGGCGAGGGACAGGTCTTGCTCCGATTGCTAGCTGAGCCGACCTCACGCGATATACGACAACGGCAACGCCGTCGTGAACTTCAGCTCCTCCATCGCGAAGCTGGAGCTGACGTCCGACAACTGGGTCCCCGCGATCAATCTGCGGTAGACCTGGTCGTAGGCCGCGATGTCCGGCACGACCACGCGCAGCAGGTAGTCCACGTCACCGCTCATCCGGTAGAACTCCACCACCTCCGGGATCGCCTCGATCGCCGCGCGGAACTGGTCGAACCACGCCTGCGAGTGCACGTTCGTCCGCACCGACACGAACACCGTCACCCCGACGTTCACCTTCTTCGGGTCGACCAGCATCACGTTCCGGGTGATCACGCCCGACTCCTTGAGCCGCTGCACCCGGCGCCAGCATGGCGTCGTCGACAACCCGACCTCGGCCGCCAGTTCGCTCACCTGCACCGACGCGTCCCGCTGCAGGACATCCAGAATCTTCCGGTCGATGGAATCCAGTTTCGTCATATCAGCCAATCTTGGAATTCAATTGCCGAATTCGGCCAAGGAGAGATGGATTTTGCACGTGGATTCCAAGCGTGAATTCTGACAATCGACGGCCATGGAAATCTATCTCGACGCCAACGCCACCACCCCCGTCCTGCCGCAGGCCCGCGACGCCGCGCTCTCCGTGATGGCGGACGCGTTCGGGAACCCGAGCAGCATCCACGGCAGCGGCCTCAAGGCCCGGGCCCGGCTGGACGCGGTCCGCGCCACCGCGCGGCGCGTGCTCGGCGCACCGGGCGGCCGGCTGGTCTTCACCAGCGGCGCGACCGAAGGCATCCAGACCGCCGTGCTGTCCGCGCTGACCGCGCTGCGGCAGCGGCGCGAGGCCGGCCAGCGCATCCCGCCGCGGCTGCTTTACGGCGCGACCGAACACAAGGCCGTCCCCGAGGCGCTCCGGCACTGGAACACGCTGCTGGGCCTGGATCTGGAGGTCGTCGCGATCCCCGTCGGCATCGATGGGCGCCATGACCTGGCCTGGCTGCGCGCACATGCGCTCTCGGCGGGATTGGTGTGCACGATGGCCGCCAACAACGAGACCGGCGTCATCAGCCACCTCGACGGCATCGCCGACGCGCTGCGCGGCAGCGGCGCGCTGTGGCTGGTCGACGGCGTGCAGGCGCTGGGCAAGCTCCCGCTGCTGCTGGGCGAACGCGCCATCGACTACGCGCCGTTCTCCGGCCACAAGCTCTATGCGCCCAAGGGCGTCGGCATGCTCTACGTCCGCGAGGGCGCGCCGTTCACGCCGCTGATGGCCGGCGGGGGGCAGGAAGGCGCCCAGCGCTCGGGCACGGAGAACATGGCCGGCATCGCCGCGTTGGGCGCGGTGCTGGAGGCGCTGGAAGGCGGCGGCGTGTTCGCCTCGCTGGGGCAGCTGCTGGATCGTCGCCAGCGCCTGGCCGACGCGCTGCGGGAAGCCTTCCCCGGTGTCGTGTTCAACGCGCCCTTCGACATCAGCCTGCCGACGACGCTCAACGTCTCCGTTCCCGGACTGAGCGCGAAGCTGCTGCTGGACCTGTTCGACGCCGCCGGCCTGCGCGTGAGCGGCGGCTCCGCCTGCGGCGCTTCGAAGGCCGCGCCCAGCTATGTGCTGCAGGCGATGGGCCTGCCGGCGTGGCGGGCCGGCTCCGCGGTGCGGCTGTCCTTCGGGGCGGCGGACGCCGAGTCGACGATCGATGAAGCCTGCAGACGCCTGCGCGCCTGTGGCGAGTCTCTGCGCGCGACCTGCCAGACTCCCGAGCCGAACGAGACGCCGCAGGCGCCGGAACTGCTGACGCGTTTTGCCGTCGACGGGGCGTGCTGCTATGTCGTCGCCGACGTGGCGAGCCGCCGCTGCGCGGTCGTGGATCCGCTGCCGGAGCTGACCGGCACGCTGGCGCAATGGATGCGATGTCGCGGGCTGACGCTGGCGGCGATCCTGGACACGCACAGCCACGGCGATCATGCGTCGTCGGCACAGGCGCTGCGGGACGCGATGACGAGTCTGCTGGCCGAGGAGGCGCTCGCCGATCGCGTCGACGCGCTGGGTTGGCCGCAAAGCGGCGAGGTGATCGCGCTCGGCGCGCACCGGCTGACTCGCCTCGCGATCCCAGGGCACACGGAAGATTCCACGGCCTACCTGCTGCATGAGGGCGAAGGCCTGATCGCGGCCTTCGTCGGCGACACGGTGATGCCGGGCGCGCTCGGCCGCAGCGATTTCGAGCAGAGCGCACCGGCCGTCTTCGGCTCGTCCTTGAAGACGCTGGAGCGCCATGTCGGGATGAACGGCCTGCTGCTGTCGGGCCATGACTACGACGACCGGTTCGCGACGACGCTCGCCGTCGAATGCGGCGCGCAGCCGCTGCTCGACGGCGTGCTGAAGGGGCGGCTGAGTGCGGAGGCCTTTGCGATCGGCAAGGGCGTCCTGGAGCACGACCTCGCGCCGACCGAGTACCAGACCATGGCCTGCGGCGCGCGCGTGGACTGCGCGCGGGCGACGGAGCGCGTGGAGCTCGACATCGCCGGCCTGCAGGCGATGCTGGGCGACGGCTTCGGACCGAAGCCGGTGCTGGTGGATGTCCGCGAAGCCTACGAGGCGCGCATGAGCCCCACCGAGGAACTGGCGCCGGAAGCGGTGCCGCTGTCGGCGCTGGTGAACGCGCTGCCGCGCTGGCGCGCGCTCCCGGAACAGACGCCGGTGATCTTCTTCTGCCGCAGCGGCAACCGCAGCGCGCAGGCAGCACGGGCGCTGCGGCGTCTGGGCCATGGCCAGGCGTGGAGCCTGGCCGGCGGGCTGGCGCTGTGGCCGACCACCAGGACCGCCACCGCGCTTCACGCCATCGCGATCTGAGCGGGCAGGTCCTGCCTCGACCCTCACCCCAACCCGCTCCCGCAGTGCGGGAGAGGGAGGGAGAGGGAGTAAGAGGCGTCAGGGCGTGGGCAGCGCCGCGCTGCCGAAGCGCGTGCGACAGACCTGCTGTCCGGCCGCGTTCGTCTCGAAGTCGCTCGCGAGCATGATCAGCCGCCTGCCGTCGGCGCTCGGCTGCAGCGGCGACGAATAGTTCTGGCACCAGTTCGTCTGCGCCGGCGCGTTGGTCAGCGTCACCGGCGCATCCATCGTCGTCCATGCGCCGCTGCCGTCGGCGGTGCTGCTCAGGAACACCGTCCGGCCGCTGCCGGCGGTGTCCACCTGGCCGGCCGCGTTGAACAACAACTGCCCGACCAGCGCGATCCGCTGACTCGCCGGCAACGGCACATGCGTCGGCGTGTGGCGGAAGAAGCGGCCGTCGGCCGTCTTCGGCTCCTCGCCTCGTGCCGCAGGATCCCCCCAGTCCAGGCCGTCCGCCGAGAACTTCATCGCCACCCGGCAATCCAGCCCGGCGGTGCTGCAATGCTCGTAGGTCAGCAGGTAGCGGCCGTCGGCCAGCCGGCTCGTCACCGCCATGCCCGGGCGGTCGGTCGGCTTGACCGCGTCGACGATCACGCGGGGTGCCGTCCAGGTGACGCCGTCGGCGGTGCTCATCAGCTTCAGCGTCTGCGAGACGCCGGCCGCCGTGCCGTCGGTTTCGTCCGAATACAGGCAGGCGAGCGCCCCATCGCGCGTCACGAGGAACTCCGGCTCCCAGATCCCCGTCCCCTCGGCGCCGCGCGGCTTGTTGCCGACGCCGCAATTCGCGAGGAAGCGCCAGGTCTTGCCCCCGTCGTCGCTGCGGTGGATCGGATGTGTCATCGGCTGGCCGGGCGTGTCCTGCCCGACTGACGCCGACCACAGCAGCGTCCCTGCCGGCAGCGCGCCCACCGCCGTCGGGAGCTCGAACACCGAGCCGCAGCACAGGCCCTTCGGCCACGCACCATCGGTCACCGCACCCTGAGGCTGGAAGCTGGCGCCGTCGTCCTTGCTGAGGAACAGCTTGCCCTGTCCGCGATCGCCGTCGAAGGAGATGGCGCTGGCGAGCAGCGCGCCGTTCAGTGACGCGTCGGTCTGATGGCTCAGCCGGATCAGGCGCGGATAGAAGGCCGGCGCGTCGCCGTTCAGCAAGGTGCCAGTGCGGGCGACGGGCGGCGGGGTGGTCGGCGGCGGCGCGGCGGGCGACGCGGTTCCGGCGCTCGGTGAGCCACCGCCGCAACTCGCGCAGGCGCCGAGCAGGGCGCCGATCAGCAAGGCCGAAGCGGCAGTCGCCAACGAGCGCAAGAGGCCGGGTCGAGAGACGGACAAGGAGAAGCGGGATCGGGGTGCCATGGCGTTCTCCGTTCAGACTTCGCCGGAGGGCTTGCGCTGCGGCACGCCCGCCGGGATGGCGCGACCGAAGTCCGGTTTCCCGTCCGCCGCCCAGGTGAAACGCTGGATGCGCATGGTGCGGCCGCGCGCGTCGTTTTCCGCGCTGTCCTTGGCGTGATAGACGAGCCAGTCCTCGCTGCCGTCGGGCGACTTGGTGAAGCTGTTGTGACCCGGGACGAAGACGCCGGGCGCGCCGCCGCCGGGGCTGGGCTCCGGGCTGAACACCGGCTTCGGATGCTTGGTCCAGCTCTTCGGATCCATCGGATCCTTGCCGGTCAGCTCCAGCAGGCCGAGGTAGTACACCGCCGCCGTGTGCCCCGCCGAGTACACGACGAAGTCGCGCCCGCCGTGACGCAGCGGCTGAGGCGCCTCGATCCAGTAGTCCTTGGGCTGGACCTGCCACCGGCCGTCGACCTGGTGCCAGCCGCGCTCCCAGTCGTGCTCGCCCTGGACGATGCGCACGCCAGGGCCGATCGCCTTGGCCGGGCTCGACATCGGCGCGATCCACAGGCCGGAGTCGGCGTACATCCAGAACAGCCGGCCGTCCGCCAGCTGCAGCACCGAGCCGTCGATCGAATAACGCTCATGCGCCAGATGCACGCGTCCGAGGTCGCGGTACGGTCCCATCGGATGATCGGCTTCGAGCACGTAATGCCGGTGGTTCGCGTCGACCTGGTCGGAGGCGGTGAAGTATAGGTACCAGCGGCCGTTCAAGTGGTGCAGCTCGGGCGCCCAGATCATGGCGCTGCGCGGGCCGCTGGAATCCGCGGTCCAGACCTTCTTCCGCTCGGCGCCGCGCCAGTCGCTCAACCGGTTCGAGCGGTAGACCCACACGCCGCCGTTCGGATCGAAGGTCGCCGTCAGGTAGTACGCGCCCTCATGGAAGACGACGAAAGGATCGCCAGCCTCGCGGTCCGGCAGCACGGGGTTGGTGAAAGTGGTCGACATGGCGGTCTCGGAGGCGGTGGCCGAAGCGGCGGCGCCGGACGACGCGGCGGAGGGGCGGGCGGGTGAGGCACTGGCGCAGCCGGTCGACATCGCGGCGCCCGCGAGTCCCAGGCCGGCGGCCAGACCGAGCCAACGGCGGCGCGGCAGGTCCGCGTCCGTGTCTGGATGCATGGGAGGTCTCCTGTCCCGCCGCATCGGCGTGGCCTCATGCCGCGCCCCGGGTGGGATCGGCGCGGATGGTAGACCGGATCGGTCGTTAATAACAAGTATGTTTGTTACTAACGAGCGTCTTGAAAGTCGGCGCCGCAGCGCCCGGGTCGCTCAGCGCATCTCGCGCGGTCTCGGCGATGCCGAAGCGTCGGCGCCCACCGCGTCGGGGCCGTGCCCGCGCGGGAAGTCGAACGCGATCCGCATGACGATGTCCTGCGGGTAGTTGCCGAACTTGCGGCCGAACAGGTTGAGGCCGCCGCGGTTGCGGGCGTCGTCCTTGATGCCCAGCCTGACCTTGATGTGGTTGGTCTGCGGCAGGTCCAGGTCGCCGATCTTGACCGCGCCCAGCGCCACGCCGTCGATCATCGAGCCCTTCTCCCCCACGCTCCACTGCTTGAGCAGGCCGTGGGTCGTGCGGTCCACCTGCCACCAGCTCGGCATCAGCAGCGAGGGCTTGCCGCCGTAGTCG
The DNA here is from genome assembly GCA_004210455.1 of Rubrivivax sp. GTDB lineage: Bacteria > Pseudomonadota > Gammaproteobacteria > Burkholderiales > Burkholderiaceae_C > Roseateles. The sequence continues at coordinate 45,391 of SEFA01000024.1, read as the reverse complement.
CCGGGGCTGGTCCAGGTGCCGATCTCCCGGTCGTTGATCCAGAGCGTGATGTCGGACGGGAAGTCCTCGTTGAACTGCGGCGCCTCGGAGCAGATCTCCATCGACAGCTCGAGGTGGCTGGGTACCGCGCCGTAGGGCAGGTTGTTCGGGAAGGCGTAGTCCACGTAGCCCGAGCCGCCGAACCACAGCAGTTGCGCGTAGACGTGCTCGGGCTCGAAGAACGAGCGCGAGTCGTCCAGCATGCCGATGATCTTGCTCTCGCTGACCAGGCCGCAGGTGGGCTTGGCCTCGACATGGCGGTAGCTGCCGATCGGCATGCTGATCGAGATGACGTTGGGCCGCGATTCGATCGCCGCGCCGGGCAGGCGCAGGCGCACCTCGTCGTAGCGTTTGGAGCACAGCTTCTGCTGGCCGCGCGTGCCGGGCTCCACCTCGACCGAGACGAGGCCGACCGCCTGCAGCTGGTTGATGTTGAAGCTCACCGTCGAGTGCGGCAGGTTCATGGCACCGGCCAGTTCGGAGACGTTCAGCACCTGGTGGGTGAGCAGGCCCAGCATCGCCTGTCGCGTGTCCGACGCCAAGGCCTTGGCCACGGCCAATGCCGCGTCCCCCTCGACCATCAAGACCCGGCTGCCCGAGACCTCCACCATGCGCGTCCCCTCGTGTGCTCGTCTCGGGTCAACGTTTGGACCCGACGGATTCGGGAGTTTATGGGATAGCCCTCCGCTTCCCTGGGGCCGCGGGCCGTCCCTAGGGTAAAGACGGATCATTAATAACAAACAAGTTCGTGATAATGGTGGCCATGAACCCCGCACACCACGACGGGCGAGGCGCCGAGACCGCCACCTCCGCTGATGCCCCCGGCCGCGTCCATCGCCGCCGCAATCCGCTGACCGGCCGTCACGTGCTGGTCTCTCCGCATCGCACGCAGCGGCCCTGGTTGGGCGCGCAGGAGTCGCTCGACGAGACGCCGCTGCCCCGCCACGACCCGAGCTGCCATCTGTGCGCCGGCAATGTCCGCGCGAACGGCCAGCGCAACCCGGACTACACCGGCACTTTCGTCTTCACGAACGACTTCGCGGCGCTGCAGCCGGCGCGGGGCGATGAAGCGCGCCTCGCCGTCGCCGATGACGCGGGCGCGGATCTCCTGCAGGCGATGCCCGTCGCCGGCGAGTGCCGCGTGCTGTGCTTCTCCCCGGACCATGCCCGCACGCTGCCTGAGCTCGACTTCCCCGAGTTGCGCGCCGTCGTCCAGGCGTGGATGGACCAGTCCGCCGACATGGGCGCACGCCACCGCTGGGTGCAGGTCTTCGAGAACAAGGGCGCGGCGATGGGTTGCTCCAACCCGCATCCCCACGGCCAGATCTGGGGCCTGGACCAGCTGCCCGACGAGGCTGTGCTCGCCGATGCGCATCAGCGCAACTACCTCGATCGCCACGGCGAACCCCTGCTGGTGCGTTATGTCCGCGATGAGCTCGCCGCGGGCGAACGCGTGGTCGTCGAGACCGAACACTGGGTCGCCGTCGTGCCGTACTGGGCCGCGTGGCCGTTCGAGACCCTGCTGCTGCCCAAGGCGCCGACGCTGCGCCTCGACGCGATGACACCGGCGCAGGCCGAGGATCTCGCGGTCGCGGTGCGGCGCCTCACGACGCGCTACGACAACCTGTTCCAGTGCTCGTTCCCGTATTCGATGGGCTGGCACGGCGCGCCGCATGGCGCTGGCCAGCCGGACGACGCCGCCAACCGCCATTGGCAGCTGCACGCGCATTTCTATCCGCCGCTGCTGCGTTCGGCGACGGTGCGCAAGTTCATGGTCGGCTTCGAGATGCTCGGCGAAGCGCAGCGCGACCTCACCCCGGAAACCGCCGCGCAGCGGCTGCGCGAGGCCAGCGACACGGTGCATTACCGGCAGGCGAAACCGCTCGGCCGCGGCGCCGCGCAGGCGGAGGGCGCATGAGCCAGGATCGTCAAGCGACACCGCGTGAACGCGCGGTGCAAGGATTCGAGCGCGCGTTCGGCCAGTCGCCGGAGCGCCTGAGCCGCGCGCCGGCGCGCGTCAACCTGATCGGCGAGCACACCGACTACAACGAGGGCTTCGCGATGCCTTGCGCGATCGACCGCGACACCGTCGTGGCCGCGGCGCACCGCGACGACGATGTCATCGAGGTCCTCGCCTGCGACCTGCCTGCCGAGGCGGGCGGTCCGGGCGACGGCGCCCGCGGCCGCTTCCGCATCGGCGACGCGACGGACGTCGCCGCCAGCCCGCAGTGGCTGCGCTATGTCCAGGGCATGGTCGCCGTGCTGCGCGAACAGGGGCACGCCGTCGGCGGCGCGACGCTGTCCATCGCGGGCAACGTGCCGCAGGGCGCGGGGCTGAGTTCGTCGGCCTCGCTGGAGATGGCGATCGGCCACGCCTTCTCCGCGTTGAACGGCTGGTCCTTGCCGCCCACGACGATGGCGCTTGCCGGCCAGCGCGCCGAGAACGTCTACGCCGGCTGCCGCTGCGGCGTGCTGGACCAGCTGTCCTCGTCGCTTGGCGTGAAGGGCCATGCGCTGCTGATGGACTGCCGAAGCCTGGCGGTCCGACCGATCCCGATGCCTGCGGATATCGCGGTGCTGGTGGTCGATTCGAAGATCCAGCGCGGCCTCGTCGACAGCGAATACAACCTGCGCCGCCAGCAATGCGAGGCTGCGGCCAAGGGTCTGGGCGTGACGGCGTTGCGCGACGTCGACGATGCGCTGTGGTCGCACCGCGCGGGCCAGCTCGATCCTGTCGTCCGCCGCCGCGCCCGGCACATCATCTGGGACAGCCGCCGCTGCGCCGGCCTGGCCGACGCGCTGATGCGCGGCGACCTCGCCGCGATCGGACACCTGATGCGCGAGTCCCACTGGTCCATGCGCGACGACTTCGAGATCACCGTTCCCCCGATCGATGCGCTGGCCGCGTTGATGCAGGATGTCATCGGCGACCACGGCGGTGCGCGCATGACCGGCGGCGGCTTCGGCGGCTGCGTCATCGCGCTCGCACCGCGCGCGTTGGTCGACGAGATCCGCGTCGCCGTCGAACGCGGCTACCGGTCGCCGGACGGCCGCGCGGCGGAGGTCCACGTCTGTGCCGCTTCCGACGGCGCGGGAGTGCTGGCATGAGCGCGCTCAAGACCTTCGAGCTGCGCTCGCCCGACGGCCTGCGCATCACCGTCACCGACGCCGGCGCATCGTGGATGTCCTGCATCGTCCCGTTGCACGGGCAGGACGGGCAGGACGGACAGGACCGGCAGGACGGGCCGGAAGGTGGGGAACGTCAGCAACGCGAAGTCCTGCTCGGGTACGAGACACCGGACGATTACCTCCGCCAGCCGGGTTACCTCGGCGCCGTGGTCGGGCGCTACGCCAACCGCATCGCGGGTGCGTCGTTCGAGCTCGACGGCCGGCGCTTCGCGCTCGACGCGAACGAGGGCCCGAACCAACTGCACGGCGGCCCAGTCGGTTTCCACCGCAAGGTCTGGGACGTGGCGCATCAGGATGAGCAGACGCTGGAACTGACGCTGTGCTCGGAAGACGGTGACCAGGGCTATCCCGGCCGATTGGACGTCCGCGTGACCTACCGCGTCGAGGCGCCGCTCACCGTCAGCGTGAGCTTCGAGGCCCGCTCCGACGCGCCGACGCTGGTGAACCTCAGCAGCCACGCCTACTTCAACCTCGACGGGCCGGATCGCCAGATCCTCGACCAGCAGTTGCAGATCGCGGGCAGCCGCTACCTGCCGGTACGCGCCGACCTGATCCCGACGGGCGAGCAGCAGGACGTCGCCGGCACGCCCTTCGACTTCCGCGAGCCGCGCCGCATCGGCGACGCGCTCGAGGCGCTGCGCCGACTCGATGTGCAACCGGCCTGCCACGATCATTGCTGGTTGATCGACGCGCCGGAGGGCGAGAGCGCCGCCGCCGTGCTGCGTTCCGGCGACGGCCGCCTGACACTCGCGCTGCACAGCGACGCGCCCGGCCTGCAGTTCTACGCCGGCGAGTTCCTGCCCCAGACGCCCGACCGCCACGGCCGTCCGCACATCAAGCACGGCGGGCTTGCGATCGAGCCCGAGGCGCTGCCGGACAGCCCCCACCATCCCGAATGGCCGCAGCTTGATGCCGTGCTGCGCCCGGGCGAGGTCTATCGCCATCGCCTGACCTACCGCTTCACCCCGAAGACAAGACCATGAGCACTTCCACTTCCGCACCCGCCCGCTGGACGCCCGAGCAGGCGCATGCCTGGTTCCAGGCGCAGCCGCCGTCGCTGGGCGCCAACTTCGTGCCCGCCTCCGCGATCAACCAGCTCGCCATGTGGCAGGCCGAGAGCTTCGACGCCGAGCGCATCGACCTCGAACTCGGCTGGGCCGCCGGCCTGGGCATGAACACGATGCGCGTCTTCCTGCACGACCTGCTGTGGGCGCAGGACGCCGCGGGCTTCAAGGCGCGCATCGGCCAGTACCTTGACATCGCCGACCGTCACGGCATCAGGACGATGTTCGTGCTGTTCGACTCCTGCTGGGATCCGCATCCGAAGCTGGGCCCGCAGCGCGAGCCTATCCCCGGCGTGCACAACTCCGGCTGGGTGCAGAGCCCGTCCGCGACGCAGCTCGCCGACCGCTCGACCTGGCCCGCGCTGCGCGCCTACGTCGAGGACATCGTCAAGACCTACGGCCAGGACCCGCGCGTCACCTACTGGGACGTCTGGAACGAGCCCGACAACCAGGGCGGCGGCATGGGCTACTACCTGCCGCGCGAGGCCAAGGACAAGATCGCGCTGGTCGCGGAGCTGATCCCGCAGGTCTTCGACTGGGCGCGCGCGCAGAGACCCTCGCAGCCGCTGACCAGCGGCGTCTGGCTGGGCGACGACTGGGGTCCCGAGTCCAACGCACTGAACGCGGTGCAGAAGGCGCAGCTGGCCGGCTCCGATGTCATCAGCTTCCACGACTACAGCTGGCCGGAGAAGCTCGAATCCCGCATCAAGCAGCTTCAGGCCTACGGCCGCCCGCTGATCTGCACCGAGTACATGGCGCGCAGCCTCGGCTCGACCTTCGACGTCGCGCTGCCGATCGCCTGGCGCGAGGACGTCGGCATGCTCAACTGGGGCTTCGTCGACGGCAAGAGCCAGACCAAGATGCCGTGGGACTCGTGGAAGAAGCCGTACACCATCGATCCGCCGCTGGTCTGGTTCCACGACGTGCTGCACACCGACGGCACGCCGTACCGCGAACGCGAGGCCGAACTGTTGCGGCAACATGGCGCCCGCAAACGCTGAAGATTCCAAAAGAACCAGCCCCAGAAAAATAGAGCCAGTGCTGCAATTCGGGATGCAGCGCTAGGCGCAAACCGGAGCCATGGCAGCGCTATGGCGAGGATTTGCAACGACGCGGGGCGCCCGAATTGGGCAGGAGACGTATGACTGCAAGCATTGAGTTCTCGAGCGTGGCCAAGCGCTACGGGTCCGTTGACATCATCCCGGACTTCTCGCTCACCATCGGCGCGGGCGAGTTCATCGTGCTGCTCGGCCCGTCGGGCTGCGGCAAGTCCACGCTGCTGCGCATGCTGGCGGGGCTGGAGAGCGTCTCCGGCGGGCGCATCCTGCTCGCCGACCAGGACGTCACCGCGCTGCCGCCCGGCCGGCGCGGGCTGGCGATGGTGTTCCAGCAGTACGCGCTCTACCCGCACATGAGCGTGTTCGACAACATGGCCTTCGGGCTGCGCAACATCGGCATCGCCGACGCCGAGGTGCGCCGCCGCGTCGAGGACGCCGCGCGCATGCTGGAACTCGACACGCTGCTGCAGCGCCGCCCGGCGCAACTGTCCGGCGGCCAGCGCCAGCGCGTCGCGATCGGGCGCGCCGTCGTCAAGGAGCCCAAGGCCTTCCTCTTCGACGAACCGCTGTCCAACCTCGACGCCAAGCTGCGCAACCGCACCCGCATCGAACTGGCCCGGCTGCACAAGCGGCTGGGCGCGACGATGGTGTTCGTCACCCACGATCAGGTGGAGGCGATGACGCTGGCCGACCGCATCGTCGTGCTCAACGGCGGCCGCATCGAGCAGGCCGGTCCGCCGATGGACATCTATCAACGCCCGCGCACGCGCTTCGTCGCGGGCTTCGTCGGCAGCCCGTCGATGAACTTCCTGCCGGTCGAGCGCATGGCCGATCAGCAGGGCCGCATCGCCGTGCGGCTGCCGGGCGGCGCGGTGGTGACGACGCAGATCGCGGCGACATCGATCGCCGGCCGACTCGAGGTCGGCGTGCGGCCCGAGGGCTTGCGCCTCGCCGCCGACGGCCCGGTCACCGGCTGCATCGAGCTGCTGGAGCGCCTCGGCGAGCGCAGCCTGGCGCACGTCGGCCTGGGCGACGGCACGGTCGTCGTGTCCGAAGTGCCGGTGAACAGCACGCTCGCGTTGGGCGAGACGGTGCGCCTGCGTCCCGACCTGGCGCAGGTCCACCTCTTCGACGGCGCCGGCCTGGCGTATCACGCCGAGCCGGCGTCGGACGGCGTTCCGGTCGAGGCGCTCCTCGCCGGCGCCACCGCGGCGGAAGTCCGATGAGCGCCGCGACGCTCACCGCCGGCGCCGCCGCAGGCGAGGTGGTCGAGGTGGTCTCCGGTGCCGAGCCGCCGCGCCGCGCACTGGGCCGCTCCGCGATGGACGGCCCGGCGTGGGTCGGCTGGGCCTTCATCGCGCCGTTCGTGCTCTGCTACCTCGGCCTGCTCGCCGCGCCGGTGCTGGAAGGCTTCTGGCTGTCCTTCCACGCCGTCGACCTGCTGACCGGCAAGGGCCAGTTCGTCGGCCTGGCCAACTTCCTGGACCTGGTGCGCGACGAGGTCTTCCTGCGCAGCGCGCGCAACACCATCCTTTTCGCGGCGATCTGCACGCCGGCCTTCGTCGGCCTGGGCCTGGCGCTCGCGCTGGTGCTGAACCGGCCGGGCCGCACCGGCGCCTGGCTGCGCGGCACCTTCTTCGCGTCCAACGTGCTGTCGGTGACGGTCGTCACGCTGATCTGGCGCCTGGTCCTGCTGCCCGACCGCGGGCTGCTGAGCCAGAGCCTCTCGGCCTTCGGCCTGCCGGACCTCGCGCCGCTGAGCAATGAATCCCTCGCGCTGCCCTTCATCGCGCTGGTCACGCTGTGGTGGGGCATCGGCCTGCCGATGATGCTGATCCTCGCCGCGCTGCAGCAGATCCCGCCGGACCTCTACGAGGCCGCCGCGCTCGACAACGCCAGCCGCTGGCGCAGCTTCCGCTTCATCACGCTGCCGGCGCTGCGCCGCACGCTGATCATGGTCGCGATCATCCAGGTCATCGGTCAGCTGCAGGTCTTCGGCCAGGCGCAGCTGCTGACCAACGGCGGGCCCAACAACAGCACCCGCACGCTGGTGATGTTCATCTACGAAGCGCTCTTCGACCAGTGGGCGCTGGGCTACTCCGCCGCGGCGGCGCAGATCCTGTTCGTGCTGATGGTGCTCGGGGTCTCGTTCCAGCGCTGGGCCGAGCGCCGCGAAGGAGCGCAGTCATGAGCGCCCGCGTCTGGCAGAACGGTCCGTGGGACCGCGCGCTCCTCGGGGTCGCCATCGCGCTCGCGGTGCTGTGGATGCTGCCGCTCGGGTGGGTCTTCGCGCTGTCGCTGAAGTCCAACGCGGTGCTGATGGAGCGCACCGACGCCCTCCTCACCACGCCCTTCACGCTGCGCAACTACGCGGACATCCTCGCCAATCCGGCGGTGTTCCGCTGGGTGCTCAACAGCTGCGTGGTCGCCCTGGTGCAGACGGCGCTGGTGCTGTTCATCTCCTCGCTGGCCGGCTACGGCTTCGCGCGCTGCGAGTTCCCCGGTCGCCGCATCGCCTTCGCGCTGGCGCTCGCGGGCCTGGCGGTGCCGGAGCCCGCGGTGGTGATCCCGCTGCACCGCATCTTCGCGGAGTTCGGCCTGCACAACAGCTACGCCGGGCTGATCCTGCCGCGCCTCGCGGCGCCCTTCGGCGTGTTCCTGATGACGCAGTTCTTCAAGGCGATCCCGCGCGAGCTCGAAGAGGCCGCGCTCATGGACAACGCTTCCCGCTGGAAGATCTTCTGGCGCGTGATCCTGCCGCAGACGCTGCCGGCGCAGGCGACGCTGGGGATCTTCAGCTTCCTGGCCGCCTGGAACGACTACCTGTGGCCGCTGATCTCCGCGACCCGCCCCGAGATGTACACGCTGACGCTGGGCCTGGCGGCCACGCAGACCAACTTCGCGCAGTCCGAGGGGCTGGGCTTCCTGATGGCGCAGGCGGTCTTCGCGGCGCTGCCGGTGCTGGTGCTCTACGCCTTCTTCCAGCGGCACATCGTCGCGGCGGTGGCGGGAGGGAAGGTCGCATGAAGCCCCATCGCATCAAGCCGGGCGCGACCCTCTCCGTGCGGTCGCCGTGGCGTCGGCTCGTCGTCGCCGCGTGTCTGAGCCTTGTTGGCATCGCCGCGGTCGCGCAAGGACAGGCGGGGCAGGGCGGCGAAGTCCGCATCACGCTCGCGCGCTTCTTCGGCAGCTGCGACGCGGAGTACGGCCAGGTCACCGATCCGTCCAAGGCCAGCAGCGAGTGCGGGATCATCACCGCGCTCACCAACCGGTTCAACGCCCGCGAGGCCGGCCGCGTCCGCGTCGACACGCAGGTGGTGGAGCACTCGGCCTACTACCAGCAGCTGGGCGCGCGCATCGTCGGCGGCGACCTGCCGAGCATCGCGATCATGCACAGCTCGGTGCTGGGCGACTTCGCCAAGCGCGACCTGCTGCAGCCGCTCGAGGACGGCTTCGAGCGCGAGGGTGTCGCGGTCGCCGACTTCACGCCGCATGCGCGCCACGGCGTGACCTTCGGAGGACACGTCGTCGCGCTGCCTTACGACTCGCATGCGGCGCTGTGGCACATCAACCTCGGCCTCATGAAGCAGGCGGGACTGGTCGACGCGAAGGGCCGTGCCCGTCTGCCCAGGTCGACGGCCGAGCTGCTCGATCAGGCGCGTGCCTTCAAGCGCGCGACCGGCAAGCCCTACTTCGTCTGGCTGACGCTGAACGATCCGAGCTTCTTCGCGCGTTCGGTGCTGGGGCTGGTCGCGCAGCAGGGCGGGACGCTGTTCCCGCGCGGCGACCAGGCCGTCGATCTCACGAGCCCGCAGGTGCGCGAGGCCGTGCAGTTCATGCGCACCGTCTACGCGGAGGGCCTGTCCACGCGCAACATGGACTACAGCGCCGCGCTGCAGGCCTTCATGGCCGGCGCCGGCGGCGTGATGCCCAACGGCACCTGGCTGCTGGGCGATCTCACCACGCGCGCGGCCAAGCCCGGGAATCCGCTGAGCAGCCAGTACGAGGCGGTGCCCGAACCGACGCTCTTCGCGCAGCCCGCGACCTGGGCCGACAGCCACGTGTGGGTGATGCTGCGCAACCCGCGGCAGACGCCGCAGGAACGCGCCGCCGCGCTGCGTTTCCTGCGCTTCCTCAACGAGGAGAGCCTGGCTTGGGCCCGCACCGGCCAACTGCCCGCGAGGCAGTCGGCGGTGGACAGTGCCGCGTTCAAGGCGCTGCCGATGCGCGCGTCGCTCAGTCCGGTGGCGGCGCATGGCACGGGCCTGCCGACGACCGTGGCGCGGCAGTCCCGCGTCATGGGCCTGCTGGGCGACACCGTGGCGTCCATCGTCGTCTCCGGAGAGCCGCTGGGCGCGACCCTGGCCAAAGGCCAGCAGCGCATCAACCGCCTGCTGGAGCGCGAATCGCGCTTCCTCGGCGCAGCCCCCGCCGAGGCCGGCGTGGCGCCGACGGCACAGGCCGGCGTCTCTCATGGTTTGCGCTAGGTTTATAACGAATTAATTTGTGAATAATCACAAAAACCGAACGCTAAGGTCCTGAAAGACCGTGTCGGAATGCCCGGTTCACGCGGAGATCCTGCGCGCCGGGGCGATGACCAGCACCACCACGTGCCGGCAGGCGCCAAATCTCGCCGAATGCTGCAAGAAAAGTTGTTTGTATTAAAAACCCGGCCCGGACCAGACGTGCGTTCCTCCCCGCGCACCGGTCACGAGGCCCTAGGAGACAACAATGAATCGGATCCCTCAGTCCCTCCGGCTTTCGCCGATCTCGGCCGCTGCCTGCCTGACGCTGTGTCTGGCCGGCCAGCAGGCGCTGGCGCAGGACGCGCCCAAGGCGCCTGCCGCACCCGCCGCACCTGCCTCGGCCGCCTCCGCATCCGCCCCTGACGCGGCCGCTGCGCGCGCCGCGGACACGAAGCTGGAACAGGTCGTCATCGTCGGCCAGCGCGCCAGCCGCGCGGCGGCGGTGCAGACCAAGCGTGATGCCGACCAGGTCGTCGAATCCATCGTCGCCGACGACATCGGCAAGTTCCCCGACAACACCGTGGCCGAGGCCCTGCAGCGCGTGCCGGGCGTGCAGACCGTCGTCAACTTCAACAACGAGATCGTCAATCCGCTGATCCGCGGCATCGGCGACATCATCACGACCGTCGACGGCCGCGAGATGTTCACCGGCGTGGGCCGCGGCTTCGCATTCCAGGACCTGCCCGCGGAAGCGATCTCGCGCGCCAACGTCTACAAGTCGGCCGGCGCCAACCTGATCGAAGGCGGCGTCGCCGGCGCGATCGACCTGAAGCTGCGCAAGCCGATGGAGTTCGCCAAGGGCGCGACGCTGGTCGTCAACGGCCGTGCGAGCCAGGGCGACTACGCCGACAAGCTCAGCGGCAAGCTGGGCGTGCTCGGCGCCTACCGCACCAACACCGGCGCGGGCGAGATGGGCGGCCTGATCGACATCTCCTATGCCGACCACAAGTTCAACCGGCCGATCTCGTTCAACTGCGATCCGCGCTCGGGGACCAACGGCCCGCCCGGAGCGGCCGGCCTGGTGCTGCCCACCTGCGTCGGCGGCCTGACCGATACCGGCGAATACCAGCGTCCGCAGGTGAACGCGTCCTTCCAGTGGCGCCCGAACCAGGAGAACGAGTTCTACGTCGACGGCCTCTACGCGGGCTACCGCGCGAAGTTCGCGACCTTCTTCATCTTCTCGGACATCTTCGCGGCGCAGAACATCACCAACCCGAAGGGCAGCGACGACTGCTTCGACGCGCACGTCGACGGCGCGGGCTTCCTGGGCCCGTCGTCGCAGCCGATCCAGCGCCTGTGCAACGGCGTGTCGGCGACCTTCAACAACGTGCCCGGGATGACCAGTACGCAGGCCAAGAAGCAGTCCACCGACCAGCGCGTGCTGGCGGGCGGCTGGAAGTACAACTCGGGTCCGCTGGCGATGAACCTCGACGTGTCGCGGATGGAGTCGACCAACAGCAACCGGACCATCATCGTCGACATCGGCAAACAGATCAGCGCCGTCGACATCGTCGTCAACAACGGCGGCTACGGCACCACCAACATGCTGGGCAATCCGCTCGGCCAGGCGACGGATTTCCGTTTCGCCAACTCCCTGTTCCAGGACATCAATCGCGCGAAATCCAAGCAGGACGCGATCGCCCTGAGCGGCAACTATGAGCTGGGCGGCTTCATCAGCACCATCGACTTCGGCGCCCGCCTGACCAAGCGCGATTCGCATTGGCGCGCCAATGCGCCGGGCGGTCCGGACGCCCCCGGCGGCAACCGCGCCACGCTGGTGAGCAGCGCGACGCAGCTGCCCGGCAACTTCCTGATCCAGGCACCCAACTGCATCCCGCAGATCAACGACTGCTCGCCGTGGATGACGCCGAATCCGGACTACCTGCTCAACAACACGGACGCGCTGCGCGCCCTGTACGGCGGCGCGGCGGGCGATCCGAGCTACGACCCGCTCAACAACTACGACAGCGACGAGAAGACCTACGCGCTCTACGTGCAGCCGCACTATGAGACCAAGCTGGGCGGCATGCCGCTGGACGGCGTCATCGGCGGGCGCTACGTGCGTCTGGAGCGCGACATCAGCGGCGCCGGCCGGATCAACGGCGTGGTGACGCCGCAGACCGCGTCGTCGACGGCCTCGCGCTTCCTGCCCAACTTCAGCGCCAAGCTGGAGGTCGTGCCCAACCTGCTGGTGCGCGCCACGGCCGGCAAGACGATGTCGCGTCCGACGCTGGGCGACCTCAACCCGACGCTGACCTACTCGGTGCCGACCAACGCCAACATCCGTCCGAGCGGCAGCGGCGGCAACTCGGAGCTGAAGGACCAGACCAGCACGGCGTACGACCTGTCGATCGAGAAGTACTTCAACAAGGGCAGCTACCTGCAGGCGGCGATCTACCACCGCGTGCTGAAGAACCGTGTCGTGCGCTCGACGGCGCCCGAGGTCATCGACGGCATCGAATACGACATCAGCCGTCCGCGCAACCTGGGCAAGGCGACGCTGAAGGGCCTGGAGCTGAGCGGCCAGTACTTCATGGACTTCCTGCCGGGCGCGTTCAGCGGGCTGGGCATCTTCGGCAACTACACGCTGGCGGACAGCGAGGTCAACACCAAGAGCGATCCGCTGTTCGGCAAGCCGCTGCTGGGCGTGTCCAAGCACAGCTACAACGCCGGCGTGCTGTACGAGAAGTACGGCTTCACCAGCCGCCTGACCTACACCTGGCGCAGCAAGTTCAACGAAGGTTCCTTCGGCTGCCTGCTGGCGCCGTCGGTCGAGAACGGCATGGCCGTCGCGGCCTGCGATCCGGGCGTGGCGCCGACCTACAACCGGGTCAAGGACTACGGCCGGCTGGACTTCGCGATCGGCTACGCATTCAGCGAGAAGTTCAGCATGAGCTTCAACGCCAACAACATCACCGGGTCCAAGTACTACAGCTACTTCCAGAACGAGAGCTTCCCGCACGACATCCGGTCGGACGACAAGTTCTACGGGTTGAGCTTCAACGCGAAGTACTGACCGTACCGACCGACGCGCCTGCCTGCGCCCTCTCCCGCACTGCGGGAGAGGGCGGGGGAGAGGGCCCGCGACCGTTGCAGACAAAGGAGTTTCCATGCGCCGCCGTTTCGTTCTCGGATCCGTCGCCATGGGCGCGCTCGCCGCGCTCGGTGCGATCCCCGCTGCATTCGCCGCCGACAAGAAGATCGTTCTCGGCTTCTCCCAGATCGGTGCCGAGTCGGAATGGCGGACCGCCAATTCCGCCTCGATCAAATCGGCGGCGAAGGACGCCGGCATCGATCTCAAGTTCGCCGATGCGCAGCAGAAGCAGGAGAACCAGATCAAGGCGCTGCGCGCCTTCATTGCGCAGAAGGTCGATGTGATCGCGCTCTCGCCGGTCGTGGAGACCGGCTGGGGCACGGTGCTGCGGGAGGCGAAGGCCGCCGGGATCCCGGTGATCCTGACGGACCGCACGGTGCAGGAGACCGACACCACGCTGTGGGCGACCTTCATGGGTTCCGACTTCGTCGAGGAAGGCCGTCGCGCGGCGAAGTGGCTGACCGACAAGGTCAAGAGCCGCCCAGCGGGCAAGGAGATCCGCATCGTCGAGCTGCAGGGCACCGTGGGCGCGGCGCCGGCGCTCGATCGCAAGAAGGGCTTCGAGGAAGGCATCAAGGCCGACCCGCGCCTGAAGATCGTGCGCTCGCAGACCGGGGACTTCAGCCGCGCCAAGGGCAAGGAGGTCATGGAAGCCTTCCTGAAGGCCGAGGGTCGCCACATCGACGTGCTCTACGCGCATAACGACGACATGGCGATCGGCGCGATCCAGGCGATCGAGGAGGCCGGGCTCAAGCCGGCCAAGGACATCCTGATCATCTCGATCGACGGCGTGAAGGGCGCGTTCCAGGCGATGGTGGCGGGCAAGCTCAACGTGACCGTCGAATGCAGCCCGCTGCTGGGCCCCCAGCTGATGCAGACGGTGAAGGACCTGAAGGCCGGCAAGACCGTGCCGCGCCGCATCGTGACCGAGGAAGGGGTGTTCCCCGCCGAGGTCGCGGCGCAGGAACTGCCCAAGCGGAAATACTGATGACCGTCGTGCTGGAGGCACGCGGGGTGGCGAAGGCCTTCCGCGGCGTGCCCGCATTGGTGGACGCGGCGCTGACGCTGCGCGCCGGCGAGGTGCAGGTGCTGATGGGGCAGAACGGCGCCGGCAAGTCCACGCTGATCAAGATCCTCGCGGGCGTGCAGGACCGGGATGCCGGCACGATCACGCTCGACGGCGTGGCCTTCGCAGCACGCTCACCGCTGGAGGCGCAGCGCGCAGGCATCGCGGTGGTGCATCAGGAAGTCCAGCTCTGTCCGAATCTCTCGGTGGCGGAGAACGTGCTCGCAGGGAGGTTTCCACGTCGTTGGGGCGGCGTCGCCATCGATTGGCCGAAGGTGCGCGAGGAAGCCGCCGCGGCGCTCGCGAGGCTGGGCATCGCCGCGGACGTGCGTCGACCGCTCGGGGACTTCCCCGTCGCCGTGCAGCAGATGATCGCCATCGCGCGCGCATTGCATCAGCAGGCGAGGGTGCTGATCCTCGATGAACCCACCTCGTCGCTCGACGAGGCCGAGACGGGCCGGCTGCTCGCCATGATCCGACAGCTCCGCGACGAAGGCGTCGCCGTGCTGCTGGTCACCCACTTCCTCGATCAGGCCTACGCGGTGGCGGATCGATTCACCGTGTTCCGCAACGGGGAGTTCGTCGGGGAGCGCATGACGACGGCGCTGCCAAGGATGGAACTGGTTCACCTCATGCTCGGGACCGAGCACGAGGACAAGGCATCCGGTGGCACCCCTCAGTCAATCGCTTCGCAGGCTCCGCATTCCTTCGCGGTGCCACCGGACGCCTTGTCCTCCAAGACGCCTCCGGCCCGCGGAAGAGGCGCAGTGCCGACGCCGGGGCAGTCCCAGACGCCGCTGCTGGAGGTGCGCGGACTCAGCCGGCGCGGCACCGTCGAAGACATCGATCTGCGCGTCGCCGCCAGCGAGGTGCTCGGCCTGGCCGGCCTGCTCGGCGCCGGCCGGACCGAAACCGCGCGACTGCTCTTCGGCGCCGATCGCGCCGACGCCGGCGAGATCCGCGTCGACGGCACCGCCGTGCGACTGCGCAGCCCGCGCGACGCCGTGCGCGCCGGCATGGCCTTCTGCCCGGAGGAGCGCAAAGTCGACGGGATCGTCGCCGAGCTCAGCGTGCGCGAGAACATCGTGCTCGCACTGCAGGCGCGACGCGGCATCCTGCGCACACTCTCCGCCAGTGCCCAACGCGAACTCGCGCAGCGCTTCATCGACAAGCTCGGCATCAAGACCGCCGACGCGGAGACACCCATCGGCCTGCTCTCCGGCGGCAACCAGCAGAAGGCGATCCTCGCGCGCTGGCTCGCGACCGGGCCGCGCCTGCTGATCCTCGACGAGCCCACCCGCGGCATCGACATCGCCGCGAAGCAGGACCTGATGGATCAGGTGCTGTCGCTGTGCCGGCAAGGCATGGCGCTGATCTTCATCTCATCGGAACTGCCCGAGGTCCTGCGCGCGAGCGACCGCATCACCGTGCTGCGCGAGCGCCGCCAGGTGGCCGATCTCCATGCCGCCGGACTCGGCGAGGACCAGCTGCTGCACGTCATGGCGGGCGCGGAGAACCACGCATGACCGCCGCTTTCCCGTCTCATCATGACGCGGGCGCGCGACATGCGGCCTACGTCCTGCTCGCGCTCTGGGCGTTGAACGCGATCCTGAATCCGCAATTCCTCAGCCTGCGCTGGCAGGACGGCCACGCCTACGGGCCGCTGATCGACATCCTCAACCGCGCGGCACCGCTGATGGTCGTGGCGATGGGCATGACGCTGGTGATCGCGGTGCGAGGGATCGACATCTCGGTGGGGGCCGTGGTCGCGATCGCCGGCGCGGTGGCCGCCTCGCTGGTGACGCGGGAAGGCGCGACGATGCCGATGACGTCCGCCATCCTCGGCGCGCTGGGCGCGGCGGCGGTGTGCGGCCTGTTCAACGGCCTGCTCGTCGTCGCCGGGGGGATCCAACCCATCATCGCGACGCTGATCCTGATGGTCGCGGGCCGCGGCATCGCGCAGCTGATCACCGACGGCCAGATCATCACGATCTATCACGAGCCCTATTTCTTCCTCGGCGGCGGCTTCCTGTCCGGACTGCCGTTCGCGCCCTGGATGGCGCTGGGCGTGGCGGCACTGTTCGGCCTGCTGAAGCATCGCACCGCGCTGGGCCTGTTCCTCCAGGCGAGCGGCGCCAATCCGGCAGCCGCGCGACTGGCGGGCGTGCACGCCGCGGGTCTGATGCTGGCGGTCTACATCGCCTGCGGCCTCTGCGCCGGCGTCGCCGGGCTGATGATCAGCGCCAACATCAAGAGCGCCGACGCCAACAACGCCGGCCTGATGCTGGAGCTGGACGCCATCCTCGCGGTCGCGCTCGGCGGCACCTCGCTGCTCGGCGGCCGCTTCAGCCTGCGCGGCAGCCTGCTGGGCGCGCTCATCATCCAGACGCTGACGACGAGCATCTACGCACTCGGCATCGCGCCCGAGGTCACGCTGGTCGTGAAGGCCGCCGTCGTCTTCGCCGTGTCGATCAGCCAGGCGCCGGTGTGGCGCGCCTGGCGCGAGCGCTGGCAGCGACGCGCGGGAGCGACCTCATGAGCGCGCGTTCCCTCGTGCACGCGCGCGATCTGCCCAGCTGGGCCTCGGTGCTGCTGCTGGTCGCGGGCACGCTCGCCGGCGCCTCCGCCTATCCGGGACTGCTGTCCAGCCAGGTCCTGCTGAACCTGATGATCGACAACGCCTTCCTGCTGGTGGTCGCCGTCGGCATGAGCTTCGTGATCCTGTCCGGCGGCATCGATCTTTCCGTGGGATCCGTCGTCGCGCTGACGACGATGCTGCTGGCGCTCGGCGTCGAGCGGGCGCATCTGTCGCCGCTGGTGCTGATCCCGTTGCTGCTGCTCGGAGGCGCGGCGTTCGGGGCGGCGATGGGGGCCGTGATCCAGGTCTTCGCGATCCCGCCGTTCATCGTGACGCTGGCCGGCCTCTTCCTGGGGCGTGGCCTGTGCTATCTGCTGAGCGTCGATTCGATCCCCATCACCGATGCGACGCTCAGCGCGTGGTCCCAGGCGCGCTGGTCGCTGGGGCCGCTCGGCGAGATCACGCCCGGCGCGGTGAGCGCGCTGGCCGTGCTTGCGCTGGCGGTGGCCGTGTCGCGGGCGACGCCGTTCGGCCGCGCCGTGTTCGCGCTCGGCGGACAGGAAACTTCCGCGCGCCTGATGGGCCTGCCGGTCGCCGCCACGCGCATCGGCGTCTATGCCCTCAGCGGCGCCTGCGCCGCGCTCGGCGGCGTGCTCTTCGGCATCTACACGCTGTCGGGCTACGGGCTGCATGCGCAGGGCCTGGAGCTCGACGCCATCGCCGCGGTCGTCATCGGCGGCGCGCTGCTCAGCGGCGGCATCGGCCACGTGCTGGGCGCGCTGACCGGCGTGCTGATGCTGGGCCTGATCCAGACGCTGATCCTGTTCGACGGCACGCTGAGTTCATGGTGGACCCGCATCGTCATCGGCGCGCTGCTGGGTCTGTTCTGCGGATTGCAGCGCGTGATGGTGCTGTGGCACGGCCGCCCGTCGCGGCGAGCCTGATCAACGAGGAAACAGATCGATGTCTTCGAAGCATTCCCTGCGGATCGCCGCGACCCTGGCGACGACCTTCGCGGTGCTCGCGTCGCTGGGCGGCGCGGCCTCGGCCCAGCCCTGGCAGGACGCGCAGGCCGTCGTCGCGCCAGCGCCGCATGTCCGCCTGACCACGCCGTGGACCGAGGAGGCCTTGACGGCCGCGGTGCCGTTCCCGGAGTACCCGCGTCCGCAGCTGGTCCGTGCCGAGTGGCTCAATCTCAACGGCCAGTGGGACTACTGGGGCGGGAAGGGCGCGCCGGATGCGCGCGTGCCGCCGTCCTCCGCGCCGCGCTTTCCGGAAACGACCGAGCGCGTCCGCGTGCCGTATCCGGTGGAATCGATGCTGTCGGGCGTGGAGCGCCTGGGCGAAGTGAACCTCTGGTACCGCCGCGGCTTCGAGGTGCCGGCCGCCTGGAAGGGCCGGCGCGTGCGCATCAACTTCGGCGCGGTCGACCGCCTGGCCACGGTCTACGTGAACGGCACGCGCGTCGGACAGCATGAAGGCGGCTACACGGCCTTCGGCTTCGACATCACGCCGTTGCTCAAGCCCGGACGCAACGAGCTGGTCGTCGCGGCCTTCGATCCGAGCACCAACGACGGCATGCTCGGCAAGCAGTCGCTGAAGCCCGGCGGGATCTTCTATACGCCGAGCTCCGGCATCTGGCAGACCGTGTGGCTGGAGCCGGTCGGACCGGACCACGTCGCGAAGCTCGACATGAGGCCGGTCGTCGGCGAACAGCGTCTTGCGCTGACGGTCCGTGCCTGTGAGGCGAAGGGCTTGCAGGTCGAGGCGGTGGCGTTGAAGGAAGGCAAGGCGGTCGGCCGCGTGCGCGGCGCCGCCGACAAGGCGCTCTCGCTGCCGGTGCCGCAACCGCGGCTGTGGTCGCCCGACGATCCCTTCCTCTACGACCTGAAGGTCACGCTGCGCCGCAACGGCAAGGTGGTCGACCAGGTCGACAGCTACTTCGGCATGCGCAGCATCGAGGTGGGCATGATCGACGGCGTGCCTCGCCCGCTGCTGAACGGCAAGTTCGTGTTCCAGTTCGGCCCGCTGGACCAGGGTTTCTGGCCGGACGGGCTCTACACCGCGCCGACCGACGCCGCGCTGCGATTCGATCTGGAGGAGACGAAGAAGCTCGGCTTCAACATGGTCCGCAAGCACATCAAGGTGGAGCCGGCGCGCTGGTTCCACCACGCGGACAAGCTCGGCCTGCTCGTCTGGCAGGACATGCCGCAAGCCTGGGACGCGGAAACGGACCTGGCCGTACGCGCGAAGACCGAGGTCGAGTGGCGTGAGATCGTCGACCAGCTGCGCTCGGAAACGTCCATCGTGACCTGGGTGGTCTTCAACGAGAGCTGGGGCGACTTCGAGCACCGCCGCATGGCCGCGCAGTTCCGGGCGCTGGACCCGACGCGGCTGATCAACGCGCACTCCGGCATCAACTTCGCGCCGCATGACGAAGGCGGCGGCGACCTGATCGACCTGCACGACTATCCCGGTCCGGCCGCACCGACGTACCAGCCTTGGCGCATCGCCGTGCTCGGTGAGTACGGCGGCAACAGCCTGAAGGTGCCCGACCACATGTACCGGCCGGAGTCGAAGTGCTGCTATCACCTGTTCGACAGCGCGGCCGCGATCAACGACGCCTATGTGGCGCAGGTCGACACGCTGCGCGGCTTCCGCGCCGACAAGGGCCTGAGCGCCGCGATCTACACCGAGACGACGGACGTGGAAGAAGAGCTCAACGGCTTCTTCACCTACGACCGCCGCGTGAAGAAACTCGACTTCGACCGCGTGGCCAAGGCCAACAAGGCGCTGATCGACGGCCGATGAACGACCGTTCCGGATCGACTTCGATCCGATGAAGACCTGACCTCGGCGGCGGCCGCAGAGCCGCCCCATTCCCTGACCGGCGCCGCTTACCTCGCCGATCGACGACAGCAACGCGGCCCGCGAGGCCGCACATGGAGACACGCATGAGCAAGTTCGCTTGGAGTGGGTGGCGCTGGCTGCTCGCAATGGTGATGGCGGCGACGGCCTTCGTCGCCGGACCATCGCAGGCGGCGGAGACGGTCCTGGGCAACCAGGACAGCTTCTATCCGCGCATGATCCGGTTGGCCGCCAGCGGTGGCGCCAACGGACGCCTGATCGCGTCCTACGACCTCGGCGGCGCGCAGTCGCTGATCTACGAAAGCACCAACCAGGGCGCGACCTGGACCCAGGTCGGCAGCGTCACGGTGCCTGAGCCCTGGCACTGCTGCAGCGGGATGTGGGAGGTGCCTCAGCAGCTGGGCTCGACCGCGCCGGGAACGCTCTTCTGGGCGACGACGACGCGCAACGGCAGCGCGTATTCCATCCGCATCTACCGCAGCACCGACGTCGGCCGGACCTGGACCTCGCACGCCATCGCGGCCACCGGTAGCGTCGGCACCTGGGAACCGGAGTTCTCCGTGGACAGCGCGGGCCGGCTGCTGATGTTCTATTCGAGCGAGGAGTACAAGTCCGGCGGCTTCAACCAGCTCATTGCGCACAAGGTGTCGACTGACGGCGGCCTCACCTGGAGTGCGGACACCATCGACGTCGGCATCAGCGACAACGGCGATCTGCGCCCCGGCATGCCCATCGTGCGCAGGCTGCCCAACGGCAGCTACGTGATGAGCTATGAGATCTGCGGCTCGCGCAGCTGCGACGTGTACATCCGGACTTCGTCCAACGGCAGCAGCTGGGGCACGGCGAGCAACATGGGCACGCGCGTCGAATCGACGGCGGGCAACCACTTCTCGCATGCGCCGACCGTGTCGTGGATGAATGACGGCAGCGCGCAGGGGCGTCTCCTGCTGATCGGCCAGATCGTCCGCCGCAACGCCGGCAACGCGATCAACGACGACGTCAACGGCCGTATCTACATGTTCAGCACGAACGGCGCCGCCGGACCTTGGATCGAGTCCGCCGCGCCGCTGGTCACGCCCAACACCGGCACCGATCCGTGCAGCAACTACAGCAGCCAGCTGCTGCCGTCGACGGACGGCACGCGCGTGCTGCAGATGGCCAACATCGCCTGCCGCGTGCAGTTCGCGAGCGCGCCGCTGAACCATCCGGTCGCGGACGGCGTGTACCGGCTGGTGGCGAAGCACAGCGGACAGGTGCTCGACGTGACGGGCTGCTCGACGGCTGCCGGCACGCAGATCGAGCAGTGGACCTGGGCCGGCGGCGACTGCCAGCGCTGGCGCGTGACCAACACCGGCAACGGCGACTACACCTTGACGGCGCAGCACAGCGGGCAGCAGCTCGATGTCGACGGCTGCTCGACGACGAACGGCGGCAAGGTGCAGACCTGGACGGCGGTCAACAACAACTGCCAGAAGTGGCGCATCGAGCCGGTCGGCGATGGCTACTTCCGCGTCATCAACAAGAACAGCAACCTGGTGCTGGACGTCGATGCGTGCTCGACGGCGGCGGGGACCAAGGTTCAGCAGTGGAGCTGGATCGGCGGCGACTGCCAGCGCTGGAAGTTCGAGCGCGTCAGCCCCAACAACCTCGCCAACGGCACCTACAAGGTGATCGCGAAGCACAGCGCGCAGGCGCTCGATGTGGCGGCGTGCTCGACGGCCGCCGGCGGGCTGGTGCAGCAGTGGCCCTACAGCGGCGCCAACTGCCAGCGCTGGAACGTCACCGCGACGTCGGATGGCTTCTACGAGCTGACCTCGGTGAACAGCGGCCTGAAGCTCGAGGTTCAGGACGCCTCGCTGGCGATGGGCGCGCAGGTGCGCCAGTGGACGTCCAACAACGCGGCCACGCAACGCTGGGGCATCGAGAACGTGGGCGCCGGCTACTGGCGCTTCATCAACAAGAACAGCGGCCGCGTGCTCGACGTGGACGCGTGTTCGACGACCAACGGCGCCAAGGTCCAGCAATGGGAGTGGCTGGGCGGCGACTGCCAGCGATGGGCGATCTCGGCGCCCTGACGGCGCAATGACGGCGCGCTGAGCAGCCGTCGGCCAGGATCGATTCAGCAGTGACAACAAGGAGAGAGACATGAGACGAATCCGGGCGCTCGCGGGCGCGATCCTGGCGATGGCCGCGATGTCGGCTGCCGTGGCGCAAGCCCCGGCGCCGGCCCATACAGCCGGTCCGCCGAGCGCTCCGGCGCTCGCGAAGACCGGCCCCGAGGCCTATCTCTTCGCCCACATGACCGACGCGCGCTACGGCGTGCTGCACTATGCGGTGAGCCAGGACGGGCTGCACTGGACGAAGCTCAACGGCGGCAAGGCCGTCAACGAGGAGTACCACGGCCATCCGTCCATCGCGCAGGGCCCGGACGGGCGCTTCTATCTGGTCGGCAACAAGAGCGACGACGATCCGGACATCCGCTTCTGGGTCTCCGACGACCTGATCAAGTGGCAGGTCTTCGGGACGTACCGGCCGGACCTGTCGAAGGTGGCGGGACTGCCCAACGCGATGCAGCGCATCGGGGCGCCCAAGCTCTACTTCGACAAGCCGTCGAATCAGTTCGTCGTGCTGTGGCACACGGCGACCGTGCCCGGCGTGCCCGAGGATCCCGAGCGCTACTGGTCGAGCCAGCGCACGCTCTATGCGCTGTCGCCGGACCTGAAACGCTTCGATGCGCCGCCCAAGCGGCTGTTCAAGTGGGAGATCGCGACCATCGACACCTTCCTGATCGCAAATCCTGAAGGTGGCTACTGCGCGGTGATCAAGGATGAGCGTTATCCGTCCTACATCTGGACGACGGGCAAGACGATCCGCATGAGCTGTGCGCAGGAGCTGCTCGGCCCGTACCCCGAGCCGGGTCCTGCGCTGAGCCCCGCGTTCCGCGAGGCGCCGACCATCGTCCGCGCGCCCAACGGCATCGACTGGCTGCTGTACTACGAGCAGTACGCGGGCAACGGCTACGGCCTGTCGATGGCGCCGCGGCTGGAAGGGCCGTGGGTGGAGGTCTGGGGCAATTCGCGCCGCAAGGAGTGGGACCGCTTCGAGATGCCCGCGCAACTCCGCCACGGCTCGATGATGCCGATCACGAAGGCGCAGTACGAGGGGTTGCGCAAGGCGTATCCGGAGGGCGCGGAGCGCGCGGGGAAGGCGGAGAAGGCGGGGAAATGACCGCCTCGGGCGCGTCCTGAAGACGCTGTCCGTTAGGGGCGGAGGCCTAGAACGCGCTCATGGGAGCCGCGCTTGCTGCGGAAGTTCAACGAACTCTCCGCACGCGTGTGCCGCTTCCCATGATCCAAGATCCCACCGAGCTGATCCTGCTGTACTTCATCGTGCCCATCTGGCTGATCGCGGGCATGGTCGACTGGTTCTGCCATCGCGCCTCCGGCATCGGCCGCACGACCGGCGCGAAGGAGTCGCTGATCCATCTGCTGATGTTCGCCGAGGTCGGTCTGCCCGTGCTGGCCGGGCTGTTCCTGCAGATCAACGCGGGCGTCATCGCGCTGATGATCGTGGCCTTCTTCGTGCACGAGGCGACGGCGCTCTGGGACGTCAGCTACGCGGTCACCGCGCGCGTCGTGACGCCGATCGAGCAGCACGTCCACAGCTTCCTCGAAATGGTGCCGCTGATGGCCATCATCGCGGTCGCGTCCCTCCACTGGCCGCAGTTCCTTGCGCTTTTCGGCAGCGGCACCCAGCCGGCGGATTGGGCCTTGCATTGGAAGTCGCCAGCACTGCCGGTGGGTTACATCGTCGGTGTCCTCGCCGTCGTCGCCTTCCTCGAATTCGTGCCGTATCTCGAGGAACTGTGGCGCGGCTGGCGGCAGGGCGGTCGTCGCCTAATGCCCGAGCCGGCCCGGCGCGCAGCGGCAGCCCACACGGACACCTTGCATCCGCAGGAGCAGCGGGCCGGCCGCTGAACGGGCGGTGACGGGGCTGCGACGCCGGGCACGCCCGGCCGTCGTGCGCATCGCGCCCCGCCTTCGGGCCATCCCTGAATTGACCATCCTGCCGACTGCCTCTATGCTCGCGTTATGAAAGCGCTTTCAAGCGCTGGCCTGGACACGACAACAAAGGTAGTTCGATGACGGAGACAACTTCAGCGGGCGCGCGTGCGTCCCTGCGATGGACCCTGTCCGCCAAAGGCGCGGACCTGGCGAACTCGACACGCCTGACGGCGCAGCCCGAGCTCGCCCTGCAGCCGGTGGCGCAGCTGATGGCCGATGCCGCGATCGCCGGCATGCCCAAGCTGGTCGTCAACAGCGCCCGGCGCTTCCAGCGCATCGAGGGCTTCGGCGGTGCCTTCACCGAAGCCGCCGCGACGACCTGGCAGAAGCTGCCGCCCGCCGAGGCGAACGCGCTGCTGCAGGCCTATTTCGACGTCAACGCGGGCCACGGCTACACGTTCAACCGCGTTCACATGAACAGCTGCGATTTCTCGCTGGGCAACTACGCGCATGCGGAAGTGCCGGGCGATGAAACGCTGACGCACTTCAACATCGACCGCGACCGCCGCGCGCTGCTGCCCATGATCCAGGCCGCGATGAAAGTCGCGCCGGGGCCGATGAAACTGCTGGTGTCGCCGTGGAGCCCGCCGCCCTGGATGAAGACCAACGGCCAGATGAACAACGGCGGCAAGCTGCTGCCGCAGTACGCGAAGGCCTGGGCGCAGTGCTACGTGAAGTTCATCCAGGCCTATGAGGCTGAAGGCGTGCCCGTGTGGGGCGTGTCCGTGCAGAACGAGCCCGATGCGGTCCAGCGCTGGGACTCCTGCGTCTACACCGCGGAGGAAGAACGCGAATTCGTCCGCGACCACCTCGGCCCGGCGCTGCACGCGGCCGGACTGGAACGGATCAAGGTCGTCATCTGGGACCACAACCGCGACCAGATGGTGCAGCGCGCCGACGTCGTGTACTCGGACCCCGAGGCTTCGAAGTACGTCTGGGGCTGCGGCTTCCACTGGTACGTCGAGGACCACTTCGACCACGTCGGCCTGCTGCATGACGCGTATCCGGACAAGCAGCTGCTGTTCACCGAAGGCTGCCAGGAAGGCGGACCGCACCTCGGGTCGTGGAACACCGGCGAGCGCTACGGCCGCAGCATCCTCAACGACCTGAACCGCTGGACCGTCGGCTGGATCGACTGGAACCTGCTGCTCGACGAGACCGGCGGTCCGAACCACGTCGGCAACCTGTGCAGCGCGCCCATGCTCGCGGACCGCGAGCAGAACCGGCTGATGCCGCAGAGCTCGTACGACTACCTCGGTCACTTCAGCCGCTTCATCAAGCCGGGCGCCTTCCGGGTGCTGTGCTCGGCGAGCAGCCAGGACCTCGAATGCACGGCCGCGGTCAACGAGGACGGCAGCATCGCCGTCGTCGTGATGAACCGCAGCGAACGCGAGCACCGCTTCTCGCTGCGCATCGACGGCCAGGCCGGTGTCGCGTCGCTGCCCCCGCGCTGCATCGCGACCTACGTGCTGCCGCGCTGAGGGCGACGTGGACCGGCACCCCGCCCTGGCCGCGATGGCCGCCGTCCACGGCGATCGCTCGGCGACGTCGGCCGCCAGGCCCTCCGCGACGTCCTCCACGGCCTACGCCTGCGTCGAGGCGCTGTACGTGTATCCGGTGAAGTCCTGCGCCGGCGTGCGCGTGTCCGATCTGCGCTTCGACGCCGACGGACGGATCCTCGGCGACCGCGAATGGATCGTCGTCGACGGACGCGGCGAACTGGCGTGGCTCGGCTCGCATCCGAAGCTGGCGCTGGTGCAACCCCGGCTGCTGGCCGAGGCCCTGCTGCTGTGCGCGCAGGGCCAGCAGCCCGTGCGTCTCGCGCGCGAGGCGGAAGGGGCGTCGACCTACGCCCTGATCTGGAGCCCGGACGAACGCCGCATGGTGAGCCATCGCGGTCGCGATGCCGGCGCCGTGGCGGCGCAGTTCCTGCGCGAGGTCACCGGTGACGATCTGCGACTCGTGAAGCTCGACCGGAGCGCGGCGCTGTCGACGGCGCCGAACGCCCTGCACGCGGTCTCCACCGGATCGGTGATCGAGCTCAACGAGCAACTGGCCGCGTTGGGACGCGCTCGCGTCGACGTGAGGCGGTTGCGGCCCAACCTCGTGCTGCGCGGCATGCAGGAGGCGCTGGTGCCGTTCATCGAGGAACACCTGATGCAGCTGGTCTGGCGGGACGGCGAGGGCTGGTGGCGTCGCATGTCCCACGCGGCCGCCTGCGAGCGCTGCATCGTGCCCAACGTCGACCCCGACACCGGCCACGTCCAGGCCGGCGTGGACGCGGCGATCGCGGCGCTCAGCGCGCAGCGCTGGCCGGGACAGGCCTCGCGCTTCGGTGTCTACCTGCGGCCGCCGACCGGCGGCTCGATCAGCGAAGGCACGGTCATGACGATGGAGCTGGACTTTTGAGCGCGAACAGCGGAGAGGGCGGTCGCATCCGCCAGGGGCTGACCCGGCGCGGCATGCTCGCGGCGATGACCGCACCGGCGTGGTCCGGCGTGCTGGTGGTGCCGGCGCTGGCGCAGACCCGCGAGGTGCTGACCATCGCGGCGTTCCCGCTGATGGACGAGATCGCCAAGGCGGCGATTCCGTCGTGGCAGGCGATGCATCCGGACGTGGAACTGCGCATCCTGATGCGCCAGTACTCCGACCACCACACGGCGATGACGACCGCGCTGTCGACGGCGGTGGGGCTGCCGGACGTGATGGCGCTGGAGTCGAGCTTCGTCGGCCGCTTCGCGCAGGGCGGCGGCCTGGAGGATCTTCGGCAGCCGCCGTTCGGCATCGAGGCCTTCCGGTCGCGGCTGGTCCCTTACGCCTATGACCAGGCCGTGGCGCGCAGCGGCGCGGTGGTCGCGGTGCCGGCGGACATCGGTCCTGGCACGATGCTGTACCGCAAGGACATCATCGAGCGCGCGGACGTGGCGCCCGAGGACCTGACGCGCAGCTGGGATGCCTACGTGGCCACCGGCGAGCGCATCAAGGCCCGCACCGGCGCCTACCTGATCGCGAACGTGCAGGAGATCAAGGACATCCTGATCGCCGACGGCCTGAAGCCGGGCGAGGGCATCTACTTCGACACCGAGTCCCGCGTGCTGGTGAACTCGCCGCGCTTCGAGCGTGCCTTCGAGGTGTCGCTGCGGGCCCGCCAGAAGGGCCTCGACGCGAAGGTGCCCGCGTGGTCGAACGACTGGGGCGCGGGGTTCAAGCAGGGGCGGCTGGCGACGGAGCTGTCGGGCGCCTGGCTGGTCGGCCAGCTCAACGCCTTCATCGCGCCGGAGACCAAGGGGCTGTGGCGTGTCTCCTCGCTGCCGGGCGGATCGCATGCGCCGTATGGCGGCACCTTCTATGCGATCGCGCGCAAGTCGGCGCCGTCACGCAAACGACTGGCGTGGGACTTCATCCAGCTGATGTCGCTGAATCCGCAGCGGCAGCTGCAGGCGTTCAAGTCCTACGACGCGTTCCCCGCGCTGCGGGACGTCCACGACGACCCGTTCTTCAGCGAGCCGGTGGACTTCCTCGGCGGGCAGCGCGCGCGGCTGCTGTGGCGCGACGACGCGTTGCGCATCACCGCGCTGCCGGTGCACAAGCAGGCCAAGTTCGCGGAGGAGGTCGTGCAGACCGAGCTCGACAAGGTGCTGCGCGGACAGAAGACGATCAAGGCGGCGCTCGCGGATGCCGAGCAGCTGCTGCAACGGCGCGCGAAGCGCTGAATTCCAACAAGTACGGAGACCGGTTCATGAAGCAACGACTGACGCGTCGCTGGGCGGCGCTGCCCCTGCTGGCGGCCCTGGCCGCTCTGACGGTAGATGGCGGCGCGGCATTCGCGCAGGCGGAGGCGGGCGCGCAGACGGCGACGGGCAAGGGCGGCGCGGCGAGCGGTCCGATCGGATTGCCGGCGGGATACACGCTGGTCTGGTCCGACGAG
The DNA here is from genome assembly GCA_004210455.1 of Rubrivivax sp. GTDB lineage: Bacteria > Pseudomonadota > Gammaproteobacteria > Burkholderiales > Burkholderiaceae_C > Roseateles. Next base: position 17,917 of record SEFA01000024.1, on the reverse strand, counting down.
TTCGACAAGGGCGCGCTGCCCGACGAGTCCAAGTGGGCCTACGACACCGGGATGAACAAGCAGGGCTGGCACAACCGGGAGAAGCAGTACTACTCGGGGCCGCGGGCGGAAAACGCCGCGCTGAAGGACGGTCGGCTGGTGATCACGGCGCGCAAGGAGTCGCTGTCGTCGCAGGCCGACTGGGGCGGCCAGCAGTACACGTCCACGCGGCTGATCACGAAGGGCAAGGCCGAGTGGACCTACGGCTACTTCGAGATCCGCGCGAAGCTGCCCTGCGGGCAGGGCACCTGGCCGGCGATCTGGATGCTGGGCAGCCAGGGCGACTGGCCGGCGTCGGGCGAGCTCGACATCCTCGAGCACATGGGGCAGAAGCCGGACTGGGTGTTCAGCACGGTGCACACGACATCGGGCCACGGCGGGCACGGCGTCGGCGACGGCCGCAAGCTTGCCACGGCCTGCGGACAGTTCCACGACTACCAGATGCTGTGGACGACGAAGGAGATCCGCTTCGGCATCGACGGCCAGGTGCACGCGGCGTATCCGAACCTGGGGAAAGGCGCGGCGCAATGGCCGTTCGACAAGCCGCAGTTCCTGATCCTCAACCTCGCGATCGGCGGCGACCTCGGCGGCGAGATCGACGACAAGATCTTCCCGATCGGGTACGAGGTCGAGTACGTGAAGGTGTATCAGGCGGGGAAGTGAGGGGTGGCAGTCATACGGCACACCCATGCGGAGGATCGGCTATTCCGGCGCCTTGCGTGGCTTGCGAGCCACCGATGGACCAGCCGCAGTGGCCCCGGAAATCTTTGACCTGCCCATTGTCGTTTCGACTGCTCTGGGTGGCGCATCGGGCTGCCGAGCTCCCGAAGCCAATCGCTCAGCTGCGATGGACAAGGACTTCGCAGCGCCTTTGGCAAACGACGGGCTTTCGATCTGCTGCACGATGTCTTTGGCCATCTGCAATAGCGCTGTGGTTGGCATCGCAAACGACAGCACCGGTATCGGCGCATCGGATTGACTTTCAACGATGCCCAGAGTCAGCCGCGACACGAACGGACCGAGCGAAAGTTCGGCCGGTTGGTCCGCGTAAAGCACTTGATTGCCGTCCTGCTTCGTCTTCATGTTTGCTCCGGAACTTCTGCAGTGAACGGGGGGGCGTAGAGGTCGTCGGGAGAGAGATGCTCGCGTTCTGAAGCGAGGACGGAATAGGGGACGAGCTTCAGCAACAGGGCGCAGTCGAAGGCGCGCGCCAGCTCCTTCAAGGTGTCCAGACTATGAGCACCGTAGTCCGGGTCCTCGAGTCGAGACACCGCGGACTGCTGCGTCCCCAGGGTTTCCGCAAGCCTCTTCTGGGAAAGGCCGCGACGTTCACGGTTGATCCTGATCTGCCATGCGATGCCTTGATCGACCGCCTCTTCCATGTACAGATCGCGGTACTCCTTGTCGCGCCATTCGCTGCGTTGCTGCAGCAATCCCATCGCGCCCGCCGGCTCAGTGCCGGATGGGGCAGTCGCCGGCAGCGCAAAGCGCACAGCGGTCCCCGTACGGTTGGGTTCGCTTTTGAAACTGATCTGAACAACGGGCGCGATGTCCTTGCGCCAGTTCTTGATAGTTTGATGGGACATATTTGCCGTCCTTCTCGTGACCCACGAAAGTCATCACGAATGCCTCGTGAGGATCGTGGAAGTGTCCGAAGACGCGGATCTGCATGCCGGTCTGGTCAGTGAAGCGTATCACGTATATGTGATCGCCAATGTTGCTCGCCGGGGCTGGCTTGTGCCACTCGACTTTCGGCATCTGACGGAGTTGGTCCAGCGAACGGTCCATCTTGACGCGGACTTTCTTCTGGACGCTATTCCTCCATTCGGAGATCACGGCGTTCTTGCCGTCGTGACGCTCGTGGTAATTCCATTTGATGCCTTTCGCCCTCTCTTTGGTCCTGGGCAAAGGGCTTGCGCTCCGAAGCGCGTGCTTCCTTGCAGTCATTGTTCCCCCTCGTGGTCACACAATGGTGGCGCAGCCACGGGTCGCAGAACAGACTGCTGAAGGGCGAGGCAGTACCCGCTGATGAGGGAGCCCGTGAGGGCGATTCCAGTCTGTACGATTCTGAGAAGATGATGACTCCGTCCCGGGCAGACCTGCCATGAAGAACTTCCTCGTCATCGAAGCCATCCGCTTCAACGTACTGTTTCTCGTGCTCTTCGGGATTGCCGCGCTGTTCGGCGACACCTCGATCTCTTTGCTGAGCTGGATGGCCATTTGCAACGTCGTGCTAGTCCTAGTCATCCTGCCCTACCTGGCCTATACGAGAAGGTCGCGGAAGACGTAGTGGCGGGCGCGCGTAAGCCGCTTGACGGCAGGCAAGGAGCGTCAGCTGGTGGAGCTGGATGTACGGCGCTCAGTCCGGAATCAACGGTCCAGTCAACTCGCCCAGCTTGAGCAGCGTCCGCGCCTCCCGGATCTCCGTTTCCACGAGGCGACGGAATTCCGGCGCGTCGTCGAGGGGCGCAGACAGACGGGCGGCGGTCGCCTTCAGCTCGTCCACCCAGTCAGCCTCGTGCTGTTCCACCGCGACGGCCGCAAACATGCGCCGTGCGTCGTCGATGCGGCCGCTCAGCCCGCAGGAGATCGCCGCATGGAAGTGGTCCCAGCAGGTCGTGTCCTGCTTCTGCAGCAGGTGTCGGGCGAGGTCCTCGACCGACTTGAAGGTGGCGCGGAGGCGGGTGACCTCGTCGACCGCCTGCCTCGCCAGTTCATCGGCCGCCTGGGTGAACTGGACCTCGTCCTCGTCCTCGAACTCGCGGAACTCCGCGACGCGATGGCCCTCGTCGAAGCTCCAGTACGGCTTCGGGTTCCAGAGCCAGGTCGCGCCGACGTTGAGGTAGCTGCCCTGCGAGTAGGCGCTGGGCTGGAACTCGATGGCGATGGCCCACCAGCCTTGATCCGCGAACCAGAAGCGCGAACGCCCCTTCTGCTGGCAGCCGATCGGCGCCAGATGCGCCTTCGCGGCGGCGTTGAGCAGTCGGGTATGAGCGGGTGTCGCCATGGTGCCGTCGTTGTTCCCTGAGGCGCGCATTCTCCATCGGCGAAGAATGCGGCCTGAGGGGCGACGGGCGGAGCGGCCCGATCAGGCGCTCGTCAACGTCTCTGCCAGCGCCACCGCATCCGCTCCCGCCGGAATCCGCATCGGCGCCTGCGGATCGGTGACGGCGCGCCAGACGGCCTCGGCCACGTCCTGCGCGACGGTCACCGGCGTCGACAGGTCGCGCACCGCCGCGAACACCTGATCGCGGAACGCCACGTAGGCCTCCGGCACGTCGGGGCTCATCAGCTTGCGCGCGTTCTCGCCGAAGCTCGTGGTCGGCGAGCGCCCGGGCAGGACCAGCCGCGCGCGGACGTTGAAGGGCGCCAGCTCCAGCGCGAGCGACTCGGTGAACGCATTCACCGCCGCCTTGCTGCCGGTGTAGACCGACAGCAGCGGCAGCGACTTCAGCGTGACGCTCGACGTGACGTTCACCACCACGCCCGAGCGACGCTCGCGCATCTGCGGCAGTACCGCCTGCGTCATCGCGATGGTGCCCAGCACGTTGGTCTCGTAGAGCGCGCGCGCGTTGACCATGTCGACGGCTTCCAGCGGCGCCAGCAGGCCGACGCCGGCGTTGTTCACCAGCGCATCGATGGGGCCGGCGTCCCTGAGACATTGGCCGATGCTCCCGGCATCGGTGACATCGAGCGGCAGGACGCGCAGCGCCTCGGACCTGGGCAGCAGGTCCTCGCGCGGCTGGCGCATCGTGGCGACGACGCGCCAGCCCTTGTCGAGGAAATGGCGCGCCGTTTCAAGGCCGAAGCCGGACGAGCAACCGGTGATCAGGACGGTGGAAGCACGGGACATCAGGAACTCCTGGGTTGGGGATGTCCGCACGATAGGGTTCGACCGCAGGACTGGCTACACTGCGAAGTCCATACATTTGTCGAGATCGTCCAGATGATCGACCCCCTGGCCGAAGTCGTGTCGCTGTTGCGTCCTCAGGCGCCGTTCTCGAAACTCGTCGTCGCCTCGGCGCCGTGGGCGGTGCGCCGCAGCGAGACCGGCCGGCCCTTCTACTTCGTCGCGCTCGAGGGGTCCTGTCATCTGACGATCGACGGCCCCGGTCCCAGCGAGACCATCACGGTGCACGAGGGCGACTTCGTGCTGCTCCCGGCCGCGCGCAACTTCGCGACCTCCAGCCTGGACCGCCAGCCGCCGCGCGAGGACGAACCCGTCACCACCCCGATCGTGCCGATGCCCGGCGGTGCGCGCATCGGCGATCCGGACGGGAAGGTCGACATGCGGATGCTGGTCGGCCACTGCGTGCTCGGTTCGCCGGATGCCGAGCTGCTGGTGTCGCTGTTGCCGCGGTGGGTGCATGTCCGCGGCGAGCGCCGTCTGTCGACGCTGGTCCAGCTCGTCGGCGACGAGTCGCGCGCCGATCGGCCGGCGCGGGAGATCGTCATGTCGCGTCTGCTGGAGGTGCTGCTGATCGAAGCCTTCCGTGCGACGGCCAGCACGGCGGCGACGCCGGGTCTGGTGCGCGGCCTGGCCGATCCCAGGCTGGCGCTGGCGCTGCGTCGCATGCACGAGGCGCCCGCGTCGCCGTGGACGGTCGTGGCACTGGCGAAGGAGGCGTCGATGTCGCGCTCCGCCTTCTTCGATCGTTTCAGCCGTGCGATCGGCATCGCGCCGATGGCATATCTGCTCGGCTGGCGCATGGCGCTGGCCAAGCAATGGCTGCGGCAGCGCGAGCTGTCGATCGCGGAGATCGCCGAGCGCGTGGGCTACAGCGCCGTGGGACCCTTCGGCGTCGCGTTCGCGCGGCATGTGGGCATGCCGCCGGGGCGATTCGCCCGGCGGGCCAACGAAAGCATGAATGTCGACGTCTGAGCTGTCGAAGTCCGTGTCGAACGGCGCCACGCTGCTGGGCCTGTTGGCCATCCTGTTCTGGAGCACGTCCGTGGGCGTCACGCGCAGCACGATCGAGTTCCTCGGCCGGACCGGCGCGCCGGCGGTGCTGTTCACCGTGTCCGCGCTGCTGCTCCTGCCGACGCGCACCTCGCTGCGCGAGCTGCCGCGCCGCTATCTCTGGCTGGGCGCCGCGCTGTTCGTCGGGTACGAGCTCTGCTTCGTGCTGGCGCTCGGCTTCGCGCGGTCGCGCCACGAGGCCATCGAGGTCGGCATGGTCAACTACCTCTGGCCCAGCCTCACGGTGCTGTGCTCCGCGATCGCCGGCCGCAGGCGGCTGAACGTGCTGATGCTGGGCGGACTGGCGCTGGCCTTCGCCGGGGTGATCGCGGCGTCCTCGCCGCCGGAAGGGCTGTCGTTCAATCAGTTCTTCCACAACGCGGCGTCCAATCCGCTCAGCTACGGGCTGGCCTTCGTCGGCGCCATCGTATGGGCCCTCTACAGCACCTGCACCAGGCACATGGCCGAAGGCAAGAATGCGCTCTGGTTCTTCATGGCGCTGAGCGCGGTCGGCTTCTGGGTCGTGCACGCGTTCAACGTGGAGCGCGCGCCGATGAACTGGTCGACGCCCATCGTCATCCAGATCGCGCTGGCGAGCGCGGCGGTGACGCTGGCCTACATGCTCTGGAACATCGGCGTGCTGCGCGGGAACATCCATGTGCTCGGCCTCGCGGCGAACGGGACGCCGTTGATGTCGGCGCTGTTCGCGTCGGTGCTGCTGAGCGCCCCGTTGCCGCCGGTGTTCTGGGGCGGTGCGGCGATGGTGGCGGTGGGGTCGCTGATCGCGGGGATCGGGGCGAGACGATCGACCTGACCGCCTGATCGTTCTCCTTGCGGCATCGCGCCATCGCAGCGACGGCCTATCGTGACGCGCTGCCGAATCCTTTCAGCAGACTCTGCTGTCACGCAGCTGCGGTCCGTCTTCCTACATTGACCTCACCGGTCGCGTCATGCGTGGCAACGCAGCGCGATCCGGTTTGTTCAACGAGTCCAGGAACGACCATGGCATTGACCGTCACCCCCCACCTCAACTTCCGAGCCCAAGCCCGCGAGGCGCTGAGTTTCTATCACGGCATCTTTGGCGGCGAGCTGATGGCCGTGACCTACGGCGAAGCGCACGCCGCCCGATCCGAGGCTGACACGGCGCTCGTGCTTTTCGGCCAGGTCGTGGCACCGAACGGCTTCCGCGTCATGGCCTACGACGTGCCCACCGACCAACGCTGGGACCGCGGCGACCGCGCCTTCTTCGTCTCGATCCAGAGCGGCGAGGCCGACGAGATCTCGGCGTTCTGGACGCAGTTGGCCGAGGGCGCTTCAATCCTGCAGGATCTCGCGCCCTCGGCCTGGTCGCCGCTCTACGGGATGCTCACGGACAGGTTCGGCGTCACCTGGGTGCTGAGTGTTGCCGCGTTCTGAGCGGGGCAACACCTGACGCCGCGGAGGCTCACGCCTTCGCTTGCAGCAGCTCCACCTGCCGTTCGCTCAGCAGCGGCAGGATGCGCTGCACCACCAGCGCCTGGTAGTGGGGCGAGGCGCGATGCGCCTCGATGGCAGCCTGGTCCGAGTAGCGCTCAAGCAGGAGCAGTTCGCCCGGGGTGCCGACGCTCTGGAAAGCCTCGTAGCCCTGGCAGCCGGGCTCGTCCAGCGACTGCTCACGCAGCGCGGCGACCAGCCCCAGCACCTCGGGCACGGCTTCCGGCGCCATCCGCCAGCGCGCCACGACCACGATCGGTGCCTCGGCGCTCATGCGCTGTCCTTGTTCAGGGCCGCCACGATCTCCTTGGCGAGCGGTGCGCCCGACGCCGGGTTCTGGCCCGTCATCAGGCGACCGTCCACGACCACCTTGGGCTGCCACACGTCGGCCTTCTCGTAGATCGCGCCTTGCTCGACCAGCGCGCTCTCGAGCAGGAAGGGCACGTCGGCGATCGCGTAGCCTTCCTCCTCCGCATTCGAGAACCCGGTGACGCGACGTCCCTTCAGGAAGGGAGTGCCGTCGTCGAGCTGAGCGCCGGAGAAGGCCACCGGACCGTGACACACGGCGGAGACGATCTTGCCGCCGTTCCAGGCGCGGATCACGGCCTGCTTGACGTCGGGATCGGTGGCGATGTCGGCCATCGGGCCGAGGCCGCCGGGGAAGAAGATCGCGTCGTAGTCCAGCACGTCGACCTCGGACAGCTTGCGGCTGCGCGACAGTCGGCGGAAGGCGGCGCTCTCGCGGAAGGCGCGCTGCGCGGGGTCGCTCTCGTCATACGCGTCCGAGGGCGGCGTGCCGCCGAGCGGCGACACGAAGTCCACCGCCACGCCGGCGTGGTCGAATACCTCGAACGGATGCGCCACTTCGGCGAAGAAGTAACCCGTCGGACGGTGGTTCGGACCGATCTGAGCGGTGTTGGTCAGGACGAACAGGACATTCTTGACAGTCATGATGAGCTCCTTGGCGGTGCCCGCGTCGCGGGCGGATTCGAAGGTCGTCGCTCCCTTGGGGGAGATGGATGTCGACGTCGCCAGGGAATGATGGGCGTTCGACTTCAATTCATGAAATTTATTCGATGGATATCAGTCATTCATATCGGAGCATGACTCCGGGACTCGCCTGGCTCGTCGAGGCCGCCCGCGTGCTGACCTTCCGCGCCCCGCGCTGGGAGCGGTTGGACGGTGGACCGTGGACGCTGGTCGCGCTCGTGGTGCTGTCGCTGACGGTCGGCCTCGGACTGCAGCGCGAGGCGATCGACGGCGCCGCCACCTTCGAGTGGGGGGCGATCTACAAGAGCTGGAGCGGCACGGTCGTGTCCGTGTGGATCTGCTGGCTGCTGCTCGCCTCGCCCGGGCGGCGCGAGCCGGGGCCGGCCAACGTCGGCACGCTGGTGACGCTGCTCGTCGCTGTGACGCTGCTGTTGAACATCGTCGACGGTGCCGTCGCCAGATTAGCGCCGGCGGTGTTCGGTCCCTCCGCCGACTGGCCGGACTGGGCGCGCTGGGTCGCCTGGCTGTTCCCGATGGTCTGGGAAGGGTTGGCGAGTCTGCGCCTGTGGTGGCGGCTGACCACCTCCGGCGTCATACGTGCGATCGCACTTCTGCTCGCGCCGCTGCCGATCGCGATCAGCGGCTGGCTCGACCCGATGTACTTCTGGTGGCCGGCCCAAGACCCCGACGCGCGGGACGCGTACGTCGGCCTCTCATTGAGCGAAGAGGTCATCGACAGACAGTCGGCGTTGATCACCGAGGCGTTGCGTGCGCTGCCGCCGTCTCAACCGGGCGTCGTGAATGTCTACGCCGCGACCTACGCGCCGTATGCGTCGCAGGATGTCTTCATGCATGAGAGCGCCGTCGTCGCGAAGACGATGAGCGAACGCTTCGGTGCGACCGGACGCACGGTCCAGCTGGTGACGAATGCGAAGTCGCAGGACACGATCCCCTGGGCGACGCGGCCCAACCTGCACCGGACGATCGCGCGCATCGGCGCCGTCATGGACCGCGAGAAGGACGTGCTGTTCCTGCACCTGACCTCGCACGGCGGCCGTGACGGTCTGCTCGCCACGGATTCCTATCCGCTCGAAACCGAGCCCATGACCCCCGTGCTGCTCAAGCAATGGCTGGACGAGGCGGGCATCCGCTGGCGGGTGATCTCGGTCTCGGCGTGTTTCTCCGGCAGCTGGATCTCGCCGCTGGCCGACGACGGCACGCTGGTGATGACGGCGGCCGACGCGACGCACACGTCCTACGGCTGCGGCTCGAAATCGCCGCTGACTTTCTTCGGTCAGGCGATGTACGTCGACGCGTTGAAAGACACCTGGTCCTTCCAGCAGGCGCATGCGCAGGCGCGCCAGCTGATCGAAGTCCGCGAGAAGGAGGCGGGGAAGACCGATGGCTACTCGAATCCGCAGATCCGCGAGGGGGCGGCGATCGGCGCCGTGTTGAAGCGGCTGGAGGCGCAGCAGCGGGATCGCACACGGACGGCGCCATGAAGAAGACCGCCCTCGGGCGGCCTTCTTTCTTCGCGTCGACATGTCAGCGCAGGTAGTTGAACACCGTGATCATCACGGCCAGCATTCCGCTGCTTCCAAAGACGGATGCCACGACGAAGCGCTGGAGGTCGGACATCCGGTGGACTAGGTCGCCCCGCAAGTCCGCCAGATCGGCCTTGGTGGCCATGTCCCTCGTTGAGTCCCGAACCTCTGTTCGCACGCCGTGTTGAATCGCCTCTGCGGCGGATCGTGCGTCGGCTTCAGAAACACCGGCGCCTTTCAGCGCCCGGAAGATCGCGATTTCCATTCATCACCTCACTTTCTGCGAGTCATTGCGGAGAGGGCAATCTACGCTCGCAGGCCAGACTTGGCACTGACCGGTTCTGGGGCTTGTCGTCGCGATCCGGCGCGAACGAGTAGGGGGCATTGACAGCAATGAGTGGCGGCGGCTCACGACTGTCCAGTCGGAGCAACACCTGCCCCCGAATCGAGTGCGGTCATCGCGACGACCCATTGCGCGACCGCGCGGCTTCGCTCAGAATCACGTCCATCATGAAGACCTCCCAAGTGATCAAGGCGACTTTCGCCACCTGACGCGCCCTCCGATCGCATTCGGAAGGCGTGCGCGCCTTCCGGTCTTCCACAGAACCCCGGCAGGCCCAGCGCCCTCCGGGGTTTTCTGTTTTCCGCTTCCCGTTCTCACCTCTCGTTTTCGAGTTCAACCATGCGTACCCGCACCTACGACAAGCTGATCGCGACGATTCCCGTCCGCCGGACTTGCGTCCGCGCGCGCCCGCGCTCCGGCTCTCGATCCGGCATTCCGCCGCATCCCTCTCGACGCTAGCCCGCATCAGGTGAATCCGCCTGAGGGCAGCGTCTTGCCCTCAGATTCCGAAAGAAGGATTCACCATGAACTCGCGCCAAACGACCCACAAGCCCCTGCGCAACCTCGGCGTCATCGCCCACGTCGACGCCGGCAAGACCACCACCACCGAACGCATCCTGTTCTACACGGGTGAAAGCCATCGCATCGGCGACGTCAACGACGGCACCACGCGCATGGACTTCGATCCGCAGGAACGCCGCCGCGGCATCACGATCAACAGCGCCGCCGTGTCCGTCCAATGGAAGGGCACGCAGCTCAACCTGATCGACACGCCCGGGCACATCGACTTCAACATCGAGGTCAACCGCTCGCTGCGCGTGCTCGACGGCGCGGTCGTGGTGTTCGACGGCGTCGCCGGCGTGGAGCCGCAGACCGAGAGCAACTGGCGCCTCGCGGACAAATACGGCGTGCCGCGCATCGCCTTCATCAACAAGCTCGACCGCGTCGGCGCGGACTTCCTGCGCGTCGTGGCCATGATGGAGGAACGTCTCGGCGCGACCGTGCTGCCGCTGCAGCTGCCAATCGGCGCGGAAGGCGACTTCCGCGGCGTCGTCGATCTGATCGCGATGAAAGCACTCGTCTGGGAACGCGACGACGCATCGGCGCCGTACGTCGAATCGGACGTGCCCGCCGCGATGCTCGACCAGGCGCGCGCGCATCGTGCCCGCCTGATCGAGACCGTGGTCGAGCAGGACGACGCCGTGCTCGCCGCCTGGCTCGACGGTCAGCCGATCGACGACGCGACGCTACGCCGCTGCGTGCGACGCGGCGTGCTGTCGGGCGCGTTCGTGCCGGCGCTTGCCGGCTCGGCGTTCCGCAACCGCGGCGTGGAGCCGCTGCTGGACGCGGTCGTCGACTACCTGCCGGCGCCTGAGGACATCCGTCGCGCCGACATCGACGTCGCGGAGAAGTCGCCGTCCGATCCGGACGGTCCCTTCGCCGCGCTCGCGTTCAAGGTGGCGGCCGACGGTCATGGGACGATGGTCTTCGTGCGCGTCTATCGCGGACGACTGCGACGCGGCGACGCCGTGCTCGACGTCAACACCGGGCGCATGGAACGGGTCGGGCGGCTCTACGAGGTCCACGCGGAAGACCGTGTGGAACGCGACGAGTTGCGCGCCGGCGACATCGCGGCGGTGATCGGCCTGAAGGAGACGCTGACCGGTCACACGCTGTGCGATCCGGCGAGTCCGTTGCATCTCGAGGAGATCAGCGTGCCCGAGCCGGTGATCGACGTGGCCATCGAGCCGAAGACGCGCGACGACGTGGCGCAGCTGTCGAAGGCGCTGCAGTCCATGCTGCGCGAGGACCCGAGTCTGCGGATGCGCTTCGACGGGGAGACCGGGCAGACGATCCTCTCCGGCATGGGTGAGTTGCAGCTGGAGGTCTCGATCGAGAAACTGCGCGCGCGTCACGGCGTGGAGGTACAGGTCGGCCGACCGCAGGTGGCGTACCGGGAGACGCTCGGGCGGGCGGTGGACGTGCATCACGTCCACAAGAAGCAGAGCGGCGGCCCCGGGCAGTTCGCCGAGGTCGTGCTGCGCTTCGAGCCGCTGCCGCGCGGCGAGGGCGTGCGTTTCGAGAGCCGTGTCGTCGGCGGCGCGATCCCCCGCGAATTCATTCCCGCGGTGGAATCGGGCATCCGGCGCGCGGCGCTCAGCGGCGTGATCGCGGGCTTCCCGTGCGTGGACTTCCAGGTCACGCTGCTGGACGGCGGTTTCCACGAGCGCGATTCGTCGGCGATGGCGTTCGAGCTCGCGGCGGCGAATGCGACGCGCGAGGCCTTCGCGAAGGCCGATGTGCAATTGCTGGAACCGGTGATGGCCGTTGAAGTCGTCACGCCGGCCGAATCGCTCGGCGACTGCATCGGCGACCTGAATCGCCGGCGCGGTCTGGTCCGTGGCCAGGAGCTGCGCGGCACGGCGATCGTCGTCGACGCCCAGGTGCCGCTGAGCGAGATGTTCGGCTACATCGGCAACCTGCGCGCGCTCTCGTCGGGACGCGCGTCGTTCTCGATGCAGTTCGAGCGTCACGAACTGGCGCCGCGCAAGGTGCGCGACGCCGTGGTCCAGTGATCGACGGTTCGATCGATCGACAGATCGACCGGTCCGCCCATCGGCTGGTCGTCGTCTGACAGCCGCCTGAGGAGGGCGGCCCCCAAGGGAGCCCGTGAGAACGGGCTCCCTTTTTTTCCGTCGGTGGGGTCAGTGCGAGGTCTTGCGACGACGCGTCGTCAGGCCGAGCGCGCCCAGGCCCAGCACGGCGAGCAGCACCGACGAGGGCTCCGGCACCGCCGACACCGCCAGGTTCAGCGACGCGTTGAGCGGCTGCACATCGCTCCACAGGTAGCTGAAGCCGTGGTTGAGGTTGCCGGCATCGGTGATCAGGCCGATCTGCGCGAGGCCGCCCTGCAGCGCATCGAAGTGCAGCGTGCCGAGCAGCAGCGAGGTCTGGCCGCCGTTGGCCACGCCGGGGAAGCTCGATCCGCCGAAGGTGCCGGCGCCCAGCCACGGGCTGTCGTCGTCCCAGCCGGCGGCGGCGGTGAAGCTGCCGAAGGAGAGTTTCGTCGTGTCGTAGCTGAGGCGGAAGCCGAAGGACAGCAGCTCCTCGTCGGAGGGCAGGCCGCCGAAGGGATCCACCAGGCTGATGAGCAGGTCCACGCCTTCGCCGGCCTTGGCCGGACCGGCCGCGGTGAGCGAGACGGTGGCGGCATGGGCGCCCGGGGCGGCCAGCGAGGCGATCGCCAGCGCGGCGGCGGCGAGCAGGGGCTTGAGGGTGATCGGGGTCATGAGGGGTCTCACAGGGTGCTGAAGAGCTGGTACCAGACGCGGTAGTCCGCTTGCGTGATGCACTTGTCGCCGTCCATGTCGGCGAGGGGCTCGAAGCGCGCGTCGCCGGCGCAGCTGCCGATGGCGTTGCGCAGCGTGTCGCGGTCGGCGGCGGTGACGGCGCCGTCGGCGTTCACGTCGCCGTTCTTGCGGATACGGACCGGCAGGCGCGCCGCGGCTTCGCCGTAGCCGTCGTTGAGGAACAGGCCGAGGAAGTAGTCGCCTTCCGGTTGACCCGCGAGCGCGAACACCTGCGATCCCGACGGGCTCGCCACGTAGTTCCACTTCAGCGAACCCGGGCCGCCGGGCGTCATGCCGACGCGATAGAGGCCGATCCAGTTCGTCGTGCTCGACGGCAGGCCGGTCCAGGCCAGCGACACGTTGCCGCCGATCCGCACGCGGTCGACGTCGGCCTTGAACGTGACCGTCGGCGTGCTGGGCGGCAGCACCGGCGGCGCATTCCACGTGACCTGGGCGAGGCCGTTCAGCACCGGGTCGGTGTAATCGAGGCCCGCGCCTTCGACGTGGCCGGCCAGGCGGCGCTGGAAGGCGTTGTCGCCGTCGACGGTGACGAGCAGGTCGTACCAGCCGTAGCTGGCCGTGACCGCGCGGACGTGATCCCGGCTCGAGCCCGCCGGCACGTCGACCGTCACGACGGTCTTGTCGCCGTAGGCGTTGTCGACGACGCGGAAACGCATCGTCTGCGTGCTCGCGTTGCGCAGTGTCAGCGTGATGCTCGCGCTCGCGGGCTGTTCCTTCAGGCTGGTCGCGGCCAGACGACCGATGCCATCGAAGCTCATGCGGAACTCGCGCAGGAAGCCGTTGTCGCCGTGCACGGCGAGCTGCAGCGGTGCGCTGCTCCAGTTCCAGACTTCCTGGTCGATGCGCTTGCCCGGCTCGACGGTGTAGTGCCACGGGCCGTCGGTGCGCAGCGTCGAGTAGACGATGAAGGCCGCCGTGACGCTGCCCTCGTTGGCGAAGCTCAGCGCGAACTGCCGCGCGTTGGTGGCGGCGATGCCGTCGACGGTCGAGCGGTAGGGCAGCGGCACCGCGCGGCGCGGGATGCCGCTGGTGGCCTTCTCCTGGCGCGGCAGGCTCTGGTTGGCCGGCGGCAGGGCGTCCTTCGTGCCCCAGCCCTTGAAGTACACGGCGTTCGCCGGCACCGAGGACGGGAACTCGGCGCCGCCGGACTTGAAGTCGAAGGCGCTGGTCATGTCGCCGCAGACCGCGCGGCGCCACGGCGAGATGCCGTTGCACTGCACGCTGCTGCGCGGATGGCCGAGCGCCACCAGCCATTCCTCGGTGAAGCGGATCAGCGAGGTGTGGTCGAACAGCTGCGAGCAGACGCGGCCGCCCTTGCTCCACGGCGAGATGACCATCGTCGGCACGCGCGGGCCGAGGCCGATCGGCTGGCTGTTGGCGATCTCGCCTTGCGTGGCGTTGGTCATCGTCGTGCGGCCGCGGTCGCTGTTCAGCGGCGCCATCACCGACGGCATGTGGTCGAAGAAGCCGTCGTTCTCGTCGTAGGTCAGGATCAGCGCGGTCTTGGACCAGACCTCGGGCGCCTGCACCAGCGCCTGCAGCAGGCGCGCGGTGAAGTTCTCACCGGCGTTGGGCGTGTCGTCGGGGTGCTCGCAGTACTCGGTCGGCGCGCAGATGTAGGACACGCGCGGCAGGTTGCCGCTGCGGACGTCGGCGGCGAACTGGTCGATCAGCCACTGGCCGGTCGTGCCCGCTGCGTTGGCCTGCGTCGAGCCGGCGGCCAGCGCGCGGCCCTTGCGGTACAGCGGCGAGGCGCTGGTCAGCTTCTGCCCGTTGGCATCGGTGCGGAAGTTCTTGAAGTACTGGAGGTAGTTGTCGCCGTAGTTGTCCCACTCCTGATAGACCTTCCAGCTCACGCCGGCGGTTTCCAGGGTCTCGGCGTAGGTCAGCCACTCGTTGCCCTTGGCGGCGGGGTTGTCGTTCGCGATGTCGCCGTTGTAGGTGCTGTTGGTGACGTTGTAGAGCCTGGAATCGGCGATGCCGGTCACGACCGCGTTGCTGTGGCCGGTGAGGGCGTAGAAGCGGTTGGGATCGGTCGGTCCGAAGATGGAGCAGTGGTAGGCGTCGCAGACGGTGAACGCGTCGGCGAGGGCGTAATAGAAGGGCAGGTCGCTGCGGTCGAAGTAGCCCATGGTGCGGGACGACTTCTTGGGCACCCAGACGTTCCAGTCTTTCCAGGTCGCCTCGGTGCCTTTCCAGCTGTGGTCCAGGCCGACGCGCAGCGCGTTGGTGTTGCGGATGTCGAAGTGGTACGGGAGCACCTGGGAGCCGACGGCGGTGCCGGGCTGCATCCAGACGGGCTGGCCGGAGGGCAGGGCGATGGGGCGCGGATCGCTGTAGCCGCGCACGCCGGCGAGCGTGCCGAAGTAGTGGTCGAAGGAGCGGTTTTCCTGCATCAGGATGACCACGTGCTCGATGTCGGCGAGGGTGCCGGTGGCGTTGTTGGCGGGTGTGGCGAGCGCCTGTCGGAGGGTCTGCGCGAACGAATGGCTGCTGGCCATGCCGGCGACCGCGGCCGTCAGGAAGGACCGGCGGGATGTCGTGCTCATAAAGCTTCACCTGGGAGGTCGTGAAGCGCGTGATTTTTTTCGCGGAGGAAGTCAGCAGCGTGAAGGAACGACGTAGCGCCCGGCGTGGGCGCCACAATCGGTGCGAGCAGCGGAGGGGCGTAGTTCGTGTCGCCCGGTCAGACCCGCCGCGGTGTCGCGGAACGGCCCGGTGGGTCTCGCCGATCGATACCGCGCGATCGCGGCGCGGGTGGCGACGGCAGTCCCGCCCACACTGCGCGTCGTTGCTTTTCAACGAGGGAAGAAATGAAGCGCGTGATCTGGACGCTGATCCTGGGGGCGGTGGCGCTGGGCGTGATGCACTGGAGCGGCAAGCACGGCAACGTGGTGCCGAACTGGGCCTTCCTGGTGATCCTGTCGCCCGTCATCTGGATGACCATCGCCGAGGACGACGGCGAGGAGTTCGAGGGCCCGCTGGGCAGCGCGGCGCGCGGCATGGCGCTGATCGTCCTGCTGATCGGCAGCGTCGGGGCGCTCATCGTCGGGTTGGTGGGACTGGGGCTGCGCAACGGGCATGGGTGGGAAGCCTTGCTGGTGTATGCGCTGCCGGCCGGCATCGTGGGCCTGGGGTTCTGCGTGCTCGGGCTGATGCGGTCGCGGAAGTGAGCGACCAAAAAAAGTGGGCCCGTAGGCCCTTTCCTTGGCGACCATTGCTGGTCACCTTGCGAGTCTCTGTTGCCCTTGCTGGTGTGCAAGACCTGGATCGCGCCAGGCAGCTGGTCCGTTTACGCACGCGCTCTCGAACTGTCTTTGGTGTTGGCAATGGTAGCAGCGCTGACCGCGCGCAACGCTCAACGGGGCGTGACTGAACGGATTGGCACCGTCAGGACGCTGGAGTCGAGCGATAGACTGCCAACCAGCCAGACGGAGTCATCGGTCGTCGTCATGGTTTCGAGCACAGGGCGGGGAGCATCACATGGCACGCGACGATGACCTGATATCCGTCGGGTTCTTCAGGAATGACACGGATCGCCCCATGGTGCTCTATCTCGAGATGCTCGCCGAAGAGGTCCACCTTTCGCCGGGCGATGCGGTCGAATTGCTTGCCGTCGCCGATCCAGATCTGTTGCCCTTGACGATCGATATGGTCGATGACGGGCTGCAGATCCACGCGCACAAGGCCATCGATCCGCGGTGGCATGTGCGATTCGAGGGGCGACTCATTCCGGCAGGATGGCCGACGAAGTTGAGGGAGTGACGCCATGCACACGGTCTCTGACCTTCTCGCCGCGTACGACTCCCAACTCCGCTCGGATGCTGAGACGCCGAGCGCCATCGCAGTCACGCGGCTGGGGCCGTTGCGGCTGGTGACCTTCGCGCGCGGTCGTGGCTTCGTGACGTATCGCGAGCTCGGCGGTGCTGATGCGGGGGAGATTCATCGGCTCGTCGGAGAAGCCTTGCGGCTCTATCAGGCTGATCCGACCATCACCGATGTCGAGTGGAAGTCGCGCGGGCACGACCTGGCACCGGGGCTGCACGAGGCGCTCCTGGCGCATGGCTTCGAGCCCGATCCGCCGGAGTCGATCATGATCGGCGAGGCGCAACTGCTGGTCGCCGATGTCCCGTTTCCGGAGGGCGTGACGATGCGCACCATCCGCGAGCCGCAGGAGGTGGCGCGCATGTGCGCGATGCAGGCGGAGGTCTTCGGCGATCTCGATCCGGATCCGATGACGCAATCGCTGCTGGAGCGGCTTGCGCGCGACGACGGCATGTCCCTGTGGATCGCGGAAGCCGACGGCGAGGTCATCACCGCCGGCCGGTTGGAGCCGGTGGCCGGCACGGCCTTCGCGGGGATCTGGGGCGGTGCCACGCGTCCGGCATGGCGCGGACGCGGCGTCTACCGGGCTTTGACCGCAGCGCGTGCGCGTGAAGCGCTGGTGCTGGGGAAGACGCTGATCCACAGCGACTCCACGGACTTCTCGCGGCCGATCCTCGAAGCCTCGGGGATGGTGAAGGTGTCGACGACGACACCGTACAACTGGCAGCGCCAGACGGCGCTCGGTGTCACGCCCTGACCCCCTCGGTCGCGGGAGCCGGTACCGAGCAGACGAGGCTATCGTCGCTGGCGTTGCGGCGCACACACTGCGCGGCGTCGCTACCAACCGCTCCGGCCTCCCCGTCCATGTCGCCCCGCTTCATCTTCCTGACCTTCAGCGTGCTGCTCTATCTGGGCTCTCTCGCGCTGCCAGCGATCCGCTTCGCCAACGGCGACCATCACAGCGGCTTCTTCCTGCTCTGTCTGGGCTACCTCAACGGCACGGTCCATTGGCTGGCCAATCCGCTGGTGTGGGCGGCTTGGGCGCTGCTGGCCCTGCGACGGCCTGTGCTCACGCTGATCGTGCTGGGCGCGGCCGTGGCGTTGATGCTCGGAGCGCTCCAGGTGCGTGAGGCGCTCTGGTCCTGGAACAGCCTGGCGGCCGCCCGCTTGAAGGTCATCGGCCTCGATGCGGGCTACTGGGTCTGGCTCGCGAGCGCCGTCGTCGCCGGGATCGGCGCCCTGGGCGAGTGGGGCAGCCGGGTGGTCGAGAAGGCTGGCGAATCGCGGTGAACTCAGCGCCGACCCGGCGCCTTGCGACGCGTCGCTCACTTCGCCGGATCTTCGTCCGGATCCTGAGTGCCCGCAGCGGCAT
>SEFA01000023.1 GCA_004210455.1 Rubrivivax sp. | reverse complement strand
CCCGCCAGCGCCCCTGGGGACGTGAATCCAGCGGCGCAGGCGCAGTTGCCGGCGTCGGCCTCGTTCACCGGCCCGCGCGCGCCCGAGATACTCTTTCATGGCATCGGACTGGCGTTCGACGAAAGGCTCCCCGTTCTGCGCGACCTTCAATTGCGGATCCCGGCGGGACAGACCACGGCCATCGTGGGAGCCAGCGGTTGCGGGAAATCATCGCTCGTCCGCCTGTTGCTGCGCCTTCAGGAGCCGCAGTGCGGCACCATCCTCGTCGGCGGGACTGCCATCACTGAGATGCCCATCCACAGCCTCCGGGCGATGGCGGCCGTCGTGCCGCAAGACGTCCTCCTCCTGCACGCAAGCGTCGCCGCAAACATCGCGTTCGGCAAGGAGGACGCGACCCAGCCGGAGATTGAACGCGCCGCGCAGTTGGCCGGACTGCATGAGCTCATTGCCTGCCTGCCGACGGGCTACGCGACCATCATCGGCGAGCGTGGGCTCAAACTTTCGGGCGGCGAGCGCCAGCGCATCGCCATCGCCCGGGCGGTCCTGCGCGATCCCTTGATCTACATCCTGGACGAGGCGACGTCGATGCTGGACGCCGCCACCGAGGCCTCGCTGATGCAACGCTTCCGGGACATCGCGACCGGCCGCACCACCCTCGTCATCGCGCATCGCCTCAGCACGGTCCGGCATGCGCACCAGATCGCCGTGCTCGAAGACGGCCGTGTGGTCGAGATCGGTGCCCACGCGGCGCTGATCAAGCTCGGGGGGAGATACGCCGCACTTTGGAGGGCGCAAGAGGCGGCCCGGCTGACGGCGCGTCCGGTCTGACCGGCCCTGGCGCGGCGTCACGCGGCGTCACGCGGCGTCACGCGGCGTCCAGCGGCGTCCAGCGGCCTCAAGGCGCCTCAAGCTTCGTCACGCTGCGTCAAACAACGTCAATGCAGGATCCCCACGGCCAACTCAGCCCACACCAGGAGGAACGCGATCAGGATCGCTCCGCCCGCCGTAGTTCGCGCACTGCGACGGGTGCTCCGCCGCGTGACGATCTCGAACAGGCCGCAGGCGACCAGCAGCAGGGCGGCAAACGCCAGGAAGTCTTCCCCGCCCCACCGGACCTCCGTCGTGAACTGCATGGCAATGGCGGGCAGGAGCAGAAGCAAGCCGGCCCCACCCCAAAGTGCGATACGCCAAAGCCCAATGCGCGAAGCCGCAGAACGCCAAACCGGCCGTCGAGTGTGGGGAGAAGGGATCATGGGTCGCTCCGGGAAGTTCGCAGCGCAGTGTCGTCGGCGGCGGTGAAGCCTCCAAAGGCTGTGGGTGAAGTGAGCGTGAAGCCTGGAAGTCGAACTCGAAAGCCAAAACCTGCAGCGGGCGTCCAGTGCGTCGAGCGCGCAGTCCCGCGCGTCATCGCGATCACGCGAACGACGCTAGCCCAAAGCGTCCACCAAGGAGGACAAGTCGTAGGGTTTGCGCAGCACCGTGAACCCCTCCTCCCTGGCCCGCTCCGCGGTTTCGCTGTACGCGGTGACCAGCACCGTGCGGATGGCCGGGAAACGGGCCCTCACCGCCCTGACGAGATCGACGCCGTCCATGGTGCCGGGCATCACGATGTCGCTCGCCAGGAAGTCCGCGCTAAAGCCGTTTTCCAGCAGCGCCAGCGCCTGGTGCGCGTCGCCCACCGCGTGCACGGCCAAGCCTTCCGCCGACAGCAGCTGATGAGCGGCGTCGCGCACATCCGGGTTGTCCTCCACCAACAGCAACACCTTGCCTGAGAAATCCCGCCGCGATTGAAGCAAGCCGGAGCGCATCTGAAGATTTGGCTGGGGATGTGGCTGGAGATGTGGCAGTGGATCTGGCGGCGCTTCCCGTGGAGCACGCCGTTGAGGATCTTCGCCAGAAGGGTCCTGGGCGTGCGTGGCAGGGAAGATCATCGTGAACGCAGTGCCTTGCCCGGGCTCGCTGCGCAACTGCACTTCGCCGCCGCTGCTCGCCACGAAAGCCCGGACCTGTGCCAATCCCAGGCCGGTGCCCTGCCCGCGACTCTTGGTGGTGAAGAACGGCTCGAACACCTTCTCGCGAATCTCCGGCTTGATGCCCTCGCCCTCGTCCGCGACTTCGATGGCCACGCCCGGGCCGAGGTCGGGCGTTGTCGTGAGGAACGCTCTGATGCGCAGACTGCCGCCCTGCTTCATGGCGTCGCAGGCATTGGTGGCCAGATTGGTGACCGCGATCTCCAGCTCCAGCGGATCCAGCGCGACCCACGGCAGTTCCTTGTCCGCGCTGATCTCCAGCTGGCACTGCGCGCCGACGAGCGAGCGCAGCGCGTCCTCCATCTCCTTGAGCACGGGCGCGAGCTGAAGGGGCCGCGGCTGGTTGCGTCGCTGGCCCGACAGCAGCGTGAGTTGACGCGTGAGGGCTTCGGCCTTCTTGACGCTGCGGCGCATGACCTGGATGTCGGCGTCCACGCCCTCGCCCGCGCGCTTGCGAACGATCGCCAGACGACCCGTGAGCACCTGCAGGATGTTGTTGAGATCATGCGCGAGGCTGGCGCCCACGAGCCCCACCGCGTCCAGCGTCTGGGCACGCGCCAGCTGCGCCTCCGCGGCCTCGCGTTTCTGGATCTGTGTCTGCAGTTCCTCGGTGCGTTGATGCAGCGTCAGGTACGCCAGCGTCAGCCGCTTTTGCAGCGAGCGGAAATGCACCGCCACCACGCCGAGCATGACTGTGCTGGCCAGGAGGCCCTCGACCCGGGCCAGATACCAAGCCACCGAGTAACGCTGCCCGCTATGGGTGCTCAGCCACACGCCGGCGGCTTCGGCGACGAGCACGAAAGCGAGCCACACATAAATGGCTCGCCGAAAAAGCCCCCGCCGCCAGCTAAGCCACACGGCCACAAGGGCGGCGGCCACGCTCAGATAGGCACCCGCCCGGCTGACCGGCCCGAAGAGCATCCGTTCTCCATCCGGCGTGAGCGCGCCCAGGTCGCTCAACTGGGAACTCAGCGCCAACGCGAGGACGGCCAGCAAGGCGGCCACCAAAGGCCAGCCGGGGCGCTCACCGGGGCGGCCACCGCCGCGTTTAGCGAAAGGTTCTGCCGGAAGTTCGGCAGTTGGGGCACGGTGCGACTCGGCAACGATCGCCCAGATCGCAAACGCGCCGAAGCCCGCACGCCAGCCCATGAAGAGCACGCTCACGGCGTGTGGCGAGCCAAAGACCGGCGTGTCCGCATAGACGGCGCCGGGGAAAGTCAGCACATGCAGGATCGCCATCAGACCGGCAAAGAGATAGCCTGCGGCGACGATGACGTGCGAGCGGTGCGGATGCGGCGTCGAGACAAGCAGCCAGAACGTGGCCAAGTCGATCATGGCGGTTGCCGCACCGTACATCCCGCTGATGTGGGGCAGTGGCGGCAGCGGGTGCGACGCCCAGGGCGCTGCGACGGCCACGGACACCAGGATCAACGCGCACAGGGCACCTGCCCACCGTCGCTGGGCGGTGCTTGCCTCTTCCTGCACGAACCCACGATACGGCATCCAACCTCCTCCGGGCTTTGCAAGCTACTGTCCCGGGCGTCGGACGGGTGCGCGCGCTGCCAACCCTGCGGTGGCAACCTTCGACGCCCGCGCGCTGTCCAGGTTGAGGAGTCGGAGGATGGGCGCTGGCCGCCCCCGCCAGAGCCACCCAAGGACCGCGGCACGCCGAGAGCATAGCGGCCGAACGACGAACGACGAATGCCGTATACCGACTGCCGACTGCCGACTGCCGAGTGCCGAGTGCCGTGCCGCACGCCACCCTATGCCAGTCCGCATCGCCCTCGCCCCACCAAGACCGCCGCTTCAAGAGCATGCATAAGGCCTTGCGGCGTTGGATGGGCCGCCCGAACGGCACGACCGCAGGGGGAGCGGAGCGATATTAACGTCGATCGCGAGTGCGGCCTTGCTGGGGTTAACGTCGACTTCGCCGGGATCTCGCGCGGGTACGCTGCCGTGCAAAGACAGGGAGAACGTCTTGACCAACACCTTCGACCACGACCGCTTGCCTTCACCGCCGCGATCCAACGACCTCGAGGACAGGCGAGATCTCGACGGAATCCATATCCTGGTCGTCGACGACAACGCGGACGCCGCGGACTCCATGGCTTTCTTGCTGGCAGGTTTTGGCGCGGCAATGAGGGTCGAGACGAGCGGCGCCGCA
The DNA here is from genome assembly GCA_004210455.1 of Rubrivivax sp. Taxonomy (GTDB): domain Bacteria; phylum Pseudomonadota; class Gammaproteobacteria; order Burkholderiales; family Burkholderiaceae_C; genus Roseateles. Next base: position 68,555 of record SEFA01000023.1, on the reverse strand, counting down.
GCCCTCACCGCCATGCGTCATTGGTGTCCGGATGTGGTGTTGCTGGACCTGGGAATGCCTGACATGAGCGGGTACCAGGTCGCGCGCGTGCTGCGATCGCAACCGGAACTGGAGCGGCTGGTGCTGATCGCCCTGACCGGCTACGGCCGGCAGATCGACCGGGAACGTTCCACCGAGGTGGGCTTCGATCATCACGTGACGAAACCAGTCGATCTGGACGAACTGCGGCGCGTCATCTTGGGCTCGGTCTCAACGAGACGCGCGGGCCAGTCGCCAAGTTCGCCAAGTTCGCAAGATTCGCAATATTCGCGACGCTGAGGCGCCGTGAAAGTGACGGCGGCGACGGGCGCCGCGTGGACGTGTGGCCGCGTGGCCGCGCGGCCGCGGGTGGCGGCGCAACCGATGGCATGCCGCGAGGTCGATACCGATCCGAGCCCAGGGCGGCCTCCGAGTCCGTCTTCGAATCCGTCCTCGAGTCCGACTTCGAGTCCGACTTCAAGTGCTGTCCCGAGCCACTGCTCGAGCCCGAGTGCAGAACTCCAGCCGCATGCCAGAGCGTCAGCAGTGCGGATCTTCCGCGTGATGAACCCTGAGGCGCTCCAGCAGCGCTTGCGCCGGCGCCTTCCCGTCACGCGCATCCAGCGCCAGCTGGGCAGATGAATCGTCCACGATGAGCTTCATGCTCCACCGATCGAAAAGCCTGAGCTTGGCCGGCGCGTCCAGCACCAGCCGGATGTCCGAATGTCGTTGATCGAGCCGGAAGCGCTCCAGCGCCAATGCCAGTGCCGACGCATTGCCTTCGAGCACCTGCGCGAACACGCCACGCCCTGCGGCAAGCACGCCAGTCACGTCGAGGCGGCGGTTGGCCTGTTGGGACCGGGCGACGACTCGCTGAAGGTCCCGCTGGGTCATGCCGACCGACATGGTGCTGACGTACAGGATGATGCGAAGCATGGGACCCTCGCCAAGTGAACGCTCAGGGCGAAGCGCCTGCAGTCAGGGCAAAGCGCATGCGAATCACAGAGGAATGCGCCTATGGGTGCGCCCACGGGTGCGCCTACGGGTACGGGTGCCCCTGCGCCCGCGCCCCGCTCACGCGCCGGCCACCTTCAACGACGCATGCGCCCGCGCCACGGGTGCGTTCGCAATCACCACGAGCGCGTCGACGAGCCTGTCCAGGTCATGGACCTTGTCGTAATAGCCATCGATGCCCGCCGCCAGGCACAGCGGCCCAGCATCGCTCTCGTCTTGCGTCGTGACCGCGTAGGCGGTGCCCTGGAACCCGCCCGCGCGCAGCCGTTTGATCGCGGAGAAGCCCGTGCCGCTTCCAAGCGTCAGGTCCGTCAAGATCACGTCAGGCTTGCACAGGCCCGCGGTCAGGACGGCTTGGTCCTCATGGGCAGCCTCGCCCACGACCGCAGCGCCCGGCACGACGGACAGCCGTTGTTGCAAACGCGCTCGAAACGCATCTGAGGCGTCGACTAGCACAATTCTCATGGTCCTATGGGCTGGATCGCTCCCCGCGACAGATGTGTCGCGACGAGACGCCCGGGCTTCGCCTGGCCGGGCGCCATGAATTTTCAACTTTTATCCCCTTTGACGATGCAGAGAACTCAGGCAATCGCGTGTCGGCAAATGACCTACAAGCTGCGGCGGCCATGGTGTCATCCGATAGGAGCCAGGGCGCGAGTGGGGCGAGTGCATGTGCACCTGCTCGCTGCCGGGCGACGGTAGGCTTTGGGCTTCGCGTTCAGGGGCTCAAAGGAAGAGTCCACCGGTCGCCATTTAGCCATTTAGTATGACGGTCGATCGCCTCCATCTCATGACGCAGGCATGCCCTGCTCGGCCATCACCCCCCACATGTCCTTTGCCGACCATTCCGCAGGCGAAGAATCCTTCGCTGCCCGTATCGAGACCGAGCGGCTCGGGCCAGAGTCGTTCCGTGCGGTGCTGGTCATGATCACCTCGCAGGGCGGCGAGGACGGCGTGCTTCGCATCCCTCTGGCGGGCGAACATCCCACCGCGCTTGAAGCGAGGTTCGCGGCCAAGCTGGCCATCGAAGCCATGGGCCGGCTTCCGAACGCCCGTTGAACCTGCGTCGAACTGTCCTTGAGGCTTCGAAGGCCGCAGAGTCGCTGGCGCCGGCGGTCCTGGGAGCACAGAAAACACGCGGTTAGAGATTCATGGGGCGATATCAGGCGACGCGACGCGGAACCCGCTTCCGTGATGTCCACCGCTTCGGGGGGCCTGCTCGTTCCTCGACATCCGTCGCCGCTGCATATACTGTATGTCCATACAGTACTTTCACGACGCCATGTCGCCCGCAACGACTGCCGAGACCGCTCCGATCGCCGCGACTGCTCCCACAGGGTCGTCGGGAGCGCCGCCGCCCGCTGATCTGCCGTCCCCGTGCCAGAACGCCGTCGCCGACGTGCACGAGCCCCTTCCTCCAGCGGTCGAGGCCGCGCTCTGGCGGGGGGACCAGCTGGGCGGCCCGGTCGCGGGGGTGGAGCCCACGGGTTTTGCGGACTTGGACGCCGTGCTGCCGGGCGGCGGGTGGCCGTGCGCCGCTCTGACCGAGGTGCTGGTCAGCCAGTTCTCGGTGGTCGAGCTGCGCCTGCTCACCTCGATGATCGCGGCCCTCACCCGCAGTGGCCGCACGGTCGCGTTGGTGGGCCCGACGCTGGCCCCCCACGTCCCCGGACTGCGCCACGACGGCGTGGACGAACGTCACCTCGTGTGGGTGGATGTGGACACGCCCAAGGACCGCCTCTGGTCCACCGAGCAGCTGGTGAAGGCCGGCAGCTGCGGCGCGGTCATCGCCTGGCTGCCGCTGGTGCGCGCCGAGCAGATCCGGCGCCTGCAAGTGCTTGCCGGGCATGGCCGGGGCCCCGTCTTCCTGTGTCGGCCGCACGCCGCCGCCAGGGACTCCTCTGCAGCGCCCCTGCGTCTGCTCGTGAAGGTCGACACCGACTGGGAGATCACGGTCGAGGTGCTCAAGCGCAAGGGCTCGCCCGTGGAGGGCTCCTTGCGCCTGCTGTCCATGCCCGGGGGCCTGGACAAGATCATGACCCCGCGGCTGCGTTACCCCAGCCGCCTCGTACCTGTCGAGCCAAGCTATGCTGTGGACAGCCCTGTTGCTGCCGCCCTGCGCGAGCCAGACCGCGTCCTCAGCCCCGCCGGCGCATGACGCGCTTCGCGCCGTGGCCGTGTGGGCGTTGCAGTTCACGCCGCGCGTCGCCATCGCCGAAGACAGCGTCGTGATGGAGGTGGCGGCGAGCACGCGGCTGTTCGGGGGCAAGCGGGCATTGCGCGACCGGGTCGTGGCCCAGGCCGCCGAGCTCGGCGTCGTCCAGGTCGCGTGGGCCACCACGAGTCTGGCGGCGCAGGCGCTGGCGCGGTGCGGGATCGAGAACGGGCTGCGAAAGCCGCTCGAAGAGATGCTCGACTCGCTGCCCATGGCCTGCCTCTCCGCCGTGCGGCCCCATGTCACCACGCTGGCCCAGACCGGATGCAAGACGCTGGGCGACGTGCGAGCGCTGCCGCGCGGGGGCTTGAGCCGGCGCTTCGACAAGGCGCTGCTGCAGGCGATGGACCAGGCCTACGGTCGCGCGCCGGAAGTGCATGTGTGGGAGATCCTGCCCGACGCCTTCGACGGCAGGCTCGAGCTGCCTTTCCGGGTGGAACACGCGCCGGCGCTCTTGCAAGGCGCCAGGCGGCTGCTGGTACAGATGTGCGGCTGGCTCGCCGCCCGCCACGCCGGCGTCACGGGGTTCAGCCTGCGCTGGTGCCACGACGCCATGCGCGCCAAGGACGCGGGCGAAGGCGGAGGATTGAGCGTGGGCACGGCGGATCCCACCCGCGATGTCGAGCACCTGTGCCGACTGCTGGCCGAGCACCTGGCAAAGGTCCAGCTCCTGGCCCCGGCGGGGGAACTGCAGCTGGTGGCCACGCAGGTGCACGACCAGCCCGGCAGCAACGGATCGCTGCTGCCCGACACGGTGCAGGAGGCGGAATCCCTGCACCTGGTGCTGGAGCGGATGGCGGCCCGGCTCGGACCCGACGCCGTGCGACGCTGCGTCACCCGCGAGGACCATCGCCAGGAATGGATGGGGCACTGGCAGCCGGTCGCGGCGTCGTCTTCGCTTAAGACAGGTGCAGGTGCAGGTGCAGGTGCAGGTGCAGGTGCACGTGCAGTTGCCGGTGCGCGAATTGGAGCGCGGACAAAACCCCAGGCCACCACCCCGCTGCCCCAGCCCACCTGGGTACTGCCCGAGCCCCTGAAGCTTGCCGTGCGCAAGAACCGGCCGGTCTACCAAGGCGAGCTGCAGCTGCTGGCCGGTCCTCAGTGCGTGGAGGCGGGCTGGTGGGACCGCGACGAGGCCTCGGACGAGGGGCGGCTGGTCGTGCGGGACTACTGGCTGGCGGAGTCGCGCCACGCCGGGCTGCTCTGGATTTTCCAGGCCAAGCTCGACGATGGCATCGCCTGGTTCCTGCACGGCACGTTTGGATGAGGACGCTGAGCATGAACAGCCTTCTCGTGCGCTCCTCCATCGAGCCCCCACCGGCATGCCCTCATGAACGCCTGCTCGGACGCCCCAGCGGTCTCTCCCGCAGAGGTCGGCCATGAGCCCGCCTACGCCGGGTAGACCGGCGACGCCCACCGCGGCGGGTCCGGCGTCGTCAGGTATGGCGCCTGGTGCAGCCAAGGCGGCCATTGCAGCTACTGCGGCGATCCCCCCTTACGCGGAACTGCGCTGCGCCTCCAACTTCAGCTTCCTCAAAGGCGCGAGTCATCCCGACGAACTCGTCCAGCGCGCCAAGGCGCTGGGCTACAGCGCCATCGCGATCACGGACGAATGCAGCATGGCCGGCGTCGTGCGGGCCCACGTCGCGGCCAAGGAAGCGGGCATCAAGCTGCTCGTGGGCAGCCAGTTCAAGGTCGAGGGCCCCGCGCCCTTCACTCTCGTCGTGCTCGCCACCAACCGCAACGGCTACGGCAACCTGTGCGAGTTCATCACGCGCTTGCGCCGGCGCTCGCCCAAGGGCACGTACACGCTCGTGCTCGACGAGGTCGACAGCACCACCTTGTCCGACTGCGTGGTGGTGGCCGTGCCCGACCGGGAGTGCACCCAGGCGCAGATGGCCGACATCGCCCGCTGGCTGCTCGCCAACTGGGTGGGCTGCTGCTGGCTGGGATGGGAGCAACTGCGGCGCATGGACGACGAGGTCCAGCTCTTCAAGTTGCGTCAATGCAGCGAGCTGACGGCCGTGCCCGTGGTGGCGGTGGGCGACGTGCACATGCACGTGCGCTCGCGCAAAGCGCTCCAGGACGTGCTGACCGCCACGCGGCTGGGCCTGCCGCTGACCGACTGCGGCCTGCAGCTCAAGCAGAACGCCGAGCAGTACCTGCGCACGCGCCGGCGCATCGCCGAGCGCTGTCCGGCCGAGCTCATGCACGAGACGCTGCAGGTGGCCGCGCGCTGCGACTTCTCGCTGGACGAGCTGAAGTACCAGTACCCGCAGGAGGTGGTGCCGCACGGGGAGACCCCCGAGAGCTACCTGCGCCGCATCACCTATGCGGGCGCGGGACGGCGCTGGCCGCGAGGCATCCCCGCCAAGGCGCAGGAACAGATCGAGCACGAGCTCGCACTCATCAGCGAGATGAAGTACGAGCACTACTTCCTGACCGTGCACGACATCGTGGCCTTCGCCCGCTCGCAGGGCATCCTGTGCCAGGGGCGCGGCTCGGCCGCCAACTCCGTGGTCTGCTACTGCACCTTCATCACCGAGATCGATCCGCTGCGCAGCAGCATGCTATTCGAGCGCTTCATCAGCAAGGAGCGCGGCGAGCCGCCCGACATCGACGTCGACTTCGAGCACGAACGGCGCGAGGAGGTCATCCAGTACCTGTACCGCAAGTACGGCCGCGAGCGCGCGGCCCTCACCGCCATCGCCACCAGCTACCGCCCGCGCAGCGCCCTGCGCGACGTGGGCAAGGCGCTCGGCTTCGAGGAGGCGACCCTGGACCAGCTGAGCAAGGGGATGAGCCACTGGGACCTGGACATCGGCGCCGAGCTGCTGGCCGAGGTGGGCCTGGACCCGGCAAAACTGGCCGTGCGCCAGCTGCTGCTGCTGACCACCCAGCTGATGGGATTCCCCCGCCACCTGAGCCAGCACCCCGGGGGTTTCGTGCTCACCAACGGCCCGCTCTCGCGGATCGTCCCGATCGAGAACGCGGCCATGGAAGACCGCACGGTCATCCAGTGGGACAAGGACGACCTGGACCTGATGGGCCTGCTCAAGGTGGACGTGCTGGCGCTGGGCATGCTGACCGCGCTGCACAAGGCGCTGGACTTCATCGGTGCGCGCAAGGGCCATGTCTTCGAGATGCAGGACATCCCGGCCGAGGACCCCGCCACCTACGACATGATCTGCAAGGCCGACACGGTGGGCGTGTTCCAGGTCGAGAGCCGCGCGCAGATGAGCATGCTCCCGCGCCACCTCCCCCGCTGCTTCTACGACCTCGTGGTGCAGGTGGCCATCGTGCGACCCGGCCCCATCCAGGGCGGCTCGGTGCATCCCTACCTGGACCGGCGCAGCGGCAAGGTGCCCGTGGTCTACCCCAGCCCCGAGATCGAGCAGGCGCTCGGGCGCACGCTGGGCATCCCGCTTTTTCAGGAGCAGTGCATGCAGCTGGCCATCCTGTGCGCGGGCTTCACCGCCGGCGAGGCCGACGGGCTGCGCCGCGCGATGGCGGCCTGGCGGCGCACCGGGAGCCTGGACAAGTACGAGCCGCGCATCATCGGCGGCATGCTGGAGCGGGGCTACACCGAACCCTTCGCCCGCAACGTCTTCGAGCAGATGAAGGGCTTCAGCAGCTATGGCTTCCCCGAGAGCCACGCCGCGAGCTTCGCGCTGCTGGTCTACGCCTCGTGCTGGGTCAAGCGGCATCACCCCGCCGAGTTCCTCGCGGCCATGCTCAACAGCCAGCCCCTGGGCTTTTACAGCCCGAGCCAGCTGGTGCAGGACGCGCGGCGCGCCGGCGTCGAGGTCCGCGCCGCGGACGTGCTGCACAGCGACTGGGACTGCAGCCTGGAGAACATCGAGCACCGACCCGTGGTGCGACTGGGCCTGCGGCTCATCGACGGGCTCAAGGCCGAGTCCGGCGAGCGCATCGCCAAAGCGCGCCGCAGCGTCTACTTCGAAAGCGCCGAGGAGCTCGCGCGCGTCGCCGGACTGGAGCAGCACGAGATGCGCCAGCTCGCCGCGGCCGACGCGCTGCGCTCGCTCAGCGGGCACCGTCGCCAGCAGGTCTGGGACGCCGCGGCACTGCGGCGCGCGCCCGCTCTGCTGCGCGCCGCGCCGGTGGACGAGCCCGTGCTCGATCTCGCGCCCGCGGCCGAGGGCGAGGAGGTGATCTGGGACTACCGGGCGCTGGGCCTGACGCTGCGCAGCCACCCGCTCAAGCTGCTCCGCCCGCTGCTCGCCAAACGCCGGCTCGTGACCGCCAGCGATCTCGCGGCCATGCCCAACGGACGGGTCGTGCACTACTGCGGCATCGTCACGCTGCGCCAGCAGCCCGGCACCGCCAAGGGCGTGATCTTCCTGAGCCTGGAGGACGAGACCGGGAACGTGCAAGTCATTGTGTGGCCCAGCATCCAGGAGAAACAGCGAAGGGCCCTGCTCCGATCACGACTCATGGCCGTGCACGGCACCTGGCAACGCCAGGGCGACGCCTGCAGCCTGATAGCAGGACGACTGGAAGACCTGACCGATCTGCTGGGCGAGCTGGAGACCACCAGCCGGGACTTCCAGTGAGCCGCGGTGAGCCGGGGCGGGCCGCTCAACACGGTGGTCACGGTGGTCACGGTGGTCGTCAGCCCGCCCACCTGCCCTCTGCCGTATGGATGTGCGCCACGGACGTCCATTCGTCGACGGACGACGGCACCTCGAATTTCTCGGACAGCGCCCACACGGCGTCCTGGGCGTCGGCGAATGAATCCGCCCAGGGCATGTGGTCGATGCGCACCCGCCATCGCCCGCTGATGCGCTGCTTGACGGTGAACGTCCCGCTGGGCGACTGAAACACGTACGACACGGTATCCAACTCCATGCGACCTCCCCATCTGTCGATTGCAATCAATCTTCTGAGTTTCAGTTCCTGCCTCAAGCGACGCGACGCGCGTCGTCGGATCGGGCCGCGGCGCGTGGCAGCAGGGCCGCCGCAGACTGCCCCAGGGTTCCCATCGCTCCCGGTACGGCCGGGCCGAAATGGATGCGCGCCTTCCCGGCCCTTTTGGCCGCATACATCGCCGCGTCAGCGCCGCGCATGACGGCGGCCGTGTCGCAGGCGCCTTGGGCCAGTGCCACGCCGATGCTCGCGCTGACGCGCACGGTGCCACCGCCGCCGATGTCGATGGGGCGCTCGATCTCCGCCAGGCAGCGCTGGAGCACCGGGCGGGCGCTGCCCGCATCCTCGCTTCCCGTCAGCACGATCGCGAACTCGTCGCCCCCCAGCCGCGCCACGACGTCGCTGCCGCGCACGGCCCGCTGCAGGCGCAGCGCAACTTCCCTGAGCACCTCATCGCCGGCGTCATGCCCATGGGTGTCGTTGACGGGCTTGAAACCGTCCAGATCGAGATAGCAGACCGCCACGCCCTTGTCCGACCTCAGTGCCTGTTGCTGCGCGTGCGCGAGCTTCTCCTCGAAGAGCCGGCGGTTGGGCAATCCGGTCAGCGCGTCCCGGAAGGCCAGACTGTGCGCCGCCTCCTCGCTTTGCTTGAGCGCGTCCACGTCCACGAGCATCCACAGGCTCTCGTCCTCGGACACGAGCATCCCGCTCAAATCGATCCAGAGCGGCGCGCCGTCCTTGCGGCGCATCTGCACCTGGGTACGGAAACGGTCCCCCGCGCGCAAGGCGCCGTACCCGGCGCGGCCGATGTGGTCGAAGGTCTCCTGGTCCAGATACAGGTCGCGCATCGACAGCCCGCGCAACTCGCCGGGCGCGTAGCCGAGGATGCGGCCCAGGGCGCGGTTGTCCCACTGGATGACACGTTCGCGCAACCGCACCATGCCCACCAGATCGTTTTCCAGCATCAGCGACTGCTCGCGCGCCACCTTGCTGGCGGCCATCCGACCGGTGCGCTCCCGCTTCTGGGCACGGTACAGCAGTGCCGAGGTCGCGCCGACGAGCGCGATCATGGCGGCCACCAGCGTCCAGAGTTCCAGCGCCTGCCGGTACCACGCAACGAGGTATTCGCCCGTACTTAGCCCGGCATACACGGTGAAGGGGTAGCCCGGTACACGACGATAAGCGGTGACGCGCTCCACCTGGTCCAGCGCGGTCGGCGTGACGTACCAGCCGCGCGAGGCGTCGCGGCCGATGTTCTCGCGCAAGGCCTGGGAGACGATGGACAGGCCGAGTCCCTTGGCGGAATTGGGCTCGGACGCCGAGTGGCGCGCCACCAGCACCAGGCTGTCATTCGTGCGCATGGAGATGGCGCCCGAGCCGCCCAGCGCCATGCCGGAGAAAAGCTGGGCGAAGTGCTCCGAGGTGAGTTCGGTCAGCACGACGCCGTCGAAGCCGCCGTCGGCGTTGATGAGGCGCCGGGCCACGACGACGATCCACGCTCCGGTCACCCGGCTGCGCAGCGGCTCCGACACCACGGTCGCATCCCGTGCCCGGGCGCGTTCGAAATAGGAGCGGTCACCGAAGTGAAACACCTGTCCGGCCAACGCCCTGGGGACCACGACGTCGCCGGCAGCGTCGGTCGCGCGCACCGCGCTCACGTGCTTGAGCAGCCCCTGCTGCTCGTCGACCATTTCGGCCAGGACGCTGGCGCGTTCGGAGGCCCGCCGCGTCTTGGCATACCGTTCCGCCACGGTCGCCAGCGCGTTGTCGATGACGTTGAGCTCGGCAGCGACTTCGCCGCTCATGCTGGTGGCAAGATTCTCCGCGGTCAGCCGCGCAGCGCTTTCGTCCCCCTCGCGGGCATTGTGCAGACTCAGCCACGCCTCAGCGCACAGCAGCGCCGCCAAGACGAGATTGCCGGCGACGAGCCAGCGCCGCAGGCGTACGAGTGAGGAAGCTTTGAGGACTCGTGGATACAGCATGTCCGCCCTTCCGCGGCCAGCGGCAGGACCATCCCTGCCAACAGTATCAGTTGTACGGGATGCGCTGGAACGCGGGTAGCCAGCAACGGATGAATCCGACGTAGGTGATCGCCGGACCGCCGCGCCGCGAAGCCCCCCGATGCCGCCCGATGTCGCCCGCCTGGAGTCCGGGCAGCCGGCGTCCAGCCAAGTCAGAAGTCGATGATCACGTAAGTCGCGCCCGCCAGTTGACTCGTCGCCCGCGCGACCCGGGTGGCCTCCATCAGAGAAGAACCGGCATACGCCTGTGCCCCGTTGCCAGTCACCAGGCGCACGCCCGGCGTGCTCACGCCCCCACAGGACAAGGTCACGGGGCTGGGCATCGTCCGCACGACACAGGTCGGCAGCACGCGGACGAAGATGCCAAGACCTTCCCCACGCGCAGCGACACCCGCAGAGCACGACAGAGTGATGATCGCCGCGCGTTGTATCAGGCAAGGCGGCAGGAAGCGACGACTCACGGTCTGAAGTCCGCCGTGCACACCGTCGTGAGCTGGATGCTCGATTGATGGGGTGACAGACCCTCCGCGAAAATATTCATCGTTGGAGCAAGTGTCGTCAGCAACACCTTCCTGCGCTAGTCGATCATCGCCGGTGTCCATGAAGGGAAAAACCCGACGCCGCGCTTGCCGCCGACGACCACTCCACTCCCAAGGGGCGTTGGAGCGAGCTTGGCGATAACCCTTCGGCCGATGCTGCACACAAGCTAGCGCGGCTCACGTCACCGGCGCTGTCGGGCCCGCCTCGCAGGCGGGAAGGCTGGCGGCCACGCGCCATTCGTGTCACATTTGGGCGGCCGAAGTTCCCGGAGCACTTCTTCGGACTACGGTTGCGGACCATTTTGGGCCCGACCTTCGCAGCCCGCCGTCCGATGCGGCTGTCTTCGCTGGTTGCGTTGAGTCCGAGGTCAAAGCTTTCTGCTGAGGTGCGCCGAGCCGGTCATCGCGAAGCGCCAGGGTCGATCTGCGGCTTTTGTGATGCCCACCCGCACGCCGATGGACACCGCACGCGCCACGCCGGGCGGCGAGAGTGCGAAGGGAGGACGATCCAGCGGCAGCCCGTCAAGGGACCGGTCCACGCCGAGTGCCTGCGCGACACGTCCGGGACCGGTCGTCAGAAGTCGCAGGGCCTGCACACCGCGGCGCTGCTGCATGGTGTCGATGCCATTGGTCGGCTCCAATGCGCGCACCAGAACTGCCGCGCCGTGCCCCGAAGGCCCGCAGACGAGGTTCAGGCACCAGTGCAAGCCGTACGACCGGTACACATAGGCGGTGCCAGGCTCGCCGAACATGGCCGCATTCCTCGCAGTCATCCCCCGAAAACTGTGCGATGCCTCGTCGTCCATGTCGTAGGCCTCGGTCTCGACGATGACCCCGCCGACACCATTCACCAGCAGCGTCCAGCCGATGAGAGATCGCGCCACGACGACGGGGCTCTGCAGGAAGTCGATGTGCATGCGATGGCGACGGCGTAGCGATTGCGGTGACGATGCAAAAGTCCAGGCAAACCGAGTGCCGAGCCGCCGGAGAGTCGACAGACATCCGCAGGGATGGCCGACCTCACCGCGAGCCGCGCCATGCGGCGACGACCGTCGCGACCCGCCTCAATTGAGGCAGAGCGACACGTCCCACGCCCAGCCGTGCCAGAAGCCGATCGCGTGCACACGCTCGCCGTCCGGCGCGATGCAGTCCGGGCATGCGCAAGCACTGTCCGCCACCACGCCCGTTTCCTGGTCGCTGTATTCCCAGAACGTCCGGCTCTGCGGCTCGTATCGCACTCCATAGGTCGCGCTGCTGCACTCGGCGGCGATGCGCAGACCCACCGCCAGCGCGAACACGGGCATGCGCCGATCCTCTGGGTCAACCCAACAGGGGTAGCCGTCCCCGTCTACCCCTTCCAAGCCGGCGAATGCGCGCACGCGCGGCTTGAAGCGGGCGATCCGTTCGATTGCGCGGATGTAGGCCACAGGACACCTCGGCACTGAGTGAAGACGACATCAGCGTAGAGCTGCGCGCCGCTCGTACAAGCCCGACGCGGCGCTCGCGCACCGTCCGCGTCAAAGGGTGTCGCCAGCCTGGTCGTTACGGCTGCGGTTGACCGACCCGGCACCTGTCGGACCCGGCTTTCACTACCGCGCGACCAGCGGCCGACTGCGCCGCCATTGCGTCGGAAACTCAGGGGGATGGGGCGAGAGATGCGCCCGCGAATTTGCCACTCGGTGAAGCGGTGGATGCGCCGGTGGATGCGCCCACAACTTCCCCTCGACTTGCGCACGCCGGCTTGGCATCGTTGGCCCGCTTGAGCGTCAGCATCTGATCCCAGCGCTGGTACTGCTGACGCAGGGCGGTGGCCGTCTCCCTGGGAATGCGGACCTCGCTGCGTTTCTCGCCCTTGAGCCAGAACCTGTACCAGTCGACGTTCCCCTGCAGCGAGATCATCCGCTCGCTGGGACGCGACAGCGCGTGCGCCCCCTCGGGAAACAGGATCATCTCGACCGGCTTGTACTGGCGTCGCAGCAGCGCGTAGACGTCCCAGTTGTTGTGCACCTCGCGCCCGTAGGTCTCGATGCGCAGCGCCGCGCGCATGCATTCGGTATGCAGCGACGGATCGTTGGCCAGCCAGCGATCGCGCGTGAGCCCGAAGGGGCCGCCCTCGTTGGCCTCCTCCTTCTTCATCTGGATGCCGTCGGTGGCCGCGTAGGTGATCGTCAGCGAGAAGAGCGTGTTGGCGTCGCCGTCCAGGAGCGACGCCGCGCGGATCGGGATGTCCGTGAAGGTCACGAGATTGAGCACCGACTCGCCCGTCGCGCTCCAGCCCATGAGGCCGATCCGGTCGCGATCGACGAGCCCTTCGGCCACCAGGGCGTCCACCGCCGCGCGCACGCCCTGCGCAAAGGCGATACGGTGTCCCCGCTCGTCCTGCGGACCGCCGCCAGCCGGCCCGATCGGCATTGCCAGGACGAGGATGTTCTCCGCCAGGAAGGCGCGCCCCGGAAAGCCGCTCGTGAAGCCGTCGTACAGGTTGGACCCGTCGCGGTAGAAGCGCGTGGGAGAAAAGCCGTAGGCCTGGATCACCAGAGCGTGCCGGACCTTGGGATCGAAGCCCGCGGGCACCATCAACCCGCCCTTCCAGGACCGGCCCAACGCATCCGTCCAGCCGTACGCGCGCATGCTGCCCCACCGGGCCGTCGTGTACTGCGGATTCAGCTCGGTGAGCCGGACGCTGCGACCGTTCGGGCCGGTGGCCACGATGTCGGGCGGCTGGTTGAGCGTCTGTTGCACCCGCAATTCCCAACCGGACCCCGTCGTCGCGCCAGGCAGGTTCCCCGCACGCGCGCCCGACGGGGCGGGTAACGGCGCGTCCGGCGTAACACCCGATGCGCCGCTCGCGGGAGCAGCGGACGCCCCCCGCGCCGCAGCGGGGATCGTGCGCCCTCCCCGTTCGTCATCGCTCGCGGCCGGGGCAATCTCACGCCACCGATCCGCCCCGGCGCGGACGAATCGACGCGGCCGATCGCCATCCACCACCGCGATCTCCGCGGCCTGCCCAGCTGCCCCGGGAACGGCAGACGAGGCCTTCGCCCGCACGCGAAGCGCGGCGATGTCGCGCCACTGCCCCGTGTCCGGCCAGTACTCCACGACGTGGGACGCCGAATCCATGCCTGCCACGCCGGCTCGCTGCGGCAGGAATGTGCCCGCGATCACGACGGACCTGCCGCCGTCCTGCCACAGGCCGTGCGCGCGTCCCTGGGTGTCTTGCTTGGCGTCGTCGGGCGCGTCCAGCACCAGATGTTCCCGGCGATCGGACAGCAGGTAGGCGACGATGCGACGGGTGACGTAGCTGGACGGCCGGGAGAAATAGCTGAGCGGGTCCATCGTGAGCGAGGCGCCGTAGGTCGCCATCACGTCCGCCACGTAGGGGTACTGCCGGGACCACCCCAGTTGGCGATGCGCCTCGTAGCGCGGCACGAGTGCCCAGCGTCCATCGGGAGAGATGCTCGCCGTGGGCACCCCCAGGTTCGCCTCCGCGAACGGCTCGCCCAGCGGCCACGCCTCCTGGCGTTCCCCGTCACCCTTCACCGCCTTGAGCACAGGCGGCACCAAGGACGACGACGCCCCGGCGGGCGCCCGTTGCGCGCCCGCCCCCTCTTGCACGCCCCCACGTTGCGCGCCAACGTCCGTGACGAAGAACTGGTAGCGCCGCTGCTGGTTGCCGAACTTGTGCTGGCCGAAGTGCACCGTCCAGAACGACTGCGTGCCCACGACGATGCTGCGCGCCTCGGACGCCATCGGAGGATTGGGCACGGGCGCGATGTACACCAGCCGCCGCAGATCGGCGGACGCGTCGAACGCGAGCACGCCGTGCGGCGAGTGCGTCAGCTGAGTCACGCGCCGCGTCGCCACATCCAGCTTGTAGGCCTGGTACGGCGCGTCGTTGACTCGCGCCCGGTACAGCAGCGTGCCGTTGCCGGCCCACCGCACATCCTTCACCGCTGGCGTCGCGTCGTTTTCGTCCTCGCGCGCCAGGACGGACAGCACGCGCACCGGCGCGATCGAATCGAACGAAGGCACGGCATCAGGCGCGACGAGCCCCGCAGCGTCGCTTGGCACCGCGTCGGCCGTCGGACGCACCGCGTCGACCGTGGAGCTGACAGGGACGTAGACAGGCCCGATCACCGAGCCGCTGACAGAACCGCTCACGGAGGAGCTGACGGAAGCCCTGATGGCAGCGCCGGCAGCCGCGCTGCGCGCCCGACTTCGCGCGGCAGCGTGCCTCAGGCGCCGCTCACTCACGTCCAGCAGCAGGATCTCGAAGCGGTTGGTGTCCGTGGCCACATCGCCCCGACGCGTCACGATGAAGGCGCGCTGTCCGTCGGGGGAGCGTTGCTCACGCAGCGTCTGATCGTCCAGCAACACGGGCTGGATGATCCGCGTGAACTCGATGACCTCGCGGACGCTGGGCCCGACGCCCGCAACGGCCGGTTTCGTAGGTTCTGCCGGGGCCAGGCATACAGAGCCCGCCAAGAAGAGGAGCGTTGCAGCCAAGCGGCAACTGGTCCCGACCGACGACGAATCGCGATGATTCAGCAGGAACCGTGATGGCCACGATCGAAGCGACGAAAAAGAGTGACGCAGCATGATGCGAGCCGTGGCGGCGCCACGGCAGGGAAAGAGGGATGGGAGGTGCGCTCGTTGAGCGCACGGAGCGCAAAGAGCGCACTGAGCGCGGAGCGCGCGGAAGACGCGAGGACGGTCAGGCGATCAAGACCCTTGAAGCACAGTCATCCACTCGCCGATCACGTGAAGATCTCGTGGAGAGCACCCGGGAATCACGCGGCACGGACGTCCTCGCTCCGACGCTCGCCCCGCCGATCATTCAGCGGGCCTTCGCGCTACCAGTTCATGGACACGTGCAGGTTGGCGAAACGCCCCCGCCAGTCCCCCTGGGTGAGGTCGTAGTACGGCGAAGCTGCAACGAACTCCGGCATCTGGTTGCCCAGATTGACGATGGACAGCGCCACCTGCGCCGTCTTGACCCCGGGGACCTGGACGCCCGCGCGCCGCAGGTCCACGGTCGCGGCCAGGTCGTAGAGCCAGCGGTTGCCCAGCGTTCGTTCGCTGGGTGCCAGATCCCGGTAGCTGCCCAGATAACGCCCCGTCACCCCGAGGCTCCAACCGCCCTGGTCCATGCCGGCGAAGAGCCGACCTTTCCACTTCGGCGACCAGTAGTCGGTCGCCCGCCTGGCGAGACGATCCTCCACCGGCGCGTTGGGCGCGATCACGACCTCGTAGCGTGTCGTGCGCGTCGCACTGGCCGTCAGCGTCCATTTGGCGCCGGCCGCCCGCCATGCGTGCGACAGCTCCATGTCGACGCCGGAGGTGTCGACGCCGCCGAAGTTCACCTCGGTGGCCAGCACGCGCGTCACCTCCCCCGGCACACCGCCCACGGTCGGCCCTCGCGTGACGAAACCGGGAAACAGCGCCTCGTTGTCCAGGAAGACCTGGGGCCAGGGCAGCGAGATCAGGTCGTTGATCTTCACGCGCCACCCCGTCACCGCCACGCGCGTCCCCACCGAGCCCGCGCCGCCATCGGGCTCCCACACCGCGCCCAGCGCGTATGCCCGGCCCTTCTCGGGTTCCAGGTCCGGGTTCGTCGTGCGCAGCACCTCGCCGCCCATGATGGGCGCATTGGCGCGCGCGGGATCCACCAGCCCGAGCACGTCGGTGGTGTAGGTCTCTTCGTTGATGTGCGTCTGCAGCAGCGTGGGCGGCTTGAAGGACGTCGCCGTGGAGGCCCGCAGCAGCGTCGTGCGCGTGGGCCTCACCTCAAGCCCTGCCTGGTAGGTACCCGCGCTGCCGAAGTCGCTGTAGTGGTCACGTCGCGCGGCCAGCGTCAGCACGGCGGCGTCGTGACCAGGGCGGCTGGAGCCCTCCTGCGCCGGCGCGCGCCACAAGGGCACGCGCGCTTCCCCATAGACCGCGCTGTTCGTGCGCGAACCGCCGATGTCGTAGGTGCCCGGCGTGATGGTGAGGTAGCGGTCCCGCGCGCCCTCCGCGCCGGCGATCAGGTCCACCGTCCCGGTGGGCAGGGTCACGACCGGGCCCCGCACGAACGCGCTGAACTGGTCCTTGCGCCCGTGGTTGTCCCGCAGCGAATCCGACCAAATCCCGCGCAGGACCTCATCGCTTGCCGCCCGTCCGCTTCCGAAGGGATTAAGTGCCGCGCCAGGCGTCGCAGCGGCCAGGGCCGCCGTGCGCGCGGCGCTGTTCACCACCGTGTTGGCGATGCGCCGGTCTCCGTCGTCGCGAGTCGTCGACACCGAGGCCTCCGCGTCCCAGCCGCCCCCGAGCTCCACCCGGCTTCCCACGAGTGCGCGCTTGAAGTCCGTGTTGCGCGTGAAGGTCTCCGCGCCGTTCTCCGCGCCCAGACGCGAGGTGACACGAACGGCCTCCCCGAAGGGGTTGTATGGATTGCTCGCCGGCACGAGCACATTGCTCAGCAGCAGACCGCTCTGTTCCGCACGCAGCCGGTCCCGCGCCACGGTCAGTTCCCCGAACACGGTCCACGCCGCGCCGAACTGCCGCTCGCCTGCGGCGTGCAGCGCGAAGTTCTCGGTCCCGTGCACGAGCGCCGTGCCGTGGCCGTTGGCTGCGCCGTTGCACAGATTCGCCAGCCCAGAAGTAGGCGCGAAGCTCCCGACGGTGGGCACGACCCCCTCCCCCAGCACGGGGATGCCAGCGAACGAAGAATTCAGACCGGGGAGATTGGCTCCCGTGGCGCTCGTGACCGTCCCGGGCGAGCAGCTTCTGGACCGCGCATCGATGCCGCCGAATCGCCGGTAGTCCGCGTCGCGAAAAAAGCCGCGCTCGGCCATCGTGAGCGGCGTGGTCTTGCTATACGCCCCGAGCAGGAGATAGGAGCCCAGCTCGCTGCGCCCGCCCGTGGCGAGCGACAGCCCCCTGTCGCCCGTTCCCGCTCCCGTGGACGCGTGCGCATCCAGCGCGACGCCCTCCAGGGACTTCCTCAGGATGATGTTCACGACTCCGGCGAGGGCATCGCCGCCGTACACGGCCGAAGACCCCACGGGCACGATCTCCACCCGTTCCACGGCGGCCATCGGGATCAGGTTCAGGTTGAAGAAGTTGCCCGAGGACGAGCCCACCGCCTGCACACGCCGGCCATTGATCAGCACAAGCGTCGAGCCCAGCGGCAGCCCGCGCAGTTGCACCGAGCCCTGCCCCGTCGTCTCCCCGAGACCGCCCTCGCCCGGGCTCACCGACGCCTCGTTGAGGCTGCTGATGAAGCGCTCCAGCGTGGGCTGGCCGCTGCGGTCGATATCGACCTTGGTGTACACGTTCACGGGCGCCGGGCCGTCCGCGTCGATGCGCTTGAGCCGTGAGCCGGTCACCTCCACACGCGAGAGCGAGGTCACGCCCTCCGCACCGACAGCTGCCGGATTGGCGGCATTCTTTCCGGCGCCAGATGCCCCAGATGCGCCAACGAGAGTGCGGCTGGATGCGCCCCCCGATGCGGTCGCCGAGGCGCCTCCCAGCGAAGCCGGCAGGCCGCTCACCGCGTCCGCTCCGCCCGCGGCGCCCGCTGCAAGAGCGCTTACCGGACGCGAGGCCGCTCCTTCAACGGGCGCCGCGCCACGCACGACAATGGACCCATCAGGCATCACGATCGCCTGCAGCCCCGACCCCTGCACCGCTCGAGTGATCGCCTCGGCAGCCGTGAGCTGACCGTTGACCGGACGCGACTGGCGGTCTCCGACCGCCACGGGGTCAAAGAGCACCGAAACGCCCGTCTTGGCCGCGATCGCACGCAGCGCGTCCGCCAGGGGCTGTACCGGTTGATCGATGCGGTATCGCGCATGCGGCGTCGGCTCAGCCGAAAGCGCAGCCTCGCAGGCCATCCCGCCAAGCAGGATCAGTGCGGCGAGTGCCACGCTGCTGGGCAAGTGTCGGCGCGTTCGTGGCGCCCGAGTCATGTGCTTGAACATTGTCGTCTGTCTCCATCGCCGATATGGCTAGTCCAGATGACGACGTCGTTCGGCGCAATTACGCTAGGAGTTCTCCTACTGCGGACGCAGCAGTTCGAAACGTCCGTCATGCCGGCGCACGACCAGACTGTGCAGCATGGCGGCGGCCCGCGCGAAGCCGTCACTGTCGCCGGCACGGTACGAGCCGCTCACCCGCAGGCGCGACAAGGCCGCGTCGCTGGCGAGAACGATGGGCTCGCGGTTGTAGCGGTTCATCTCGCCCACGGCTTCCGGCAGCGAGACATCGTCGAACACCACCTCGCTGCGTTTCCACGCGATGATCTGGTCGATGCGCGGACGGTCGCGCGTCACCACGGACGTGCCGACGAATTCTTGGCCGGCGCCAGCGCCAGCGCCAGAAGCTGTGCTCGACGTCATGCCCATCGCGGACCTGTCGGCCGGCCGGCCCTCTTGGCCCGGCGGGAGCGCCTTGGAGAACTTGACGCGCTCGCCTGGCAGCAATGTGAGTTCCCTGCCCCGGGCCGAGCCGTTGTCGGCGCCGGCGCCGGCTCCAGCCCTCGCCCCGCCGGTCCCACTCGCCGCCCGCACGCTGACCCGGCCTTCGATGAGCGTCACGGCCAGCGCGTTACCTTGCGTGGCGGGCTCGCCCAGTCGCACCGCGAAGGCGGTTCCCAACGCCACCACCTCGCTGTCCAACGCCCGAACGACGAAGGGCCGTCGCGCGTCCTTGGCGACCTCGAAGAGTGCCTCCCCACCCTCGACGCGCACGGTCCTGCGTTCTGGCGTCAGGTCGACCTCCACGCGCGTATTGGTGTTCAGGGTGACGCGCGAGCCGTCGGCCAGCAACACGCTACGCTGCTCGCCGATGCCGGTCGAGTAGCTCGGCGCCCCACGGCCAGCGAGCAGTGCAGCGCCGACGGCAAGTCCGAGTGCGGCCCCAGCCAACCCGACGCCACCCCAAGCCCACTTCCTTCGCCGCCTGCCCACCAAAGCGAGCTCCCCCAGCTCACGCGAGCCCGCCGAAAAAGCGTCCGCGAGAGTCAGCCCCGGGACCGCCTCCCACACTTCGGTGCAACGCTCGAAGGCAAGCCGATGCATGTCCGACCGCCCCTGCCACGCCCGGCATTCGCGTTCCATCTGCACCGAACGCTCCGGCCCATGCAGCCGCGCGATCCAGACCGCCGCCTCTGCGGCGATCTCCGGCGACGGTATCGGCAAAGGGGCCGACTCCTCGCTGTTTAACCGACCGCCAGACGAAGTGCCGTGCGGCTCGCGCCGTGGCGGGACCGGAGCAGGCACAGGGTCGGGACCAGTAACTCGAGGGGCCATGGTCACCACCCCTCCATGTCGCGCGTGATGTGCAGCGTCGCCTTGGCAATGTGTTTTTCGATGGCGCCCACGCTCAGTTTCTGAGCTCGCGCAATTTCGCTGTAGGTCAGACCTTCCACGCGGTGCGCGAGGAAGATCCGTCGCGTCTTGGCGGCCAAGCCCGCGAGACTCTGGCTCAGGTGCGCGAGGCGCTCACGGGCGATCAAGGTCGTCTCGATGGTCGGTGTCGTATCCACAAGTTCCATCTCTTCCACATCGTCCAGCAGCACCTGTTCGCCTCGGCTGCGGCCACTCCGGTAGTCATCGATCGACAGGTTGAGCGCGGTGCGCATCAGGAAGGCTTCGGGCTCCAGCACCGGCTGGCGCTGTGCGAAGCTCGCCAATCTGACCCATGCTTCCTGAACCAGATCGTCGGCGTCGTGGCGCGATCGTCCCCGCCGCATGAGCGCGGCCCGCACGCGAGAAAAAGCCGGTTGCCAGTTCCTGTTCATGGCGCAGCACCTCCTCAGAAGTGCGGCCAAGCATCTTTGCAGTGACCTCGATATCGAGATCGATGAGGGCCAGCGCTTCGCGTTGACGATCATCGCAGCAATCGACCGAACGTAGGCGACGTTATTCCGTTTTCCACGGCAAAGGCGACGCCCTTGATCGCCGCAGCCTCGTGCGCCACCGCCGACCGCGCCCACTTCAGAAGCACGCGGCGTGTTCCCGGACCGCTCCAAACATCACCACCCCTCCATCCATGTCATGAGCTGCAGTGTCGCCTTGGCCACATGCTTCTCCACTGTACTGACGCTCAATCCCAGATCGCGGGCGATGTCCTGGTACGTCCGGCCATCCACTCGGTGCGCCAGCAAGATCTCGCGTGTCTTGGGGTTCAGACGGCTCACACACTCGTTCAAACGAGCCAAGCGCTCTCGAGCAAGCACGATGGCCTCCGTGCCAGGGGCGGTGTCCACCAGTAATATCTCATCGAGAACCACTTGATCGCCGTGGTTCACGCGCGCACGGTGCGCGTCGACTGAGAGGTTCAACGCCGTTCGCATCAGAAAGGCCTCCGGCCGCTCAACTTGCTGGATATTTTCGTAGCAGACCAAACGCACCCATGCCTCCTGCACGAAGTCGTCAGCGTCCTCCTCGGAGCGGCCGCGACGCATTAGCGCCAAGCGAATACGCGCGAAGATCATTGCCACATCGTTAAGCATGAAGCGCCTCGGGTAGGCATCTCTTTGCGACCAGCATCGAAACGCGTTGCTGGCTGAAAAGTACGCTGGCGCCGCGACGCAGCGGCGCGGCACGTCGTGCAGCCGCCCTCGGTCGCACATGTTCCCTGCCTACCAACCCCTGTCTCGCCAGCCGCTGAGCTGCATTACCGACGTCATCACGAGAGCTGAACATGAACCGCTCCATGCGGCAAACCCGTCAAGCCGCAAAGGCAGTATACGGCATATATGCCGTGGCCAGGTCGGGCCACCGGCTGAAAAGCTTCGGGAGATGGCCACCTCATTTCCTCCTTCCAAGCGGGCGGCGATCCGACCCGCCCCTCGTGCCGATTCCTTTGACCCAGCGGTGGCGAAAGCCTGTGGGACAGTGCTGCGTGCGTGGCGCCTTGAGCGAGAACTTGCTCAAGATTCTTTCGCCTTGCTGGCCGGCATCGATCGGTCCTATTACGGAAAGCTGGAACGCGGAGAACGCCAACCGTCACTTTCGGTGCTGCTCAAATGCGCCGCGGCATTCGCCAAGCCCGGTGCGGCACTAGTGGAAGCCATCGAATGCGCCATGCTCAACCCGCCAAGGAATGCGCGCGCTCGATAGAACGTTCACTCGCGTGTCATCACTTCCCACCAGCACACGCGCTTGACCCACGTGACGCGCGGCAGACTCTTCGTGTTGTCCAAGGCTATGGCGATCACACGAGCGAGCGGCGGACTGATAATCCGTAGGTCCCTGGTTCGAGCCCAGGTCGAGGAGCCAAAATTGAAGCCCCCAACATCGCAAGGTGTCGGGGGCTTTTTCTTTGGGTCGGTGCGACCGATCAAAGGTGTTGGCAATGAGCGCCTGCATTCGCGCCGCAGCACCGACTGCGCTGCTGGTCAATATGCGCAAGGGAGCCCAACGCCGGCGAATGTCTCACGCAAAAACCTAGCACGCAGACCGCGTCAATTGAGTAGCATCCAACAGCCAACCTAGAGGAGGGACCATGGCAAGCACTTGTGGTGACCCAGATCGCCTGATCAAGCACATCGCGAACTCGTATCCCAAAGCGATAGCATCCGCAGCGACTGCAATCGGGACCGTGAAGATCACGTTCACGGATGGACTCATCGTGAACGTCTTCAAGAACGGTACTGTGAATTTTCAGGGCAAGGCGAGTGACGTCCGCGGAGAGATCGAAGCCCAGATCGACATCATCAATCGAGAGTAGACGTACAGCCCCTCGTTCGAACTTGGATCAAGAGGCCTGCGGCGAGGGCGCTTGTGCTTCAATGCGCACATGGACATTGCGGCAATCACAGCTCTCATCGGCGGCGTCAAGACAGCTTCCGAGTTAGCGAAGGCAATCAAAGACAGCGGCTCCACTCTTGAGCAGGCCGAAGTCAAACTAAAGCTGGCTGACCTAATTTCCACCTTGGCCGATGTCAGACTGGAAGCAGCTGGAGTCCAGCAAGAGCTTCTCGCAGCAAAGGAACAGATCCGTTCCCTCGAAAGCGCGGCCAAGCAACGTGCAGCGTTAGTTTGGAAACAACCCTGCTATTGGCTACCCAGGGACGGCGATGCAAGCATTGAGGAGCCCTATTGCCAGCCGTGTCACGACAACGATAAGCGACTTGCTCGTCTACATCACGACAACAAGGGCGCATTCACTTGTATGGTGTGTAAGAGCAGCTTTCGCACTGAGGCCCGCGTCGCATCGGACAGTGAAGCCTTCAAAGCAGCAAATGCCCGCCGCCGTGCGACACGGACCAGCATGTATTGATCCCAGTTATCAGGGTGCAAGCATTGATCGGGAGCAATCAACGCGCTCCCATTGCTTCACGACCCAGGGTTGTCGCATCGGAATCGAGCCTCGGGCGCATTGTGCTCCGGGGCTTTTCCCTTTCTGCAGGCAGCATGCGTGCGCAATTCACGGACCGGCTGACGTTGGACATGGGAAGGCGCACCGAGCAGGCCGGAGTGCCGCTTTCCGACCCCAAGCACACCTGATCTTCCCTCTGGTCTCGTTGTCGCAATGCGTCTATACAAGGGCTTGCGCGGGTTCAGGTTGGGCACGCTCCGTTATGTGACAGCTCTGGTAGACGCAACAGAGGTAGCGACGTGCTTCCCAAACATCGAAACTTCAACCGATTTTTGGGCTAGCTGACTTAGCCGCAGCGAATATCGCGACAGCTGGCACGCTAAACTTCGCGGGCGATGTCGGCGGCGAACCAAATAAACCCCATGCCACAAACTGCTCTAGACAAATGCCCTCTACTTTGTGCGACAAAGAGCGTTTCGGAAGTCACCATTCGAAATAGGTCACTTAAATGCTGAGAGTAACTTCTATCGGGGCAGAGAATCTGCGTAGCCTCGAAAATACCGGCCTCATAAAACTTAAGCCAATAACTATTCTTGTGGGTCGTAATAGCTCCGGGAAGAGCACGTTTGCCCGGTTGTTTCCGCTACTTAAACAGAGTGCGGAAGCAGTAAAAAAGGGACCTTTACTATGGTGGGGCAGACTAGTGGATTTTGGCAGCTTTGACGTTGCCGTTAGCCGCCAGGTGACGGACAAGACAATTACCGTAAATTTTGAGTTTGAAGCGAGTCCGGAAGAGTTTCGTAGCATGAGTCGCAGACATGATGGAAGACTCTCAATGGTACGCCTCGTCTCCTCCGGAACAGTTGTCATCCGAGCAACGATGCGAGACGGAAAGAACAGCACCTATGTTTCCAAGATCGAACTCGATGCTTTCGGAAACAATGCAAAGGTAGAAATTGATGAGTTTGGCTTTGCCAAAAGCATAACGTCAGGAAACTACGTTTGGCAACGCGATTCCTCAATTGCATTCTTTGCAGAGCAGAGTACCCTAATTCCCGTTCCTCAGTGCTACAAGGCTGTACCCGGCGAAAAAGACGACTTTAAGTATTGGGAGATGCATAACGTATTCAGACCTGAGCAGAGCAGACTGCTTAGAAATTTTCTTCATGGAAATACGGCAGAGGAAAAGGTAAGACAGCTAGCCGACCGAATCCCCATAGGTTATCGCGAAGATATTTTTCAAACCTTGTCGCACGTAACGCGCCCACCTTCCTTCCGGGACAATTTGCTCGCCCAAGGATTCGACGGATACTATTTTCAGCGACTCTGCGACGTCTCATTCGCGGCTCACTTGGCACCGATTCTTGAGCAGGCAAATCTGTGTCTATCCAGATTTGCTGAAGAGGTAATATATCTTGAACCGTTGCGCGCAAATGCACAACGCTACTATCGTCAACAAGCGCTGGCCGTTGGAGAAATTGATTCAAAAGGCGAAAACATCGCCATGTTTTTAGACAATTTAAGTTGGCCCGAGCTTCATAACCTAAATGCGTGGCTCGAAGAACATTTCGGCTTCAAGGTCAAACCGAGTAAGCAGGGCGGCCATGTTTCATTGAAAATCGAACAGACTGGTGGAGGCGAAACCAATATCGCCGATATGGGTTTCGGCTTCTCCCAGATGCTTCCAATCGCGGTGCAGCTCTGGGCTGCTAGCAAGCGCAAGAGCAAGAGCACTCCTTGGAACACGGACACAACCTGTCCAACGCTAGTCATAGAACAGCCTGAACTTCACTTACATCCAGACTATCAAGCGAAGCTAGGGGATGTTTTCGCTGCAGCCTTAGACCTAAAAAGGGAGGATGACGGCCTGCCTGCTAACGCCTCTAGGTTGAGCATTATTGCCGAGACGCACAGCGCAGATCTAATTAATAGACTGGGCGCATTGATTGCGGATGGAAGACTATCATCCGAAGATGTTCAAGTTATTGTTTTCGAGCAAGCCGACTCCACATCCCCGTCGAAGTTAAGAATTTCCGAGTTTGATGACGATGGAATACTAACAAATTGGCCCATGGGATTTTTCACGCCATCGGTTTACGCTTAGCATCATGCACATTCGGCTTGATTCTTCATTGCAAAACGTCGACTTGTCGTCCGACATGACGGCATGCTCAGGACTGGAGTGCATTTTAAATGCAGTTCGTCGCGGCGAACATTTCGTGTTTGGTGACCGAAAAACGCTAACCCATTTGCAGAAAAGTCAGTCGCTATCATTGGCTGCCCGTCGCGTTCTTTCTCACATCGTTTCCAATTTCTCCACGTTTGCGCCCCTGTCTCGAAGCTTGAGCATTCACGTTGTCATTTCATATGACGAACGCAAAGAACCTGTAAGACTATCCGACCACGAATGGGACGTCCCGCTACTATTTATCGGCATCAACGGCTTGGCGAAAGCGGTACTAGTCACCGAAAATTTAGACGACGCGAATTTATTCGAACACGCCGCTCGACAGTACGCCACTAGCAATCGAATCGGGTGTCAGATTGCCTTAACGAAACTAGGCGGAGGGGGTTCGACCACTCCAGATTGCCTAATGAACGCCGTCGTCGTTGAAAGAAACTGGGTGCTATGCATCAGCGACAGTGATCGCCTTCATCCAGGCCAAGAGAAAGATTCAACTGCAAAAAAGTGCGAAGGATTCGCAGCGATTTCCGGCGCGGTCTGCAGTTATTGGGACATTCCATCTAGAGAAGTGGAAAACATCATTCCGCTGATCTTTTTTGAGGAGGCCGTACCGCCCACACATAGCCTAGCTTGGGAGCGCCACCGAAACGAAATATTTAGCCAACTCCCTCATGCGCATCATCATGGAGATTTAAAGTTTGGCGTTTCATTGAGGAAAATTTTTTCTTATGATGCCAATACTCCACAGAAAATTTTCTGGACGAAGGTGGCAAATGATTTGGCAACGAAGGGCGTTTTTACGTCGGCCTGTCTCTCCTCCAGCCAATGCGCCACCATTAGCACTCCCAGCGCCTGTCAATGTTTTGTTGTGCAAGGCTTCGGAGACAAACTACTTGAGGCCGTTGTCAAGCTGCTAGGACGACGTTCTGTACACAGATCTTGTCAAGCGGTGGCATCTGATCCGAATGCAACGCATTGGTTCGAAATCGGAAGAAGAGTATTTGAATGGGGATTTGCGCTACCTCGAATGAGCGTTTATGACGCCAGCTCCGACGGTCCACTTCCGGCCGATCAATCCCACAGCTATTAATCGCGCTCGCCAAGCATTCGGGAGAATTTCTCGGCGACTACTGCTCTCTGCGGCTCCGGAAGCTCGTTCAAAGCAGCCAGCAGATTGGCCATGGAGTCATACTTACAGTACAAGTACGCGAGCGGCACTTTTAACGCGCGCGCGATTGCTTGTGCAGTCTGCACCGGCGGCTCATGCACGCCTGACTCGTTTCGGCTGATGCGGGCCCTGCTGCTGGAGTCATCGATCCCGATGTTCCATGCCCACCTTCTCCTGAGCCACCCAAGCTCGTCCCTGCAGGCGCGCGTTTCGATGTCCGATGTGAGCGCACGGCACCTGACGCAGCTCCGCCAATGCAGCGTACTACTCAGGTTGCGAATTCTGTAGCGACTTGAGTATTTGGCTGCGTTGATCCGTCGTCAGGGCATGCCATAGCAGCAGCATCTTCGCCGTCTCATCGTCGGCCGAATAGAGGAACTCGACCGGTACCCGGAGCGCCTTCGCAAGCTGCTGAGCGACGTTGAACCTCGGCGTGTGAACGCCCCGCTGGTATTGACTCATTCGCACGCTGCGTCCTCGATCTCAGCGGCGACGGCGACCTGCTCCAACGTGAGCCCAGCGCGCTCCCGCGCCTGAACAAACCGCCAAGCGAACACGGGCAGGCCATCTACATCGGCTGCCTTCGGCTTTCTCCCCTCGGGTTTTCCAAGCGTCGCTTTCACCTAAGCCACTCTTAGATATTCACGTATCCTTGTCCCTAAGTTTTGCTTAGGTTCCAAGGCAGAAGACTGCTGGACGGGAAGCTAGGCAACTGGGGTGTCGCTTCGCTGGGCTTCTACTGCCCAGTATGACGGACAGGCATTGTATGAGTAGCCTCTTGCGCATCCAGCGGGACTTTTTCGAGCGCCTTCCGCAAGGCCACGCGGAAGGCGCGCAGCAAATGTGGAACGATACCCGAAGAGCGGTTCGGTACTTGGGCACGTGGCATTCGCATCCTCAACACGTCCATAACTTAGAAGCACAGTTTGACCAAGAGTTGAAGCAGCTTCGAGCGCGCGCAAGTGAGTTGGAACAAGCCGAAGAAGCACGACAGGAGTACCTGCCGTCGCTGTCAGCGCGATATGGCCGAGACAGGGCGGGTGACCCGTCTTCCGACGTAGATGGCGTGTTCAGGACCTTGGTCGAGCAGCTTGAGCGCTGACCGGAGCTGATCAGATCTGACCTTCGTCAGATTTCGCGCTCGCCCTCCTTCGCCATGCATCCTCATCGCCAAGGAAGTCCTTCGCGTTAGCGTTCCCCGAACATCGGCGATGCCGTGCAGGCACCGGCAGTGTGATGTCGTGGGCGGACCAGCCGCTGCGATTCAACTGCCGTGTCTCCACTTTAATGACACGTCTCAGACATTAATGGCACGGAACAGAGATCGCCATGGCCGCGGCGACACTGACAACCGTCACGCTCTTCGCGAGATTCCTAACGTTGTCCATATCGTCGCCAACGTTTGGCCGATTGCACTCGATGCACCGGCTCGGGCAGCGGAGATGATGGGCTCTCGGATTTGCCTCTTGCCAATTCTTAACGGCACGCAGTTAGCTGGCGGAGACGTTGCAGCTGCTAGCCCGATCAGCATGCTCGCGGAGTCGTCACAGGGGAATCCCAGGGAATGGGTTCACACGTTGTGGTTCAGTTCATCCAATGTCGTTTGCTTCGCCCGTGGCTGAGAACTATGTTCACCGGCTGCCTTGGACAAGGAATGGAAACGCAGGCATCTCGTCGCCGTAGCTCCAGCGCCAGGCCTGTGTTTCCTCTCGCAGCCCCCTCTCCTTCCCCTCCCGCTCTTTCCCCGCCAGAAATGGACTGAGGACATGGAGCGGCACAGGACGCGGCCCGGCGTCGAGCAGCAACGCGTTCGCGAACGCGGCCACCGAGCGGGAGTCGTAGCGCAATGGCTTGACAAACCGACGACGCTGCTCGACCAGAGCACGCACCAGCGCGAGTTCATGGATGCCCTCCAGCGGGATCCAATGCTCGCTTGCCAGCATCAGGCTCGCGGTATCCACCTCGTATGTGTGCTCCCGCCGCGCCCGAATGAGCGCCGCCATAATCACCCGAACGCGCTGACCAGTATCCGCATGCCGCGCCTCGAGTAGCGCCCCAAAACCTCGCTCGATGCGCTCCCACGTGCGCGAAGCAACCAGCAAGGGCGCGTCCGGTGCGTGTTTGATCCAGATCCGCCGGCCCACCGCCGACGCATCGCACCCCTTGAACTCGCCGATCACCAGGGCCAGCGGCGTCTGTCCGTCGCGAGGATGCAGGACGGCCAGCTTCGCGCGGCGCCGCCGCGCGGCCTCCTCACGCCCCGCTTCCGAAAACGCTTCAGGCACATACAGCCGCTCGGCCAGGCCGATGCCGCGCACGGTGATGCCCTCCGCGGCTTCCATCAGGTACTTGTGCAGCACTGCCTGGTTGCGCTTGCCCTCCATCGCCGGCGACCACCGATCAAAGCCTGCCGTATGGAAGAGGAAGTGCATCAAGGCCCGCAAGCTCATGCGACGTCGCGCGACCGCCACTTCCGCGGGCTCCTCCGCCTCGCCTCGCGGCACGCCCTTCCCCGCCACGCGCGTCCACGGGAAATTGACCCGTAGGTCGTAGCAGCCGGGCTGGGGCTCCAGCACGGCGTCGCCCACCAACTCGCCCAGCCCGGAGAGCTGCTCGTCAGGCTCATACGACGGGCAATCCGGATGATGTCGCGCGCCCGAGCCCGGCATGCGCTTGAGGACGAACTGGCGATGCCGGGCGACATACATCTCCACTCCGCCCTCGCAGCACAGGCAACGCGGCCGATCCGGGGACTCGTACGCACGGGCCAGCAGTTGCTGCAGGACCGCATCGTCACTGCCGACCCTTCGCCCCGCCACCTCAAACTGTTGAGAGTTCATCGCGCGCCTCCTGGCGCCTACGGTGGCCGTTTCGCCCCACCTCCGCTAGCCGGAAATCAATCGACCGAGGCGGCATTTCCGGCGTGGGATCGCCAGGGCCACCCAAATCAGCGGGGCCACGCAGACGGCCAGTCACCCCCACCCTGCACGACCACGCCGCTCCCACCCGACGCACCACGCGGCGCTACTCCTCGCCACTCCGAATCTGCCCCGGCTGCCGCAGATTCGTCCTCCCCTCGCGTCGGTCGCGATCACCGACGCACCGATCCCAAGAAGAACGTCCATAGTGCTGGGGCTACCCGTGGGCATCGCGTCCACACAGCCTTCTCGAGGCCTCTCACGGGCCGCTGAAGTCCAGCCTCGCTGGCGCCGCGATCGTCACTCGCCCTGGATACGCCGGACCTCCGGCAACACGTTCCGCAGGCAAGCGTCGTGACGTCTGCAGGCGGGCTCGCAGGTGGGTGTACAGGTGGGTGTACAGGTGGGTGTGCAGGCGACTATGCAGACAGCCGCGCATCGCACCCACAGGCGGCGCGCTTAGCGACTGGCCGGCGCGTCAGCCGGCTTCGACCTTCTCAGTCCACCGGCTGCGGTCCAACGGACTCGCAGCCAACCGGCGCGACGCTCAAAGCGTCGCCATCGAGCGCTGGCCCTTCACAGGGTCGGCAACCCAACCGGGGAACCACCTTCCCCCGCGAAGAGGTGTCCCCATTCCTTTGGAGGACACCATGTCGATGTTGGAGACAACGCACGCGCGCTGCGTGCTGCTCGGCGGCTCCGGCCTGCGGGCGTTACTGAACCCAGTTAGAACGGCAAAGTCCGCGCCCTGCCGATTGATGATGGGCGCAGAGACTTGCAGTGCCCATCCCGCTTGGAGCCATGCCACCGAAGTCATGAGCCAAGCGAGCCAGGGGTACCGAACGAGCCCGCCGTCCAGGACGACCAGAACGAGCACGACGCAAGCAGACCTCTGATGCGTCGACTGCTCGCGAAGACGACGACACCGCTGCCTCTCAAGGCGGAGGCTGTCGCCCAGGAGCTCGCGACACGAGCCCCACCGACGTTCGCCCACGAGATGGGTCGAACCGAGCGGCATCCGGACCAGCGTCGGACGCCATCACCCAGCGCGCACGGTCGACCCACGCTCCCGGAGCGACGGGACGGCCCTGCGCTTTCCCCAACCGGAGTTTCACCACGGAGGTTCTGCCATGAACATGGAAAGAGAAACGCTGCCGGCGCCGCGCCGTCGCAACAAGAGCGTCGAGCGGCAAGAGGAGCAGACCTGGGACCGCTTCTACCCGCAAGCGAGGCGCGACGCGACACTGGCGATGGAGATACTCGCCGAGCTCGAGCGCGACGAGACGCTGCGACGACGCCATCTCGGGCTGTGCCTGTCCTGCCAGCGCTGCATCCGCCTCCACGAAGACCGGGAGGCACGCAATCGGCGACTGGGACGGCTGGTCCGCGCCACGTTCGCAGCCGTGTTCATCGCGACGCCGCAGGTGTTGATTCGCGCTGCACGCCACGGCGGGCAACTGCTGCTCGCCTGCCTACCTGGCGGAGATGCGGAGACGGATGAGCGTCCGCCAACGGATTTGAAGCAGGCGAGGCAGCAGCTGGAAGACGACCCCTTCGAGGATGCGGATCCTGCAATGCGCACACGCGCACGCAGGGCCGCAGACCGGCAAGGCGCGAGCTTGCGCGAAGCATCCGCCTCGCCAGGAGAACTGGATGGCGAGCCCAACGCCGGCTGACGGACACGCGCACCGGCAAAGAGCACATCGGACGCCCTGCCTTCCGCCTTAGCGGGAGGCATGGGCCGACCGATCGCCGGCGGACCGCGCCACCTACTGCCCTACTGCTCGACTGTGCGACTGATCACACGAGGGAAACGCCGTGCCGTTATTGAATCCGGTCCGAGGCCTTTCAGCGCGGGACGCCGATCGGACTGTGGAACTATGTCGCTGCGGCGCCTGCTGCTGTTGACGGCTTGAGCTGCCTCAAACCAATTCGTTCACCAACTCCTCCAGCCGAACTTTCGGACGCTTGATCGAGCGCAGCTCCCGGATGCCCAGCAGCTCGCCGATCTGCCCCGCGTCGGCGCCGCGTCGGCTCAGCCGGTCCATGAACGTGTCCCGCACGCTCAGCGCAGTCAGCCCCGGACACCCAATACGCCTGAAGATCTTCCTGTAGGCGTAGTGGATTTCCTGGCACAAGCACCGCGTGCCACTGGCGGTCGCGACAGCCTGAATGTGGAACGGCCTTTGCGCCTCAGTCAAGAAGAGCGCATCGCTGGCGACCAGTCCGCGGTAAGGCGCCGTGACGTCGCGCCCCACCGCAGTCGCCCGTTGCTCAAGGTAGGTGTCGATTGCCTCACGGGCTGCGGAACTGGTGAAGAACAACGGGCGTGCTGACCGATTGGTCGCAACACCCTCCCGCACCTGCGAGTACGTCCTGACCTCCCCGTCCGCGCACAGATAGTCGCGGATCTCGAGCCTCGCAACTTCTAGCGGTCGCAGACCCGTGGCCAACAGGATCAGAAACATCGCGGTGTCCCGCTCGGGCGAACGGGTGCGGAGCCGTACCCGGCGCACGGCGGCCTGAACGTCCAGATCGGAGAGCACCGGCGACGCAACTTCACCTTCGGCCAGAGCTACAGGGGTGTACCCATCCAACGCGGCCTCGATCCGCACGCGGTGCTCCCGAAGCTTTCTGACGAACAGTGCCTGACTCTCGTTGAGTCCCGTCATCGCGCCTTCGCGAATGAGACACAGGACAAGCGATTTGACGCGGCGCTCGACCGCGGTGCGGCTAAGGCCACGCCCTTGAGCCGCAGACTCATACGTACCGCCCGCAAGCACCTCTCGCAGCAGCTCGGCGGACAACGCGTGACTGCCATGACCGACCATGTGATCCTCCCGCGAGCAATAGCGGAATAGTCCACGGACGACACGATTGCCGCTTCCCGAATTCCCGCTCTCGCAAGCGGCATTTCGACGGCGGCCCTCGCCATATGGATGTTGAGGCATACGAAGGTCGGTTTCCTGGGGCCTCACCCGCCTGGAGGGGCGCTTTTGCCCAGCCACCGACGACGCATATTCGCCAGCGCAGCGTGAGCGATGAGCGCATTCCGAGCCCCCGAGGCTATAGGCAGTCGCATGGGGCTGGGATCCCAGGGGGCAAGCCCGAGAATCGATAGAAGAATTCCTTCCACCCAGATATGAAATCGCTTTCATAAGCTCCGCATCTCACCTAGGGAGCATATGAAGAAACTTCAACATCTTGTAGTCGCCGTCTTGTGTTTCTCGTTCGCCGGCGTTGCCGCAGCAGCCGATGACGGCGCAAAACTGCCGGTGAAAAGTCTTGAGGCCGCCTTGGACTCCACCATCGTTCGCGTGAAACAGATCCAGCGTCGCAAGACCAGTCCGTCCTCAAAATCCGATCGACAGCAGCCGCCTCCAGCGACAGCCGAGATAGGCGACGACAATTGTGACCTGGGTCTTCGAGCAGGCACGAGCGCCGCAAGGACCAGTCCCTGCTTGCCCGACGATCTTGATCTGGAATGGGAGCTGGATCTGGACTTCTTCAACTCCGATCGATCTGAGTGGGTCCCCGCCATCGTGGATGTGGTTCTGCCAAAGGTCGTCACCGATGGCGTCCGCTGCCGCACCACGGTGTCGACACCCTACGGAACTCGGTCTGTTGGATGTGATGACATCGGAGCTGTCGACTTCATTCCCATCGGCATCAACAATGACAGTCGTAGCGGCCTCATCGAGGTTGTGAAGGCCGTTCAAGTCGATGATCTAGGAAAAATCTCAAGCATCGCAGCCGGGGAGTGGCGCAAAAACATTCCGTGCGTGAACGATGGAGAATCGGGACCAGCGTACATGTTGCGAGCCAAGGCCGATTGCACAGGACACGTGTATGACCAGTTGCCTTCACTGGGCACGTTGGGGCAGCGCAAGACCGCCGCCGCTCAGGCTTGCAACGCGCTAAGTGCCGAGATCGCGGAGGTGTATTCAGTGGGATTGAACCAGTGCAAGTGAGCCGAACGCGAGCTGTGGTTGTCGCCGCGACGGTTCTTGCCGTCGCGTCCATCGCAGTGCTCGTGTTCGTTGGACCAGGCGGCAGTGCGCCAGAATGGAAAACTCCTCCCGTAGCCAAGGCGGTGCCGCTCGAAGCTCCCGAGCCCGTGGGCGAGGGGCCAGCCTCAGCTTCAGCAGTGTCGCGGCCGGGCATTCGGGCCTTGACTTGGCCAGTTTCCCCCAAGGCGGCGACCCTTTCGGAGGTATTGGATGCCGCCCGCTCTTCAGCGGACGACTACGACAGATGGGTGGGCCTTCGGATCTCCGCAATCTGTGCGGCCGTTCCGCTGGAGCCAGTCACGGACGAGACGGTGCGGGTTTCCGTCGCTGGCGGGGAAGAGCGACAGCGTGCGGTGCTTTCGGCGGCTCAACATGCGCATCGCAACATTACTCAGTTCTGTGGGTCGGGCGACGCTTGGCGCTATCTCGCTGAGGTGAAGGAACACAAGCTCAACATTGGCGCTATCGGTCCCAGCAGCAGGTTGCTCACAGCGGCTCGGCCGGAAGAGCGAGCGCAGTGGGCACCTGTCGTATTGGCCTCCCCACAGCGATATGGCGCGGCGGCCGAACTCTTGTTCGAAGATATTCTCGCTCGCAACTTGCCAGCGGAACTTCGTAGCGATCCCGACGCTGCCGCGTTTGCCGCGGACGCGTTGTCGCAAGAGCTACTTCACACGGACCCGGCCGAATCCGTGAGCGCGCTTACACGTTGTGCCATCGAGTTGCGATGCGCGGGCCATAGCGGCCTGACGCCCGATCAAATGCGGGCGATTAAAGAAGTCGTCGCGCGGATCGAGCTCAATGTTCGCGAACAGCGCTGGAGCAATCTTTGATCGCGCTGAACGGCTAGAAGGCTTCAACGCAAACGTGGCGCACGCGCTGTGCACGCCGCTACCCGACGTCGTAACCCTCGCGATCACGCTCGCTTTCGATGTTCTGGGTCGAAGCTAGGCCTTCACAGCCGCGCCCTGCTCCGTGATCCACCGCCGCACATCCTCCGCCCGCCAGGCCGTCACCTTGCAGGACAGCTTGATCGGCTGAGGAAACGAGCCCGCCTCCACGCGGCGCCACAAGGTGGATTTGGAGATGGGAACGAAGAGCAGCACCTGCGCCTGGCGCAGGAAGCCGGTGTCCGGAAGAACGGACATGCGTTGAACGTACGAGGACATGGTACGACCTTTCCTCCGGCATCGCCGGGGTTGTGGCGACCACTCGTTCACGTGCGGCGCGGTCTGAAGCACGACACGTTAGGGACGACACGCTCCGAGGCATGCCGCCGACGTCCCTCGGGCAGCATGGGTTGCGAAAAGAGATGGGCCACGGCGGCGTATCCCGTCGTCGACCTCGCATGCAGCGAGTCAGCTCTGCTGTCGCCGCACCTTGAGAGAGCGCTGCGGGGCTGGATAGAGAAGGAAGGTCCAGCGGCCTCCGTAAGTCGTCGGCCAGGCGCGAGAGCGATGGCAATAGTGACGACCGATGCCCTGAAGGGTAGCGAATCCGTGCGACAACGACGAGCGCAGTCTCATAGCTCGCCACCTCTTTCGGCCGAATATGCGACCCGGCGAATGCATTTCTGAAGGCCAAGGACAACCGGGGCCATGCCAGTCCATGCCGGTCCATGGCGGACGAAATCACGCATGACTACCCGTGTGTGTCGTCAGCCAGCGTTCCATCGGCCGCCATCGCGCTCACCTGCGGGCGGAGAGTGATTGCTGCAATGGGGAACGCGGTCGCATCGATCGCGTCGGTAGCGTGGGGCGCATCAAGCAGATGAGCCCCCCGACGCTCGACGACTGACGCCAGAGTGGCAACTTTGAAGGTAGCCGACGCGCGCGTTAGGACACGGAGCGCGCAGCCAAAGCCGACGTTTGGCTCGCAGCGCCGCAATGTCAGATGCCTGTGCCTATCCCTCGCCGGAGTCAGTGCGGGGACTGTGTTCGGCATCGCCCCTCCCCCCTCCCCAATCCGCTCGATGCTCCTCAGGTGTGCAATTCGCTGCTGCCATCCCCTCCTGATGGATCGCACCGACTGCCTGTTCCACCTCGTTCTGGCGCTCGAGTGCACGCTCCTCATGCCCGGCGGCGCCATCCATTTCGGCACCTTCTCGCGTCGACCCCAGACCGTCCAATGGCTCAATGGCCGCGAGCTCCGGCACTGGCACATCGGCGCGCCGACCCGGCATCGCCCCCGGCGGAACGGCTCCGTCGACCACACTCGGTTTTCGACCCTGGATGCCAACATGCGATGCAGGCCCTGCAGCGCCATCGACGCCGCCCGTCAGCGCGTTCATCCGCCGACGAAGCGCCGTCGCCAGACGCCGCGCCGAGGTCGCGATGTTGCGGATCTGACGCTTCAAAGTCGCGCGTTGGATGTCCAGGGTCTTGGTCGTGATCACCTCGTGGATCTCCAGTGTTTGCAGCAAGGGCATCAGCTGATCGAACTGGTTAAGAACTTCCAGGTACCGGCGACCGCTGGACGACAGGATGCCCACCTCGACCTCCAGCGGCTGCGTGTCGTAGCTGGCGAAGCTGCTGATGCCGTTGGCCTGAAACAGCGCCTCCGCGCCGTCGATCGCGTGGCCCAGCGTCTCCTTGACCGTGTCGATTTCTTGGCGAAGCGTGGCCTCCACCGCCTCGACCTCGCGGTGTTCCAGCCGGGTGCGCGCGATCACCGAGATGAAGTGCGCGTTGAGCTGCAAGGTGTTGAACATCCGAACGAACAGGCGCTTGGCCTCCGCGCTTGTGAGGTGCGTGCGCATCTTGAGACTGGCGGCTTCGACACGGCGAAAGTCCGCCTTGGCCTCCCTGGCGAGGATGCGCTCATTCACCCCGCCCTGGTCGGTCTTCACGATCGTGCTGTCTGCCATCGATGCCTCCGAGGTTCGGGTCCGGACGCAGATCATGTGCACCGCGCCCTGACGCCACCACCCCGAAATGCACCGCCGCTCGTCACACATTCCCCGGCAGCCCGCGCCATCCCAGTCCCGTGCATTGACGATGCGCCAGCGAATGACTAGCTTCTCTTCAACGGCTGCTGGTTCGCAGATGTGAGAGCGGCGCCGCAGGAGGCGGACCGACGGAGATCGCGCCGGTCTCGGCGCCGGCTCTGGCCTCGGAATATGCGCCGGTCCTGGCCCCGGAATATGCGCCGGTCTTGGCCCCGGTCTTGGCGCCTCTCTTGGCACTCCTGACACCGTTGAAACGACTACGCGAAGGGGCTTCGCCACAGAATTCCCGTCGGTAGCTGACATACCGAAGACAGCGACACGTCGCCGTCTACAAGCCAGCCCGGGTCGCACGACCCCTTCCCTCGGCCAGCGCCGAGATATCCAACCCTGTGGGGCATTCCGCCCCTGAGGGCCGGAGCGCCTCCGTCATCTCATGGAGGCCGCCATGCGGCAACGCACATCGACGGATCACCCGTCAGCTCGATCGAGCAAGACCAAGGCCTATCTGCGTCCTGGCGCAGTCCCCCGCGGCCGCTCATTCGCCCACGAATTCACCCACGGCGAAATGAGCGATCTCGACACAGACAGCGTGGACGAGGACAACGACGAGGGCGGTAGCGAACCGATGGAGTGGACCGAGGAAGAAATCGTCCTCCTCCACTGGCGACTGCTCCAGGACGTGCGGCACCTGGCCGAGCCGGCGACGCCGCTCGACGAGAAGCTGAGCACGCTGCGCTGGATCTTCACGGAGCCGGAGAAAGACGCCCGACCGTTCTCGTTCGTCAACTGCCTGCGCGTGGTGGGGTGCAGCCCGCTGTCTCCCATCGCCTATTGCGGGCGTGTCGACAGCGAGGCGATCCGAGAGCACGTGGCGAGCAACGCGCGCCGATGGCTGATCGAGTCCCTCGCGAGCTACCCCGACTGGGTCACGCACGCATTGGCCGACAACCCCGCGTGGGTGGAAGCCCAGCTCGCCCGAAACCCGCAATGCATCAACGAGCAGGTGAAGCAAACCGCGCTGCAAGGCGACCTTTTCGCTTGACCCCGCATCACCCGCCGTCGCTCGACGTCGCTCGACGTGGGTCGAAGTGGCTCGCGCGCCGGCTCACAGGAGAATCTCATGAAGACATACATTGGTGTACTCGCGCTGGTGCTGGCCACCCTGCTTTCATACGGCATCGCCTGGCACCTGGACAGCGAGGAACCGCCGCAGCGCCCTTCTCGCCGCCTCCTCGACAGCAGGACGGTCGCGCCCGGCGAATCGGCCCTCACGCCGCTGAATCCCTGCGCCATCGACCTCGATGGCGGCGTCGCCCCCGCTCCCAACCCGGGCGCTGGGTCGGCAACTGATCCGGCGCCCGTCGGGCAGCGCCCCGAAGCGGACGCCGACGAGTGCGGCATACAGCCATGATGGACGAGCAGTACGCGATCCGGGTCGACGACGTCAAGGCGCGTGCGCACGGCCGCTGGGACGAGATCCTGCGCCATCTGGGCGTGGACGACGCCGTCCTCAGCCGAAAGAACATGGCCTGCCCGCTGTGCGGCGGCACGGACCGGTTCCAGTACACCGATCGGTTCGGGGAAGGCAACTACCACTGCCGCAACCCGGACTGCGGCCCCGGCGGCGGCTTCAAGCTGCTGCAGGCGGTCATGGGCTGGGACTTCGGCACGGCGCTGCGCAAGGTCCACGACTGCGTGGGTGGTTTGCCGGCCGGTTCGTGGAATGGCTCGCGAGTCGACTGCGCAGGGCGTCGCCGGCCTCACGGCGACGGTCCGCCTGATGGCGTACTTGCCCCGGGCGAAGCCACAGCCGCCGTCGCGCAACAGCCCGTCGAGCGCATGCGGGCGCTGGCCCGTCGCATCTGGGACGAAGCCAGCCCCGTGCAAGCCGGAGACGCCGTGGACCGCTACCTCAGCGGGCGCGGCCTGGGGCTGGACGCCTACCCCCTCGCCTTGCGATGCCACCCGAAACTCGGCTACTACGAGCGAGGCCAAGGCGGCAAATCACAGCGCGTGGCGGAGTTTCCCGCCATGGTGGCCCGCATCGACGGACCCGACGGCGAGCTGATCTCGTTGCACAGGACCTACCTGGACGGTGGACGGCGCGCGGCGCTGCCCGACGCGAAAAAGGTGCTGTCGACGGGCATCCAAGGCGCCGCGATCCGGCTCTTCAGCTGCAGCGATACCCTCGCGGTGGCGGAAGGGATCGAGACCGCCCTGGCCGTCCAGCTGCTGAAGGCCGTCCCGGTCTGGGCGGCACTGAGCGCGGGCAACCTGGAACGGCTCTGGGTGCCGCCCCATGTCCGCCGCGTCCTGATCTGCGGGGACAACGACGCGGATGCGGGCTTTGACGGTGAGGCCAGTGCCTACGCGCTCGCGCGCCGGCTGCGCAAGGAAGCCAGTCATGGTCCCGAGCGAGAGGTGCAGGTGCTGGTGCCGCGCAAACCCGGCGCCGATTGGGCCGACGTGTGGTGGAGCGTCGTTCGGCACGTCAAGCGCGCTGCATGAGGCGCCATGCCCGTCGAGTCGATCGGGCCCCGCGCTCCGAGCCCAGCCCAGCCGAGCTGAGGCCTGAGCATCAGCATGAGCGATCCCTCCCGCGCAGAGGCGCAAGGGGCATCGCGGGGACGAGTGCGGCCCTCGGGCCGCGACTCGCCTTGTCTGTGTGCATCGGTGCGGCCGAGCCGCGGTACGCACGGACAAGGCAGACCCCGAAGCTTTCTCAAGGAGCTCTGCTCCCACTGGTCGCTGTCACGCCAGGCCGGACGCCCCAAGCGCCGACAAAGACAGCCTGTCGACACCCGCGCGACTTGTCGCGCCGTTCGCCGAGCGGCTCAGGCCGCTCGACACCACCACCCCATGGGGCGCTTGCTCCCAAGGTGGGGAGCACCGCGTCCCGCTTGCCTCACACTGGAGACTCTCATGCGCAATGGACGAAGCCTGGTTGCCCTGGCAACCGAACTGGAGCGTCAACTCTCAAGTAAGCGCGACCTGGTGCTGCATCCCTCGATGATGCGGCACGAGACACGCGAAGCCGGCGCGACGCACCTGATCATCGACCACCCCGGCGGCGGCGACTTCGCCGTCACGGAGCTCGCGCGGCGCCAGCTCGCGGCCAAGCTCAACATCCCGTTCGCCTACTTCGAGCGCATGCGCTCGGAGCAACCGCAGCTGCTGGACCGCAACGTCAACACCTGGCTGCAGTGCGACGAGGGGCACAAGATGGTGCGCACGCTCGACGGCGAGGCCCGCGCCGTGCTGTCGGACCGGTACCGGCGCCTGGACAACCATGACCTGGCCAACGCCGTGATCCCGATCCTGATGACGCTGCCCAACGTGCAGTTCGAATCACTGGAGCTCACCGCGACGAAGATGTACCTGAAGGTGGTGGTCCCGCCACTGGCCTACACGATGTCGCCCGGCGACATCATCCAGGCGGGCATCGTGATCTCCAACTCCGAAGTCGGACACGGCACCTTGTCGGTCCAGCCGCTGATGTTTCGCGTCCTGTGCAGCAACGGGCTCATCGTTCCCGAGCGTGCCCTGCGCAAGGCGCATGTCGGCCGGGCGCTGGGCGGCGAAGACGACGCGCTTCGCATCTTCCAGGAGGAAACCCTGCGCGCGGATGACCGCGCGTTCTTCCTCAAGGTCCGGGACGTCGTGCAGGCCACCGTCTCCGAGAAGACCTTCCTCGAGAGCGCTCGCAAGCTGCAGCGGACGATGGACGTGCGCCTGACCGGTGACCCGGTCAAGAGCGTGGAGGTGCTGGCCGACCGGTTCGACCTGAGCGACACCGAGCGCTCGGGCGTGCTGCGCCACCTCATCCGCGGCGGCGACCTCTCCGGCTACGGCCTGGTCAACGCCGTCACCCACTTCAGCCAGGAGGTCGATGACTACGACCGCGCGACCGCTTTCGAAGAGCTGGGCGGCAAGCTCATCGAACTCACGGCGTCCGAGTGGAAGGGCATGGCCACCGCCGCCTGAGGAGACGCGCGCGGCGTGTGCAACGCACGCCAAGAATACCGCGCACACCACGAACGCAACAGCGACCCCGGCATTGCTGCCGGGGTCGCGTTGTCCCGGCGACCATCCTTTTCCCAACGTGATCGCCGCCCCGGCGCTCTTACCTGGCTCACCTGGCTCACCTGGCTCCCTTGGGTCACCTCGGCCACCCCGGTCAGAGCCCTCAGAGTCGTCAGGCCCGTCAGCTGGGTAGACCTGTGAACGCGCTGGGCTCCTCCATCGGGCGACCCAGGCGCGCTGCGCGAAACTCCGCGGACTTCTCGTACACGAGCTTGCGCGAGCGCATCACGCCACCCAGCGGTTGATGCGCCTGCAACCCATGCCATGGGCTGAACATCATGCCGTCATCCACGGCGGCCGCGCGCGCTTCGGTCCACGCCGACTGCGGCTGCACGGTGATGGTCCCGACGGTCACATACGGGCTGTCCTCTTCCGGCCAGACCACGGACGCGTCCTCGATCGGCATGGCCTCCAGGTCGCGGCACAGCTGAACCTTGACCGCCCATTGCCCGCCGTTCGCCGAAAAGAAATCGACGACCGCCTGCCGCAGGCCGTCCGGCTTGTCCTTGAGGTCGACCTTCTGGTCGGTCAACGCGGTCAGCCCCGCGGAGATCGGCACCACAGAGAGCTTGGCGATAAAGTCGCCGAAGCGCAGCGGCGCCTGGCTGAAATAGCTCTCGCCCAGCACATGGGTCTCGGCATGACCGCCCAGGGACACGAGCGTGCTGCTCTTGCCGCCGAACGCCTCGACCACCTTCTCGACCGCCTGCAGCGTGGCGGACAACGCGATCTTGGCGCCCTCGCCCTTGTCGGTGGTCTTGGCCAACAGCTTGAGGTTCTGCAGGAACTTCTTCGGAGTCGGGACGGTGAAAGCCGGGCCGTTGGCCAGCACGAAGTCCTGCGTGCTCCCCTGGCCGGACAGACGCGGACCGTCCGCGCCCAGCACCTTGATGGCCAGCCCGCGCGGCACCGACACCTTGTCGTCCAGGATGTCACCCGGGTTGGTCGAGAAGCGCATGAGCACCGGGTGCGCGCCCGTCCCCGCAAACAATCCCTGCGCAAATTCGGCCGCCAGCCCAGGCTCGATGGTCAGCTCGCCCACCAGGTAGCCGTGGCTCTTGGCGTGCACACTGCGCATCGCATGTCCGCTGTGTTCGTACGTGGTCTGTCGAATCTTGCCCATCGTCTCGTTGAGCTCGGCGATGGTCTCCGCCTCGTCCTCGGGGATGGTCTCGACTTCCGGGCTGAACGGGACGGGGGACTTCAGATGTTGGCTCAATCTCGTACTCCTGATGGAAGGGTCAAAGCAGCTTGTCGATCGTCACGGGCAGCGAGCGCACCCGCTTGCCCGTCGCATGAAAGATCGCGTTGGCCACCGCGGCGGCCGTGCCGACGATGCCGATCTCGCCCAGGCCCTTCACGCCCAGCGGCGTCACCTCGGGGTCGGGCTCATCGACGAAGATCACGTCGATCGTGTCGATGTCGGCGTTCACCGGCACGTGGTACTCGGCAAAGCTGTGGTTCATGAACCGGCCCAGGCGGTGGTCGGTCAGCGTCTCCTCGTGCAAGGCCATGCCGATGCCCATCACCACGCCGCCCAGGATCTGGCTGCGCGCCGTCTTGGGATTGATGATCCGGCCCGCCGCCACCGCGCACACCACCCGGGTGATGCGCACGACGCCCAGCTCTTCGTCGACCCTGACCTCCGCGAACACCGCGCTGTGGGTGTTGCGAGACTTGCGCATCGTGCTGATCAGGTCCATCGGGCCCGGCTTGGCGGTTTCCTCCACCTCCATCCGGTCCTTGCCCGTCGCCGCAAGCGCATCGGTCAGACTGACCTGCCTGGCGGCGTCAGCCTTGAGCCGGATCACGCCGTCACGGAACTCGACGTCCTCGAACGCCGCGCCCTGCAGCGGACTGCCGTCGATCTTCGCGGCGACTTTGAGCAACTGCTTGGCCATCGATTCGCAGGCCAGTTGCACCGCGGCACCCGTGGAGGCCGCGCCCCAGGAGCCGCCCTCGACCGGGGCCGCCGACAGAGCGCTGTCGCCCAGCGTGGCCCTGATCCTGTCCACGGCGACCCCGAGCGTCTCCGCGGCCACCTGGGTCATCACCGTGTAAGTGCCGGTGCCAATGTCCGCGCCGGCGTTGGCCACCTGCAGGCTCCCGTCAGCCAGCAGCGTGACGGTAGCCGCGGTCTTCATGAACATCGCGTCCCACATGCCGGTCGCCATGCCCCAGCCGACCAGTTCGTGGCCATCCTTCGTCGCGCGCGGCGCCAGCGGTCGGTCCTGCCAGCCGATCGCCGCCGAGCCGCGGTTGTACGCCTCCCGCAAGGCCTTGGACGTGTACGGGGTGTCGTTCATCGCGTTCTTCTCGGCGTAGTTCAAGCGCCGGAACTCCAGCGGATCGAGGCCGGCCTCGAACGCCATCTCGTCCATCGCGATCTCGAACAAGGTCATGCCGGTGGCCGCGCCGGGCGCGCGCATGTCGCCGGGCGTGTAGGTGTCGACCTCGGCCAGCGTGTACTCGGCGCTGGCGTTGTCGCAGGCGTAGGCCATGAGGCCCCAGTTGCACACGACCTCCATGTAATGCTCGAAGCGCGAGGTGGCGGTCGTCGCGTCGTTGATGATGGCCTGCAGGCCGCCGTGCTGATCCGTTGCCAACGCCACGGTCTGCACCGCCTCCGGACGATGCACGTGGCTGAACATCTGCTGGCGGGTCAGCACCACGCGCACGGAACGTTCGAGCTTCTTCGCCGCCAGCGTGGCGAGGAACACCTGGTACTGCGGTCGAAGTCCCGACCCGAACGCGCCGCCCACGTACGGGTTCAGCACCCGCACGTCCTTCTTGGAGAAACTGAAGACCGACGAGAGGTAGCCCTGCACGTTCTGGGCCCCCTGCGTCTTGTCGTGGACGGTGATCTTGCCGTCGCCGTGCCAGAACACGGTGGTGGCATGCATCTCCATCGGGTTGTGATGGTGGGTGCCCAGGTGGTACTCGGCCCGATGCTTGAGCGCCGCCTGCTCGTACGCCGCCGGCGCATCGCCGCGCGACTTGGGCGCCTCGAAGGTGCTGCGCTTTTTCTTCGGCTCGAACTTGTCCTTCATCGCCACGCGCAGGTCGGTGTTGTGCGCCTCGGCCACGCAGTCGATGCGCACCAGCGCCGCCGCGTCGCGCGCGCCTTCGAGCGTCTCGGCCACCACCAGCGCCAACGGCTGCGCGCTGAACAGGATCTTGTCGTCGTACAGCGCCCGAAAAGGCGAGCCGGGCACTGACACCATGTCGGCGTAGCTGTGGTCCAGCCACGCCAGGTGCGGACGGTTCTCGTGCGTGATGACGTCGATCACGCCGGGTATCGCACGGGCGGCGGTATCGTCGATCGCCGTCACGCGTCCCTTGGCGATGGGGCTTGAGACGACCCAGCCGTAGAGTAGTCCGGGCGTCGTGTACTCGGCCGCGTACCGCGCGGCACCGCTGACCTTGACGTGTCCGTCGACGCGACTGAGCGGGTCGCCGATGTGGCCCTTGGCGGCGCTGCTTGGAGGGAGGCTGTCGTTGATCATGGCGGCTCCTCAGCGAACG
This sequence comes from Rubrivivax sp., assembly GCA_004210455.1. Lineage (GTDB taxonomy): Bacteria > Pseudomonadota > Gammaproteobacteria > Burkholderiales > Burkholderiaceae_C > Roseateles. Next base: position 24,716 of record SEFA01000023.1, on the reverse strand, counting down.
CGCTTGTCGGATTGCGATTGCGGCGTGCCGTCGGCCGCCTGCTTCAACGCCCGCACGATCGCCCGCCGCGCGAGCTCGATCTTGAAGTCGTTGCCGCCCTGCCCGACCGCCCCGGTGAGCAACGCCTCGGCGGCGGCGCGGAAGACGCCTTCGGCCGGCCTGGCGCCTTGCAGCAAGGCCTCGGCTTCGCTGCTGCGCCAGGGCTTGTGCGCCACGCCGCCCAGCGCGACCCGCGCCACCCGGATGACGCCGTCGTCGTCCAGCTTCAGGCCCACCGCGACGGAGACGAGCGCGAACGCATAGGACAGCCGGTCGCGCAGCTTCAGGTAGGTGTAGTGATCCGAAAACCCTTCGGCGGGCAAATCGATAGCGGTCACGAGCTCGCCTGGCGCGAGCGTGTTGTCACGGTCGGGCGCGTCGCCCGGCAGCCGGTGGTAGTCGGCCAGGGCGATGGTCCGCTCGCCGCCCGGCCCCGTGACGAGCACCTGCGCCTCCAGCGCCGCGAGCGCGACACACAGGTCGGAGGGATGCGTCGCGATGCAATGCGCGCTCGCGCCCAGGATGGCATGGATGCGCGTCACGCCCCCGATGGCGCTGCAGCCGCTGCCCGGCTCGCGCTTGTTGCACGGTGTCGCCGTGTCGTAGAAGTAGTAGCAGCGCGTGCGCTGGTTGAGGTTGCCGCCGTTGGTGGCGACGTTGCGCAGCTGCGGGCTGGCACCGGCCAGGATGGCGGAGGCGAGCAGCGGATAGCGCGCCTGCACGCGCGGGTCGTACGCCGTATCAGCGTTGGTGACCAGCGCTCCCAGCCGCAGCCCGCTGCCCTCCGTACTCCCGTCGCGATCCTCGATCCCCTTGAGCGCGAGCCGATTGATGTCGACCACGTGGAGCGGCCGCTCCACGTTCTCCTTCATCAGGTCCACGAGGTTGGTCCCGCCGGCGAGGAAGCGGGTGTGCTCCACGGCACCGGCGCGCACGGCCCCGGCCACGTCCGTGGCGCGGGCGTAGTCGAAGCGGATCATGGCGCGGCCTTTCGCAGCTGCATCACGTCCACGATCGCGTCGGTGATGTTGGAATAGGCGCCGCATCGGCACAGATTGCCGCTCATCAGCTCGCGCACATCGTCGCGGCACTGCGCCCGACCTTCGGCGATCAGCCCGCGCGCCGAGCAGATCTGGCCGGGCGTGCAGTAGCCGCACTGGAAGGCGTCATGGTCGATGAAGGCCTGTTGCAACGGGTCAAGCGTGCCGTCCACCGCCGCCAGTCCCTCGATCGTGGTGATCTTTGCGCCGTCCGCGACGACCGCCAGCATCAGGCAGCTGTTCACGCGCTTGCCGTCCAGCAAGACCGTGCAGGCGCCGCATTGCCCGTGATCGCAGCCCTTCTTGACGCCGGTCAGGTCCGCGTGTTCCCGCAGCAGGTCCAGCAGCGTGACCCAGGGCTCGATCTCGATGTCGAACGGGCGCCCGTTCAGTTCAAGATGGAGGGGGATGCGCGCGCCGGAGGGTGCGGAGGGTGCCTGGCGGACCGGAGGGTCGGCTTGGGTTTGCATACATGCTCTCGGGGAGGGATGTCGCACCCTGTTGGCAAGAGCGACTCCTGCCATGCCCCACCTTGGGCCCCACCTCGGACCACACCTTGCGTCCCACTTAGGTACGCCCCAGTTCCGCGGCGCCCGCCGCGGGCATGTGCCCTGCCGAGCGATCGGCATGCATCAAGACCCAGACACCACGGCCACGCCCACCGACATCGACGAACCGCCTCCCAGCAGCGGCGGCTGGGGATCCCTGCGGGCGGTCACCAAGATCCTCGCGCATGAAGGGGTGGCGGTCACCGGCGCTGCGGCGCTGCTCAAGCAGAACAAGCCCGCGGGCTTCATGTGCGTGAGTTGCGCCTGGGCCAAGCCGAGATCCCCCCACGCCGCCGAGTTCTGCGAAAACGGCGCCAAGGCCACCGCCTGGGAGATGACAAGCAAGCGCCGGCCGCCAGCGTTCTTCGCCGAGCACACCCTGACCGAGCTCCAGGGCTGGTCCGATCATGAGCTGGAGGCAGGCGGACGGCTGACGGCGCCCATGCGCTACGACGCCCTGACTGACCGCTATGTCGAGGTGGGGTGGGAGGAGGCCTTTGCCGACATCGGCAAGGAGCTCCGGCAGCTGGATCCCGAATCGGTGGTGTTCTACGCCTCGGGCCGCGCGTCGCTTGAAGCGTCCTACCTGTACCAGTTGTTCGCGCGGGTCTACGGTCACAACAACCTGCCCGACAGCTCCAACATGTGCCATGAAAGCACATCGGTCGGTCTGCCCAAGACCATCGGCTCTCCGGTCGGCACGGTGTATCTGGACGACTTCGCCCAGACGGACGCGATCTTCTTCTTCGGCCAGAACGTCGGGGTGAACAGTCCGCGCATGCTTCATGATCTGCAGGAGGCGCGGCGTCGCGACGTTCCCATCGTCACGTTCAATCCCCTGCGAGAAAGCGGGCTGGTGGCCTTCGACAACCCGCAGTCGCCCCGCGACATGCTGCTGCCGGGTCACACGCAGATCAGCACGCAGTATCTGCAGCTCCGTCCAGGCGGCGACCTGGGGGCGCTCGCCGGGCTGTGCAAGGCCCTGATCGAAGCGGACGATCAAGCGGTCTGCGCCGGCCTCCCGCGTGTCCTTGACGCGGCATTCCTCGCTGAGCACACGCATGACTTCGACGCCTTTGCCGCCAGCATGCGGGCGACGACCTGGGCCGACATCGAGCGCGAGTCGGGTCTGGCACGCGCGGACCTGGAACAGGCGGCCACCACCTATGCAAACGCGGAGGCCGTGATCGCGGTCTACGGCATGGGCCTGACGCAGCACCGCGAGGGTGTGCTCAACGTTCAGATGGTCTCCAACCTCCTGCTGCTGCGCGGCAACATAGGCAAGCCGGGCGCGGGCATCTGCCCGGTGCGGGGTCATTCCAACGTGCAGGGTCAGCGCACCGTGGGCATCACCGAGAAGCCCGAGCTAGCGCCGATCGACAAGCTGCGTGAGGTGTACCGTTTCGAGCCTCCCACGAAGAAGGGACTGAACACGGTCGAGACCTGCCAAGGCGTGCTGGACGGCTCGGTGCGCGCCTTCATCGGCCTTGGCGGCAACTTCCTGCGCGCGGTTCCCGACAGCCCACGCATCGAGGCTGCCTGGCGCGGTATGCGTCTCACCGTGCAGGTGGCTACCAAGCTCAATCGCACCCATCTGATCCGAGGCGAGGTGGCCTACCTGCTCCCCTGCCTGGGTCGCAGCGAAATCGACCAGCAGGCGAGCGGTCCTCAGAAGGTCTCGGTAGAAGATTCGACCGGGCACATGCACGCGTCCAGCGGCGTGGTCGAGCCCGCATCGGCGACGCTCATGTCGGAGGTGGGCATCGTGGCGGGTCTCGCTAAGGCGACACTCCCCCAAAGCGGACTCCTGAAATGGGACGCATGGACCGGCGACTACGGGCTGATCCGCGACGAGATCGCACGCGTGTTTCCTGACATCTTCCATGACTTCAACGCCCGCTTCGAGGCTCCCGGAGGTTTTCCCCGGCCGGTGCCCGCCCGCGAGCGGATCTGGAAAACCGAGGCGAAGAAAGCGACATTCATCGCCCCTGCTTCACTGATCGCCGACCCAGACGCCCCGAGCAGCGTCGACGGCGATGATCCAACCGTGCTCCGCCTGATGACGATGCGCAGCGATGATCAGTTCAACACCACGATCTACAGCCTCGACGACCGCTTCCGACGCGTGACCGGCAGCCGCCATGTCCTTCTGATGCATCCGGACGACATCACACGACTAGGATTCGTCGAGGGCGACGTGGTGACGGCCACGACCGCCTTCGATGACGGCCATGTGCGCGAGGTCCGCGGGCTGACCTTGAAGGCGTACTCAATTCCCAAGGGTGCGATCGCCGGCTACTTCCCCGAGCTGAATGCCCTGATCCCGTTGCAGCACCACGCTAAACAGAGCATGGTGCCGGCTGCCAAATCCATCCCCGTGCGTCTTTCCTCGTGAGCGTGGCAATGCGGCGACTTTTGACCACCGTGCCGACCGGATGGACCACCGCTGCTTCCCCTGATCTCGCTGGAGTACGGATCATCGTGCTTCGCATTGACCGTTCTCACGGTCCGACAGTCAATCATCAATGAGCCACGCGAACATCGAGGCGACCTACCAGGCCTATATCGACTGCATCAACGACCAGGACTGGGGCCGCCTTGGCGATTTCGTCCACGACGATGTGCGGCACAACGGCAAGCTTCTCGGAGTCGCTGGCTACCGGGCGATGCTTGAAAATGACTACGAGAAGATCCCGGACCTCCGGTTCTGCGTTCAGATGCTCGTCGCCGATCCGACGCGCATCGCGTGCAGGCTGCAGTTCCGAGTGACACCGAAAGGTGAGTTTCTCGGGCTGCCCGTAAACGGTCGCCAGGTCGAGTTCTGCGAGAACGTCATCTACTCATTTCGCGGTGGAAAGATCCAGGAGGTCTGGTCGATCATCGACAAGGCTGCCATCGAGACACAGCTACCATGATCATTTGCAGGGCTGAAGGGCTGGCGACCACGCCGAGCGTGAGATGAGCGTGGGCACGCGCGTCGAGCAGGACATATGCCATTACCCGGACACCGGGCGGACCTTGCCTTGCGAGGGCAGCGTCTGGCCCCTGCTCAAAGCCGATGGGCGGCTGTTCAAGACCGACAGCTTATAAGCCGCTGCTCCAGCTCCTTGCGCACGAGTTCTTCCGGCTCGATTCTCCAGCCTGAACTGGATGGCAGCTTCAGGCTGATCTCGGTCGTTCGACGGCGGAGCCCCGAGTGACTGCTGTTGCTGGAATGGGGCGGGCCGCGTGAAACGGCTTGGCCGGCAGCTTCGCTCCCGGAACCGGCCGTTGGGCTCGACGTACGCACTCGAACTGCTCGAGTGACTGCTATCGCGTACCGCGACCGTCGCAGATCGATCTTGAGCGGTCCTCTCATCGTCCGACTTCGACGCTGCCAAGCCGTCGTTCAAACCGCTTGATGCCGAAGGAGCCGTGGGGCACGTCACGACCCGCCGTCCAGTCGCGATTTACGGGCGCTACGAGGCTTGGTCAGCCTTGGGCGAAGAAGGGCGATTCGGCCGCCAGTCCTTGATGTACAGCACAGCGTCGTCGGCCAGCTGTATGACGCTCTGCTCTTTCAATGTCCGAGCAGCCGACGGTCCGTATTTTTTGCTTTCGTCCAGCGCAATGAACGACTGCTTCTGGATCTTCGCGTACAGCCCGATGAGTTGGCCGACCGAGTCGTTTGAGATGTTCTTGAAGAGCAACGAATCGTGCGCAATCGCTGGAAGCGACGTCGCACTGAAGACGGCCATGTCGAACAGCACGAGACCGAAGTACGCCGTGCCCGTGCCCGTGTCCTCGAAAACCTCGAAGGTGTAGCGCGTGTCACTGAGCGACAGCCGGGGACTCTTGCGATGCTTACCAACGGCCTCACTGACGATCTCGCGCATCCCGTCGTTCACGCTGGTCTCGATCTCCGCGAGGACGCGCTGCTTCACCTCGGCGAGTGCTTCCTTCGCCTTGCGCAGCGTATCGACGCTTGCCTGTTCGAGCTCGTAGCCATCTCTGCTGGCTCGTGCGGTCTGGAGCGACAACGCAACCTTGTAAACGTGGTCGACCAATGCCTCCGGCTGCTCGATCGATCCCAGTGCCGCCGCCATCGCTGCATCGATGCCCGAGATGCTTAGATCGATCACCTTGAGTTCCGCGCCCAACTGATCCTTGGACTCCTTCAGCTGCTCTTTGAGAATCCGTGCAACGCCGTCATGGAACGCCTCGACTTCGGCCAGGCGGTCAACGTTGATCTCTGGAAAAAACCTTTGGAGGTCCTGAAAATTGCCACCATGGAGGGCGCGCTTGCCGCCAATGTTGCGCTCGACCCGCTGGAGCCTCCCGGCCACGGTCATGCGGCGCTGGAGCAAGTCATCCTTGCGCTCCTTCAGCTCCAGAACATCCTTATTGATCACAGCGCTCAGGTTCGTCGCATAACTAGCCAAGTTCTGACGCACGTCCTCAAGGTCGCGCTCCAGGTCCGCAATCTCTACTTTCGCCTGCGCGTAGCCCGTCTTGGTCACCTTCGGAATGAGCTGCCGGCTTGCTGCCGCCCGGATAACTTTTAGCTCCGTGTCGGCCTTGCGCGCCTCGTCATCTCGCGAGCGAATCGCCTCGAACTTCCCGAAGGTCTTGACCAGGTTGTCGATGCAATCCTTGTCCGCCTGTTTTGGGAACGTATGCAGCGGCTCGTCCGGGATCAGATTGGATTTGCCCCACACGCGCAGATGGAGGCCGACGGCGGCGCGGAACGTCTGGCCTGGTTGCTCGATGCCGTATGCGCTCTGCAGGAACGCGTTGAATTGGTTCAGGCCGATTGCTTCAAGAACCTTGTACTCCGCGTCGCAGACGTACACGACTTCCGGCGTCATTGTCTCGCGCTTGAAGCGATGCCAGACACTGTCGAATTCGAACGCGAAGTCATAGTGGTGGTGCCCCAGCTCCGCCACGATGTCAGTGTTGAAATCCAACAGCGTCGAGCCTCCGAAAGCAAAGTCCACCAGCATCAGCAGCGTGGACTTGCCGATCGAATTGGTGGCGTTCTCGTCGCCCAGCACAACATTCAGGCCCGCGTGAAAACTGACGACACGGGTGCGGAATTTCTCGCAGCGGATCTCACGAAGCATAGATAACCTCCTCGCTGCCGAAGTCGACGGTCAGACGGTCAAGCACGAAGAGGACGTCTAGGGCCAGCAAGAACTGATCGATGCTTTCAAACTTTTCGCCGACCTGATGGAAGAGGTCCACCAGGCGGGCCGGATCTGGGCCTGCTTTCAGCACATGTGTCAGGTGCCCCAGCACTGAGGCGGACAGCGGAACAACTTTGTTGGGCGTGATCATTCGAACACCTCACAGTTCTGGATGAAGAACGAGGCCACGGCCTCCGCAGATTCAAGTGTTTCGGCCTTAGCTCGGTCTTGGATCCACGCGACCAGGTTGGAGAACACCTTTGCCTGCGTCAGCTGCTCACGCTTCTGCATCACGTAAAACGACTTCACCTGGATGAAGATCTGCTCGGTACATCCAGGGTCAATGCGCTCAAGCTCCAAGAACGCTGCCTGGACGTGCCGGAAGTAGTCCTCAACAGCGTTGCGGACCTTCCGCTTGGTAGTGGGCGGCATGGTCGCGTCCAACTTGGCATTGACTGCCTTCGGTGTAAACGCTAGCTGGGTGTTGCCGGCCTCCTCAACCACGACACTGTGCAGGTGCGCAACGACGGCCGTAATCTGCTGCTCAAGGGGGTACCGCGCCGCCAGCGATCGTTGCCGATCTTGCTCCAGCGCTTCGCGCTTGATCTGGTACAGCTCAAGGTATTCGGCTGCTGTTCTTGGCTTGTCGAACTTCCCGTGGCATTCGCCGCAAAGCGGGATGATGTTGTCCGGATCGTTGACGTCAGCAGACAGGCGCGGGGAGTTCGCCAACTCGATGAGTTCATCCGGCCGCGGGTTCAGTGGATAGATGTGCGCTAGCTCATACGCCTTAAACTGCCGTTGTTGCTTTCGATAGAAAAGTGGCCTGTCATCGAGCGGGCACCGGCTTCGGACCTGCGCGAGTAAAGCTGCGACTTCTGCGTCGTTGTAGGCGCGTCTGGCGTTCGTCATGGTGGACCTCCCTGCTGTCGGCACTTAGCGGCAGCTTTTTTCAACTTGAGAGCCAGGGGCTCTCAGCCAATTCTTCTTTGTCGCTATTTTGGCTAACGGAAGCGTCGCCCGGAAGATTCTTGGCTTTCCTTCTGCGCACTTCGTCGTCTAGCGCGCACGCCCTTGGGCGCGCGCCTCGCTCCAGATGCCGTTGAGTCCAACAGGTCGCAGCCCCCCCTGCGCCGGTTCTCGTGGAGAGTCTGCGGCATCTCAGCGGCCGGAGACGATGGCATCGACACGTAAACAGCCGTCGGGCTACGGCTTCCCGCTTTGCCTCCCTGAGCGAGCATTGCGGCACCCGTTGATGCCGAGGTCTACTCGGCTATCGGGAGTGCACCGAATGCCAGTCTCAGTCCGCGGACCGGTCGCTCGAATCTTGAAGCGGCTCGCGTCTTAGTGATCGTAATGCGCTGAGGACCGGTCGCACGACGTTCGACGCCGATCGACCGAGATCGCTGCGAAGCCGACACCCAGTCCCCTTCCTGCGGCAGTCTCCGAGCAACTCCAGCGCGGAACACTTCCTCGACCCGATCATGAGCCGCAGATCTGGGCACGCCGTCGCGAACCCAAGGTCGGCAATCTACGGCGCCTTATTGCTGCCAGGAGCCAGCCGCCAGAACTTGCGCACCTGAACGACCCCTTCGATGCGCCCCAGGACCTGCAACCCGTGCTCCAGGATCTCGGCGGCATCGCGAAACACCGCAGGTTCATAGCGCGGGTTGGCGCAACTCACGACCAGCCCCCGGCCAACCGTGTATTCGAGGCGCCGGACAAGTTCCCGCCCGTCGCACGCGATCAGGTAGGTTCCGTGGCCCTCGAATTCACCGACGTTGACGTCGATGAAGATCGTGTCCCCGTCGGCAATTTCGGGCTCCATCTCGTCGCCTCGCATGCGCCGGGCCCGGCAGCCGTACATCTCCCGCCCCACACTGCTGGAAACACCCTCCACCCAAGCATCGCCGTCGTGCGCTCTCGCGCTTCGCGTCCCAGCGTGAGACGGCGCTGCAGGAGAGGATTCGTAAGAGTCCACCGGCGCGCCAATCGCTTCCCGCAGCGACCGCTTCTCCTGCGTCAGGCCCAGCAGCCACATCGGATCGCCATCCACGCCCTCGCACAGCAAGCGGAACGACGCCAGGTCCGGCAGGCCCGCGGACTCCTCATCGATCCACCGGCGCGTAGTCTGGTACGCGCGCCCGGTGATGCCCGCCAGGTGCACGGCCTGTGCATGCCCCTCGGGAACCTTGGCGTCGCGCAGGCGCTCCAGCAACCGCGCCCGCAGCGTCGCCGCCAGCGTGGTCGCAGGGGCCTTAGTCAACGCAGCAACTGCCGGTGATGCCGCGCCCGCGCCGTCCGCCTCGCCCACGTCACCCGCCGAGCGCGCGGGGACGCGCACTCTCACTGCGGTGCGGCCATGTTTTGCTGCCTTGCTCATGGGAGAGCTCATCCTTCCATCTGCTCGACGGTCAATCCTTCGTGGTCTGCCGCATTCCGCATTGCGCGCCACGAGACATGGTTCTCAAGCTCGCCACTCGCCGCCTATGGATCACTCCCTGATCGCCACCCCGAATCGCCGGCTGGATCGCGCGGTTTTGATACGCGCCAGTGCAGCAGTCAGAGCAACTTATCTTGAAATCATTGATATCGAGAGCATAGACTATCTCGACTCACCGACGCCCCCGTTCGCCGCCGAGAACCGGGCATTCGCGTCAGCCGCATGTCGAGAACTTCCGGCGGGCCACTGTGCCTGAACAGGCGACACCGAGGAAGCGTTCCATGGCCGCCATCCAGTTCTCCGAGCTTGAACTGTTCAACCTGACACTGTTGCTGGGCATGCGTGACAGCATCGCACGCGACATCGCAATGGCGTGCAGCCAGTTCGGGCTTCGCGAGGAAGACGCGCGCTACCTCGGCTCATTGACCACCACGCAGATCCTGGCGACCGTCGCCAACGTCGGCACGCAGGCGCTGTTCATCCCGCGCGCCGACCTCTTTTCGGTGATGCGCGCGCCGCTGCCGTTGGCGGCACCACTGGTCGCCGTCCGCCCAGCGGCTGCTGTGCATCCGCGCGCGATCGCCGGGACCGGCGCCATCGCCGCGAACGGCCATCGGTAGTCTTCCCCTCCCCTCACTGCGCAAGGAGCCGCCGTGTGGACACATCCCTTCGAGAAACACCTCGGACAGCTCGCGCTGGCGCGGGAGTGCGCGCGCCTGGGCGCGCGGCTGCGCACGATCGAGATCCTGACGGGGCTGACCGCCAGAACCATCTTCTGCCTCCTGCGCGCGGACGAATGCACCCCCACCCGCGGCCGACCGCCCAGTACCCCGGAGTGGTACCACGGCGGCACGTTGTTGGACCGATGCGAAGCCTCGATCTTCGTCAGCGGCTACCGGCGCCTGTGCGACCTCGGCTTCGAGTCGGCCCGCGCGCTGCCGAGCGCCTATCGGCAGTACCTGGATCTGTGCCGGACGCGTCCGCGCTTGAGTTTCGACCGCGCCTTCGATCTCGCGCGGCAGCTCGACGGCATCTGGGAAGTGGCAGAGGCCGGGCTTTCCTTGCAGGCCTGCAACACGTGCACGTGCCGCTACCTCAGCGTCGTCGGCGCGCGCTCGCTCAGCAACTGCGACTGTCCCTTCTGCAAGTTGACGGCGCGCTACTTCCGGGATCCGCGCGTGCAGTCCACGTTTCCCAGCGTCCCGCTACCCGACCTCTCCTGCCTGGAGTGGAGCCTCGCGCTGCGGGCGCGCCTGGCCGAGTTGGTGGCGTGATCGCGCCTCAGCCCACCATCGCGGCCGACGGCACCGGGCTGATGCCCCGCGCTTTTCCAGCTATGGATCCCGGCCTCCCGGCGCTCAGCGTCGAGGCCGTGCTTGACACACACGCCGAGCTGATCAAGCGCATCAAGGTGTGCTTCGGCGTTGACCGGAATACCTTCGAGCGGGAGGTCATGACGCTGGTGAGTCGCTACACGGCCTTCGTTCATCTGCTGCCCGCCACACCAGACAGCTACTTCAGTGATCCTGGCGGGCTACTGCAGCTGGGCCTGGAGACGGCATTCTTCGCGCTGCAGGGCACGGACGCTCACATCTTTTCCGGACGGGCGACCATCACGGTCCGCCGCCACCTCGAGCCGAGGTGGCGCCTGGCCACCTTCATCGGAGGACTCTGCAGCGAGATCCATCGCTCGATGAGTCGCGTCTGCGTCATGGACCCGTCGGGCGACGAATGGCCCGCCTACCTCACCGCGTTGCTGCCCTGGCTGCAGACAAGGAACGCCTCACGATACTTCTTGAAGTGGCGTGCCGCCGCGCCCCCCATCCCCGGGTTCGCGCTGTACGCGCTGCCCCACATCGTGCCTGCGCCCATGCTGCACCATCTTGCGCAGGGCAACTCGACCGTGGTACCCCATCTCATGGCCTGCCTGTCGGAGACGCCGCTGCCGCAGGACCACAACATCCTCGATGGGCTGGTCCGGCGATCCGCCGCGGTCGTCATCAATCGATACCTGCGTGAACGCGCCGAGCGCACCGGTCAACCGCAACTCGGCACCCACCTCCACCGGTACTTGCTGGACGGCATGCGTCGGCTTGTGAACTCCGACCCCGCCTGGCAGCCCAATGCAGAGCGGTCGCGGGTGTGGCTGGGCGCCGATGGGCTCTTCGTCGTCTGGCCAGGCGCTGCGGCAGACTTGCGAAAGCTGCTCGAGGCCGATCGGCTCCCGGGAACGCCCAAGTCTGCCGAGACCATGCAGGACATCCTGATGGCGGCAGGCGTGCTGCAGGCCGGCGCCACTGGCCAGGGACTGTGGACGATCCAACCGCCAGGGTCGAAAGCGCCCATGGAGGCGGTGAAGGTGCGCGCGCCCGGACTAGTGCTCACCGGCCTTCATCCAAAGCCTTCAGCCCTTCCCCAGTCATTGTGTCTCCCAGTGAGGGAGACGTTCGTACAGGATCCGTCACACCGAAGTTTCACGTCCAAGGCGCCTCGTATGGCGGGCGAAGCCGAAATCGTCCTTTGCACGGGACCAGCGCCTGGATCGTCAAGACCGCATGCGGTGAGCGCTCCCATTGGTGCCAATGATTTGAACGAATTCAGCGGGACGAGTGCGGATTGCACGGCGAGCTCGCTCAGTGGAACGCGTGGGCCTAGTGGGCCGAGTGGAACAAGTGCGGCGATTGGACTGAATTGGCAGGCCGGGCAAACGGAGCAGACGCGGCAGACGGCCTCGCGAGGCGAGGCAGCAGGTACCGATCCAATGCACACTGCGCAGTTCCCTCCCGAACAACTGGAGTTGTCAGAGTTGTGGGGGGCAGCGCGCGAACCGGAATCAGACATCCATTCCAGGACCATCGCCGCAGACAACACCCATCGATCTCCTCATCACGCCCCTGCCGCTTCCCCTCCCCCGGCGTGGGCCTCTTCCTCGGCGGAAACGCCCAGCGCGTCAAACTCGCCTCCGAGCGGTCTCTTGCAGGTGCAGCCGAGCCCTGCCGCCCGCCCCCCCGCAGGTTGCGCTGCCTTGTCCTTGAACGCGCCGATGCGGCTCGCTCCGGTAGTGCGCCGAGCCATTGATGGCGTCATCAACGCCTTGAACGACGCGACGCCAGGGGTCGCGGCATGCGTCACGCCGACCGGTTTGTTCATCACGTTCGAGGCGTTGGATGAACATGGCGTTCCGGCGCCGATTGCCGTGCGCGCCCTGTCCGACGCTGGCATGCTCGCCACGGAAACGGATACGGACTCGCCTTCGACAACGCAGGCGCTGCACGGCGCGCTGAGGCTCCCGGGCGGGCTGGGAGCGCCGGGTGGGCTGGGCGCGCTGGGGACAGCGCAGCCGGGCGCGTTGCAGGTGGTGCACTTGGACGGCCAAAAGCGTCGTGGCGTCGTGATCGCGCGGTCCTGCATCAAGGGTGCGGCGGACTGGCCCGCATCGACGCAAGAGCCGGCGATGCCCCATGAGATCGTGCGTGTCGATCGCGCCATCACGCCGGGCGGGACGGACATGCCCAACGCTTCGATCCGGCCGCAGGTTCCAGACGCGCTGATTTCAGTTGTGCCAACCGAGGAAGCCGGATCGCGCGGGAGGAGCGCACCAACCTTGCAAGGCGAGCCGAGCGTTCCGAGCGGCACAAGTGACATGACCTGGGCCGACGGGTCGGCCGCACCCCGGGTGTAAGGCCGGATTCAAGGGGCGGGAAGCCATGCTCTCACGTCCTTATGAAATGCCCTGGCGCCGTGTCTATGAAGGCTACGCCGCCATGGTCTGGCTCGTCGGCTTCACGCTCGTCCTCGTGCAAACATGGTTCCACCGGCTGCCCTCGTTGCTCGCATGGGCCATGGGGTTGGTGTGCCTGTGCGCCGCGCTGTTCAGAACCCTGCAGGCGTTGCGCGTCCTCGTAGTGCGCGCCTCCTTGTCGGGTCGCGCCATGGAGGTCGTCGGACCGCGCCAGATCGAAGCGTTGACGCTCGATCAGGGCAGCATCTACCTCGGCCAGGGCTTTGAGTGGCGGCCCGTGCATTCACAGCGCCTGTACGAGCTGGCCAAGGTGGACTACCGCGACTACCTCGTCACGCCCAACCTGCTGCGCTTGCTGGGCTATCGCACGGATCCCCAGCCCGACGCCGAGATCGGCCTGCCCTACATCCACGGCGTCGAGCCTCAGGAAGGTCCGCTCTCGCGTCCCCTGCAGAACTTCGAGGGCGGCACCTTGCTCGTCGGGACGACGCAGTCCGGCAAGGGCGTGGCGATGGCGACCCTCGTCACACAGGCAGTCCGTCGCGGCGACGTGGTGATCGTGATCGATCCCAAGAACAGCCGCCGATTGCGCCGCGTCGTGCAGTGGGCTTGCGAGCGTTTCCGGGACCCGGACACGTTCCTGGAATTCCACCCCGCGTTTCCTGAGTCGGGAGTTCGGCTGGACTTCACCTTCAACTGGCAAAAGCCCACCGAGGTCTCCTCGCGCATCCAGGCGATCATGCCGCCCGACACCGCGGGGGCGTTCAGCGCGTTCGGATGGGACGCCGTCAACGTCGTGGTGCAGGGCCTGGTCGATCTCGAAGAGCGCCCCAACCTGCTCAAGCTGACGCGCTACATCGAGGGCGGCATCGAGCCGATCCTGTTGGCGACGCTGCGTCGCCACTACGCCGCCCTGCTGGGCGCCAGATGGCGAGATGCCCCAGAGATGCGACGCCTGCTGCAGGAGCCCTCGCGCGGCAATCAGCGCCGCCCTTCCGAGGCCGCAACGACAGAGCTGATGGCGCTGGTGTCCTATTACGAGCTCCACGTACCGGAGGCACAACGCACCAAGACGATCGACGCGCAGGTGCGCACCTTCCGCCACGACCGCGAGCATTACCAGAAGATCACCGCGAACCTGCTGCCGGTCCTGTCCATGCTCACGTCCGGCGACCTGGGACGCACGCTGTCTCCCGACCCGTTCGACGCGGGCGACACCCGTCCCATCATGAACCTGGAAAAGATCGAGCAGGCCGGACACGTGCTCTACCTATGCATCGACGCCCTGCCAGATCCGTCCGTCGCTTCGGCCATCGGCGCACTCGCGCTGGCGGACCTCGCCGCGCGCGCGGGCATGCGCTACAACCTGGGCGCGTACCGCCGCATCGCCTTGTTCGTGGACGAGGTCGCCAACGTGATCAACGTCCCGCTCATCGAGATCCTCAACAAGGGCGCGGAGGGGGGCATCTACACCACCTGCGCGATGCAGACCCTGGCCGACCTCGCCCGGCGCCTGGGCAGCGAAGACGCCGCGCGCATGGTGCTGGGAAACCTCAACAACCTCATCGCGCTGCGGACCAAGGACGGCCCCACCCAGGATTTCGTCGTCGAGACCTTCGGCCGCACCGCGATCCACTCGCTGCGCGTGGGCGTGAGCCACGGCAGCGACACGCATGTCGGCGACTTCTCGTCCTCCTACTCGACGCAGCTCTCCGAGAGCCTCGAGGAAGCAGTGCCGGCGGACATCCTGGGCAAGCTGCCCAATCTGCACTACTTCGGTTCCGTGTCCGGCGGGCGCAGGATCAAGGGCCGCTTCCAGATCATCGATCCCGATCAAGGCAGTGCTGAGGGCGAAGACCTGCCCGACCCGCAGCGGGGAGCTGCCGACCAACCCCATCGCCGCGGAGTTGTCCGAACGCAGGCCGCGCAGGTCCGAGCGGCGCAGGACCAAGCGAGGGACCAAGCGAGGGAACAAGCGGCCGATGACCAAACGACTGAAAAACAAGCGCTTGAGACTCAATCAGCTGGAGACCCATCCGTTTTGAATCCGGCCACTCCTGACCGGTCCATCCCAGTAGCGGCATCCGAGGCGCCGCCTGCGCGGTGACCGTCTGATGATCCGAGCCGTCACCGTCACGAGCCTTGTCACCCTGCTGATGCTGGTGCTCTACCTGCCCTCGTCCCACGCGCCGGAGCAGTTCCTGGCGCAGTTGAGGCTCGAGCACGAGCGCACGCAGGCGTTCTGGGGCACGGCAACGGCGGAGCGGATCCTCGATCGGATGCTAACCTTGCAAGGCAATGCGCTGACGCATTCGCCGGTCCCCGCCCCCACCGGCTCCCTCACCGCCGCTCCCACCGGCGCTTCCACCGGCGCTTCCACCGGCGCTTCCACCAGCGCTTCCACCAGCGCTTCCACCAGCGCCCCCACCGGTGCTTCCACCGGCGCGACCGAGCAGAACCGGATGGTTCCGGCGGTCGCGCATGAGATGGCGCAGGTCAACGCGCGGCTCTTCAACAACCGCTACTTCCGATCGATCGACGCGCTGCTGGCGCTGGCCGCCTATCGCCTGGCGACACTGCTCGAATGGCTCCCAGCCTGGTGGATCGTCGCCGCCGCCCTCCTTCTGGACGCTCTGCTGGAGCGTGCGCTCAAGGCCAAGGAACTCCGCTCGCATGATCCGGAACTGTTCGCGTTATATGCGTCTGTGGCGATCTTGATGATGTGCGGCTGCGTGCTGGCCTTCGTTTGGTCGTGGAGTCTGCCACCCTTGTTATGGGCAGCGATCCCGCCTGCGATCGCCTTGGCCGCCGCACGGGCGACGAGCCACTTTCACAAACGTCCCTGAGGCCAATCCTGAGTCGATCGCACTGCGGGCCCTAGCTTCCGGAGAAGCTCGCCGTGAATCGCCCTGCGATGCTCCCTGGAGAGCGCCCTGCCGCGAGGCAACGCTTGCGCGCCGCCAACACGATCAGCGCGTCGCCGGGAAACTGACTTCGTGACGACGCTGCAGACACGAAGCGGCTGAGGAGCCGCAACGGTCATCGCGACGCAATGATCTGCGGCGATCGAATGACCATGGCACCGCCCCTTCCAAAGCGTCGCCGCGTTATGGGCGATGATTGGATCTCTCAGTGCCGCGTGTTCAACTCCAGGAAGATCCAATGGCGAAGTCCCTGAAGCAGGTCGTCAATCAGATACGCAAGCTCGAGCGTGAAGCGGAAATGCTGCGCAAAAGAGAGGTGTCCCGTGTCATCGATCGCATCCGTATCGCCATCGATCACTATGCGTTGACGCCGCAAGAGTTGTTCGGCCAGGGGGCCGGCACCGCACCCGCATCTGAATCCAGACGCGCGGGGCGCCGGAGCGCTCCAGGGAGTGGCACAACGCCCAAGCGCTCTGGCTCGCCCAAGTACGCCCATGCCGACGGCCGCACGTGGACGGGTGTGGGAAAGCGCCCGAGCTGGTTCGTCGACGCGCTGTCATCGGGCAAGACCGCGGACGAGATGCTCATCGACAGCCGAGATGCGACGCCGTCGGGCACCGTCTCATCGGACGCGACCGTGGCCAAGGGGCGTCGTTCCACAGGCGCGAGCAAGCCTGGCAAGCGTGCCAGCGCCAGGGGCCTGCGCGACAAGGGCCTGCGCTACAAGGGCGCCCAGAAGGCCCGAGGCGTTCCGAAGTATCACGACGGATCAGGCAGGACGTGGACTGGCGTCGGAAAACGCCCCGCCTGGTTCGTCCAGGCGCTCGCCTCGGGGCGCACCAGCGACGACCTGCTCATCCCCCCGGCATGAACCGATCGGGCACGATAGGCGCGCCGCACTAGCTCAGAAGGCGCTTGGCGCGGTACATCGCCGCGTCGGCCAGGCGCACAAGTCCTTGCGCATCGGCCGCATCCTCGGGAAATGAACTGAAGCCGATGCTGATGCTCGCCGACATCAGCTGTCCCGCGACCTCGCACGGCGCAGTGGCGGCGTCCACGATCTTGCGCGCCAGCGCGGGCAGATCGTCACGCGCGATCTCGTTGGCCACGATGACGAACTCGTCGCCGCCGACGCGGCACACCGTGTCGCTGGCCCGCATGGTGCGCAGCAGCGCGCTGGCGACCTGTTGAAGCAGCTGATCCCCCGCGCCGTGACCGAGACGGTCATTGACGCTCTTGAAACCGTCCAGGTCCAGGAAAAACACGGCCAGGGACGTGCTGTGCCGCTGGGCCAGGGCAAGGTCGTGACCGAGTCGATCCCAGAGCACATTGCGGTTCGGCAATCCGGTCAATGGATCCGTTTCGGAGACACGAACCGCTTCCTGGAGCGCCGCCTGCGCCGTGTCGGCCTCGCGCCCTGCCCTGACATTCACTTCGTTCAATGCGGCGCTCAGGCGCTCATTCTCGCGGGCGATGTCGGACATGGCCTGCAACCCCTCGTTGCTCAAGGCGGTCTCTATGGCGCTGTTCAGGCCAGCGAGGGTGCGCTCCGCGTCGCTGATCTCTGTGCGAAGGGCAGCCAGTCGCCGTAGCGAGGGCTCGTGATCGCCTTGATCATCCCTTGCCTCGTGAGCGCCTTGAAAGACTGAAGCCTCCTCACCGTGCGGCGTCCTGCGCTCGTTCGCTGGCTGCAGCTGGAGTTGATGCGCGCTATGCCAGGCGTCGCGGCGAAGCTGCCAGACGCTCGCGCTCTCGCCGGTGGCCTCCGGGCGGTTGGCTGGCGCATCCATCGGATTCACGCCGCTGGGCTCACCGCGCGCGGCCGCCTTGGCGCCCTGGCGGTGAAGTTCGGCCAGCTCGACGGAGAACGCGCCGTGGGGCCCCGGATGCTGAAGCCTCTTCATGCCCTTCTTGGCACGCTGTTTCATGATTCTCCCCAGTCCAACGCCGACGCGGCGAGGCCACGGGCGTTTGGAAGGCAACACGGGCTCCCGCCCCTTCACGTCAATATCGCCAGGGCCCGCGATGGGAATCATGCGCCGTGATGCACGGACCGCCTCCAGAGAATTCATCCCTCCCCGCGACGGTCTGCAATGGCTACGCCTTCAGCGTTCGGACGAGGCGCTGTCCTACGCGCAGTCGTCCAGGGCGGCTGACAGCACACTGTCCCTCGCCGGCGTAATGTGACCAAAAGCCTGGAGGCATCATGGTCACCTCTGCCCGTTCCATCGCCTCGTTGACGCTCAGCTTCGGGTTGGTCAACGTCCCGGTCCGCCTGTTCTCCGCCACCGAATCGGGTTCGGAGATCCGCTTCAACCTGCTCGACAAGGACGGTTCGCGCCTCAAGCAGCAGTACGTCAACGAGCGCTCCAAGAAGGTCGTCGAGCGCAAGGACATGATGAAGGGTTACGAGGTGGAGAAGAATCACTTCGTTCTCTTCTCTGCGGAAGAGCTCAAGAACCTCGAGGAAGGCAGCAGCCACGTCATCGAGATCGTGTCCTTCGTCCCGCAGGCCTCCATCGACCCTCTGTTCTACGACAAGAGCTACCTCCTCGCGCCGGACAAGCGCGGCGCCAAACCCTATGCGCTGCTGGCCGAGGCGATGCGGCGTTCGGACCGCTGTGCGCTGGCGAAATGGGCGTTCAAGGCCAAACAATACATCGTCCAGGTGCGGGCCAATGAAGACGGCCTCATCCTGCAGCAGCTGCGGTACGCCGAGGAAGTGCGCTCGCTCGCGGACCTGAACATCGAGAAGGCGGACGTGTCCAACAGCGAGCTGCAGCTCGCGCTGAAGCTCGTCGAAACGATCGCCGAGGACGATTTCCGTCCGGAGGACTTCCAGGACGAGGAGAAGGCGCGTGTCCTTGCTGCGGTCGACGAGAAGGTCGCGGGCAAGCAGATCGTCGCCTCGTCGCATTCCGAGGACGAAATGGTCGCCGGCGGGCAGGTCATCGACCTGATGGAAGCCTTGCGATCGAGCCTGGCCAAGAAGCCCGCACCCCGGTCCGCTCAGGCCAGCCGAACCGCGACGCCCGTCACTGCAGCCAGAGGCGCCAAGAGCTCAAGATCCGGCTCCCCCGGCGGCGGAGCCAGCGGGGGCGCCGCTAACAACATGGGCAACGTCACCAAACTCAAGCCGCAGGCGGCCGCGCCAACGCGCAAGCCGGCCAAGCGGGCCGTCGCGGAGGCGGAACCCGTGGCCGCGCCGGCCCCGCGCAGCCGTGCCCGCAAGTGACCATGGCCGTGCATGACTACAGCCCTCGTCAGGTCGACAAGCTCGTGGGTCTGTCCAAGGCGCTGCTGCGGTCCTTGACCGAGCAAGGGCTCGTCCAGCCCAACGATGCCGGGCGCTTTTCCATGCAGGACCTGGTCGTGCTGCGCGCGGCCAAGGGCCTGCGCGACGCGCGAGTGTCGCCACGCAAGATCCTGCAGGCGCTGA
Source organism: Rubrivivax sp. (assembly GCA_004210455.1). GTDB lineage: Bacteria > Pseudomonadota > Gammaproteobacteria > Burkholderiales > Burkholderiaceae_C > Roseateles. Next base: position 5,376 of record SEFA01000023.1, on the reverse strand, counting down.
AGAACGTCCGCGCGAGTCTGCCGCCGACGCAGCACCTGGCCAGCGTCCGCCTGCGGGCGAGCGGCGCGGAGGTTCAAGCTACCGACAGCGGCGGGCCGCGCGATGCCCTGTCCGGCCAGATGCTCCTGCCGCTGGACAGGGCGTTGGACAGGGCGTCGGACAGGGCGCTGGAGACTACGCACATCAGCCAAACGCCTGAAGCTACGCAGACGCCCGAGGTGTTCCAGACGCTCCAGACGCCCCAGACGCCCCAGGCGCCGCCCACACTCGACGCGCCGCACACTCCCCACGCGCCGCTCCCTGCCCGGGATGCCAGATTCTGGTGCCGGCAAGCCGTGCGACTGGAGGCCTCCGACACGGTCGCCGCCGAACATGCCTACCAGCGGGCAATCGCCCTCGACCCCTGCCACTCCGCCGCCTACGTGAACCTGGGCGCCCTGCTTTGCGAGACAAAACGCTGCAGCGAGGCGGTCGCGCTGTACGACCAGGCGCTGGAACACTGCGGCGATACGCCGCTCGTGCACTTCAACCGCGGCGCCGCGCTGGAGGATTCCGGACGCCCTGCGCTGGCCGTCGACGCGTACAAGCGCGCGCTGGAACTCGATGAGGGGCTCGCCGACGCCCACTACAACTTGGGCGTGCTGATGGAGCGGCTGGGCGACAACCAGGCGTCGCTGCGCCACTTCAATGCATACCGCCGGCTTCATCGGCAGGACGAGGGGTAGGCCCGCCACTTGCCGCCTGCCACTTGCCGACCGCCATTTGCCGCCCGCCACTTGCGCCCGCTGCTTGTCGGCCGGCATCTGCTGACGGGCAGCGCATTCAACCGCCGTCCGATCGGCCGTCCGATGGGCCGTCAGAACACCGGTGCACCGACCCGCGTCGCGCGCGCCGCCTTTCCCCCACCCCTCAAGGAGATCGACATGTCCGACGACAAATCCAAAACCGGCGGCCAGGACCGCGCCCGCATCAACGTCAACGAAGACTACGAACTGCGCGACTGGAGCAAGAAATTCGGCGTGACGCCTGAGCAACTGAAGCAGGCCGTGAATGCGGTGGGCAGCAGTGCCGAGGCGGTGGAGGCCCACCTCAAGGGCAACAAGCGCTGACGCCAGGGCCGAGGCCGTGCTGGTCGCGACGTGGAACGTCAACAATGTTCTGAAGCGGCTCGACCAGTTGCTGGACTGGCTGCGTCGGCGTCAGCCCGACGTCGTCGCCCTGCAGGAGCTCAAAGCGGCCACCGAAGACTTCCCCGCCGACGCGCTTGAGGCTGCCGGCTACCGGTGCCTGGTCGTCGGGCAAAAGACCTGGAACGGTGTCGCGCTCCTGGCGCGCGGCCATGAGCCGCTGCCGGTGCTGACCGCGCTTCCCCAGGAGCCATCCGCCACCCCGGACCCATCCATCGGAACCGCCCGGGCCGGCCGAAACGCCCCCCACGCGTCCGCGGACCGGGAGGCTCGCTACGTCGAAGCCGCCATCAACGGCGTACTGTTCGGTTGCCTCTATGCGGTCAACGGCAACCCCCGCCCGGGTCCGAAGTTCGACCACAAGCTCGCGTGGCTCGACCGGATGCGCCGACGCGCCGACCAGCTGTGGGCCACGGGTCAACCCGTGGTGCTGCTCGGCGACTGGAACGTGGTCCCCACCGACCACGACATCTACAAGCCTGACACGTGGCGCGATGACGCGCTGCTGCAGCCCGAATCGCGTGCCGCGTTCGACGCCATCCTCGCCCAGGGCTGGACCGACGCGATACGCGCCACCCATCCCGGCGACCCGCCGCCATTCACGTTCTGGGATTACCGACGCAAGCGCTGGGAGCGCGACGCCGGCCTGCGCATCGACCACATCCTCGTGAGCGGCGCCTTGCAAGTCGCCAACGCCGGCGTGGACAAGGAAGAGCGCGGCCGCGAAAGCCCATCCGACCATGCTCCCGTGTGGGCTGAACTGAGGCCCGCGTCCAAATCGACGACTAGACGAAAGACGGCAGCCAAGAACGTGCCGGTCGACAACTCGAACGGTGCGGCAAAAGGCGCAGCTAAAGACGAAGCAAAAGATGCCGCTAAAGGCGTGAGTAAAAACGCCGGCGAAGGCGCCGCGAAGAGCGCCGGGAAAGGCGCCGCCCAAATTGTCGCCCCGCCCACCCCGCTCGCGAAGTACAACGAGAAGCGAGACTTCAGCAAGACGGCGGAGCCCGCGGGCCACCCTGCGCCGCGACGCACGAATCCCGACGCGCCGCTCCAGTTCGTCATCCAGAAACACTGGGCCAGCCGCCTGCACTACGATTTCCGTCTTGAACTCGACGGCGTGATGCTGTCGTGGGCCGTGCCCAAAGGCCCCTCCTTCGATCCGGCGCTCAAGCAGATGGCCATCCACGTGGAGGACCACCCGCTGGACTACAACGAGTTCGAAGGGACGATCCCGAAGGGTGAGTACGGCGCCGGCACGGTCATCGTGTGGGACCGGGGCACCTGGTCGCCCACCGTGGATGCTCGCGAGGGTCTTGCCAAAGGCAAGCTGATCTTCAAGCTGCACGGCCAGAAGCTTGCGGGACTGTGGGAGCTGGTGCGCATCTCCAAACCCGGCGAGAAGAAGCAGGACCAGTGGCTGCTCCTGAAGAAGCGGGGCGACGCATGGGCGCGACCCGGCGCCGAGTACGACGTGATCACCGCCCTGCCCGACAGCGTCGTGGCCAAGCCGCTGGGTCTGGTGGAGGAGCGTGAGCCCCGCGAGGCGCCCCCTGCGCGCGAACATTTTGCGGCCGATGTCGCGCAAGACATGCGTCGCGCAAGGAAGGCCCCATTGCCGACCAAGCTCGCGCCGCAGCTGGCCACGCTGGCGTCATCAGTGCCGCCAGGCGACTGGGTCGTCGAGACCAAGTTCGACGGCTACCGGCTGCTCGTGCGCGTGAACGGCGACGACATCAAGCTGTTCACGCGCAACGGCAACGACTGGACGGCGAAGTTCCCAGGGCTCGCGAAGGCGATCGCGTCGCTGCAGATCGACAGCGGCTGGCTCGACGGCGAAATCGTGGTCATGAACGACGCCGGCGTTCCGGACTTCAACGCGCTGCAAAACGCCATCGACAACAGTCGCACCCAGCGCATCGACATGTTCCTGTTCGACGTGCCCTTTCTCAACGGGCTGGACCTGCGCGAGGTGCCGCTGAGGACCCGCCGTCACCTCCTCAAGGAGTTGCTGGAGGCTCCGCAGACCGAAGCGGCGAGCGAGGCCGTCCGATACAGCCCGTCATTCTCGGCACTGCCGCATCAGATGCTCAACGCGGCCTGTCAGCTGGGTCTGGAAGGCGTCATGCTCAAGCGCGCGGACGGCTCTTACGCCAGCGGTCGCACGGAGACCTGGATCAAGCTGAAGTGTCAGCTGCGCCAGGAATTCGTCGTGATCGGCTTCACCGATCGGGCCGGCTCCAAGTCCGAGGTCGGCAGCCTGCTCCTGGGATACCACGAGGACGGCAAGCTCAAGAGCGCCGGGTCCGTCGGCACCGGCTGGAGCGCGGCCACCAGCAGGACGCTCCGGGCCATGCTCTCCGAATTGGAGACCGATGTGCCCGCGGTCGAGCCGGGTGAGCTCAAGCCGGGCCGTTGGTCGCGCCGATCGGCGGGGAGCGAACGGTGGGTGACCCCTACCGCAGTGGTCGAGGTCGCGTTCTCTGAATGGACGCCCGAGGGGCAGGTGCGCCACGCCACCTTCCGGGGCGTGCGAACCGACAAGCCGGCCGCGTCGATCGTGCGGGAGCGTCCGCAGACGGTCGGATCCACCCCAGCCGGGGAACACCCGGCAGCCAGGCGGAGGAGCTCCGCAACCTCAGCATCGTCTGCATCGTCTGCCTCGTCTGCATCGTCTGCAACGCCTGCGATGCCTGCCAAGTCTCCCAGCATCAAGGTGACGAACCCGGACCGGATCGTCGACCCCTCCACGGGCGTCAAGAAGCGCGACATCGTCCGGTTCTACGAATCGGTGGCCGATTGGATACTGCCGCATCTCAAGGGACGGCCGGTCTCGCTCGTGCGTGCGCCTCAAGGCATCGGCGGCCAACTCTTCTTTCACAAGCATCCGGACACCAAAATGCCAGGCCTCACCGCACTTGATGCGTCGCTGTGGCCGGGTCATACCGCGCTGATGAGCGTGGACACCATCGAGGCGCTGCTCAGCGCAGCACAGATGAACACCATCGAGTTCCACACCTGGAACTCCAAGGCCAAGGACATCGACCGACCGGACCGCGTGATCTTCGACCTGGATCCGGGCGAAGGGGTTAACTGGGCGATGCTGCAGGAGGCGGCGCTGCTGATGCGCACGCTGCTCAGCGAGATGCGGCTGGAGAGCTGGCTCAAGACGAGCGGCGGCAAGGGACTTCACGTCGTGGTTCCCCTGACACCGAAGCTGGACTACGACGCGGTCAAGCAGTTCTCGCAGGCTGCTGTTCAGCACATGGCCAAGACCATTCCGAGCCGCTTCGTGGCCAAATCCGGGGGCGCGAACCGCATAAGCAAGATCTTCATCGACTACCTGCGCAACGGCCACGGCCAGACGACCGCCGCGGCCTTTTCCGTGCGTGCCAGACCTGGCATGGGCGTCTCGATGCCGGTGGCCTGGGAGCAGCTCAAGGACCTCAAGGGCGGCGCGCAGTGGACGATAGCGACCGCCCGCGAATATCTGTCGCTGCATGGCGCCGATCCCTGGTCCGCGTACTGGAAGAAGCGTCAATCACTGACCTACGCACGCGCCCTCCTCAAGCCTTAGCCGCAGGCTCACCGCGACAGAGCGCGATCGGCCAGGCCACGGACCCTTCCGCCCTGCAGCGCTCCAGTTCGTTGAACAGCGCCGGATAGGTGTCGATACGGCCTGCAGACAACGACTTCCGCCCCGACGGGCGACCGCCGCGTATCCATTGAGCCACGACCAGGTCTAGCGTCCGCCCCAGGACGTGCTGGAAAGCTGCAGAACGATCATCGCGATCGTGGCCGCCGCCATCGCCGCGGTCGCCAGCCAACCGAGCACGCGCCACAGCGGCGGCAGGCGCATCTCGCCGACGATCTTGCGATGCGAGGCCGCCACCATCACCGCGACCATGATGGGCACGGAGATCACGGCGTTCACGACCGCCGACCAGACCAGGGCCTTGATCGGATTGAATCCGGACAGGCTGATCGCGAGCCCGATCAGCATCGCGCCGCTGAGGATCGCGTAGAAGACCTTCGCCGACTGCGCCGGACGATCGAGCCCGCGCCGCACCCCGGCGAGCGTGGCGACGGCATAGGCCGCCGACCCCGCGAGCACCGGCAGCGCCAGGAAGCCCGTGCCCACGATGCCGGCGGCGAAGAGCACGAACGCGAAGTTCCCCGCGATCGGCTT
>SEFA01000157.1 GCA_004210455.1 Rubrivivax sp. | reverse complement strand
AACTTCTTCGACAGCACGGTCGCGATCGCGGCCGTCAGCGTGGTCTTGCCATGGTCAACGTGGCCAATCGTGCCCACGTTCACGTGCGGCTTGGTACGTTCAAACTTGCCTTTTGCCATCATGCGCTCCTGGCGATCAGATCAATCAAGAAACGGGATAGAAGAGAGGTGGTGCCCATGGCGCGGATCGAACGCGCGACCTCTCCCTTACCAAGGGAGTGCTCTACCACTGAGCCACATGGGCATCGACACAGGATTGATGACCTTATCAGCAAACCTGTGTCGATCTCTCGACACGACACCTTCAACTTCCGATGGAGCGGGAAACGGGAATCGAACCCGTGTCATTAGCTTGGAAGGCTAAGGTTCTACCATTGAACTACTCCCGCCCGGGAGTTTTCCAATCCCAACCGCTCGAACCGCGAAACGGATGGCGATCACCCGTTTCGTTGCTCTTGCATTGGTCTGCCTTGGTGGAGGAGGCTGGATTCGAACCAGCGTACGCGTTAGCGGGCAGATTTACAGTCTGCTGCCTTTAACCACTCGGCCACCCCTCCGAGGCAAGCCCACGACTATAGCACCGTTATTTTTTGGCGCAAACAAAAATTCCACCGGGAACTGCGCGCGTGCGATTGACGCTCTCTGGCCAGCGCGACCGCCCCTCCCCGCCGGACCACCTCGGCTGAATGTGGCGCAGCGCACGCACCGGCACACCAGCACACGGACCACTCGTAATACCAATTAGCGACCAAGTGGTCTCATGAGACAACCCCACGGCGGGCTGTCCGAGACCCTGACCTTGGACACCCGGACACCGCTGTCCATGCGGGTCGCGGCGATGCCACAGCAGGGAAAACACCGGCCTGAAACTGGTAGCAAAGTGGCTTTACCGCTCGTTATAGTGGCATGGCATTGGTTGCATTGAGGTGTATCGGGGGCGCCAGCTGCATGCCACTCCGCCGAAGGGTGTCGTGATTTCAGGTGCCAAGTCTTCATCACGGCCACAACTCCCTGGCCACTCGAGGAGCAGTTCATCATGAAGGTCAACAAGACCCCAATCGCGGCGGCGGTGACGCTGGCGCTGCTGAGCGCGGCGTTCGCCGTGCAGGCGCAGGAACAGAAAAAAGACGACAACACGCAGCTGGACCAGGTGGTGATCACCGGCATCCGGGCATCGCTCGAGTCGGCCGCCAACATCAAGAAGAACGCCAGCGCGGTGGTCGATGCCGTGACCGCCGAGGACGTGGGCAAGCTCCCGGACTCCGACGTGGGCCAGGCCCTGGGCCGCATCCCCGGCATCTCGGTGGGCCGCGCGTTCGGCCAAGGCGCCTCGGTGTCGATCCGCGGCACCGACCCGCAGATGACCTACACCACGCTGAACGGCCAGACCGTCGCGTCCACCGGCTGGTATGACCAGATGGACATCGACCGCTCGTTCAACTATTCGCTGCTGCCCGCCGAAATGATCGGCGGCATGGAGGTCTACAAGTCCTCGCAGGCCAACCTGACCGAAGGCGGCATCGGCGGCACGGTGATCGTCAAGACCCGCAAGCCCCTGGACCTGAAGGCCAACACGGTCTTCGGCAGCGTGCGTTATGGCGACGGCACCATCAGCGACTCGGAGAAGGAAGTCTCCGGTCTCTACAGCTGGCGCAACGCGGGTCGCAACTTTGGCGTGCTGGTCGCCGCCGGCCTGACCAAGGGTGACTACATCCGCCGCGGTGTCGAGGCCGACAGCCGCTGGAACAGCGACGTGGCCCCCACCGCCTTCGTGGCGGAGCGCAAGCGCACCTCGTTCAACGTCGCCCTGCAGGCCCGCCCGGTCGAAGGCTTTGAAGTGGGCCTGAACCTGTTGAAGCTGAAGCTGGATTCCGACAGCTCCAACGCCAGCGACTACCTGATGCACGATCAGAATTGCGACAACCGCAATACTGCGGTCAAGTCGGACTTCAACCCGAACGGCGTGTGCCTGCACAGCACGACCACGGCCGCCAACCCGCTGCCGCACAAGTTCTTCCAGGTCTGGGCGCGCGGCGCCAGCATGGACTCTGAAAGCGCTGTTGCAGACGCCCACTACACCCTCGGCAGCGCCAAGTTCGACCTCGTCGTCGGCGCGACCAAGGCTGACGGCGGCACTTCGGCCACCACCAATTACCAGACCGCCGCCTTCGATGGCGCCGCCGGCCCCTTCACGCGTCCGAACTGGCAGGGCACGATCGACGCCACCGGCAAGCAGATCCAGATCAACCCGAGCAGCAACCAGTCCTGGGGCGTGGGCGCCCTGCCGGCGCAGATGTCGCCGGAAACCTGGGCCACGTCCGCCGGCCCCAACAAGGACAAGGAAAAGTTCGGCCAGCTCGACGCCACCATCGACCTGGATTGGGGCGTCATCAACGCCTTCAAGACCGGCGTGCGCTTTGCTGACCACACCTTCGAAAAGCGCAGCTATCGCCCGATCTGGAACGCGACGATCACGCCGGTGGCCACCTCCGGCCTGTTCGACGGCTCGGTGAACGTGGGCGGCTGGACCGTGCCGCGCGCCAACATCGGCGCGATGCTGGACAACACCAACCGGAACATCGCCGGCTGGGTCGAGGACCGCTCCGGCTACGGCGAGCTGAACGAGAAGAACCGTTCGGCCTACGGCATGTTCGAGTTCGAGACCAAAGGCCTGCGCGGCAATTTCGGCGTGCGCTACGTCTCCACCAAGGCCACCAGCACCGGCTACCTGTTCGACGGCGTGACCCCGGCCGACCAGTACGCCGGCAATCAGAACTGGGCGAAGACCACCACGTCGACCAAGTCGTCCTACAACGACGTGCTGCCGAGCATCAACCTCGCCTTCGACCTGAAGAGCGACCTGGTGCTGCGGGCCACCGCCTCGCAGGCGATCACCCGCCCGAACTTCGCCAACATGTTCGGCGTGACGGTGTCCGGCTACAACGACGACCGCAACGGCAACGAGACCTGGACCATCGGCAACATCGGCCTCAAGCCCATGAAGTCGAGCCAGGCCGACATCGGCCTGGAGTACTACTACGGCCGCGGCAACATGATGTCGGCCACCTATTTCATCAAGGACATCTCCAACTTCGTCGTCGCCAACGCCACGCCGAACCAGCAGGTCGGCCTGGTGGATCCCAAGACCGGCGTCGACAACTGGACGGTGCAGAGCTTCCAGAACGCCGGCGGCGGCAAGATCCGCGGGGTGGAACTGCAGGCCAACCACGCCTTCGGCAACGGCTTCGGCGCGCAGGGCAACTACACCTTCACCGAAGGCACGGCGCCGGCCAGCAGCTACCTGGACGCGCTGAGCCTGTTCACCCAGTCCTCCAAGCACAACGTGAACCTGGTCGGCTACTACGAGACCGAGCAGTACTACGCCCGCCTGGCCTACAACTGGCGTTCGAAGTACATGATCCGCGAAGGCGCGTACTGGTACGGCAACCGCATGCACGACGCGTACGGCACGCTGGACGCCAGCGTGGGCTGGAACATCACCAAGAACCTGCGGCTGTCGTTCGAGGCGATCAACCTGACCAAGGAAGACGACGTCCAGTACGGCGCCGCCGCGGCCTCCAACACCGCCGTCAAGGACCCGCTGCGCGCCGGCTACCCGGCCTGGAGCTTCAAGGGCGAGACCACCTACAAGCTGGGCCTGAGCGCCAAGTTCTGACCGACGCCGCGGCGTCACCTCGAAAGCCCGGCAGCCGCCGGGCTTTTTTCATGGCGTTGCGCGGCCGACCGGCTGCGCTCGCGCTAGAAGTCGTAGAAGGTGGTGATGGTCAGCCGGCCCTGGCGCGGATCGCTGCTGAGCCCCAGCGCGGGGTTGACGATGGCCGAATGCAGCAGGCTGCCCCGGTAGGCCACCAGCCGGTTGAATCGCGCCGGCAGCACGCCCAGCAACTCGAAGCAGTCGTCCGACTCGCTGAAATAGCGTGGCGGCGCCGGGCTGCGTTCCATCTCCGCATAGATCAAATCGCCATAGCGCTCGCGCTGATCGGCGGTGATCTGCTGCAGGCCGCTGGCCTTGTGACGATAGAAGGCGGTGCCGCCATGGCGCTCGTCGCAGAGGTAGAGCATCACGGCCATGAAGTGCGGCGTGCTGGCATCGAAATGCGGCACCCGCTGCAGAGGCCCCAGGTCCTCCGGTGCCACTGTCGTCACCGAGAAGGTGCATGGAGACTTGCGCAG
>SEFA01000022.1 GCA_004210455.1 Rubrivivax sp. | reverse complement strand
CCCCCGGGCCGCAGGTGTCCCCCACCTCAACCGGCGGTCAGGCAAATGCCGTGCGCACACCGCCTCCGTTGCGGGCCATGGCGCCGGCGTTGTGGCCTTTCCTGCGGCCGTACCGGGGGCGGATCGCGGCGGCGATCGTCTTCCTGATGCTGGCCGCAGGGGCAACCCTGGTCTTCCCGATCGCGCTGCGACAGCTGATCGATGAGGGCTTGATCTCCGCCGATCCCGGGGATCGGCTGATGGCGCTGCGAGAGCATTTCCTGTGGCTGTTCGCCGCCGGCGCGGCGCTGGGCGTGTTCTCGGCGCTGCGCTTCTACGCGGTGACCTGGCTGGGCGAGCGCGTCAGCGCCGACCTGCGCACGGCGGTCTACAGCCATGTGCTGCGCCAGAGCCCTGAATTCTTCGAGACCACCCAGACGGGAGAGGTCATCAGCCGCATCACGACGGACACCACGGTGATCCAGAGCATCGTCGGTTCCAGCCTGTCGATGGGGCTGCGCAACGTGATCATGGGGCTGGGCGCGGTGGCGCTGCTGATCTACAGCAACCCGTGGGTGATGACGCAGGTGCTGGGCATCCTGGTGCTGGTCGTGGCGCCGGCGATGTTCTTCGGCCGTCGCGTGCGACGACTGTCGCGGTCGAGCCAGGACCGCATCGCCGACACCAGCGCGATCGCGGCGGAGATGCTCAACGCGATCACGGTCGTGCAGTCGCATGCGCAGGAGGCGCGCGAGGCCGTACGTTTCGACGTCGCGAGCGAAGCCGCGTTCGACACGGCGCGCAAGCGGACGAAGGTGCGTTCGTTCCTGGTGGCGTTCATCATCACGGCGACCTTCGGCGCGCTGCTGTGGGGGCTGTACCAGGGCACGCAGGCGGTGATGGCCGGCAAGATCTCGGCAGGCCACCTGGGGCAGACGGTGGTCTACGTGATCCTGCTGGTGTCGTCGGTGGCGGTGCTGGCGGAAGTCTGGGGCGACCTGCTGCGCGCGGCGGGCGCGATGGAGCGCCTGATGGAGCTGCTCGCGGCGCAATCGCCGGTGGCCGATCCGGCAGCGCCGGTCGCGTTGCCCGCCTCGACGGGCCCGGCGCGCGTGAGCTTCGATCAGGTGCGATTCCACTACCCGTCGCGTCCGGACCGTGCGGCGCTGGAGGACTTCACCCTGCGCATCGAGCCTGGCGAGACGGTGGCGCTGGTCGGCCCGAGCGGCGCCGGCAAGAGCACGGTGCTGCAGTTGCTGCAGCGCTTCTTCGACGTGCAGGGCGGCAAGCTGCAGCTGGATGGCGTGAGCGTGGATCGCGTGAAGCTCGCCGAACTGCGCGCACGCATGGCGCTGGTGCCGCAACAGAGCGTGATCTTCTCGGCGAGCGCGCTGGACAACATCCGCTACGGCCGACCGGAGGCAAGTCCGGAGGAAGTGATCGCCGCCGCGAAGGCTGCGCACGCGGACGAATTCATCCGCCAGTTGCCGCAGGGCTACGACAGCTTCCTCGGCGAGCGCGGCGTGCGCCTGTCCGGCGGTCAGCGGCAGCGCATCGCGATCGCGCGGGCGATGCTGCAGGATGCGCCGCTGCTGCTGCTCGACGAGGCCACAAGCGCGCTCGACGCCGAAAGCGAACGGCTGGTCCAGCAGGCGCTGGACGAGGCGATGCGCGATCGCACGACGCTGGTCATTGCGCACCGGCTGTCGACGGTGCAACGCGCCGACCGCATCGTCGTGATGGACCACGGCCGCATCGTCGAGCAAGGCACGCATGCCGAACTCGTGGCGCGCGGCGGCCTCTACGCGCGCCTGGCGGCGCTGCAATTCAACGCTTGACGCTTACGCGCTCTCCCGCTTGCGGGAGAGCGCGGGGATGAGGGCCAGCGGCCTCCTTCCCCACCCCTCTAAAATCATCCCCATGAACGCCGACCTCACATCCCCGCGCCCAGTTCGCAGCCAATTCGAAGACTTCATGCGCCACGTCTACGAGCACGGCGTGGCCAAGGGCGACCGGACGGGGACGGGGACGCGCAGTGTGTTCGGACACCAGATGCGTTTCGACCTCAACGAGGGGTTCCCGCTGGTGACCACGAAGAAGGTGCACCTGAAGTCGATCATCCTGGAGCTCCTGTGGTTCCTGCGCGGCGACTCGAACGTGAAGTGGCTGCAGGAGCGGGGCTGCACGATCTGGGACGAATGGGCGCGCGAGGACGGCGACCTGGGTCCGGTGTACGGCGTTCAGTGGCGCAGCTGGCCGAAGGCCGGCGGCGGGCATGTGGACCAGATCGCGGAGGTGGTGAAGCAGCTCAAGACCAATCCGGACTCGCGCCGGATCATCGTCTCGGCGTGGAACGTGGCGGAACTGGACCAGATGGCGCTGATGCCCTGCCACGCGTTCTTCCAGTTCTACGTGGCCGAAGGCAAGCTGTCCTGCCAGCTCTACCAGCGCAGCGCCGACATCTTCCTGGGCGTGCCGTTCAACATCGCCAGCTACGCGCTGCTGACGCAGATGCTGGCGCAGCAATGCGGGCTGGGACTGGGGGACTTCATCTGGACCGGTGGGGATTGCCACATCTATTCGAATCACTTCGAGCAGGTGGAAACGCAGCTGTCGCGCACGCCATTCGCGTATCCGACGATGCACATCCAGCGCAAGCCGGAGTCGATCTTCGACTACGAGTTCGAAGACTTCGAGCTGCAGGACTACCACCACCACGCGGCGATCAAGGCGCCAGTGGCGGTGTGAGCAGCGGGCGACCTGTTCATGGCTCCATGTCCTCAATAGTGGGAGCCTCCTCAGAACCCGGCGCGATCCACACGAACTGGTGGCCGCTCGTTTGAGCGAGCCGCGGATAGCCGCCGGCCTGCACACTGGAAGTAGAAACGGGCACCTTGCGAGTGCCCGTCGTCCCTTCGAAAGCGCGAATGTCGCTCAGTTGAACAAGCGCCTCGCCACCGGACTGCCCGCGGCAAGATCGCGCGCGGCCAGCGACTTGTAGAGTTCCGACAGTTCCTGTCCGATCGACTGGAACGCATGCAGGTTCAGGATCTGGTTGCGGTCGTCGCAGAGGTCGGCCTCGAAATCGCGCGCCAGGTTGCGCGCCGATTCCTGCCAGGTGGCGAACGGCTCCAGCGCCTCCGGCGTCTGCAGCACGTCGAGCGCCAGCGTCAGTTCCCGCAGCGACGAGGCCTGCGGATCCTCCGCGAGCGCCGCCTGCGCATCGAAGATCAGCGTCAGCACCGGCGGCGCGCCCTCCTCCGCCGCCGGCATCACCAGCCGCCCGGGAATCGACCCGGGCACGAAACCGTGTCGCAGCGCGCCCTGATGCACGAAGCCCAGCGTCCACGCCGCGCCCCGCGCGCGCAGCACGATGGCCAGTTGCGCGTCGTGGCCGGCCGCGAACTGGTCAAGCTCGCGGGCCCGGCCGACGACGTCCAGCATGTCCGGGAACTCCGGCATCGCGCCGATGCCATCCGCGAAGCCCTGGATCTTCTGCACGAACTCGGAGTACTCGATCTCGTTGAGCGCGCCGCTCCGGTTGGCCATCTGCAGCCCGGCCTGGAATTCGCCGTAGCGCTGGCCCGGATGCGGCAGTTCCCACTCGCCGCTGTCCGCGTTCAGGCCTTCGATGTGGAAAGGCTTGGTGCCCGCGCGACGGCTGCCCGGCAGGTGCGACAGCGCCATCTCGCCGCTCACCGGCGACTCCGGCGTCATCGTCGCGATCGCATCGATCAACGCGTCGATGCGGGTCGAGGCCTTGCGCGCCCGCGCCATGGCCGGCACCCGCTCGTCGAGCGCGCGCAGGTCCATCGCGCGCGAGTCCAGCGCCTCGCCGTCGGCGCCGCCGTCGAGCGTGACCGGCGATTCGCCCTTGGCGCCGCCGCCTGCGCCGCCCCCTGCTGCGCCGCCCAGGCTGGGCTCCTGGCGGTCCCCCGCCGGAACGATCGTCTCGGCGCGCCGCGGGCCCGCCTTGCGCGCGCTCCACCAGCCCTGCGCCAGCAGCCCCACCAGCACCACGCCGCCCAGCGCGGCCAACAGCGTCGTCAGGTTCCAGTCCGTCGTCATCGCTCTTTTGCTCCTGCGGCACCGCGCGCCTGGTCAGCCTGGTTGGCCTCGTGCGTCGCGATCACCGTCGTCGTCCTCATTGCTCGGCCATCGCCAGCGCGGATTCCATGTCCACCGCCACGATGCGCGACACGCCCTGCTCCTGCATCGTCACGCCGATCAGCTGCTTGGCCATCTCCATCGCGATCTTGTTGTGCGAGATGAACAGGAACTGCGTGATCTTGCTCATCTCCGACACCAGCCGCGCGTAACGCTCGGTGTTGGCGTCGTCCAGCGGCGCGTCCACCTCGTCCAGCAGGCAGAACGGCGCCGGATTCAGCTGGAAGATCGCGAACACCAGCGCGATCGCCGTCAACGCCTTCTCGCCGCCCGACAGCAGGTGGATGGTCGAATTCTTCTTGCCCGGCGGCTGCGCCATCACCTGCACGCCGGCGTCCAGGATCTCGTCGCCGGTCATCACCAGCTTCGCCTGGCCGCCGCCGAACAGGCTCGGGAACATGCGCCCGAAGTGTTCGTTGACCTGGGTGAAGGTCGATCCCAGGAGGTCGCGCGTCTCGAGGTCGATCTTGTGGATCGCGTCCTCCAGCGTCGTGATCGCGCTGGTGAGGTCGGCCATCTGCGCGTCCAGGAAGGTCTTGCGCTCGCGCGCCGCGCCCAGCTCGTCCAGCGCCGCCAGGTTGACCGCCCCCAGCGCCGCGATGTCGCGGTTGATGCGGTCGATCTCGCCCTGCAGGCCGTAGAGCTTGACGCTGCCCTCTTCGACGCTCTTCGCGAGCGCCTCGAGGTCGACGTTCTGCGCCACCAGCTGTTCCATGAACTGCTGGCCGCCCAGCGCCGCCGCCTGCTCGTCGAGCTGCAGTTTCGTGATGCGCTCGCGCAGCGGTTCGAGGGCGCGCTCGATCGTCATGCGCTGCTCTTCGCTGCGCTTGAGGCGCAGGCTGAGGTCGTCGTAGTTGGCGCGGACCACGGCCAGCGCCTGCTCGCGCGCCATCTTCAGGGCCAGCGCGTCCTGCAGACCGGCCTGCGCGGCGGCGTCGTCGAGCTCGGCGCGCTCCTGCGCCATGCTCTGCACCGTCTGCTCGTTGACCTGCACCTGCTGGCGCGAGGTCTCGATGCCGCGCTGCAGCTCGCCGCGCTTGGCCGCCAGCGCCCGGGCGCTGAAGACCGCTTCCTGCGCGCGACGCTCCAGCACGCGCTGATGCTCGCGGGCCTCGGTCAGCTTGCGCTCGGCGTTGATCACGGCCTCGTCGAGCTCCGCGTGTTTCTCCTGCGTCGTCGCAAGCTGCTGGTCCAGTTCCTCGAAGCGCGCCTCGCCTTCCATGCGGCGCTCCATCAGCGCCTCGGTCTGGGCGTCGACCTCGCCGAGCTCGTCGTCCAGCTGCGTGCGGCGCGCGACGGCGGCTTCGGTCTGCTGCGCCAGACGCAGCAATTCGACCTGCAGCTGATGCGCGCGGGCCTGCGTCTCGGAAGCCTCGCGACGCACCACGGCCAGACGCTGCGACGCGTCCGTGTACGCGGCTTCGGCGCGCACGGCCTGGGCGCGCGCCTCGTCGGCGATCAAGGTCTGGGCGCGCTGTTCGCGTTCGAGGTTCTCGATCTCCTGCGCACGCGCCAGCAGACCGGCGGTCTCGCTGTCCGGCGCGTAGAAGCTCACCGCGAACTGGCTCACTGCGTGGCCCTCGCGGGTCATGATCAGCTCGCCGTGGCTCAGCTTCGGCCGCTGCGCCAGCGCGTCGCCGATGGACTCCGCCGTGTAGATGCCTTCCAGCCAATCGTTCAGCAGCGCCTTCAGGCCGTTGGACTCCAGCTTCAGCAGATCGCTCAGCGGCGACAGCGCGCGGTGCGTGTTGACGATCTCGCCGCTGGGCAGCGAATAGAACGCGAGCCGAGCCGGCGGTGGGTCGGACGCGAAGGCCTGCACCGTCTCCAGCCGGCCCACCGACAGCGCGCCCATGCGCTCGCGCATCGCGGCTTCGAGGGCGTTCTCCCAGCCCGGCGTGATGTGCAGCTGCGTCCACAGGCCCTTGATGTCCTGCAGGCCGTGCTTGGCCAGCCAGGGCTTGAGCTTGCCTTCGGTCTGCACCTTCTCCTGCAGCGCGCGCAGCGCGGTCAGACGGGCGACGATGTCCGTCAGCTTGGCGGCCTGCTGCTGCGATTCGCGCTGCGCGTGCTGGCGCGCCTCGTCGGCGGCGGGCGCGGCCTCGGCCAGCTCCGCGAGGCGTGCATCGGCGACGGCCTGCTGCTCGTCGGCGGCGACCGACAGGCGCTTCACCTCGTCGAGCTTGTCGTGCTGCGGCGCGGCCAGTCCCTGGCGTTCCTGTCCGAGGCGCTCGCGACGGCCGCGCAGGCCCTTGAGCTGCTCGTCGACGCTGCGGCTCTCCGCGGCCAGCACCTGGATCTGCTGCTGGACCTGCGTCACCTGCGTGCGCTGCTCATTGGCGCGGCCCTGCGCGGCGCGCACCTGGTCCTCGACCTCGGGCAGCTTCATCGCCTGCTCCTCGGCCTGGGCGGCGAGGATCTCGCTCTGCTCCTCGGCCTGGGCGATCTGGGTGGCGACGTCCTCGAGCTCCGCCTGCGCCTGTTCGGCGCGGTCCTGCCACTGCTGGTTCTGCGCCTGCAGTTCGATCAGGCGCTGCTCCAGCCGCTGGCGTCCTTCGACCACGTAGCGGATGCGCTCCTCCAGCCGGCTGACTTCCATCTGCGCCTCGGCCATGCGGCCCTGCTCGGCATGCAGCTCGTCGCCGGCGCCGTAGTGGGCCTGGCGGATGGTTTCCAGCTCGGCTTCGAGGTGGCGCAGTTCGGCCATCCGGGCCTCGAGCGCGTTGACCGCCTCCGAGTGCTCGGTCTTGACCCGCGTGGCCTCGCCGGACGCGTCGCGATGCTTCAGGAACCACAGCTGGTGCAGCTTCAGCGTGCCCTGCTCCTGCAGGTTGCGGTAGTTCGCGGCAACCTCGGCCTGGCGTTCCAGTTTCTCGAGGTTGTTGTTGAGCTCGCGGAGGATGTCCTCGACGCGGGTCAGGTTCTCGCGCGTGTCGCGCAGGCGGAGTTCGGTCTCGCGTCTGCGTTCCTTGTACTTGGAGACGCCGGCGGCCTCCTCGAGGAACATGCGCAGTTCCTCGGGCTTGGACTCGATGATCCGGCTGATGGTGCCCTGGCCGATGATGGCGTAGGCGCGCGGGCCCAGGCCGGTGCCCAGGAACACGTCCTGCACGTCGCGGCGGCGCACCGGCTGGTTGTTGATGAAGTAGCTGCTGGTGCCGTCGCGGGTCAGGACGCGCTTGACGGCGATCTCGGTGAACTGGTTCCACTGACCGCCGGCGCGCGCGCTGGCGTTGTCGAACACCAGTTCCACGCTGGACCGGCTGGCCGGCTTGCGGTTGCCCGAGCCGTTGAAGATCACGTCCTGCATGGACTCGCCGCGCAGTTCGCTGGCCTTGCTTTCGCCCAGCACCCAGCGCACCGCATCCATGATGTTGGACTTGCCGCAGCCGTTGGGGCCGACCACGCCGACCAGTTGCCCGGGCAGCTGGAAGGTCGTCGGATCGGCAAAGGACTTGAAGCCCGAGAGCTTGATCGAGTTCAGTCGCATCGGGTGGGATCACCGGCTGTCGCAGCCCTCACGTGATCTAAGCCTTTGATTTGATTGTGGAAACGCCCCTTCACGGGGCGCTCGATTCGCGGCGGATGATACCATCGTGCCCTTCGCATTCCGGCCGCCGCCGCCCTCTGAAGCAGCGACCCGGCCGCCACCCGCATTCATCCCCGCCCATGGCCAAGAACACCCCCGTCAAGCCCGCTTCGACCGCGTCCGCCACCAAGGCACCCAAGGCTTCGAAGCTGAAGATGGTCGCACCGATCAAGGCTGCCAAGGCCGACACGGCTGTCCCGCCCAAGATGCGCGACATGCCACCCAATCCGCCGAGCCGCCCGAGCAAGGAGATCCACGTCTTCCCGAACCCGGCGCCGGAACGCGACTACGTCATCCAGTTCCAGATCCCCGAGTTCACCTGCCACTGCCCGCTGACCGGCCAGCCCGACTTCGCGCACTTCACGATCGACATGATCGCGGACCAGTACTGCGTCGAGCTCAAGAGCCTGAAGATGTACTTCTGGAGCTACCGCGACGAGGGCGCGTTCCACGAGAAGGTGACCAACACCATCCTCGAGGACATCGTGAAGGTGACCAACCCGCGCTTCATCCGCATCACCGCGAAGTGGTACGTGCGCGGCGGCATCTACACGAACGTCGTGACCGAGCACCGCAAGAAGGGTTGGAAGCCGCTGCCCGCGGTGGACCTGCCCGCGCATGGTTTCGAGACCGGCCTGCTGCGCTGAGCGGCACGCGTCACGGATGGCCCTGGCCTACGACACGGACACGCAGTTCGTTGCGGTTGCGCTCAGGCGCAGCCGCATCGACGGCTACGGCGTGTTCGCGGCCGAGGCCATTCCCGCCGGCACGCGGCTCGGGCTGCTGACCGGCGAATCGATCACCGTCGCCGAGGCGCGGCGCCGCGCCCAGGAGAGCCAGCGGCTGATGCTGGTGGAGCTGTCGCCGGCGCGCGCGATCGACGCGAGCCGCTCGCAGGACGCGATGCGGTTCACGAACCACAGCTGCTCGCCGAACGCCCGCATCCAGGTCGAGGACGGCGAGATCAGCTTCTTCGCGCTGAGCGACCTGAGTGCCGGCGACGAGATCACCGTCGACTACGGCCTCACGCACCACGAGGGGCGCCTGGCCTGCCGCTGCGGCAAGCCGGGCTGCCGAGGCTCGCTTTGAAAGCTCGCCGCAGTCCTCGGCCGCCAAACCGTTGAAGTACGGAACTGGTCGGGGACGGTGAGGCGTGGGGTTTCGGACCTTGCGTCCGGGGCCCCATGCCTCGGCGGCCGACGCCGCTGCCTGCGCAGGCCCCACGACCGTACGCCTGAACCACAACCCTCCGTTGTCGAGTGAAGACGGCCCGCCGGACGCTCGCCGCCTATGATTCCGCCCATGAGCCTCGTCCCTGCCACGCCACCGGTCAATCCACGACTGGCGCTGCTGAACCCCTACCCCTTCGAGCGGCTGAGCGCCCTGACCAAGGGCATCGTTCCCAACCCCGAATTGCGGCCGATCTCACTGGGCATCGGCGAGCCGAAACATCCGGCGCCCAAGCTGGTCGAAGACGCGCTGATGGCCAACCTCAAGGGGCTGTCGGGCTATCCGGCCACCGCGGGTCAACTGCCGCTGCGCGAGTCCATCGCCGGCTGGCTGCAGCGGCGCTATGCGCTGAGCCTCGACCCGGCCACGCAGATCCTGCCGGTCAACGGTTCGCGTGAGGCGCTGTTCGCCCTCGCGCAGGTCGTGATCGATCCGTCCCGCCCCGGCGCGACCGTCGTCTGCCCCAATCCGTTCTATCAGATCTATGAAGGCGCCGCGCTGCTCGCCGGCGCGACGCCCGCCTTCGCCAACTCCGACCCGGCGCGCAACTTCGCCCCCGACTGGTCGCAGATCGACGAGGCCACCTGGTCGCGCACGCAGCTGCTCTACGTCTGCTCGCCGGGCAACCCGACCGGCGCGGTCATGCCGCTGTCCGAGTGGCAGACGCTGTTCGAGCTCAGCGACCGGCACGGCTTCGTGATCGCCTCGGACGAGTGCTACTCCGAGATCTACTTCCGCGACGGCCCCGACGCCCCGCCGTTGTCGGGCCTGCAGGCCGCCGCGCAGCTCGGCCGTCCGGACTTCCGCAACCTGATCGCGTTCACCAGCCTGTCCAAGCGCTCCAACGTGCCGGGCATGCGCTCCGGTTTCGTCGCCGGCGACGCCGCGTGGATCAAGCGCTTCCTGCTGTACCGGACTTATCACGGCTCGGCGATGAACCCGATGATCCAGGCCGCCAGCATCGCCGCCTGGGACGACGAGGATCACGTCGTCGCCAACCGCGACCAGTACCGCGCGAAGTTCGCCGCCGTCACGCCGCTGCTGGCCGAAGTCCTGGACGTGGCGCTCCCCGACGCGGGTTTCTACCTGTGGGCGGCCGTGCCAGACGGTAACGATATTGGCTTCGCCCAGGGGCTGCTCGCTCAATACAATGTCGGCGTCCTGCCCGGCAGCCTGCTGGCCCGCGACGCCCATGGGATCAATCCCGGCGCCGGCCGCATCCGCCTGGCACTGGTGGCCGAACAGGCCGAATGCCTGGAAGCCGCGCACCGCATCGTCTCCTTCGTGAAGCAACTCAAGACGTCCGCCTGATCCGGCCCCGCCGGTCCGCCCCACGATCTCCCCCCAAGTTGAGCTTCACCCCTCCTCCGCATTCGTCCCTCATCCACCCTCCTTCTCCGAACCTCCGCACCATGACGCAAGACCTGCAATCCATCATCGACCTCGCCTGGGAAGGCCGCGCCAACCTGACCTCCGCCAACAGCCCCGAAGTGCGCGCGGCGGTGGACGAGGTCATCGCCGGGCTGGACGCCGGCACGCTGCGCGTGGCCGAGCGCAAGGCCGTCGGTGAATGGACCGTGCACCAGTGGGTCAAGAAGGCCGTGCTGTTGTCCTTCCGCCTGAACGACAACCGCCAGATGGGCGCCGGCGACATGACCTTCTTCGACAAGGTCCCGACCAAGTTCGGCGGCCAGAGCGACGAGCAGCTGCGCGCCGCCGGCGTGCGCGTCGTGCCGCCGGCCGTCGCACGTCGCGGCAGCTTCATGGCGAAGAACGTCGTGCTGATGCCGTCCTACGTGAACATCGGCGCCTACGTCGACGAAGGCACCATGGTCGACACCTGGGCCACCGTCGGTTCCTGCGCGCAGATCGGCAAGAACGTCCACCTGTCCGGCGGCGTCGGCATCGGCGGCGTGCTGGAGCCGCTGCAGGCCAACCCGACCATCATCGAGGACAACAGCTTCATCGGCGCCCGCTCGGAGATCGTCGAAGGCGTGATCGTCGAAGAGAACTCGGTCATCTCGATGGGCGTCTACATCGGCCAGAGCACCCCAATCTACGACCGCGAGACCGACACCGTCTCGTACGGCCGCGTCCCCGCCGGCTCGGTCGTCATCAGCGGCAGCCTGCCGAAGAACGACAAGTACAGCCTGTACGCCGCCATCATCGTCAAGAAGGTCGACGCCGGCACCCGCGCGAAGACGTCCATCAACGAACTGCTGCGCGCCTGAAGCCACGAGCTTCACGACGCCACGCCGACGACAAGCATCCGTCCGGAGGAGACTGCATGAGCACGGGAAACATGGAGCGCATCCTGCGCCTGATGGCCGAAAAGGGCGCGTCCGACACCTACCTGTCGGCCAACATGCCGGTGCTGATCCGGATCAACGGGCAGATGCTGCAGCTCTCTGACCAGTTGCTGACGCCCGCGCAGCCGCGCGCGCTGATCTCCGAGGTCATCGACCCGCAGCACCTGGCCGAGCTCGACGCCAACGGCGAGCTGAACCTCGCGGTCTCCATTCCCAAGGTCGGCAGCTTCCGGCTGTCGGGCTTCCGTCAGCGCGGGTCGATCGCGGCGGTGTTCCGCCACATCCCGCACGTCATCCCGACGCTGGACAGCCTGGGCCTGCCGCCCATCCTGGGCAAGCTGATCACCGAGAAGCGCGGCCTGATCCTGATGGTCGGCGCGACGGGCACGGGCAAGAGCACCACGCTCGCATCCATGCTGGAGCACCGCAACCAGACGATGACCGGCCACATCCTCACCATCGAGGATCCGCTGGAGTACCTGTTCACCAACAAGCGCTCGCTGGTCAACCAGCGCGAGGTCGGCCGCGACACCGCGTCGCTGGGCGTCGCGCTGAAGAACGCGCTGCGCCAGGCGCCGGACTGCATCCTGATCGGGGAAATCCGCGACCGCGAGACCATGACCGCCGCGATCTCGTATGCGCTGTCGGGCCACCTGGTCGTCGCCACGCTGCACGGCAACAACAGCTACCACGCGCTCAACCGGATCATGTCCTTCTATACGCCGGAATCGCGTCCGGCGATGCTGAACGACCTGGGCGCCGGCCTGAAGGCGGTGGTCTCGCAGCGCCTGGTGCGCGCCGCCGCGGGCGGCCGCGTGCCGGTCACCGAGATCCTGCTCAACACCAAGCTGGTCGCCGAGCTGATCGAGCAAGGCGACTTCGCCGGCGTGAAGGAGGCGATGGAGAAGTCGATGGCCGAGGGCTCGCAGAGCTTCGAGGAACACTTCGCCCGCCTCATCACCGACGGCACGATCACCCGCGAGGAAGGCCTGGCCTTCGCCGACTCGCCGACCAACCTGCTCTGGCGTCTGCAGAACGACGGTCCCGGCGTCAAGCCCGGCGGCCCCGGCGCGCCCAAGAAGGAAGAGCCGGCCGAGGACACCGCCAACTTCACCTCCATCACGCTGGACGTGCAGCCCGGCTGAGGCTCGACGCCGACAAGCGACCACCGATGGACGACCTGACCCTCGCGCTGCTGGAGCAGCTGATCGCGCGCCCCTCGGTGACGCCGGCCGACGCCGGCTGCCTCGACCTCATCGGCTCGCGGCTGGCCGGCGCCGGGTTCACGCTCGAACGCATGGACAGCGGGCCGGACGACTTCCGCGTCAGCAACCTGTGGGCGGTGCGTCGCGGCCAGTCGGCGGACGGACCGCTGCTGGTCTTCGCCGGGCACACCGACGTGGTGCCCACCGGCGATCTCGCGAAGTGGACCAGCGATCCCTTCGTCCCCACCGTGCGCGGCGACCGCCTGTACGGACGCGGCGCGGCGGACATGAAAACCTCGCTGGCCGCCATGGTCGTCGCCGCCGAGGACTTCGCAGCCATGCACCCGGACCATCGCGGCAGCGTCGCCTTCCTGCTGACCAGCGACGAGGAAGGACCGGCGCGTGACGGCACCGTCGTCTGCGTCGAGCGACTGCGCGCCCGCGGCGAGCGGCTCGACTACTGCATCGTCGGCGAGCCGACCTCGGTCGAGCGCCTCGGTGACACCGTCAAGAACGGCCGCCGCGGCTCGCTCTCCGGCAAGCTGCGCGTGATCGGCGTGCAGGGCCACGTCGCCTATCCGCAGCTCGCCCGCAACCCGGTCCACCAGGCCGCGCCGGCCTTGGCCGAGCTGACCGTGAGCGAATGGGATAATGGCAATGCGTACTTCCCGCCGACGACCTTCCAGATCTCCAACATCGCCGCCGGCACCGGCGCCGGCAATGTGATCCCTGGCGAGATGGTGGTGGACTTCAACTTCCGTTTCTCGACCGAGTCGACGCCGGAGGGGCTGCGTCAACGGGTGCACGCGCTGCTGGACCGGCATGGCCTGGAATACACACTGGACTGGACGTTGTCCGGCGACCCCTTCCTGACACCGGTGGGCGAGCTGTCTGCCGCGATCGGCGCCGCCATCGAGGCCGAGACTGGCGTATCCGCCGAGTTGTCGACGACCGGCGGCACCTCGGACGGGCGCTTCATCGCCAGGCTCTGTCCGCAGGTGGTGGAATTCGGACCGCTCAACGCGAGCATCCACAAGATCGACGAATACGTGCCGCTGGACCAGATCGCGCCGCTGACGCGCATCTACCGGCGCACCCTGGAGAATCTGCTGCTGTGACGCTGTTGGAATTGATCGAGGCCCAGGCCGCCCGCCTCCGTGAGGCGGGCGTTTCGTTTGGGCACGGCACGACGAATGCCTTCGACGAGGCCGCCTGGCTGAGCCTGTGGGCGCTGGACCTGCCGTTGGACGCGCTGGAAGCGCACGAGGCCGAGGCCGTCGACGAGGCCGGGCGCGCGAAGGTCGAGGCGCTGGTCGCCGAGCGCATCGCGACGCGCAAGCCCGCCGCCTACCTGACGCGCGAAGCGTGGCTGCAGGGCGTGCCCTTCTACGTCGACGAGCGCGCCATCGTGCCGCGCAGCTTCATCGCCGAACTGCTGGCCGACGCGACCATCGACGCCTGGCTGTCGGACCAGACCACCCGCGTGCTGGACCTGTGCACCGGCAACGGCAGCCTGGCCGTGCTGGCCGCGATGGCCTGGCCGGACGTGGCGGTCGACGCGATCGACCTCAGCGCCGAGGCGCTCGCGGTCGCGGCGATCAACGTCGGGCGTCACCAGCTCGGCGACCGCATCCGCCTGCTGCAGGGCGACGGCTTGGCGCCCGCGCAAGGGCCGTACGACCTGATCCTGTGCAACCCGCCGTACGTGAACAGCAGGTCGATGGCGGCACTGCCGCACGAGTACCGCGCCGAGCCCGAGCTGGCGCTGGCGGGCGGCGCCGACGGCATGGACTTCATCCGCCGGCTGCTGGCCGATGCCCCGGCGCAGATGAAGCCGCAAGCGGTGCTGGTCCTCGAGATCGGCAACGAGCGCGAGTTTTTCGAAGCCGCCTTCCCACGACTTGAATCCGCCTGGCTGGACACTTCCGCCGGCGAGGACCAGGTCGTGCTGCTGACCCGGGAGGCGCTGGTCGCCGCGGGCTTCGGCGAAGACGACCAACCGGGCGGCGAACCAGTCGCCCAACAAGGAGTTTCCCCATGATCACGCTGCGCAACATCGTGCTGCGCCGCGGCACCAAGGTCGTTCTCGATGACGCGAGCGTCGTGCTGCAACCCGGCGAGAAGGTCGGCCTGGTGGGCCGCAACGGCGCCGGCAAGTCCAGCCTGTTCTCGCTGCTGACCGACCGCCTGCACAGCGACAAGGGCGACGTGGAGATCCCGCGTCACTGGGCGCTCGCCGAGGTGGCGCAGCACATGCCCGAAACCGACATGCCGGCCACCGAGTTCGTGCTGGAAGGCGACGTCCGCCTGATGGCCGCGCGCAAGGCGCTGGCCGAGGCGGAAGCCGCCGACGACGGCCACGCCATCGCCGATGCCTACGCGCAGCTGATGGATGCCGGCAGCCTGGATGCCCCCGCCCGCGCGCAAGCGCTGATGATGGGCCTGGGTTTCAAGGGCGCGCAGGTCGACGCGCCGGTCAACAGCTTCTCGGGCGGCTGGCGCATGCGGCTGCAACTGGCGCGCGCGCTGATGTGCCCGTCCGATCTGATGCTGCTGGACGAACCCACCAACCACTTGGACCTGGACGCCCTGGTCTGGCTGGAAGCGTGGCTGCAGCGTTATGAAGGCACGATGATCATCATCAGCCACGACCGCGAGTTCCTGGATGCGATCACCAAGGTCACGCTGCACCTGGACGAGGCCAAGCTGCACCGCTACGGCGGCAACTACACCGCCTTCGAGTCCATGCGCGCGGAGCGCATGCTCCAGCAGCAGCAGGCCTTCAGCAAGCAGCAGGAGCGCATGGCGCATCTGCAGAAGTTCATCGACCGCTTCAAGGCCAAGGCCAGCAAGGCCAAGCAGGCGCAGAGCCGCGTGAAGGCGCTCGAACGCATGGAACGCCTGGCGCCGGTACTGACCGCCTCGGACTTCAGCTTCGAGTTCCGCGAGCCGCAGAGCCTGCCCAATCCGATGCTGATGTTCGACACGGTGTCGGTCGGCTACGACACCGACGAAGGCGAGAAGGTCATCGTGCGCGGGATCGACCGCTCGGTGCTGGCCGGCCAGCGCTTCGGCATCCTGGGCGCGAACGGCCAGGGCAAGTCGACCTTCGTGAAGACGGTCGCGCGCATGCAGCGCGCGATGGGCGGCACGATCACCGAGGGCAAGGGACTGTCGATCGGCTACTTCGCGCAGCAGGAGATGGACGTGCTACGGCCGGACGAGGGCCCGCTGATGCACATGATCCGGCTGGCCAAGGAGGTCAGCCCGAACGCCCGCGAGCAGGAGCTGCGCGACTTCCTCGGCCAGTTCCGCTTCGTCGGCGACATGGTGAACCAGGAAGTGGGCAGCCTGTCCGGCGGCGAGAAGGCGCGGCTGGTGCTGGCGATGCTGGTCTGGCAGCGCCCCAACCTGCTGCTGCTGGACGAGCCGACCAACCACCTGGACCTGCAGACCCGCGAGGCGCTGTCGATGGCGCTCAACGAGTTCGAAGGCACCGTCATGCTGGTCAGCCATGACCGCGCGCTGCTGCGCGAGGTCTGCGACGAGTTCTGGCTGGTCGCCGACGGCAAGCTGGCGCCGTTCGACGGCGACCTGGACGATTACCAGCGCTGGCTGCTGGATCGCTCCAAGGAAGCGGCCAAGCTCGCGAAGGAAGAAGCCAAGCAGGCGCTGCGCAGCGCGCGCGCCAGCAGCGCGACATCCGCTCCCGCACCGGCCCCGGTGACCGCGGCTCCCGTGGTCGCTGCTCCGGTGGCGGCACCGCCTGCTCCCGCCATCAAGCGCGAGGACCGCAAGCTCAGCGGCCAGGCCCGTCAGAAGCTGTCCGAGCAGACCCGCCCGCTGCGCAAGGAGATGGAGCAGATCGACGCCCGCATGAAGGCATGGACGGAAGAACGCGCCGCGCTCGAAGCGCAACTGTCGGCGGCCGGCCAAACGCCCGCGCAGATCGCGGACGCCGGCAAGCGCCTGAAGGCCATCGGCGACGAGGTCGAAGCGGCGGAACTGCGCTGGCTGGAGCTCAGCGAGCAGGTCGACGCCATCCAGGCGACGGGCTGAGCCCGCCTTCACCCCCCGCGCCACGAACGCCTCGGCGACCACGGTCCCCGAGGCGTTTTCTTTCTGGAACTTCCGACGGTGGCCGCCGATAGTTCCCGTCAACCGCGCCCAAAGACCATTTCAATTGTGCGCAATTGAATTGCTCGCTATAGTTGCCTCCATGCCGCACGTGACACCCTTCAACCCGCAGGACACCGCCTCCGCCGTGGCCGATGTCCGCGACCAGCCGATGCCTGCGGGCACGGACTGGTTGAAGCTGGACGTGCAGCTGTGCTTCGCCCTCTATTCGACCTCGCTGGCGATGACGAAGCTGTACAAGCCGCTACTGACTCCGTTGGGCCTGACCTATCCGCAGTACCTGGTGATGCTGGTGCTGTGGGAGACCGACGGCCCGAGCGTGTCCGATCTGGGGCAACGTCTGAACCTGGACTCGGGCACGCTCACACCGCTGTTGAAGCGCCTGGAAGCGAGCGGCCTCATCCAACGCCGCCGCGCCCTCTCCGACGAGCGACGCGTCGAGATCCACCTGACGCCGTCTGGCCGCGTGCTGCGCGATCGGGCCATCGCCATCCCTGAACAACTGGCCTGCGCCAGTGCCTGCGGCCCCGCCGAACTGGAGTCGCTGACAAGACGCCTGCATGAACTGCGAGCCAACGTACTGACCCATCTGGCACGCGATCCCGCCCCTCCCGTCACCGCGGGCGAGGATGGCGAGACCTGACCCCGAGTTGTCCGCCCCCTTCACTCACCCATCACCACCAAGGAGCCTCACATGGCCATCGAAAAAGCCCTCTACACCGCCACCGCCACCGCCACCGGCGGCCGTCAAGGCACCGCGCAATCGTCCGACGACCGCCTGAAGGTCCAGCTGTCCACGCCCAAGGCGCTGGGCGGCGACGACGGCGCCGGCACCAACCCCGAGCAGCTGTTCGCCGCGGGCTACTCGGCCTGCTTCATCGGCGCAATGAAGGCCGTCTCCGGCCGCAACAAGGTCGCCCTGCCGGCTGAAGTCTCGATCACCAGCGAAGTCGGCATCGGCCCTCACGCCAACAAGCCCGGCGCTTTCGGCATCGCCGTCGCGATGAAGATCTCGGTGCCCGGCATGGACCGCGCCGCACTGGAGAAGCTGGTCGCCGAGGCGCACGAGGTCTGCCCGTACTCGAACGCCACCCGCGGCAACATCGACGTCACGCTGACGATCGTCTGATCCTCCGGGTCCGGTCCGTTCCGGATCCGCGATGAAAAAAGCGCCGGCATTGCCGGCGCTTTGTCGTTGATGAGAAGCGCGGCGCGCGACGTACTCAGCGGGATTGCAGCAGCGTGAGCATCAATTCGATGCGCGCCGCCCAGGGCGACAGCGCCGCCGTCGGCTCGTCGCTCGCGCCGACGACACGCCCCTGCGCGCAGCGCGTCGTCCGCCAGACGGGAACGCCCGCGTCCTTCAACGCCTGCACCGGCGCCTCCAGCGCGCGGTTCAGCGTGCCGTTCCCCGTGCAGGCCAGCACCAGGCCTTGGAGTCCGGCCGCGCGCCACGCGTCGAGCGAACGCGCATCGGCGCCCGCATGACTGGCGAGCACCTCGACCCACGGCCACCGCGACGCATCTTCAGGCAGCACGTTCGCGCCCAACGCCTCGCCCTGCGGCCAATCGCGGAAGCGGCGCACGACGCCCTCCTCCACCACGCCCAGCGGACCGGCGTCGGGTCCGGCCTCGAAGGCGTCGAGCCGGTAGGTGTGCGTCTTGCGCAGCTCCAGCCCCGACAAGACCTGACCCGCGACCACCGCGACGACGCCGCGCACGCCGACGGTCTCCGCCACAGCCACCGCATCGAGCAGGTTCTGCGGCCCGTCCGCTTGAATCGCCGTCGCCGGCCGCATGGCCGCCGTCAGGACGACCGGCTTCTCCGGCGCGAGCACGCGCTGCAGCAGGTAGGCGGTCTCTTCCAGCGTGTCCGTGCCGTGCGTGATCACGATGCCGCGGACCTCGGGACGGTCCAGGTGCTCCCGCACCCGGCGCGCGAGCCGCGACCAGGTCGCGTGATCCATGTCCTTGCTGTCGAGCTGGGCGAGCTGCTCAGCCTCCAGGGACTTGGACGCCAGCGCCGGCACCGCCCCCACCAGCGACTCGACCGACAGCGAGCCGGCCTTGTAGCCGACGTTGTCCGTGGCGCTGCCGGAGGCGCCGGCGATGGTCCCGCCGGTGCCGATGATCACGAGGGTCTGGGCCGCACTTTGCAATTTCTCGTCTCCTGTATAAAAATCCAGATGCTGGATGAATTCTCAGGCGGTTCCTGAACCTCAGGTCGCCGCGTCTTCGACATCCGCCCCTCAATCGAATAAAGGCTTGCTCGTGGACACTCCGCCCAAACTCACTGCCCGGCAACAGCAGATCTTCGATCTGGTCCGCGACAGCATCGAGAGCACCGGATCGCCACCCACCCGCGCGGAGATCGCGCAGCAGCTCGGCTTCAAGTCCGCGAACGCGGCCGAGGAACACCTGCAGGCCTTGGCGCGCAAGGGCGTCATAGAGCTGGTGGGCGGTACGGCGCGCGGGATCCGGCTGCCGACGACCGCGCTGCGGCAAGTCAACCGCGCCCGGGAGCACAGCCAGTTCGCACTGCCGCTGGCGAGCCTCGCACAGCTGACCTTGCCGCTGGTGGGCCGTGTCGCCGCCGGTGCGCCCATCCTGGCCGAGGAACACGTCGAGCAGCACTATAGCGTCGACGCTTCGATGTTCTCGAAGGCGCCGGACTTCCTCCTGCGCGTGAAAGGCATGAGCATGAAGGACATCGGCATCATGGACGGCGACCTGCTCGCGGTGCAGAAGATCAGTGAGGCTCGCAACGGCCAGGTGGTCGTCGCGCGTATCGGCGACGAGGTCACAGTGAAGCGCTTCCAGCGCCACGCCGACGGCATCCGCCTGCTGCCCGAGAACCCCGATTTCCAGCCGATCGAGGTGCCCCCCGACGAGCAGTTCGCGATCGAAGGTTTGGCCGTCGGCCTGATCCGCTCCGGCGGCTTCCACTGAGCGCCGGGATCCGCCCATGAGCGCGCGAAAGACGCACACCAAAGCGGCCTCGGCCGCCGACTGTGCATCACTTCGGCAGATTCCCAACATCGGGCCGGCGATGGTGCGGGATTTCGAGGCGATGGGGATTCATCAACCAGCGGATCTCGTCGGCGCGGACGCCTTTGCGCTATATCAGCGGATCTGCAAACTGACCGGTCAGCGTCATGATCCCTGCGTGCTGGATACCTATATGGCCGCTGTCGATTTCATGAACGGCGGCCCTCCGCGGGATTGGTGGAGTTATACGGCGCAGCGAAAGCGCGAGTATCCAGACCTCTGATCCTTGGCCAAAACAATCGGCCAAAGAAAAAACCCTGACGATTTGCATCGACAGGGTTTCAATGTTGGCGGAGTGGACGGGGCTCGAACCCGCGACCCCCGGCGTGACAGGCCGGTATTCTAACCAACTGAACTACCACTCCAGATAAGACGCTATTGAGTGCATCTATATCATTTGCGAACAAGTTTCGCTGCAAACCATCGATTCCTCTCGGAACCTCGTTGCAGCCAAGCCTTGTCGTACTTGGCGTCCCCTAGGGGATTCGAACCCCTGTAGCCACCGTGAAAGGGTGGTGTCCTAGGCCTCTAGACGAAGGGGACTGGACTTTCTGTCGTGACCCGAACCGTGCGTACTGAGCAGCCATCACACCCGAAGGTATTCTGGTGGAGGTAAGCGGGATCGAACCGCTGACCTCTTGCATGCCATGCAAGCGCTCTCCCAGCTGAGCTATACCCCCGAATGCTTCCGCATCGAATCGGTACGCTGCCCGAGTCTCAACTGTGTTGGCGGAGTGGACGGGGCTCGAACCCGCGACCCCCGGCGTGACAGGCCGGTATTCTAACCAACTGAACTACCACTCCAGATACTCAAGACCTTTCGATCTATCACATCAAACTTTTCACGCCTTGATTTGCTCAATTGCTTGATGTCATCACTGCGTCGATTTCGTTACTGTACCTGATTTTGACAACGATCAAATCGATTTCCGAAGAATTTTTCGATTTTCTCGCTCAATCTCGAATCAGTAACCAAGTTCGAAACTTGGCGTCCCCTAGGGGATTCGAACCCCTGTAGCCACCGTGAAAGGGTGGTGTCCTAGGCCTCTAGACGAAGGGGACAAAACCTTCTTCCTTGAACCGCGCGCCACACAAACTGAAGTTTGGTGGAGGTAAGCGGGATCGAACCGCTGACCTCTTGCATGCCATGCAAGCGCTCTCCCAGCTGAGCTATACCCCCTTCGGGGAATTCGATCCGGCTTCTTTTCGGCTTTCTGAATTTCATCGGGGAGCTCGCGCTCCCCGTTTAGATTCATCGTCTGCCGCTTCGAAGTTCGTTTCGAACAACGCGCTGTTCAAGCGAGAACGAGAGTATAGATCGAGTTTTAAACGGAACGCAAGCGGTTCAACAAAATTTCTTTGTCGAAAAGTTCCAGCACGGCATCCACCGAGGGCGTCTGCGAACGACCGCAGCTCAACACCCGAACGGGAATCGCCAGTTGCGGCATCTTCAGGCCGTGTGCCGTGATCGTTTCCTTGATCGCGGCGCTGATCGAGGCCTTGTCCCAGACCGCAAGGGCTTCAAGTTTGTCCGCCAACGCCAGCACGGCCGGCTTCACCGCATCCGTCAGATGCTGAGCACGGTCGGCGTCGCTGATCGTCACCGGCGACACGTACATCGCCAGCCAGTCCGTCAGCGCGACCGTCGTGCTGCAGCGGTCCTTGAACAACCCGCACATCGCCTCAAGACGCTCCGGCGCGGCCAGGCTGCGCTTGGCCAGTTGCGCCGCGACCAACGCCGCCAGCCGCGCGTCGTCCGCCTGCTTGATGTAGTGCGAATTGACCCATTCCAGCTTGGCCGGATCCCATTGCGCGGGGCTCTTCGAGATGTGGCTGCCGTCGAACCACGAGACCATCTGCGTCACGCTGTACAGCTCGTCGTCGCCGTGGCTCCAGCCCAGGCGCGACAGGTAGTTCAGCATCGCCTCGGGCAGGTAGCCGTTCTCCTCGTACGCGGTCACGCTGACCGCGCCGCGACGCTTGGACAGCTTCTGGCCGTCATCGCCCAGGATCACGGGAATGTGGCCGAACGCGGGCAGTGCCGCGCCCAGCGCGTTGAAGAGGTTGATCTGCCAGGGTGTGTTGTTGATGTGCTCGTCGCCGCGGAAGACGTGGGTGATCTTCATGTCCCAATCGTCGATCACCACCGCGAAGTTGTAGGTCGGCACGCCGTCCGGACGCAGCAGGATGAGGTCGTCGATCTCGCGGTTGTTGATCGTGATCGGCCCCTTGACAAGGTCGTCCCAGGTCACGTCGCCGTCGACGGGATTCTTGAAACGCACCACCGGTTCGATGCCCACAGGAATCGCCGGCAGCGTCTTGCCCGCCTCCGGACGCCAGGTGCCGTCGTAGCGGCGCTTCTCCCCGCGCGCTTCCTGGCCGGCCTTCATCGTCGCGAGCTCCTCGGGCGAGCAGTAGCAGCGGTAGGCGGTGCCGGCCGCGATCATCTGCTCGATGACCGCGTGATAGCGCTCCAGGCGCTGCATCTGATAGATCGGGCCCTCGTCGTAGTCGAGGCCCAGCCACTTCATCGACGCGAGGATCTGCTCGACCGAATCCTGCGTCGATCGCGCGACGTCGGTGTCCTCGATGCGCAGCACGAATTCGCCGCCGTGGTGGCGCGCGTAGGCCCACGAGAACAAGGCCGTACGCGCCGTGCCGAGGTGCAGGAAACCCGTCGGCGACGGGGCGATGCGGGTGCGGACCGGCGTGGCCGGCGTGGCCGGCGTGGAGGGAGTCGTCATAGGGAATTCAAACCGCGGGCCAGGTCGGCCTTGATGTCTTCGATGTCTTCCAGGCCGACCGCGACGCGGATCAGGCCCTGCGTGATGCCGGCCGCCTGGCGCTGCGGCTCGGTGAGCCGGCCGTGCGAGGTGCTGGCCGGATGCGTGATGGTGGTCTTGGTGTCACCGAGGTTGGCGGTGATCGAGCAGATCTTCGTCCGGTCGATGACGTGGAAGGCGGCGGCGCGACCGTTGTCGTCGCCAGCGTTCTTCACGATGAACGACACGACCGCCCCGCCCTGCCCGCCTTGCTGGCGCATCGCGAGCTCATGCTGAGGATGCGACTTCAGGCCCGGGTAGTAGACGCGCTCGACGCCGGGATGCGCTTCCAGCCATTCGGCCAGCACGGCGGCGCTGGCGGTCTGCGCCTTCATGCGCACCGACAGCGTCTCCATGCCCTTGAGCACGACCCAGGCGTTGAAAGGCGACAGCGACATGCCCACCGAGCGCATCACGGGCGTGAACACCTCGTCGACATGTTTCGCGGAGGCGCAGATCGCGCCCGCGATCACGCGGCCCTGGCCGTCCAAATACTTGGTGCCGGAATGGATGATGAAGTCCGCGCCCATCTTCGCCGGCTGCTGGAGCGTGGGCGAGGCGAAGCAGTTGTCCACCGCCAGCAGCGCGCCGTGCGCGTGCGCGATCTCGGCCAGCGCGGCGACGTCGCAGACCTCGGTCAGTGGATTGGTCGGCGTCTCCGCGAACAGCAGCTTCGTGTTGGGTTGCAGCGCATGCTTCCACTCGGCCAGATCGGTCTGGGACACGAAGGTCGTCTGGACACCGAACTTGCCGAACTCGCCCTGCAGCAGCTTGATGGTCGAGCCGAACACCGAGCGCGAGCAGACCACGTGGTCGCCCGACTTCAGCAGGCCCATGACCAGCAGCATGATCGCGGACATGCCGGACGAGGTGGCGATGCACGCCTCGGTGCCTTCGAGCGCGGCGAGCCGGCGCTCCATCATCATGACCGTCGGATTCGAGAAGCGGCTGTAGACGAAGGCCTCCTCCTCGTTGGCAAAGCGGCGCGCGGCGGTGGCCGCGTCCGGATGCACGAAGGAGCTGGTCAGGTACAGCGCTTCCGAGTTCTCGCCCCAGGGCGACGGCGGCAGGCCTTCCC
The DNA here is from genome assembly GCA_004210455.1 of Rubrivivax sp. Classification (GTDB taxonomy): domain Bacteria; phylum Pseudomonadota; class Gammaproteobacteria; order Burkholderiales; family Burkholderiaceae_C; genus Roseateles. The sequence goes on along the minus strand of SEFA01000022.1, from coordinate 54,572 downwards.
GGACGGCGAGCGTGTCCAGCCGGACGTCGGCCGGCAGGTCCACGCGCGGGATGCCGCCCTTCTTCTCATGGCTCATCATTGGTCTCCGCCGCTCTGCAGCGCCAGGCGGCTGCGTGCCGGCAGATCCTCTTCCTCGGGCTGCGACTTGCGCTGCGCCTGCATGGTCGCGAAGTCCTCGACCGAGACGTCGCCGGTGATATAGGTGCCGTCGAAGCAGGAGGCCTCGAAGCCGTTCAGCCCCGGGCGCAGTTGGCCCACCACGCGCTTCATCGCGTCGACGTCCTGGTAGATCAGCGCGTCGGCGCCGATGAACTGGCGGATCTCCTCGATCGAGCGGCCATGGGCGATCAGTTCCTCCTTGGTCGGCATGTCGATGCCGTACACATTGGGGAAGCGCACCGGCGGCGCGGCCGAGGCCAGGTAGACCTTGTTCGCTCCGGCCTCGCGGGCCATCTGCACGATCTCCTTGGAGGTAGTGCCGCGCACGATGGAGTCGTCGACCAGCAGCACGTTGCGGCCCTTGAATTCCAGGCCGATCGCGTTGAGCTTCTGGCGCACCGACTTCTTGCGCGTGGACTGGCCCGGCATGATGAAGGTCCGACCCACGTAGCGGTTCTTGACGAAGCCTTCGCGGTACGGCTTGCCGATGCGGTGCGCGAGCTGCATCGCCGACGGCCGGCTCGATTCCGGGATCGGGATGACCACGTCGATCTCGCTCGGGGGGATCGTCGAGATCAGGCGCTGGGCCAGCGTCTCGCCCATGTTCAGGCGCGCCTGGTAGACCGAGATGCCGTCCATCACCGAATCCGGGCGCGCCAGGTAGACGAACTCGAACATGCAGGGGTTCAGCGTCGGGTGCTCGGCGCACTGCTGCGTGTGGATCGTGCCCTGGGTGTCGATGAACAGCGCCTCGCCAGGTGCGAGGTCGCGCGTCAGCGTGTGCGCGGTGCCTTCAAGCGCCACGCTTTCGCTGGCGACCATGACCTCGCCGTCGGCCGCCTGGCCGAAGCACAGCGGCCGGATGCCGTAGGGGTCGCGGAAGGCCAGCAGCCCGTGGCCGGCGATCAGCGCGATCACGGCGTACGAGCCCTTGATCCGCTTGTGCACGGTGCCCACGGCCTTGAAGATCTGCGCCGGCGTCAACGGCAGGTCGCGGCCGGCCATCTCCAGCTCGTGCGCAAGCACGTTGATCAGGACTTCGGTGTCGCTTTCGGTGTTGATGTGACGGCGGTCGACGTCGAACAACTCCGCCTTCAGCGCATGCGCGTTGGTCAGGTTGCCGTTGTGGACCAGCACGATGCCGTAAGGCGCATTGACGTAGAACGGCTGCGCCTCTTCCTCGGAATAGGCGTTGCCGGCCGTCGGATAACGGACCTGGCCGAGGCCGACGTTGCCGGGGAGCCCGCGCATGTTGCGCGTGCGGAAGACGTCGCGCACCATGCCGCGCGCCTTGTGCATGAAGCACTTCTGACCTTGCATCGTGACGATGCCGGCCGCGTCCTGGCCGCGATGCTGCAGCAGCAGCAGCGCGTCATAGATCAGCTGGTTGACCGGCGCCTTGGAAATCACACCGACGATGCCGCACATGGGGAGGTCCTTAATGCTTCTGGAAAAGGAAGGGAACGACGGCCGGGGCGCTCATGACGCTCAGGCCGGAATGTAGTCCTGCAGGGCCGCGGGCAACAGCGGCTTCACCTGCGTGAGGGTCGCCTGCAGCCAGGGCGCGAGCTGCGATTCGATCCACGGCCGCGACCGGACGGCCGGCGTCATGTCGACGATGACGGTAGCCAGCAGCGCCAGCAGCACCGCGCGCAGCACGCCGAAGGCCGCGCCGCCGAGCCGGTCCAGCACGCCCAGCGGCGTCGCGTGGATCAGCGCCCGGATCAGCTTGGCGCCCAGGCCCCAGATGAGCAGCACCACGACGAAGGCCAGCACCAGCCCGACGGCATGGATCAGCGACGGGCCGATCTTCTCCGCCGGCAGTAGGCCCTCGATGAACGGCGCCACGAAGGGCGCAGCCGCGTACGCGACCAGCCAGCCGGCGATGGTCATCAGCTCGAAGACCAGGCCGCGCCAGGCCCCCAGCAGCACCGAGACGACCAGCAGGCCCAGCAGCGCGAGGTCGACCCAGTTCATCGCGGCGATCGTGCGTGCGCGGGGAGACGGTCATGGTCGTGCATCGTGGCGAGCTCCGTGCCGACCCGTCAGAGCGTCAGCACGGCCGACGAGAGGCCGCCGCCGCGGACCTTGGCCGCGACCTTGTCCGCCTCGTCCCGCGAGTTGAAAGGACCGACCCGGACGCGGATGCGCTTGCCGTCCGCGGTGTCGACCGCCTGCGTGTAGGTCTTGAGGCCCATGCGCTCGACCTTCGCGCGCACATCCTGCGCGGCCTTGCCGTCGGCGTAGGCGCCGACCTGCACGATGAACCGCGTGCCGGAAGCGGCCGCGTCGGCCTTCTTCTCGGACGATGAACGCCCCTCCAGCAGCGCCTGCGCGCGAGCAGCATCGGCCGTGCGGGTGTCCGGCTTCGGATCGGGCTTGCGCTCCGGTCTTGTCTCGACCTTGGGCTCGGGCTTGCGCTCCGGCTTGGCCTCGGCTCTGGTCTCGGGCTTGTGTTCGGGCTTGGGCTCGACACGGGCCGGACGGGCCGGTTCTGCGATCGTCGCACGCTCGTCGGGCCTGGTATCCATGCGAGTCGGCGGCATGGCCTGGGCCACCTGGTCGGCGACCGGATCACGTGGCACCTCACGTGGCACGTCCGGAGGCGGAACCGCGCGGTCGGCCGCGGCCTGCTCGGCGGACTCGGTGATGATGCCGCGCCCTGCATCGCTGCCGGTGGCCTGGCCGCGCGAGGTCTGAGCGGTCGGCGCGGGGATGGTCAGCGGCGTCGCGCCGTCCTTGCGCGGGATGTCGATCGGCAGGTCGACCGCGATCGGTCGGGGCTGGGTCTCGAACAGCAGCGGGAACACGATCACCGCGATCCCCACCAGCACCGCCGCGCCGACCAGGCGCCGGCGCGCGCGCAGGCGCAGTTGCTGCACGTCGTCGACCGTCTCGGCGCCGCCGCGGGAACGCCCTCGCCCGGCGTCGCCGCCGGAACGGCCCCGCTCACTGCGATCGCCGCGATCACCGCTCCGGTCGCCGGAGTCTTTCGCTTCGCCGCGCTTCAGGAAGGACAGAAAACCCATGTACTCGGAGAACCTGGTTGATGCCGCGCCGTCGCCGCGGGAGTGCCCTCGGGACCCAGGGCCCCGGAGCGGAAAGCGGCCCCTCCGCAGATACGGACGAGGCCGCCGACTTTCAACTGCGAGCGATTCGAATGCAGCGTTGCGAAGCGCTCAATGCCGCCCGCTTCAAGACGTGGCTTCCGGCTGGACGCCGCCGCCCAGTCTCGGGATGCCGTTCTTGAGCACGCCGCCCACGGTGAAGAACGAACCGAAGACCAAAATTCTATCAGCGGGGTCCGCCCCGGCCGCCGCCGCGGCCAGGGCCGCCGCAGGGTCCGGATGCAGGGAGGAGCCCACCTCCTTCGGCGTCTGCAGCGTGCCGGCCGCCCTCGCCTCGTCGAAACGCGCCTGCAGCGCCTGGGCGGTCGCCGCACGCGCGATCGGCAGGTCGCAGAAATGCCAGTGGTCGATCAGCGGCGAGATGCGCGCGAGGATGTTGGCGAGGTCCTTGTCCGCCATTGCGCCGAAGACGGCGCGCGTGCGCGGGTAGAAGCCCATCTGGTCGAGGTTCTGCGCCAGCGCGGCCACCGCGTGCGGGTTGTGCGCGACGTCCATCACCAGCATCGGCGAACCCGGGATCACCTGGAAGCGCCCCGGCAGTTCAACCAGCGCCAGCCCCGCGCGCACCGCCTGCGCGGAGATCGGGAGCCGCTCGTAGAGCGCCTCGAACACCGCCAGCACGCCGGACGCGTTCAGCAGCTGGTTGACGCCGCGCAGCGCGGGGTAGGACATGCCGCTGTAGCGCTTGGCACGCCCGACCCACTGCCACTGCTGGCGGTCGCCCGAGTAGCTGAAATCGCGCCCGAGCTGGCGCAGGTCGGCGCCGATGGACGCGGCATACGCCGCGATCGAGGCCGGCGGCATCGGATCGGACACGATCGCCGGCTTGCCCGGCCGCATGATGTGCGCCTTTTCCCGGCCCACGGACTCGCGGTCCGGGCCGAGGTACTCGGTGTGATCGAGGTCGATGCTGGTGATGACGCTGCAATCGGCGTCGATGACGTTCACCGCGTCCAGGCGGCCGCCGAGGCCGACTTCCAGGATCACCAGGTCGAGTGGCTCCGAGGCCAGCCTGTGCAGGATCGCGAGCGTCGTGAACTCGAAATAGGTCAGCGCCAGGTCGCCGCGGGCCTGCTCGACCGCCTCGAAGTGCGGCAGCAGCGCCGCGGCGTCGACCGGGCGGCCACCGACGCGGCAGCGCTCCTGGAAGTGCACCAGATGCGGCTTGATGTAGAGGCCGACGCGGTAGCCCGCCTGCAGCGCGACGCTTTCCAGCATGGCGCAGGTCGAGCCCTTGCCGTTCGTGCCGGCGACCATCACGACCGGCGTGTCCGGACCGAAGTCGAGCTTCAGGCGCTGGCGCATCTCGGCGACGCGCGCCAGCGTCATGTCGATCTCCTTCGGATGCAGCCGCTCGCAGCGCGCCAGCCAGGCGTCGAGCACCTGCTGCGCGTCGCCGCCGGGGGTCAGCACGGGAATGGACAGATCGTTCGGAGTGGCAGACATCGAGGATTCCAAGGCTCAAAAGAAGACGGCCAGACCGGGCGTGGTCTGGCCGTGCTGAGTACCGTCACCGCCCTGGGGACGGTTCGCTGTCGCGGGGTCAGGCGACCGCGTCGGAACTCTGCCGCTGCAGGATGGCCAGGTTGCGGGCGATGACCTCGCGCAGCTTGCGGCGGTCGACGATCATGTCGATCGCGCCCTTCTCCATCAGGAACTCGGCGCGCTGGAAGCCGGGGGGCAGCTTCTCGCGCACGGTGTTCTCGATCACACGCGGTCCGGCGAAGCCGATCAGCGCCTTCGGTTCGGCGATGACGATGTCACCCACGAACGCGAAACTCGCCGAGACGCCGCCCATGGTCGGGTCGGTCAGCACGCTGATGTAGGGCAGCTTCGCCTTGGCCAGGCGCGTGAGCGCGGCGTTGGACTTGGCCATCTGCATCAGCGAGAGCAGGCCTTCCTGCATCCGCGCGCCGCCGGTGGCGGTGAAGCAGATGAAGGGGGTCTTCTGCTCCAGCGCGGTCTCGACGCCGCGCGCGAAGCGCTCGCCGACCACGGAGCCCATCGAACCGCCCATGAAGTCGAACTCGAAGCAGGCCGCCACCACCGGGATGCTCATCACCGCGCCGCCCATGACGACCAGCGCATCGGTCTCGCCGGTCGATTCCAGCGCTTCCTTGAGCCGGTCCGGATACTTCTTGCTGTCCTTGAACTTCAGCGCGTCCACGGGCAGCACTTCCTGGCCGACCTCATAACGGCCTTCGCCGTCCAGGAAGGCGTCCAGGCGGGCGCGGGCCCCGATGCGGTGATGGTGACCGCACTTCGGGCAGACGTTGACGTTCTGCTCGAGGTCGGTCTTGTACAGCACCGTTTCGCAGGACGGGCACTTGATCCACAGGCCTTCCGGCACCGTGCGGCGCTGGTCGGGGTCGGTCTGCTGGATCTTCGGGGGAAGCAGTTTCTCAAGCCAACTCATGGCGGGCTCCTATAGCTAAGGCCGGACGATCGAACGGAAAGTCGCCGCAGGCGGCCCCGTTCAGGCGTCCAACGCGGCGCGGATGTCTCGGATGAAGGCCGCCGCCTGGATCGCGACATTATCCCTTGTCTGGGACTCCATCAGCTGGACGAGGGCCGAACCGATCACCACCGCGTCCGCATGGCGCGCCACGGCGGCGGCGGTCGCGCCGTCGCGGATGCCGAAACCCACCCCCAGCGGGATGTTCACATGCCGGCGCAGCCGGGGCATCGCGTCGGCGACGGCGCCGGTATCCAGGTGACCGGCGCCGGTCACGCCCTTGAGGGAAACATAGTAGACGTAACCGCTGGCGAGCTGCCCGATGCGGGCGACCCGCTCGTCGGTCGAGGTCGGCGCGAGCAGGAAGATCGGATCCAGCCCCTGCGCCTTCAGCGCGGCGGCGAAGGCCTCGGATTCTTCCGGCGGGTAGTCGACGATCAGCACGCCATCGACGCCCGCGGCCTTGGCCTCGGTGACGAAGCGCTCCAGGCCGAAACGCTCGACCGGGTTCGCGTAGCCCATCAGCACGACCGGCGTCGCGTCGTCCTGGCGGCGGAACTCGCGGACGATCGCCAGCACGTGCGTCAGCGTGATGCCCTTGGCCAAGGCGCGTTCGCTGGCCTTCTGGATGACCGGGCCGTCGGCCATCGGATCGGAAAACGGCACGCCGAGTTCGATCACGTCGGCGCCGGCCTTGGCCATCGCCAGCATCAGCTCGACGGTCACGTCCGCGTACGGATCGCCGGCGGTGACGTAAGGGATCAGCGCCTTGCGGCCGTCGGCGCCCAGGCGGGCGAAGGTGGCCTGGATGCGGGTCATTGCGCACCTCCCTTCACGGCGTGGCCGGCCATCGAGGGCCGGTCGAAGTACGCGGCGCCCGAGAGGTCGGCGACGGTGCCGATGTCCTTGTCGCCGCGGCCGGACAGGTTGACCAGCAGATGCTGGTCGGGACGCATCGTCGGCGCGAGCTTGAGCGCATGCGCCAGCGCGTGGCTCGATTCAAGCGCGGGGATGATGCCCTCGGTGCGGCACAGGCGATGGAAGGCGGCAAGCGCCTCCGCGTCGGTGGCGCCCACGTATTCGGCGCGGCCGATGTCCTTCAGGTAGGCGTGCTCCGGGCCGACGCCGGGGTAGTCCAGGCCGGCTGAGATCGAATGCGTCTCGATGATCTGACCTCCGTCGTCCTGCAGCAGGTAGGTGCGGTTGCCGTGCAGCACCCCGGGGGAACCCGCGGTCAGCGTGGCCGCATGCTTGGGTGTGTCGACGCCCTGCCCTGCGGCCTCGACGCCGATCAAGCGCACATCGGCGTGCGGAATGTACGGATAGAAGATCCCGATCGCATTGCTGCCGCCGCCCACGCAGGCGATGACGGCGTCCGGCTGTCTGCCGGTCATCTCGGGCATCTGCACGAGGCACTCGTCGCCGATGACGCGCTGGAAGTCGCGGACCATCATCGGATACGGGTGCGGGCCGGCCACGGTGCCGATGATGTAGAAGGTCGACTCGATGTTGGTGACCCAGTCGCGCATCGCTTCGTTGAGCGCGTCCTTCAACGTCTTCGAGCCGGACTCCACCGGCACGACGCGCGCGCCCAGCAGGTTCATCCGGTAGACGTTGGGCGACTGGCGCTTCACGTCCTCGGAGCCCATGTACACCACGCACTCCATGCCGTAGCGGGCGCAGATCGTCGCGGTGGCGACGCCGTGCTGGCCGGCGCCGGTCTCCGCGATGACGCGCTTCTTGCCCATGCGGCGGGCCAGCAGCGCCTGGCCGATGGTGTTGTTCACCTTGTGCGCGCCGGTGTGGTTCAGGTCCTCGCGCTTGAGGAAGATCTGCGCGCCGCCGAGCTCGCTGCTCAGTCTTTTCGCGTGATAGATCGGGCTGGGACGGCCGACGAAGTGCGCCAGCTCGTACTGGAACTCGCGGATGAACTCCGGGTCCTGGCTGTAGCGGGCGTAGGCCTCGTCGAGCTCATCCAGCGCGTGGATCAGCGTCTCGGCGACGAAGCGGCCGCCGTAGTAGCCGTGGGCGTTCTCCGTGGAGACGGGGCCGAAGCGGCCTCGCGCATCGGGCTGCGCATAACCCGCGAGCGGGCCGGTCACGAACGGGGTCGCGGAGGGATTCAGGGTCTTGGACATGAGGGGTCCTCGATGAGGATGCCCGTGCGTGAACCGCTGGGGTTCAAGCCGACTTCAAGCGGTCGGCCTCGCGCACGGCATCGCAGAACTGGCGGATCTTGCCGGCGTCCTTGAGGCCCTTCGAGGCCTCCACGCCGGAGCTGACGTCAACGGCCCAGGGCCGCACCTTCAGCACGCCATCGATCACGTTGGCTGCACTCAACCCACCAGACAAAACGACCGGAGAGGGAACGCTTGGAGGCAGCAGTGACCAATCGAAGACCTTTCCGCCACCACCATAGCCGTCGACGAACGCGTCGAGCAGCACGGCCTGGGCGTGGGAGAACCGAGACGCGAAGTCTAGCAAATCGAAGCCCGGCGCCATCCGCGCTGCGCGCAGATAGGGGCGTGACCAGCGATCACAGTCCTCGGGGGGCTCATCGCCGTGGAACTGCAGCGTCAGGTTCGGGATCGCGGCCAGTGCGGCCTGGATCGTCTCGGGCGACGCATTGACGAACAGCCCCACCGGCGTCACGAACGGCGGCAGGCGTCGCGCCAGATCCGCGGCGCGTTCGACGGTCACGGCGCGCGGGCTCTTCTCGTAGAACACCAGGCCGATCGCGTCGGCCCCGGCCTCGACAGCGACGTCGACGTCGGCTTCGCGGGTCAGGCCGCAGATCTTGATGCGGGTTCGGCTCATGTCGGATCCAGTCGATGCCGCCTCAAGGAAGCCAGTCCATGGCCGCCGTGTGGCGCGGCAGGTTGAGGTGATCGTCGTAGCTCGGGCCGACGAAGTACAGCCCGTCCGGCGGGAAGGTCGGCGCCGCCGCGTCGCGGGAGCGCGCCGCCAGCACCTCGTCCATCCAGGACGGCGGCTTCTGCCCGGCGCCCACGGCGATCAGGCAGCCCATGATGTTGCGGATCATGTGGTGCAGGAAAGCGATGCCGTCGAACTCGAAGCGCCAGTATGGGCCGCGCTTGTGAATCTCGATGCCGCGCAGGATCTTCACCGGCGATGCCGCCTGGCACTCCGCGGAACGGAAGGAGCTGAAGTCGTGCTCGCCGACCAGCCGCGAGGCCGCGTCGCGCATCGCGTCGCCGTCCAGCGGCTTGAAGGTCCAGCCCACGCCGTCCGCCTGGATCGAGGGTCGCACGGCGGACTCCAGCAGCAGGTACCAGTAGCGCCGGCCACGCGCCAGGTTGCGCGCATGGAAGTCCTCGCCGGGAAAGGCGGCCCACTGGATCGCGATGTCGCGGGGCAGGTAGCGGTTGACGCCGCGGACCCAGGAGAACGCCTCGCGCGTCACCGGCGAATCGAAGTGGACGACCTGGTTCAGGCCGTGGACACCGGTGTCGGTGCGTCCCGCGCAGATCGTGCGGACCGGCTGAGCGATGAACTGGGCGAGCGCCGCCTCCAGCGCGTCCTGCACGGTGCCGCCGCCGGGCTGGCTCTGCCAGCCCTTGTAGGCCTCGCCGCGATAACTCACGCCCAGCGCCACGCGCATGCGGATCTCCGGATCTCAGGGAAAAGTGAAGGCCCACAAGTGGAGGCCAAAAAGAAAAGGCGCCCGGCCAGGCCGAGCGCCTTGTCGTGAACGGCCCGCAGTTTAACGAAGCCGGTCCACGCTGCAGGTCAGCGAAGCTGATCCAGCATCTGCTGCGCGCGGGCGCGCATCGGGCCGTCGGCCTTGCCGACCAGCTCCTGCAGCACGTCGCGCGCGCCTTCGGTGTCGCCGATCTGGCGGAACTCCTCGGCCAGCTCCAGCTGACGCTGCAGCGCCTCGTCGTCGTTCGGGTCGATGCTGTCGAGGTCGACGCCGAGGTCGTCCAGGCTCATGGTGTCCCGTGCCGTCGGCTTGGCATCGGAAGGCGCGCCCAGATCCGGCAGGTCGATCGAGGTGACGTCGTCATGCCCCTTGCCGCCGCGGCCGGCCGGCGCATCGCTGGGCAGGTCCAGATCGATGCTCGACAGGTCGAAGTCCAGCGAGGAAGAATCCTGCGCGGGCGCCGAGGCCGGCGTGCTGCCGCCCAGGTCGTCCAGGTCGCCGAGGTCGAACTCGAGTTCACGGGCGCTGGCGGCGGTCGGCGCGCTGAGGTCCAGGTCCATGTTCATCGGTGCCTGGCTGGCGGACGACGGCAGCGCCTGTGTGGCGGCCATCGCCGGCGCCGGTGCCGGCGTCGAGTCCAGGTCCAGATCGAGGTCCAGGTCCATCAGGCTGGAGGGACCGCTGTCGCGCGGCGAAGCGGCGACAGCGGCGCCAGCCGCGGCCGTCGCGGCGGCACGGGCCAGCGCGCCGCTGCCCGGATGGGCCAGGCCGGTGGCGGGCAGCGTGCTCGCATTCATCGGCTCGGGACGCTCATCGTCGCTCTCGAACATCGTCGGCGCGCCGCCGGGCTGGTACAGCGGATTCTCCGGATCGGCCTGGCGGCCGAGTTCCTGGACCTTGGCCCAATCCTCGCCCTGACCCTTGGTCTCGGCGTACAGCTGCACCGCCAGTTGCTCGAAGCCCTTGATGTCGCGGCGCTTGCCGTAGACCTCGAGCAGCTTCAGGCGGATGGCCAGGCGCTCCGGATTGGCGCGCAGCGCTTCCTTCAGGATTTCCTCGGCCTGCAGGTCGCGGCCGTAGGCCAGGTAGACGTCGGCTTCGGCGACCGGATCCACGTCACCGATCGCGTCCAGCTGGCTCAGCGAGTAGCTCATCGACGACTGGCCGGTCGTCGACGCGTCACGCGTGTCGACGCGCTGGCCGCCGCTGTGACCGAAGAACGAGTCCGGCGCCAGGCGGCTTTCCGCGAAGGCGGTTTCGGAACGCGACGCCGCATCGCGGCGGGCGCGCCAGCGGTTGTAGCCGATGCCGCCGGCGATCACCGCCAGGGCGGCGACCAGCGCGGGCAGGTAGTCGCTCAGCGAGTCGAGGAAACCGGGTTCCTCGGGCTGGGGCTGCGGCGCCGGGACGGCACGGGGAGCCGAGGCGACGACCGGCGCCGAGGCCGGCACGTCGGCCACGGCGGCCGAAGCCGGCTCGGAGGCGGCGGGCGCTTCAGACGCCGACGGCACGTTCGCGGCGACGGTCACCGGCGGCACGACCGCCGGAGCGGGTGCGGGTGCGGGAGCAGGTGTCGGCGCCGGAGCGGGTGCCGGCGTCGGTGCGGCGGCGGTCGTCGGCGCGGCGGGCTTCGAGGCGGCGCTCGACAGCTTCTTCAGCTCTTCGACGTTGCGCGTCAGCTCGGCGACTCTGGCGGCCGAATCCTTCTTCTCGGTGTCCTTGGACACCTTGGACTCGGCGCCGGCGATGCCGCTGGGCTTGCTCAGCGTCAGCTTGTCCGGCGCGGCCGAGACCGCAGGCTTGCGGTCCTCGACGGCCGCCTGCACGGAGCCCTTGGCCTGGCGGCTGTTCTCGTCGGCCTTCAGGGTCGGGGCGCCCTCGGCCAGGCGCTGGCGGTAGCTGCCGAAATCGCTGCTCTGCGCCTGGATGACGCGGCGCGCTTCCTGCGGCGTGATCGACTGGACCGACTCGCTGCCCGGCACCGACAGGACGGCGCCCGACTTCAACCGGTTCATGTTCTGGTTGATGAACGCGTCCGGATTGCTGCGGTACAGGCCGACCAGCATCTGGTCCAGCGACACGCCGGTCGGCTGGGTGCGATTCGCGATGCGGGACAGCGTGTCCCCGGGCTGGACGGTGTATTCCGAGCCGGGCGTGGCCGGTGCCGCCGGAGCGGCGGACGGCGCGGGACGCGGCGCGCGGGCCGTGGCCGGCGCGGGCGGCTGGCTCACCGGGGCGGCGGGGGCGGACGACGGGGTCTGCGTGCGGGCCACCGGCGGCGGCGCGACCACGGACGGCGTCGACGCGGGCGCCGAGATCACCGGCGAGGTGGTCGGCTCGCTCGAACGGGCGACGCCGGTATTGCTCGGAGGATCGAACAGCAGCGTGAACTCGCGGGTCAGGCGGCCGCTCGACCAGTTCACCTCGAGGATGACATCGACGAAGGGTTCCTGGACCGAGCGGTCGCTTGTCAGGCGCAGATACGGCCGGCCGTCGGCGCGACGGGCCAGTTGCACCTGCGTGCTGGCCAGCACCGCGTTGTAGTCCAGACCGGAAGCCCGGTAGGACTCAGGCGGCGCGACGCGCAGCTTGAGCGAGCTGGCTTCCTCCGGGCTGAGGCTGCTGACGTCGATTTCCGCGCGCAGCGTTTCGCCGAGCGCGGATTGCACCGTCAGTTTTCCAAGCCCGAGACCGTAGGCGGAACCCGCCGCGAGTCCCAACACGGTGACCGCGGCCACCTGGCTCAGCGCAAATCGCGCATATGCGCTCGCATGTTTTTTCAAGGCGTCCCCCAAAGCAACAAGGCGGCCCTCCAACGGGACCGCCTGTCATGACGTATTGTTGTTGTGCGACTGATGCGCCCGGGCAGGCTCCCAGCCATTCCCGCGTAGAAAATCACAACGGTGGCAAGCATATACGCATCGTTGCTGAGGTAGCTCATGAATAACATCGATGAGCTAGTCCTGATTCACAGGTCGTTACGGGCGTGTCGCCAGAAGGCAACGCACCCCTCCCCTGGCATTCCCTAATCGCCATGAAAAAAGCGGTGACAAGCGCCACCGCTTTCATTGCGCCGCTCGCCAGCCGGCATCTTGCCGACGACGGCCGGCGGCGATCGGATCAGCGATCCAGCAGGATGCGCAGCATCCGGCGCAGCGGTTCCGCCGCGCCCCACAGCAACTGGTCACCGACGGTGAACGCGCCGACGTATTCCGGCCCCATGGCCAGCTTGCGGATGCGGCCGACCGGGATGGTCATCGTGCCGGTGACGGCGACGGGGGTCAGGTCCTTGATCGTGGCTTCGCGGGTGTTGGGCACGACCTTCACCCAGTCGTTGTCCGCGGCGATCATGGCTTCGATCTCGTCCAGCGGCACGTCCTTGCGCAGCTTGAGGGTCAGCGCCTGCGAGTGGCAACGCATCGCGCCCACGCGCACGCAGAAGCCGTCGACGGGGATGGCGGCGGTGCCGAAGCCTTCGCCCTGGCCGAGGATCTTGTTGGTCTCGGCCATGCCCTTCCACTCTTCCTTGGAGGTGCCGTTGCCCAGGTCCTTGTCGATCCAGGGGATCAGCGAGCCGCCCAGCGGCACGCCGAAGTTGGCGATCTCGTCAGCGGACAGCGAGCGCTGCTTGGCGATGACCTTGCGGTCGATCTCGAGGATGGCGCTCTTGGGGTCGTCCAGCAGCGCCTTCACTTCCGCGTTCAGCGTGCCGTACTGGGTCAGCAGTTCGCGCATGTGCTGCGCGCCGCCGCCGGACGCGGCCTGGTAGGTCTGCGTGGACATCCACTCGACCAGACCGGCCTTGTAGAGCGCGCCCACGCCCATCAGCATGCAGCTGACGGTGCAGTTCCCGCCGACCCAGTCGCGGCCGCCCTTGGACAGCGCGTTCTTGATCACCGGCATGTTGACGGGATCCAGCACGATCACGGCGTTGTCGGCCATGCGCAGCGTGGAGGCGGCGTCGATCCAGTGGCCGTTCCAGCCCGCGGCGCGCAGCTTGGGATAGACCTCGGCGGTGTAGTCGCCACCCTGGCAGGTGATGATGATCTCGCAGCGCTTGAGCTGCTCGAGGTCGAAGGCGTTCTGCAGCGCCGTCTCGTTCTTCGCGAACGACGGGGCGGTGCCGCCGGCGTTCGAGGTGCTGAAGAACAGCGGCTCGATCAGATCGAAATCGCGCTCCTGCGCCATGCGGTCCATCAGCACCGAGCCGACCATGCCGCGCCATCCCACCAAACCAACCAATGTCGTCATTTGCGTACCTTCGTTCATTGAAAGGCCCGGCACTGCTGGCCGGGCATCGCCCAAACACCGTCACACACCCTGGGAGCCTGCCCGGCTCGCTTCGCCGGGTGTGTGAGGTGGGGCGAGACGAACCGGAGCGGACTAGCTCTTGATGGTTTTGGTCGTGGTCGTAATGGTCGAAGCAGCGCCTTTGCTCGATGCAATAGCGGCAACGACGGCATCACCCATCTCGCGGGTGCTCACCTTCCGGGTGCCCTCGCTCCAGATGTCCGCGGTACGCAGACCCTGGGCCAGCACGGCTTGAACCGCCGACTCGATGCGAGCGGCGGCTTCGGGCTGGTGGAGGGAGAACTTGAGCATCATGGCAGCGGAAAGGATTGTAGCCAGCGGATTGGCGATTCCCTTGCCGGCGATGTCCGGCGCGCTGCCGTGGCTGGGTTCGTAGAGGCCCTTGTTGTTCTTGTCCAACGAGGCGCTGGGCAGCATGCCGATGGAGCCGGTCAGCATCGCGGCCTCGTCCGACAGGATGTCGCCGAACATGTTGCCGGTGACGACGACGTCGAACTTCTTGGGCGCCTTGACCAGCTGCATCGCGGCGTTGTCGACGTACATGTGGTCGAGCTCGACGTCCGGATAGTCCTTGTGGACCTCGGTCACGACGTCCTTCCAGAACTGGAAGGTCTCCAGCACGTTGGCCTTGTCGACCGAGGTCACCTTCTTGTTGCGCTTGCGCGCGGCCTGGAAGGCGACGTGGGCGATGCGCTCGATCTCGGGGCGCGAGTAGCGCATCGTGTCGAAGGCTTCCTCGCTGCCGGGGAAGTGGCCGTCGACGGCGGTGCGGCGGCCGCGCGGCTGGCCGAAGTAGATGTCGCCGGTGAGCTCGCGGATGATCAGGATGTCCAGGCCGGCGACCAGCTCGGGCTTGAGGCTCGACGCATGGGTGAGCTGCTCGTAGCAGATCGCCGGGCGGAAGTTGGCGAACAGGCCGAGCGCCTTGCGCAGGCCGAGGATGGCCTGCTCGGGGCGCAGCGCGCGCTCGAGCTTGTCGTACTTCCAGTCGCCGACGGCGCCGAACAGCACCGCGTCCGCGTCCTGCGCCAGCTTGAGCGTGGCCTCGGGCAGCGGGTGGCCGGAGGCCTCGTAGGCGGCACCGCCGACGGGCGCGCTCTCGAGCTCGAACGGCAGGTCGAGCACCTTCAGGACCTTGACGGCTTCCGCGACGATTTCGGTGCCGATGCCGTCACCAGGCAGGACTGCGATCTTCATGGACTTCCTTCAGCGCGGGATCAGCGCGTAATTCGATTGTTGAGCCACGGCTTGGTGGCGATGCGTTCGGCTTCGAAGGCCTTGATCTTGTCGGCGTGACGCAGCGTCAGCGCGATGTCGTCGAAGCCGTTGAGCAGGCAGTATTTGCGGAAGGGCTGGACGTCGAAAGGCAGCTCTTCGCCATCGGCCTTGACGACGACCTGGCGCTCCAGGTCCACGGTCAGCTGATAACCGGGGAAGGCGAAGACCTCGTCGAACAGGCGGGCGACCTGATGCTCCGGGAGCACGATCGGCAGCACGCCGTTCTTGAAGGTGTTGTTGAAGAAGATGTCGGCGAAGCTGGGCGCGATCAGCGCGCGGAAGCCGTACTGCTGCAGCGCCCAGGGCGCGTGCTCCCGGCTGGAGCCGCAGCCGAAGTTGCTGCGCGCGATCAGCACCGACGCGCCTTGATAACGCGGCTGGTTCAGCACGAAGTCCGGGTTGGGCTTGCGGCTGGCAGGGTCCTGGCCCGGCTCGCCGTGGTCGAGGTAGCGCCACTCGTCGAAGAGATTCGGGCCGAAGCCGCTGCGCTTGATCGACTTCAGGAACTGCTTGGGAATGATCGCGTCGGTGTCGACGTTCTCGCGATCCATCGGGGCCACGAGGCCCTTGTGCACGGTGAACTTGTCCATGTCGTTTCCTCGATCCTCAGGCGATGCGGCGCACGTCGACGAAGTGGCCTTCCATCGCGGCCGCCGCGGCCATCGCGGGGCTCACCAGGTGAGTGCGGCCGCCGGCGCCCTGCCGGCCTTCGAAGTTGCGGTTGCTGGTGGAGGCGCAACGCTCGCCCGGCTCCAGCCGGTCGGCGTTCATCGCCAGGCACATGGAGCAGCCCGGCTCGCGCCATTCGAAGCCGGCGGCCTTGAAGATCTGGTCCAGGCCTTCGGCCTCGGCCTGCGCCTTCACCAGGCCGGAGCCCGGCACCACCATCGCCAGCTTGACGTTGCCGGCGACGCGTCCGCCCAGGCGCTTCACCACGGCCGCGGCCTCGCGCATGTCCTCGATGCGGCTGTTGGTGCAGCTGCCGATGAAGACCTTGTCGATGCGGATGTCGTTGATCGCCTTGTTGGGCTCCAGCGCCATGTACTGCAGCGCGCGCTCGATGGCGCCGCGCTTGACGGCGTCCTTCTCCTTGTCGGGATCGGGCACGCGATCGTCGATGGACAGGACCATCTCCGGCGAGGTGCCCCAGGTGACCTGCGGGCGGATCTGCGCCGCGTCGAGCTCGACGACGGCGTCAAACGTCGCGCCGGCGTCGGTGTGCAGCGTGCGCCAGTACTGGACGGCCTGGTCCCACTCGACGCCGGTCGGCGTGAACGGACGGCCCTTGACGTATTGGATCGTCGTGTCATCGACGGCGATCAGGCCGGCGCGCGCGCCCGCCTCGATCGCCATGTTGCAGACCGTCATGCGGCCTTCCATCGACAGCGCGCGGATGGCGCTGCCGGCGAATTCGATCGTGTAGCCGGTACCGCCGGCGGTGCCGATGCGGCCGATGATCGCCAGCACGATGTCCTTGGCGCCGACGCCGGGCATGACCTGACCCTCGACCTTGATCAGCAGGTTCTTCGCCTTCTTCGCCAGCAGCGTCTGCGTGGCGAGCACGTGCTCCACCTCGGAGGTGCCGATGCCGTGCGCCAGCGCGCCGAAGGCACCGTGCGTGGAGGTGTGGCTGTCGCCGCAGACCACGGTCATGCCGGGCAGCGTGGCACCCTGCTCCGGTCCGATCACGTGGACGATGCCCTGACGCTTGTCGTTCATCTTGAACTGCGTGATGCCGAAGCGGTCGCAGTTCTTGTCCAGGGTATCGACCTGCAGGCGAGACACCGGATCGGCGATGCCCTGGCTGCGGTCGGTGGTGGGCACGTTGTGGTCGCTGACGGCGAGGTTGGCCGACAGGCGCCAGACCTTGCGGCCGGCCAGGTCCAGGCCTTCGAAAGCCTGCGGGCTGGTGACCTCGTGGACGAGGTGGCGGTCGATGTAGAGGACGGACGTGCCGTCTTCCTCGGTGTGCACCACGTGCTCGTCCCAGAGCTTGTCGTAGAGGGTGCGCGCGGCACCGGCGTTGGCGATGTTGGCGGTCATGGGATGGCTCTCCATCACTTCAAGGAAAGATGGCTATCGGTGCGGCTCACTTCGAGCCGGCCTTGGAAACGGGAGTCGCAGGATTCGCGGAATTGGCGGGCGTGGCGGCGGCCTCCTTCGCGGCCGGGCACAGCGCGTCGACGAAACGCTGGACGACGGTCGGCAGGCGCTCTTGGCGGGCCACACCCAGAACATAGTCGCGCTGGGCCCAGGCTTCATCCAGGGTCAGCCGCTTGACGTCGAAGACCTGCGCGAAGCGGCGCGACGGCGCGTCGGGCAGCACGGCGACGCCCAGGCCGGCCTCGACCAGCTGGGCGATCGCGTCGAAGCCGCGCACCTGCAGCCGCGCCTTGAGCGTGCGGCCACGGGTCATGGCTTCCTGCATCATCAATTCCTGCGCCGCAGCGCCCCCGTGCAGGCCGACCAGGTCATGATCCAGCAGGTCGTCGAAGCTGACCGACTCGCGTCCGGCGAGTTCGTGTGCCGCCGGCACCAGCACCGCGAGTCGGCCGGTTCGGTAGGACCAGGTCTGCAGCCGGTTGTCCAGCAGCGGGGTGGTGAAGACGCCGACATCGGCGCGGCCTTCGGCGACGGCGGCCTGCACCTCGGCGCTGGTCTGGTCTTCGAGGCTGATGCGGATCTGCGGATGGGCCTGCGAGAACGCGGCCAGATCGGGCGGCAGCGCTTCGGCGATCGCGCCGGCGTTGGCGGCGATGCGCAGATGGCCCTTGATGCCGCGGGCGAACTCGACGACCTCGCTCTCCAGCGCGTGCAGCGAGGCGTGCAGCGAACGGATATGGCGGACCAGGGCGCGACAGGCCTCGGTGGGCTCGACCCCGCGGGCGCGGCGTTCGAACAGCTGCACCCCGAGGCGCGTCTCCAGGTCCGAGATCCGTTTGCTGGCTGCGGCCAGGGCCAGATGCTCGCGCTCGGCCCCGCGGGTGATGGATCGAGTCTGTTCGATCGCCAGCACGAGATTCAAGGTGGTGAGGTCGAGGCGCATGGGGTGGCGGCAGCTGGGTTGAACTGTAGCCTTCGCTCAGAGAGCAAGACTGCGGTCGTTCATGATAATCCCTTCGTCTGAAACGAAAGCTGGAAAATTTTCAGCGACGGTCGTTACCGTTGTTTGGCTTGTTTTGGTATTTCGCAGGTCCTATGGTGGTACTGCTTTGGTGTGATGTCGGGCCCATCCCATTGAAAGCACTACACCACCACTTCCAGGAGACCTGCATGAATGACCGAGCCCGATCCCCTGCTGCCGCCGCGCTGGCGACGCTGTCGACCGCCGTCGTTGCCACCCTCGGCGCCGGACTCACGCCCGGCGCCGCATTCGCCCACGGCGCACCGGAGTTCCCGATCTCGCGCCAGTACAACTGCTACAAGAACCCGTCGCTGCCGGCCTGCCAGGGCGCGATCGCGTTCGGCGGGGAACAGGCCATCTACGACTGGAACGGCGTCAACCAGGCGGCCGCCAACGGCAACCACAAGGCGGTGGTGCCCGACCTCAGGATCTGCGCAGGCGGGCAGGAGAAGTTCAAGGGCTTCGACCTGGCGCGCGGGGACTGGCCGAGCACGTCCTACTCGCCGGGCGCCGACGGCAAGTACGAGTACCGCTACAACGCGACCGCGCCGCACCGCTCGCTGAACTGGACCTTCTTCCTGACGCGCGACGGCTGGAATCCAACGACCTCGCCGCTGCGCTGGTCGGACCTGGAGCAGGTGCAGCAGCTCGGCCCGGACCAGATCGTCACGGTGGGCAAGACCTACACGATGAAGCTGAGCCTGCCGCGTCGCACCGGCAAGCATGTGCTGTTCTCGGCCTGGCAGCGGGCGGACAGCACCGAGGCCTTCTACGCCTGCTCGGACGTGGACTTCGGCGGCGGCACGACGCCGCCCGGCACGCCGTCGGGGCTCAAGCAGATCGGTCAGGTCTCGGCGGCGCAGGACCTGCCGTCGGGCAGCCAGGTGAAGCTGCGCGTGTTCAACAGCGCGGGCAATGACCTGGAGACGATCCCGGTGGCCTTGAGCGCCGCGACGACCAAGGCGGCGTGGCTGGGCCAGCTCGCGACCAAGGTCAACCAGACCTCGGGCTACGTGAAGGTCGGCACCCTGCAAGGCGGCAGCGTCGTCGTGCCGGGCGGCGCGACGGTGATGGACGTCTACCTGCAGAACGCCAACTCCGGCGCGAGCTACGCGCTGGATGTGATCCTGCCGACGCCGCCGACGACACCTCCGACCACCCCGCCGGGGGCGACCACGTGGAGCGAAGGCGCAAGCTACACCGCAGGACAGGTCGTCAGCTACCAGGGCAAGCAGTACCGCTGCCTGCAGGCGCACACAGCCTGGGCCGGCGCCGGCTGGAATCCGGCGGTGTCCGCGACGCTCTGGCAGGCGATCTGAGCGCGTAGCGCTCGTGCATGTCAGGAGCCCGCAGGAGCGGGCTCCTGATTCGTCGGGCACACGATGTCGAACATCGGTGTCGCGTCTGATTATCAAGCGGCATTCGCTGCGTCACTTCAGCGGTAGAGCACGGAAACGTCCGTGAACCAAGCGACCGCGTTCACGCATTCCGTCCGCCGTCGTGCGTACCAAGATCGATGGCTCACATGGGTCAGCAGAATAGACGAAGCTGACGCGTCCATCAGGAGGAAACATCGAAGCGCTCGCCACCCCGGGCCGCTCCAGCGCCTGACCCAACTTCTTGATCAGACTGCAGGTCTGCTCAGCCCGTTTTGCGCGCTTGAGAGGCAAAGGCTTGTGGCGCGATATGTCGACCAGTACCAAGCCGGTCGAAAACGTCGCCAGAGCCACACCCTGGAGCTCCGGTCGACCAGCGGATTTCCGCTCTTGGACAGTCTTGCGAACAGCAGGGGTCATGGTGCACCGAGTGACAAAAAGGCATTGTGCGCCCTAGGTCCTGGCATGAATCCGGAAGAACCGATCGCCCCGCCCCGCTGTCGACTCAGAGGCCCAGCAGCGACTTCCCCACCGCCTCGGCCACCTCGATGCCGTCGACGCCGGCGGACATGATGCCGCCGGCGTAGCCGGCACCCTCGCCCGCCGGATAGAGGCCACGGACGTTCAGGCTCTGGTAATCCTTGCCGCGCGTGATGCGCAGCGGCGAGGAGGTCCGCGTCTCGACACCGGTCAGCACCGCGTCGTTCATCGCGAAGCCGCGGATCTGGCGCTCGAAGGCCGGAAGCGCTTCGCGGATCGCGTCGAGCGCGTACTTCGGCAGGCTGCCGTTGCCCTTCTGCTGCAGGTCGGTCATGGTGACGCCGGGCTTGTAGCTCGGCTCGACGCTGCCCAGCGCCGTGCTGCGCTGGCGCTTGACGAAGTCGCCCACCAGCGCGGCCGGCGCCAGGTAGTTGCCCTCGCCGAGTTCGTAGGCGCGCGACTCCCAGAAACGCTGGAACGCGAAGCCGTCCAGCGGATTGACGGTGCTGCCGTCCTGCTTGCCGTCCTGGCGGTAGTCCTCGGGCGTGATGCCGACGACGATGCCCGCATTCGCGTTGCGCTCGTTGCGGGAGTACTGGCTCATGCCGTTGGTGACGACGCGGTTCGGCTCCGACGTCGCAGCGACCACGGTGCCGCCCGGGCACATGCAGAAGCTGTAGACCGAGCGGCCGTTGCCCGCATGGTGGACCAGCTTGTAATCCGCCGCGCCGAGGATGGGATGACCCGCGTTCGGGCCGAAGCGGGCCTTGTCGATGATCGACTGCGGATGTTCGATGCGGTAGCCGATGGAGAACGGCTTGGCCTCCATGTGAACGCCGCGCTCGTGGAGCATCGTGAAGGTGTCGCGCGCGCTGTGGCCGAGCGCGATGACCACATGATCCGCGCGCAGTTGCTCGCCCGACGCGAGCGTCACGCCGCGCACATGCTGCTGGCCGTCGGCGCCGGGCTCGATGAGCAGGTCGGTGACCTTCTGCTGGAAGCGGATCTCGCCGCCGAGGCCCTCGATCTCGGCGCGCATCTTGATGATCATGCTCACCAGGCGGAAGGTGCCGATGTGGGGCTTGCTGACGAAGAGGATCTCCTCGGGCGCGCCGGCCTTGACGAACTCGGTCAGCACCTTGCGCGTGAGGAAGCGCGGATCGGAGATCTGGCTGTAGAGCTTGCCGTCGGAGAAGGTGCCCGCGCCGCCTTCGCCGAACTGGACGTTCGATTCGGGGTCGAGCACGCTTTCACGCCACAGGCCCCAGGTGTCCTTGGTGCGCTCGCGGACCTGCTTGCCGCGTTCGAGCACGATGGGCCGAAGGCCCATCTGCGCCAGGATCAGCGCGGCGAAGAGGCCGCAGGGGCCGAAGCCGATGACGACGGGTCGCGGGCGTTCGCCGGTCTCCCCTGCACCGCCCGCGCCGGCGACGGCGGGGGCGTAGAAATCGGCCGGCGCATGACCGGCGAACTTGTAGTCGGTGTCGGGCGAGGGCTTGATGTGCGTGTCGCCGGCGTGGCGCTGCAGCAGCGCGGCTTCGGCGGCGGTGTCGCCCCCACCGTTGATTTCGCAATCGATGGAATAGATCAGCACCATCGCGGACTTCTTGCGCGCGTCGTAGCTGCGCTTGAAGACGGTGAAGGCGGTGAGTTGCGCGTCGGGGATGCCGAGCCGTTGGACGACGGCGGGGCGCAGCGCCTCCTCGGGGTGGTTGAGGGGCAGGCGAAGTTCGTTGATGCGGATCATGGCGATTGATCGGGCAGCGGCGCGAGGGTCAGGTCATGAGCTCAGGGCTTGAGCCACGCTGAAGCTTGAGCCTCGCTGAAAACAAAACAGGCCCCGCCGGAGGGCATGGGCCTGTTGTCGGATCGATGGGGAGAAACTCCCCGCGACCTCAACCCGAGTGCGGACGCTTGCCCGGGTTCTTCTTCGAGCGGGTGTGCGAACCGCGCTCGAGGCTGCTCTTCTGACCGCGATGCGAGGTCACGGTCACGCCCTTCGGCGCGACGGGACGGGGGGCGGCCTTGCGGTCGGCTTCCGTGATGATCTTGTTGCCCATGTTGGCTCCGGTAAATGAACTGAAAAACACCTGCCCGAAGTCACAGACTCGCCGGCCTCGGACCCAATCGGGCGACCGGTTGCCTGGAGCAGCGTCGGAAATACGGTGAAGGGCGGGAGTTTACACGCGCCGGAGGGGTTCCCGCTCTCCCCCTCCACGGGGACGGTGACCTGTCAACCATCCCCCCTCGCGCCCGTTGACCGTCGAGCGGGTCGTCGCGAGGATGATCCGCATTCGGCCAGCACGGCGTCCGAGGCGCCCGCCGGCCGCACCACAGAGGGAGAAACCATGTCATTTCCGTCCCGATCCACGATCGCCCAGGCCGTCCTGCTGACGGCCGCGGTCGCCACGCTCTTCGGTTGCACCACCCTGCAGCGGCAGGGCGAATCGAGGCCGCCGGAGCCGGCCCCTGTCGCCACCCTGCCGCCGGCACCGGCGCCAGCGCCGGCTCCCGTCATGGCCGACAGGGCGCCGCCGGCGCCAGGGGCCCCGGCCATGGCGAGGGAGCAGCGCGCGGCGATCACCGCCTCGTCCTACGCGCCCCGACCGATGCCGATGCCGCCGCCGGCATCGACGGCCAAGTACACGGCCTTCTCCGACAACCCCTGGCAGCGCGCCGCTGACCAGCCGGTCTCCACCTTCAGCGCCAGTGTCGACACCGGCAGCTACGCCAACATCCGCCGCTTCATCAACCGCGGCCAACTGCCGCCGCAGGACGCGGTGCGGGTGGAGGAACTGGTCAACTACTTCGGCTTCGACGCCCCCGGCCCCGAAGCCGGCGAGCGCGATCCGTTCAAGGTCCGCGCGCAGGTGCTGGCCTCACCCTGGAACGCCGACCGCGGCCTGATCCGCATCGCCATCAAGGGCAAGGACATCGCCAAGGCAAGCCTGCCGCCGGCGAACCTGGTGTTCCTGGTCGACGTCTCGGGCTCGATGGGCCCCGAGGACCGGCTGCCGCTCGTGAAGTCGGCGCTGAAGCTGCTGACCGCGCAACTGCGCCCGGTGGACCGGGTGAGCGTGGTCACCTACGCCAGCGGCACGCGCGTCGCGCTGCCGCCGACGTCCGGCGACCGCAAGACGGCCATCAACGACGCCATCGACCAGTTGGGCGCCGGAGGCGGCACCTACGGGGAAGGCGGCCTGAAGCTCGCCTACGCCCAGGCCCGCGAGTCCTTCATCCCGGAAGGCATCAACCGCGTGCTGCTGGCCACCGACGGCGACATGAACATCGGCGAGACCAACCAGGAGACGCTCAAGAAGATGATCGAGGGCGAACGCAAGAGCGGCATCACCTTGACGGCGCTGGGCGTGGGCCAGTCCAACTTCAACGAAGCGCTGATGAAGAAGCTGGCCGACACCGGCAACGGCAGCTACCACTACCTGGACTCGCTGCAGGAAGCGCACAAGGTGCTGGTCAACGAGATGACCTCGACGCTGGCGACGATCGCGCAGGACCTGAAGCTGCAGGTCGAGTTCAACCCGGCGACGGTGCAGGAGTACCGCCTGATCGGCTACGAACTGCACGCGCTCAAGCGCGAGGACTTCAACAACGACAAGGTGGACGCGGGCGACATCGGCGCCGGCCACCAGGTCACGGCACTGTACGAGTTCGTGCCGACCGGCGCGAAGGGCAGCGTCGATCCGCTGCGCTACGGCAACGAGGACAAGGCGGCGAAGGATGCGCCGCGCGTCGGCAGGAATGGCGAACTGGCCTGGATCAAGCTGCGCTACAAGCCGCCGGGCCAGGAGACGAGCCAGTTGGTGGAGCTGCCGGTCATGAGGCCGCGGGCCATGCCGACCTTGGCCTCGCTGGACGCCGACACACGGTTCGCGGTGGCGGTGGCCGCATGGGGTCAGTGGTTGCGGGGCAGTTCGCTGATCGGTGACTACGGTCCCGACCAGTTCGTGCCGCTGGCCCGCGAGGCGCGCGGCGAGGACCGGTACGGCCACCGCGCGGAATTCGCCAGACTGGCCGAGCTGTCGGCCAGCCTGAAGCGCTGAGGCTTACTCGACCGCGTGACCGCCGGCGTCCAGCGCCGGCGGCCGCATCAGGTCGACATCGACGCCCATCGCTTCGCTGGCGCGCTCGACGGCCTGCCAGAGTTCGGCCGGCATCTGCAGGATCTCTTCCGGCGAGCTGGCTCTCGCGATCCACGCATCGATCTCCTGGTGCTGCGCCACCGTGATCAGGTCCAGGTTCAACATCTCGTCGATCGTCTTCACTGCAGTTCCTTGATGTCCCGGCAAGTCCCCGACACGACGACCGCCTGCCCCTCCAGGGTATCAGTCCGAGCCGACTTTTCCATACATGACGTCCGATCTCAGGACGTACTTGTGCCCGGACGTCACTGCGGCACCTCGATGGCGACGGTGATGTGGGAAGACGAGTGCCAGGCCGCGCACCGGCGCGATGGATTCCCAACCGAAATCGGTCCGCCCGCCGGTGAAATCGTCATTGAGATAGACCATGAAGGTCAACAAGCTCTCCCGCCCGTCGGGCAGCCCGACGGAACCGTCGAAGTGCCAGTCGAAACGTTGCGTCTGCGCGTATCGGTAGTAGCGGAACCGGTCGTTCAGACCGGCCAGCCGATAGCCGTCGACGGCGGCGGGCAACAGCGGACGGGCGCGTTCAAACAGGGTGGCCGCCAGGGCCGGGTCGTCCCAGATGACGCGGTCGTTGTTTCTGACGTCCTTGAGCATCTGCTCCTCGCCGTCGATCTGGATGCCGGCGGCAACGAAACCGCGCCCCTCGCTGCGCGCGATGAAGCCGTCACATTCCTGCGGAGAGAGAAAGTCGCTGATGGTGAAGATGCCGGCGCCATGTCGTTGAACTTGCATGGTCGAATTCCTCAGGCCGGTGGGCCGATGGGGTTAAACGGGTGAAACGATTCCCGCGACGAAACGACGACCTCCCGGTCACCATGCGTCATCGCGCGAAGGGCTCAACCCTCCCCGTCAACGCCCGTGCAGCAGGCGCTTCAAAACCTCCGGCCGGAGCCACTGGCGCGCCGTCCAGACGCGCGAGTTCTTCATCTTGTTCACTTGTTGCATTCCCTCGATGCTAATGTTCCAGCTGTGCGCGGCAGGTGTTGAATCCTGAATTCTTGATGGCGCTGCGCAGCGGAGCATCTACCGTTCGGCGACGTCGGCCTGCCGATGGTACCCGGACGATCCATTCCGGATCGCCGCTCGTCCGTCAGCGGCATGGCGGCCCTTCCTACAGATTTCGTCGCCCCCGTCGCCTACTGTGAGGGGATGAAGCCAGCCGCCCCCTCCACCGACCGCGATCCGACACCCGCAGACGAGGACACCGTCCCCGTGCTGCTGCGAGGCTTCTCCGTGGTGCACGCCGCGTTGGCGCTGCTCTTCACGGCCATGGCGCTGCTGCTGCTCGCGATCGCGGCCAAGGAAGCCTGGATGGCGCTCCACCTCGACTGGGACGACAAGGCCGCGCAACTGGTCATCGAGGCGATGGGCGTGCTCGCCGCCGCGGTCGTGGCGCTGCAGATCGCCCAGACGATCACCGAAGAGGAAGTCATCCGCACGGCCCACATCAGCGCCCCGACGCGCGTGCGGCGTTTCCTGTCTCGATTCATGGTCGTCATCGTGGTCGCGCTCGCGATCGAGGCGCTGGTCGCGACCTTCCGCGCCGCGCATTCCGATTCGACGCTGCTGCTGCACGCGGCGGCCATGGTCTTCGCGGTCGGCGCACTGCTCACCGGCTGGGGGTTGTTCATCCATCTGAACCGCTCCGCCGAGGAACTTGAGCCCGAGGCCATGCAAGAGGCCAAGCGGGAGGATCACAAGCTGAAGTAAGACGACACACGTCGGCTGCTTCGCCGCAATGGCCGATCACCTTCGCTGGGATTCCCGCGCCGGCATTTCATCATTCCCTGATGACCTTCGACAACTGACCGGCATGAAGAAGATGCCCAGAATGAATTCCTCGACGCGTAGCGCAACGCGCTGGGAGTTCCACGGTGAGACCACCGGACGATTTGAAGACGCTGAAGAACGTTCCTTTCGCCATGTTCGGCGCCGGCCTGTTCGTGGTGCCGGCGCTGTGGGCATTCGCGCTGCCGAAGGCGGTCCTGTTCGCGGTGGCCCCGGTGACGGGGCTGCTCTTTCTGATCGCCGGCCTCCACATCAAATACCGCAGCCGCTATTCGCCTCGAGAGGCTCTCTGGTCCCTGCCCTTGACGCTGATGTTCTTCGGCAGCCTGCTGGTGGCGTCGACCACCGCGCTGGCATGGCGCGCGCAGCGACCGGATCTCCAAGCACTCGCCCTTGGCATCGCACTCCTCTTGACGATCGGCGGCCTGGCTTCGGGCTACTGGTCGGAACGTCGGCATCTCGTCGCGTCGCCCGGCCAGATCCCCAAGCCGCTGGAACCGCTGCTCGATCTCCCGCGGCATCGCGTCCGCCCGATGCCGGCGCCGCGCCAACCCACCATCGGCAAGGTCGCATTCCTGGCCGCCTTGGCGCTCAACGCCCCGCTGCTGTTGCAGATGGGCGGGTGGCAGGCCAACGATGTCGTGTGGCTTGCCATGCCGCTGCTTGGCGGCGCGGTGACCTACCTGCTCGCGACTGGATTCGGGCCGGCATTGGCCCGGGCGATCGCCGTGCGCGACATTGAGAAGCGCATCGGTCAACAGTTCTGCACGTCGCGCCTGGAAGAGCTCCAGACCTTGCGTCGCACGTTCTGGCTCTCGCGTTGGCTGGCCAAATACGATCCCGTTTGAGCGCCGTTCTGGCCCGAGACTCCCGATCCAAGTCTCCCTCCCTACTGATCCCAGGCATCGGACCTTCGACTTGCACTGAAGTCGGTCATGGCGCGAATGGACGTCATTCGCGACGATAGGTCCCAGGTGTTCGAAGCACCTGAAAGGAAGCGGTAGGCCGCCCCGATAGAGCGGCCACTTTCGCCCCCGAACTCTGCGCGTTCATTGGGCGAGATGGGCCACTCCGCGAGGACGGCCACACGGCGCTTCCTTACGTGTTTCGACATCTCGCCCACCCGATCGCGCGGATCAACCCGTCCTTCCCGTCGGCCATTGCGCCAACTCTTGGGAAAGACACCATGACCCGCCTGACCGATGCTGAACTTCCGCCCGCCTCAGACCCCGTCGTTGATGCCCACGTCGATGTCGATGTCGATGTCGATGTCGACGCCGCTATCAACGACCATCCGCTGCGCTACATCGCGGCCCTCGCCCGCCGGATCCGCGACGACGCCGCCCTCATCGCGGATCCTGCGGTCGGCGACGGCGAAGACCTCCCGCCTCGCCGCGCCGCCTTCCTCGATCGCAAGCCGCTGGAATACGCTTGGGACGATGTCCTCGAGCTGCTCCAAAGCGCTCCGCCGCTGCTCAGCGCCACGAGCGGACACGGCGCGCCGCCCTGCCCGTCAAACCGCGAATCGAGGTGCTTCGTGCTGAACCGCAAGATCACCACCCGCGCCGCCTTCGACGGCATCTGCGATCGCGTCCAGCTGCTGAAGCACCACGTGGAGGTGATGCGGTCCGACGACTCCGCCGAAAGGGTGGCGCACGACCACGCGGTGATGGGACAGGTGCTCGAGGAACTCGACGTGTTGCTGCGCGTCGTCGCGCTCGCGGCCTTCGAGGAGCAACTCTATCGCTGGGCCGTCCCGCGTCCGGACCTCAAGTCCTGACCCTCAGCCGATGCGGCAGCGATCAGCAGTCCCTGGTGCATAGCGCGCACACCAGAAACAGCCATGCCCGCTCAATCGGTGTCAGTCGCTGTCAATCGTTATCGAACGGCAGCGTGTCCAGGAAGTCCTGGGCCTCGACCTTGCGCGCGACGAGGCGCGCGCAGCCCTTCAGGCGCGAGAGGTCCTCGGACCGGAGACCCGGGTTCGGCTGGACGCTGAAGCAGCACACCGTGCCGAAGACGCGGCCGTCCGACAGCACCACCGGCGCGCTCAGATGGGCGCCGATGGGGACCGGTGTCGGCGGGAGTTTCAACTCGGCAGCCACGGCGGCGGCGTTCGTCATCAACTCCGGCGCACGACCTTCGACGATGCGCTGGCAGTAGCTCTGCTCCAGCGGCGCCGAATCGCCAACCTGCACCTCGATCTCCGACTGGCCGTCGACGAAACGGAACACACGTTCCCCGTCCTGGAATTCCGAGACGAACACGACGTCCATGTGCAGCTGCTCGCGCAGGCCTTTCAGGACGCCGGTGATCCGCGCGTCGAGATCGGGGTCGAAACCATCCGCCGTGGCGGCGAGCAATTCAGAGATGGCGACGTCGAGGGAATGGGCGGTGAACGGGCGTTCGTACATCGGCGCGGTCTACTGCTGGCATTGATTCAGAAGGACATGCTACCGCGACGGATGCGACGAATGCGTGAGCCTGTAAAGACCGACATCCACCCGGCCGGAGCGGAAACCGGCTTCGCAATAGCTGAGGTAGTACTCCCACAGCCGCTTGAACGGCAGGTCGAATCCCTGGGCCTCGATGGCCGGCCATTCGGCCAGGAAACGCCGGCGCCATTCGACCAGCGTGGCCGCGTAGCCGAGCCCGAAACGCGCCTGCGTCGAGAAGCTCAACCGCGCCTGCCGGGCCTCTTCGGCCATGCGCGTCGGCGTCGGAAGCATGCCGCCGGGAAAGATGCAGCGCTGGATGAAATCCGGGTTCGCGCGATAACGCTCGAAGTGCGGTTCGTCGATGGTGATGGCTTGCAGGACCGCCACGCCGTCAGGCTTGAGCCGGTCGCGCAAGGTCGAGAAATAGACCGGCCAGTACGCCTCGCCCACGGCCTCGATCATCTCGATCGAGACGATGCGGTCGAAGCGGCCTTCGACGTCCCGGTAGTCCTGCAGGCGCAGGTCGACCTGACCGGACACGCCCCACTGCTCGGCGCGCGCCTGTGCGAAGCGCAGCTGCTCGGTCGACAGCGTCAGACCGACCACTTCCACGCCGCAGCGCTTGGCCAGCGTCGCCGCGAGCGTGCCCCAGCCGCAGCCGATCTCCAGCACCCGCTGGCCCGCGCGCAGATCCAGCAGCTCGACGATGCGATCCAGCCGTCTCGCCTGCGCTTCCTCCAGTGAACCCGCATCGACGTCGATGTCCGTTCCTGTAGCGCCGGCGCCCATGCCCTCCCGCGGCTCGCCGTATATCGCGCTCGAATACAGCATGCTGTCGTCCAGCCACCGCTCGTAGAAGCGGTTGCCGAGGTCGTAGTGCGCGGCGATGTTGTGCCGGCTGCCGCTGCGCGTGTTGGCGTTCGCGCGGTGCAGCAGCCGCGAGATCCAGCGCGCCGGGCCACGCGTCTCGGCGACGGTGCCCAGCGCCGTCTCGTTCGCGATCCCGAACGACAGCAGTGCCGTCAGGTCGGGCGTGCTCCAGTCGCCGTCCCGATACGAGAACGCGAGGCCCAGGTCGCCCTGCAACAGCAACCGCAATGCCGGTCTCCAACGATGCAGGTGCAGCGCGGCGGATGGGCCGGGGTACGGGCCAATGGCCTCCACGCGGCGCCCATCGGGCAGCGTGAGCGCCAGCCGCCCTTGCTGGATGCGAGCGAGCACGCGTCGCAACGGCTCATGGCGAGCGCCGAGGCGGTCGCCGCCCAGGGTCGCGGGGGTGATCTCGAGGACCGCGGGTGCGGTCATGAACGAGCTCTCTTCATGCATGTCGCGTCGTTTCAATGGGGGTGGAGGCATCGGCGCGGACGATCGTCATGGGCCGGTCCGGCGCGGCGGGCCGCTCGTGCAGCCGAGCGCCTTTCAGCCATAAGCGCAGCGCTTCCCAGTGGATGCCGACGACGACCTTCAGCGTGAGCAACGGATGCGTCACGAGCAGGCGCAGCAGCGCACCATCGGTCAGCCGCGCGCGGGCAGCGTCCAGCCGTGCGTTCAGGACCGCCGCACCATCGCCGCTGTCATGCACGCTCACGCCGATCGACAGCCGCTCGCGCGGCGGTTCGATCCGGAAGCGGTACTCCAGCGCCATGCCGAGGAAGGGCGACACATACAGCTGCTTGCCGCTGCGCTGCTCGACCACGGGCGCCGCGCGCTGCGCCTCGTCGACTTCGATCAGATAGCTGTGGCGCTCGCCGAAGGTGTTGTTGACTTCGTAGACGATGGCGCGCAGCGGGCCCTCCGGCGCGTGACAGAACCAGACGCTCAGCGGATTGAACGCGTAGCCCAGGAGGCGCGGCATCGCCAGCAACCGGATCGCGCCACCGGTCGGCAGCCCCGCCAGGGTGAGTCGGGTGTCGACATGGGCGCGCAGGGCCGGCACATCCCCGGCCGTCCCGTCGCCATGGTCGGACGGACGGAAGCTGAAGAGATTGAAGCGCCCCACCGAGAACCACCGCAGCCGGGCATCCAGCGCGGGAAGCTCGTCGAGGTCCAGCAGCAGCGTGAACATCCGGTACTGCAGCCGGTGCCGCAGCGGCCGCAGCCGCTGGTGCATGACCTGCCCGCGATAGATCGCCGAGTGCAGGTCCGCATCCGGCCGCGTGCTCATGCGGTCACCGCCCGCGGCAGGTGGATGCGATCGGATTCGCCGGCGACGGTCCACGGCCGTCGCACGCCGCCAAGGGCCTCGGCGACGGCCAGCCCGGCCTGAAGCCCGTCCTCATGGAATCCGGAGCCGAAGTACGCGCCGCAGAACCAGGTGCGCTGCCGCCCCTGCAGCGACCAGAGCTCGCGCTGGGCCGCGATCGCGCCGGCGTCGAACCGTGGATGCTCGTAGACGTCGGTGCGGATCAGGTGCTCGGGACGCGGCGCCACCGACGGATTCAGCGACACGAACAAGGGCGACGCGTAGCGACCTTGCGGCAGATGCGGCTGCAGACGGTTCATCCAGTAGGTCACCGTCGGCGGCAGCTGCAAGGCTTCCCGCGCAACGTCCGGCGCGACGTCCGGCATGGCGCCGGCGAACGCGGCGTCACCCTGTCCTGCCAGGTAGTTCCAGCTCGACCACACGGCCCGGCGGCGCGGCATCAGCGCGGGATCGCGATGCAGCACCGCGAGGTTGCGCGTGTAGGGGAAAGCGCCCAGCAGGCGCTGCTCCTCGGCTGTCGGTACCGTCAGCATGCGCAGCGACTGGTCCGCGTGCGTGGCCAGCACCACGTGGTCGAAGCTCGGCGTCCACGCGCCGCGCCGGGTGCGCAGCCGCACGCCGTCGGGCTCGCGGGCGACGGCGATGACCGCCTCGTCGCGGTGCAGGCGATCCTCGATCCCCCGCGTCAGGCGCCTCACGTACTCGCGGCTGCCGCCGTCCACGGTGCGCCAGACCGGGCGGTCGGTCAGTTTCAGCAGCCCGTGGTTCTCGCAGAAGCGCACGAAGGCGGCCACGGGATAGCGTCCGATGTCCGCCGCCGCCGAGGACCAGATCGCCGCGCCCATCGGGTACAGGTGATCGTCGCGGAAGGCGCGGCCGTAGCCGCGTGCATCCAGGTAGTCGTCCAGCGACAGGTCCCCGCAGGCGGCGGCGTCGCGGGGCGCCTCGCGGTAGAAACGCATCAGGTCGCGCAGCATCCCCCAGAAGCGCGGGCGGATCAGGTTGCCGCGCTGGGCGAACAGTCCGTTGAGGTCGGTGCCGGCGTACTCCAGCCCGCCGTCGTTCAGGCTCACGGCGAAGGACATGTCCGAGGCGTTCGTCGGCACGTCCAGATGGCGGAACAGCGCGCTCAGGTTGGGATAGGCGGGTTCGTTGTAGACGATGAAGCCGGTGTCGACGGGCACCTGCCGCAGCCCGCAGGAGGCGTCGACCGTGTGGCTGTGACCACCGATGCGGCCCTCGGTCTCGAAGACCTGGACATCGTGCCGCTTCGACAGCAGCCACGCGCAGGACAGGCCGGAAATGCCGGCGCCGACGACGGCCACCCGCAAGCGGCGTCCCTCTTCGAGGAGCGGCATCGGCAGGCTGTGGCGGTCGGTGGGGCGGTCCATGGGCGCGTCCTGGTTCTTTGCTGTTTGCGCTTCTACGCGGTCGGCCGCGTTTTGGATTCCTCGCCCGTGAAGGATCCCCCACTTGAACGGGCGAAGGTCGCCCGCATGGTGGCAAATCCTCGATCGAGCGATGATCCGGGACGTCGTCCGCCGCGTAAGAGTGTCCATGGGCCCCTTGCGACACGACGAACCGACCTCGGCCCCGGCCACCCCGCCGGGCGCCAGACCCGTGTCTCCGGGCGCCAGGCCCGTGGCTGTTTCCGTCGTATCCTCGAACGCCGCGTCGACGCCAGCGCATCGACGCCCGTCCTCGCCGAAAGCCCGCCACTTGAAGATCGTCCCGATCGATCCCGACCGCAGCGCGCCGCCCTCCCCGCCCGGGGAGGACTGGCCGGCGCTGATGCTGCGCGTGGCCGAGCTGCAGGACCGCGAGGCCTTTGGCCGGCTGTTTTCGTACTTCGCGCCGCGGGTGAAGAGCTATCTGATCCGCACCGGCAGCACCGACGGCGCCGCCGAGGACCTGGCGCAGGATGCGCTGGTGATGGTGTGGCGCAAGGCGGCGCTGTTCGATGCCAAGCAGGCGGCGGTGTCGACCTGGATCTTCACGATCGCGCGCCGGCTGCGCATCGACGCCGCGCGGCGCCATCTGCTGGACGGCGCCGGCGATGAATGTTTCGAATTCGACCGGCTGGAGGCTGACCAGCCCGGCGTCGGCGAACAGGCCGACGCGACGCGACTGTCGCGCCGGGTGTGCGAGGCGCTGAACCAGCTCCCGCCCGAGCAGGCCCAGGTGCTGCGCCTGTCCTTCTACGACGACGAACCGCATGCCCGCATTGCGGCGGAGCTCGGCCTGCCGCTGGGCACCGTCAAGTCGCGGATCCGGCTGGCCGTGGCGCACCTGCGCCGGCTGATCGATCTGTGATGTCCCGACTCCTGATGCCCTCCCCGACCATGTTGCCGCCCCTCGAGATCCGCCATCACCCCGCCGACGAGCTGCTGCTGTCGCTCGCCAGCGGCGCGCTGCCGATCGGCATGCGGTTGGTGACGGAGACCCACCTGGAGCTCTGCCCGGCCTGCCGCGAGCGCGTGGCGATGCTGCGCGCGCTGGGCGGCGTGGTGCTCGATGAGCAGCCCGAGGCGACGATGCGCGAGGACGCGCTGGCACGCGCTTTCGACCGCATCGATCAACTCGACAGAACCAGACGGACAGTCGTCGCCCACGGCGCGGAGGACGTCCACAGCGGCCACAGCGGACACAGCGGCCACAGCGGCCACAGCATGACGAAACCGCGCAAGGTGTCGGCGCCGCCGCCGTTGCCAGCCGGCGCGGTCTGGCCGAAGGCGCTGGCGGGCTGTGACGCGACGCGCTGGCGCTGGCTGGGCCCCGGCATGCGCTGGAGCCGCGTGACCGTGCCGGACGCGCCGGAGGCCAACGTCTTCCTGCTGCGCATCGGCGCGGGCAAGTACCTGCCGCAGCACACGCACCGCGGCACCGAACTGACGCAGATCATCTACGGCCGCTTCCACGACGGCCGGTCGTTGTTCGGGCCGGGGGACTTTGACCTCGCCGACGACGAGGTCCACCATCAACCGGTAGTGCAGGACGGCAGCGAATGCATCTGCGTGGCGGCCGTTGAAGGCCGCCTGCACTTCGACGGGGTCATCGCCCGCTGGTTCGGATCGCTCGTCGGCATGTGAGCGCGGTGAGCGCCGAGCCGACCGCGGCGGAGACGCCGCTGACGGTCGAGCCCCAGACGAGGTCGATGACCGTCACGTGCCAGGGCCAGTCGCGCAGCGTGGCCTGGTTGGTGAAGTCGTAGGTTGCGTAGGCGAGGAAACCGAACAGCGCGCCGCGTCCGAGCGCTCCCGCGAAGGGGCGACCCGACAGGGCCGGCGCGATCGCGAAGAACACCAGCCCGCCCACGTATAGCGGATAGAAGATCGCCACGGCGCGCCAGTCGATGGTGGCAGCCATCAGATGACCGATGGCCGGCTGATAGAGCGCGGCTGAACTGAGGCCTAGCCAGACCGCGTCCATCCCCAGGAAGACGACGAGCGTCAGCACATAGGCGAGCGGCCAACGCCAGGTCGGCGCGCGGGTGGCGATCGGATCGTCGTGATGTCTCATCTTGGTCTCCGGCTTCGGGGCTCTGCTTCTGGGTTCTGCTTCAGGGCAAACGGTAGGTCAGCACGCGATCGCCCTTCACCTGCGCGTCGAGGCCGATCCATCGACCGTCCGCGCGGTCGCGCCACAGCGTGAGCACCTGGCGGGCCGGCGCGGACTTGCCGCGGGCTGGCGCCGTCGACGTGATCCGCCAGCGCGAGGCGTCGACGTCATGGCCGCCCACGGGGAGCGTCGCATCGGGCAGGCGCTCGATGCGGACCTCGTCCACCTCGCCGGTCTGCGGATTCAGCAGGCGCTGCTGGCGGACCAGCGCCGGGTTCCAGTAGGCGTAGCTCATGAGGCAGTCGGACTCGCCGGGATTGCCGGGCTCGCCGGGCGCGGCGGATTCCAGGCGTCGGTCCACCTTGACCGGCTTCCCATCGTCGTCGGTGCTGCTGCGGATCTGCTGCAGGCAGTCCCCGCGCCAGCGCTCGCGCGCTTCGTGGCGGTAGCGGAAGACGGTGATGCCGAGCAGCCTGACGTCGAAGGCGGCGATGCTCGTGACCTCGCGCGAATCGACCGGACCGTCGACGGTGAAACGGTGCGTGCCGATCGGCTTGCCGTCCAGACGAACGTCGAAGTTCCAGGTTTCGGCACAGGCCGACGCTGCAAGCCCGAAGGTGCCGACCATCACGACGGCCACGCTTGCCGCGACGCGTTTGGATGCGCCGAAGGCCGCCGTCATCTTGCGCGCTCGCGCTTCGGCGGCCACGGGATGAAGGCGCTCGTGCGCGCGATGTAGTCGCGATAGGCAGGTCGACGCTCGCCGATGTCCTGCTCCAGCAAGGTCACGCCGGAGACCTTCAGCAGCAGGATGGTCATCAGCATCGGCGAGACCAGGGCCCAGGCGCCCGTCCATCCACCGGCGGCCAGGCTCATCACGCCGAGCCCCCACCAGATGCAGGTTTCGCCGAAGTAGTTGGGATGACGCGAGTAGCGCCACAGACCGCCGTCCATCACCTGGCCGCGGTTGGCCGGATCGCGGCGGAAGCGCGCGAGCTGCGCATCGGAGATCGTCTCGACCAGCAGCCCGCCGATCGCCAACACGGCACCGATGGTGTCCCACGCGCCCCAAGGCGCGGCGCCCGGCGCGCTGGCCACGAGCATCGGCCAGCCGACGATCCAGGCCAACACCGCCTGCAGCAGGAACACGAGCCACAGGCTCTTGAGCGCGAAGTTCGGTTGATTGCGCGCGCGGATGGCTTGATAGCGGCGATCCTCGCCGTGCCCCCAGTTGCGGACCGTGACGTAGACGCCGAGGCGCAGCGCCCAGGCGACCGTGATCGCCGCCATCACGGTCGAGCGCGCGTCGCCGCCACTCTTCCAGACATAGAACACGACGGGCAACGCGATGAACGCCGACCAGACGCGGTCGGCAAGGCTGGCATCGCGCAACGGGATGCTCGCGAGCCAGGTCGGCACGGCGATGACGAGTGCGATCAGCAAGCCGGTGAGGCCCAGCGCGGGAAGGTGCGGCAGCGATTCGAGGAATGCCATGTCGATGGCCTCAGCGCCTGGGCGCGAAGAGGTAGTGGCTGACCCACCA
Source organism: Rubrivivax sp. (assembly GCA_004210455.1). Classification (GTDB taxonomy): domain Bacteria; phylum Pseudomonadota; class Gammaproteobacteria; order Burkholderiales; family Burkholderiaceae_C; genus Roseateles. The sequence goes on along the minus strand of SEFA01000022.1, from coordinate 18,901 downwards.
CTGCTGGCCCTTGTCGTAGCCGAACAGTTCCTCGACCGAGAGCAGGAAGAGCCGCCAGCGCTGCCACCACATCGGCGCGTCCTTGGCGCCGTAGACCGATTCAAAGACCGGCCACAGCGCGGCGCGGTGGGCGTCGAAGCGCTCCAGCCACGCGGCGGCGGTGCGCGCGTAATGGCGCCCGTCCCAGCGCCAGCGCTCCTGCAGGGCGAGGTCGTCCTGGCACATCAGCGCGAGGTCGTCGCTGGGCATCATCCCGCCGGAGAAGAAGTACTGGCTCATCCAGTCGGTGGCGTCGCGGACCTCGAAGGCGTACGGCGCCTCGCGGTGGGCGAAGACATGCATGAAAAAGCGGCCATCGTCGCGCAACCAGCCGGCGACCTTGCGGAAGGCGCGGGGCCAGTTGCGCAAGTGTTCGAACATCTCGACGGACACGACGCGGTCGAAGCGGCCATCGAGGCTGCCGTCCTCGCCGAAGGCGTTGAAGTCGCAGGTCACCACGCGCAGGTTGCAGAGTCCGCGGGCTTCGGCCTGGCCCTCGATGAAGGCGCGCTGCGAGGCCGAGTTCGACACGGCGAGGATCTCCGCTGCCGGAAACCGGGCGGCCATCCACAGGCTCAGCGAGCCCCAGCCGCACCCGAGCTCGAGGATCCTCTGCCCGTCGACGAGCCCGGCGCGCGCGACGGTCGCTTCGAGCGCCGCCTCCTCGGCGGCTTCGAGCGTGTCGACGCCTTCTGGCCACCAGCAGCAGCTGTACTTGCGCTGGGGGCCGAGCATCGCCTCGAACAACGCGGCGGGCAGTTCGTAGTGCTGTTCGTTGGCCTTCTCGGTCTGAACGGCCAGCGGCGCCGCGCGCAGCGAAGCCAGGAAGGACTGCGTCAGCGCGGCGGCCGTCTCGTAGTCGTGGTGATGCGACTCGTCGAGACGCTGACGCAGCAGGCGCCGGATGCCGAGCCGCACGGCGGCCTCCGGCAGCAGGCCGCGCTCGGCGAGCCGGACGGCGATCGAGGAGATGTCGAGATCCATGGGAGCGGCCGGAAGCGGTGGACGCGCTCTATACGCAAGGGGGAGCGATCTGGATCTCTTGAACGGTGGGGTGAACGCGGAAGCTACGCCGAGGTCGGAGGCGACCGTCCACGTCGTCGTGCGGCTGTAAAGTCGTTTCGACTTTCACGGACTCCGATCGACGACGTTCCATGGACGACACACCCCCACTCCGGCGCCTCGCCGACGAACTCTCGCGGCCCGACACGGTCTATCTCGATCCGACACGTTATGCGCGACTCTCCGTGGTCGAACAGGCGTCTGGTCTGAGCGTCGACTTTTATGGATCGCCACTGGAGGCGCCCTATCTGAAGGTCTGCCTTGCGCTACGAAGTCCAGGCACGGCGGAGCGCCTTGTCTCGGTCGTGCTGCGCAGTCCGGACGAAGGCGCCAATGGCATCCGGAACTGGGACCTGACCGAGCTCCTGGACACCCCATCTACCTTCAGCAACTTGAAGCTGTTCTCGATCGCCCAGACCTCACCCGGCGATCACAACAAGAGCATCGTGGCATCCAGCTACGACGAGGACGGCGTACTCGGGAGGCTGCTCCACAAGGCGCCTGTGCTCGATGCGCTGATTGCGCCCTCCGCCCCGAACGACGAGTTCTTCAAGCGCCAGGGTCATCCCTTGCGCTACCTCAACCTCGACACCGGGCTCGCGACGCAGGGCTTCATCGGGAACCTTGCCGACTCCAAGGCATTCCCCGGACTGAGGACCCTCGAATTCGGAGAGTTCGACGCGACGGATGACAAGGATTTCAACGAGCGTTGCACGCCGCTTGAAGACTACCGACGCCTCTTCTCCTCAACCGCTTTCGAACAGGTCCAAGGATTCACTTGGCGCAACCCCGCCTGCTCCGCCACCGAGGTTGCGACGCTGCGCAGGCTTCTGCCGCACAGATTCAGCTTCAAGGTGATCAGGACTTCCTCAGAGTACGTCCGTCTGGATTGAGGCCATGAAGGAACCGCTCCATCTCGTCGCTGCGGCGAACACCTCGGCGCCAGCACTGGCCACTCTGCATCGCAAGGGCTACACGGTGTCACGAGTGGGTGACGAATACCGCGCCGAACGCGCGGACCGCTGCCTGTCGGCGGACGATCCTCTTCAGCTCCTTGGCTTGGCCGCAATCCTGGATGAGCGCGGCAAAGACTGGCAGCCGTCGGATGACGAGATTCAAGCTTTGCTTGAGCTTGAGGGCATCGACGATTCGGGCGCGAAGCGGCTATGACTTTCCGAGGAGATCTGCCTGTCCATATTCAAGACGCCGCAGAGCGACGACCCAACACATAGGCGAGCCAGACACCTGGAGCGAACAAGAGTGCAATCGCAAAGGTACGACCCAGGGACTTAGTTAGTTCGACGAGAGCATCCAAACTGGGACTCTCGGGAACAAACCAAAATCCTGGAACGGCCCGGATCAAAAAGAGCGAAAACCGTGGAATGAATCCGTAGAAGAATTCATAGGCAAGAAAATATGCCAAAGGATCGAAAGCCACCACAGCCACGCCAACATAAATCATCATTCCAAGGAACTTCGCAAGCCCTGAGCGCTTCGTTCTAATTGAGTGCACAGATCTCATCGCAGCCTTTCATCTGGGCAATCCTCTCCAGGATCGGAGTCATCGCAATACGAGGCTTGTCTACTAGCAGCAAGACTACCAGTCCTTCGAACGATGCGCGCGAAGGCGTCATTGCCGACGACCGTCGCGGATAGCGAAGAATGGGGCCGGAAGAATCACAACGAAAAAAGGGACAGAACGGCATCCATTGAACTCGAATGCAGCGTCACGCAAAGTTCCAACGGATACTGACCTCCAGCGGTTTGCCATACACGTCATAGCGCCTGAAGCGCGTGACGTGACTGACACCGTTGGTCGACGTCCGGTCTCATCGGTTGTCGCCTGCTCCACGCACTTGCACAGCACGACCAGCGTCATGATGCGACGCGGCTCCGCGATCGCCGTGGTCAGACGCCAGTCGGGATGCCACTGCGAGCTGACCTTGTGCGCACCGGTCGGCAGCGTTCCGCCCGCCACGCCCGCGCACGCCGTCTCCGACGTGAGCCCCTCGAAGCGCGACGTCTCCAGGTTCCGGCTCATGTCGTACGCCATGCAGCTGCGACCGCCGTTGTAGTCGACCCCACTGTTTGGCATCCCCAAACAATGATTGTGCGAACTGCCTGTTTATCCGCGGCGGGCGAATTCCTACAGTGACTGCATCCGCAATCACCTGCAAGGAAATCCTTCCATGACCACCCGCGACGTCGTTTCCCCGCCCGACCGCCACGCCCTGTACGAGCTGCACCGCTATTCCCCCGCCATCCGTTCCAACGGCCTGCTGTTCGTGTCGGGCCAGGTCGGCAGCCGGTCCGACGGCTCTCCCGAACCGGAGCTCGATGCCCAGGTGCGCCTCGCGTTCAAGAACCTCAACGCGATCCTGGCCGAGGCCGGCTGCAGCTTCGCCGACGTCATCGACGTCACCGTCTTCATGGTGGATCCGCACACCCACTTCGAGCGCGCCTGGGAAGTCGCCGCCGAGTTCTGGGGCGACGCGCCCTACCCGACCGCCACTGCCATCGGCGTCACCTGGCTGTCCGGCTTCCAGTTCGAGATCAAGGTCATCGCAAAGCTGCCGGAAGCCGCTTGAGCGTCGCCTGAGTCGGCTTGGAACCGTCCTGCGCCATCGAAGCTGTCTGAAGCTGAGGGACACTGGGGGCAACGACTGCCCCCGGTGACTCCTCCGATGACCAGCCCCGCACGACGCCTCGCCCGCGCTGAAGACCTCGAACCGGTCTTCGCGATCTACTCGCATCCCAAGGTCGTCCCCTACCTGACCTACGAGCCGATGGACCTCGCGTCCTTCGTGCCGATCTTCGAGGAGCTGGTGCGCAGCGGCGCCTTCTGGATCTGGGAAGTGGACGGCGAGATCGCCGGCTTCTACCGGGCGACGCGTTATCCGGGCCGGGTGAGCCATGTGCTCCTGCTGGGCACGCTCGCCGTCGATCCCCGCCGTCACGGCCGGGGCGTCGGCCGCGCCATGATCGACGACGCCCTGCGCCACTTCCGCGACGCCGGCATCCGCCGCGTCGAGCTCTACGCCGAGACCGACAACGAGCAGGCGCTGGCCTTCTACCGTCGGCTCGGGTTTGTCGTCGAAGGGACGCTCAGGGACTTCTACAAACGCGCCGATCAGGCGCACTACGTCGACGAACACGTGCTGGGGCTGCTGCTGGTCTGAGCCCTCAGACGACGTAGCCGCCGGACACCTCGATGTCCTGCGCGTTGATCCACACGCCCTCCTCGCCCAGCAACGAGGCGATCACGCGCGCAACCTCTTCCGGCTCGCCCACCCGGCCCAGCGCCGTCTGGGACGAGAGCAGCGCTTCGAACTCGTCGTTCAGGCCGCCGCCCAGCTCGGTGCGGATCGCGCCGGGCGACACTGAGTTGGCGCGGATGCCCGACTCGCCGAACTCCTTGGCCATGTAGCGCGTGAGCACCTGCAAGCCGCCCTTGAACGCCGCGTAGGGCGCCACGCCGGCGGTCGCCACCCGCGTCGTGGCACTGGTCAGGTTGACGATGCCGGCGCCCTGGCGCAGCAGCGGCAGCAGCGTCTGCGTCAGGAAGAACGGTCCTTTGAGGTGCACATTGAAGAGGCCGTCGAACTGCGCCTCGGTGACGTCGGCGATCGGCTGGAACAGGCCGTAGCCGGCGTTGTTCACCAGGCCCGCCAGACGCGTCGTGTGCCAGACGTCCGCGAGCGCCCGTTCCACCTCGGCGCGGAAGGCGGCGAAGGTGTCCACGGCGGCGACGTCCAGGCGAAGCGCGACGGCCTTGCCTCCTCGGCTTTCGATGTCACGCACCACGGCATGCGCGGCATCGGGACTCGCGTTGTAGGTGAGGATCACGCCGAGTCCGCGGCGCGCCGCCTCCACGGCCGTGCTCGCGCCGATGCCACGGCTACCGCCGGTGATGACGACGACGTCGCCGGTTGCCGCGAGGGCGGCGGCGGTTGTGGTGCTGGTGTTGTTGGTGCTCATTTCAGGCTCCTGAAGCAAAGGGGTTGGGATGGCTGAACGATAGAAAAACGGTCCTCGCCTGTCGCAACCGTTCCTGCCTCATTCCTGCCCAATCCTGCTTTCCAACTTGCGCCACCGGGGAGGCGCGGGTTCCAATGCCGCCATGCGACAGCAACTCGACGAACTCCGGTCCTTGGCCGCCCGCGCGCAGAATCGTCCGACGGAAACTGGCATCCCGCGTGTCTTCATGGTCCAGGGCAGCATTCCCGAGCACGAGCTGGCGGCCGTCTACGATCCGATGGTCAACCTCATCCTCCGTGGAGGAAAGACCCTGGCGGTGGGCGACCAGACGCTGGACTACGACCCGGCCACCTATTTCGTCATGTCGGTCGATCTGCCTGCGGCCGGCACCGTGAGGCCGGCCGCCGACGGCTCACCCTACCTGGCCGTCGCCCTGACGTTGGACGCCGGCGTGCTGGCGGAACTGCTCTCCAGCCTGCCCAATCCTGCCGCCTCGCCGCACGGCCCGCGTGCGTTCTCGGTGGCCGCGGTGACGCCCGAACTGCTCGACGCCTGGGTGCGCATGCTCAGGCTGATGGACCATCCGGGCGACATTCCCGCGCTCGCCCCCGCCTTCGAGCGCGAGATCCTGTACCGCGTGCTGCAAGGCCCCATGGGCTGGATGCTGCGCGACGTCGCCACGCCGGACACGGCGCTGGCCCGCATCCACAAGGTCATCCGGCGCATCCGCCGCGACTTCGCCCTGCCGCTGGCGGTGGAGGACCTGGCCGACGACGCCGCGATGAGCGTGTCCGCCTTCCACCGGCACTTCAAGGCCGTCACCGCGCTGAGTCCCCTGCAGTACCAGAAGCAGCTGCGGCTGCTGCAGGCCCGCAAGCGGCTGGTGGCCACGGGCGGGAACGTCACGTCCGTCGCGCACGAGGTCGGCTACGAAAGCCCCACCCAGTTCAGCCGCGAGTACGGGCGCGCGTTCGGCCTGCCGCCCGCCAAGGATGCGATGCGGATCATGGCCGGCATCCAGCGGCGCGGGTCTTGAAATCGACTTTCCGGATCCCTAGATGGCGATTCGAACCCTTTCTGCCGAGGGCCGGTGTGTCGCCTGGAAGCCGACCTGACCACCGACTCGCTCGGCGCTTCTGCCGGAGAGTCCCATGCGCCATGACGACGCCATCTATCTGCGCTGGCTCAGAGCCGCGTCACGCTGCCGTTCGTTGTCTCATCAGCTCTACATGCTGATGAACGCGGGGGCCCGGCCGCCCGACCACCTGATCGACCAGTTCAAGTGCGCCATCGACGACGCTCATGCGTCGTCGAACGGTTATCTGGGCCACCTCCGCGAGGTCGTGCGACACGTCGACTAGCGCTCGGACGCGCGTCTTCCCTCAGGGACTTACAGTCCCCGCTTCAACGCCGGGAAGACCAGATGACGGATAGCCCCTTCGACGCCCTGCACGCCTCGCTGCGAGCCGAGGTCGACCAGCAGTTCCTGCCCAACGTGGCGACCGCGCTGCTGCGCGGCCGCACGGTCGTGGACCGCTTCTGCTACGGCACCGCCGACCGCGAGGCCGGCATCGCGCTGCGGGAGGACCACCTCTTCCGGATGTTCTCCAGCACCAAGCTCGTCACTGCGTGCGCGGTCCTGCTGCTCGTGGAACAGGGTCGACTCGGCCTGGACGATGCCGTGGACGTCCACCTCCCGGAGCTGGCGAACCGCCGCGTCCTTCGTCCCGGCGCACGCGACCTGACGGACACCGAGCCCGCGCGCAGCCCGATCACCGCGCGCCATCTGCTGACGCACACCTCGGGCCTGACCTACGGCGTCTTCGATCCGGGATCGCCGATGTATGACGCCTACAACCAGGCCCGCGTCCTCGACCATCGCCGCGATCTGGCGGGGATGATGAAGGCGCTCGCGGACCTGCCGCTGATCTTCCACCCGGGCACGCAGTGGGAGTACTCGGTGTCGATGGACGTGCTGGGGCGTCTGGTGGAGGTGGTGAGCGGCGAACGCTTCGGCGAGTTCCTCGCCCGGCACATCTTCGAGCCGCTCGGCATGGTGGATACGGACTTCTGGGTGCCGCCGGCCAAGCGCGACCGGCTCACGGTGCTCTACGAGGGCGCCGATTTCAACGACCCCGACAAGCCCGGCCTGCCGCGCGTCGACGAGAAGCCCTATCCCGGCGCGTATGTGCAGCGCGCGGCGCTGCAGTCCGGCGGCGGCGGACTGGTGAGCACGCTCGACGATTCCATCCGCCTGATCCAGAGCCTGATCCCCGGCGGTCCCACGCTGCTCAAGCCCGCCACGATCGAGATGATGTTCAGCAATCAGCTCGCGCCGGGGCTGCATGTGCGCTTCGACGATGCGCCGCCGACGCCGGGCCGGCTCTTCGGCCTCGGCTCCGCGGTGCGCGCCTTCGCCGATCGGGGCGAGCCGCCCGAGTCGGCCGGTGAAGTCGGCTGGGGCGGCCTCGCGGGCACGCTGTGGTGGATCAATCCGCGCCTGAACGTCGCGGCGGTGCTGCTGACCCAGCGCTACTTCGGATACGCGCATCCGTATGGATTGCGGTTCAAACGGCAGGCGTATCGGGCGTTGATGGCTCGCTAGGACGACAACAGGAAAGCGCCAGCTTCAACAACCATGCCTCTCTTCACCTACGTCGTCAGCTACCGCGATGACTCGCATGTGGCGCAAGGCAGCCACAGCAACTTCACCGGATTCGCCATGACCTGGGCGGCGTCCATTCCCGCATCGGCCCTGCGGAAGCTTACGCCAGTGCTGCGCAAGGAACTGGAGCGGCGCGCCTACGAGGGATCCTTCGAGACCGTCTCGGGCATGACCCACGTGTGGAGAAAAACAATGGAGATCGGCGGCGCCCGACTGACCGTCCACGCGGTCCAGACCGAGCGGTAGACCGCCACGTTCGCTGGCGCGCCAACACTGGAACTCTCAGAAGAGCTCCCTATGCCACTGTCTACTTCGATCAAATACCTCTCGGAGCGCGGCCTCACCGTCAGCGAGTTGTCCGCCAACCAGTTCGCGCTGAACCTCGATGGCGATCGCTCCTCGATCCTGGAAGAAGTCGCCGACGGCATTCGCTTCAGCTGCTGGGAGTACGTCCCCGGCCCGGGCCCCAACGACTTCCACGCCGAATTCAAGACGCTGGACGCTGCTCTGCTGGCGGTTTGGTACTTCTACTTTGGCGATCCAGTGGGCATAGGCGAATGGCGCGTACCCATGTATCGACACCCGTCCTGGACTCTGGAAAAGGCGGCCTATCGAATCGCCAATGCGATCAGCGTCACCGCGGCGCAGTTCGGACGTATCGAGGAATCGCGGCAGGCGTCCTCGGCAGCGATCTCGCTCGCCGGGCCAACGCCACCGGGAGGTCGATATGAGGCGGCATTGCGCTCGCAGTTCGTGGCATGCGAGTCGGCATCGACGCCCTCTCGAAGGCTGATGATGAGAAGGGATCTGGAAGAGGCTTACGTTGTCGACGACAGGCGATAAGTGCATCCGCGCGAATCGTGTTCCAAGTTGCTCAAGCCGGCTGCGCCGGTTTACCCGGCGATGACCGCCTTCGCGTAGGTCTCCCGCTGGATCTCTACGACCTCGACGGACACCTGGATGTGGAGTTCCGACTTGGGTGGGACGGACGCCACCAGCGCGCGCAGCGCGATCTCGCCCATCTCGCGACGCCTCTCATCACTGCGTCCGGTGAGCACGGACAAGGTCCCGGCCACGAACGCGCGGCCGCGCGCTTCCACGCCGACGAGAAACTCCTCCGCCTGGAACGCGCGGCTCTTGATGTCGATCTCTTCGAAATGGCCCGACTTCGCCAGCGCGGCGTTGACTGCGGCGAGGCAGCGATTCACGTCGAGGTCGGAGAGATTGGCGCTGTGATGCAAAACGAAGTGAGGCAAAGCGGGGCTCCAGGTTTTGACCATGATAGGTCGGCATGAAACGAGTTGCCGAGCCGCGACCCGGAAGCCCTTTCATCCCCCGTTCATGGGGGCCTCGCGAAAGGTCTGGCGGAGCGGCCTGACTTATCCTCGCGCCGCGTATGTGAAGCAGCGCCGCGCCATCTGGTTCTCCATCGAAGACCGTTCGCTGCCAATCTAGAAATCGACTTCATCCCTGGGGAGGGGCAATGATCCGGAAAATGGCGACTGTCTCGCGTGCAATGATCAAGTGGCTGACCGTTGGCGCCATCGCGGCAATGACGCTGCCTGCAGCTGCGGCGATCGTGGTGCATACGTCTGATTTCATCGCGGATCAGAACCGCACCGGCTTCAACGGATTCGAAGGCATTTCGGTCGGCATCTACAAGTCGCCCACCTACACCGAAGGCGGCATCACGGTGGAACATGTCGGCCCGTTCGGCGAAGTCTGGACCTACATGCATACCAACACCGATCGACTCCATTTCGAGGGGGATCGGAGTTGGAACCCTGTGTCCACGGACAACCTGGGCCTCACGAACGACGGCTATCAGCGCATCCGCCTGGCCTCCGGCGCGTCGTTCGATGCCATCGGCTTCCTGGCGGGAAGTGGATACGACTATTACTGCGACACGAACTGCGACGAGTTCCTGCCTCAAGCGAACATGTATTACGAGCTGTTCAACGCGGGTGTCAGCGTCGCCTCCGGCACACTGCAGCACAAGTCCAATGCCCATTACGTCGGCTTCTCAGGAGGCGGCTTCGACGAAGTGCGCGTGTGGGACAGCGGCACCGGCTACTGGGCTGGTCGCAGCGCGATCGCGCTGGATTCCATCGAGGTCGTCGCGGCGGCGGTGCCGGAACCCGCCACCGCGCTCCTGACCCTGGCCGGACTCGTCGTCATGGCACGGACGCGTCGTCAACGCCAGGCAGCGCGGCAGTGATGCGCTGAGGCCGATGCGAGCGACCCGTCTGCGCCCGCCGACGGGGGACAGACCGGTAGCGTGGGACCAACAGAGGCCGATGAGCGATCATCGGGCTGTCCGCCAGTTCACACGATCTGCTCCATGACGCACCGCTCCCTCCTCGTCGACCGCCCGCAGACCCTGGGCGAAGAGATCGCCAACGCCATCAGCCACGGGCTGGGCGCGCTGCTGGCCATCGCCGCCCTGCCCATCCTCGTGATCCGCGCGATGCACCACGGCGAGGCTGCGGACGTCGCGGCGGCGGCCGTCTTCGCCTGCTCCGGCATCCTCCTGTACGGCATCTCCACGCTGTACCACGCCCTGCCCGCCAGGCTGGCCAACGGCCGCCTGAAGGCCTGGCTCATGCGGCTGGACCACGCCGCCATCTACGTCTTCATCGCCGGCAGCTACACGCCCTTCACGCTGGGCGTGCTGCACTCGGGGCCGGGCGTGACGCTGCTGATCGCGGTCTGGGCCGCGGCCGCCTTCGGCGTCACGATCAAGCTGCTCAACCGGCTGCGGCATCCGCTGGTGTCGACGGCGCTCTACCTCGCCATGGGCTGGGTGGTGGTCTTCGCCATCGGGCCGCTGATCGAGCGCACCCCGGGGCCGGGTCTTGCGCTGCTGGTCGCCGGCGGCCTCAGCTACACGCTGGGCGCGTTCGTCTTCCTGCTCGACAACAAGCTGCGCTACGCCCACTTCGTCTGGCACCTGTTCGTGCTGGGCGGCAGCGTCTGCCATTTCTTTGCGGCGTTGTTCTACGCGTATGCGTGAGGACGAGTCGCGTTGATCAGCACCATCACGGCAGCGTCACCCGAATCAACTGCCGCCCCGACATCATCACCAACTGCTTCACGCCGACGGCGTTGAAGGCCCAGCTGGCATCCAGCCCGATGCGCGGATCGCTGCCCATGTCGACCTGGTCGGCCGCCGGGATCAGCGTCGAGAGTGCACCAGTGGCCGGATCGACGATCGCCAGGTCGCCGCCCGCCGTCAGGACATAGACGTTGCCCGCGGGGTCCACGGTCAGCCGCCGGCCCTTCGCGGGCAAGGTGCTGACCGTGCCGTCCGGCGCGATGCGGCGTACCGACGGCGTGTCGCCGCGTCCGCTGTCGAGCAGCCAGATCGTGCCATCCGCGCCCATGCCCAGATCCATCGGCATCGTGAAGCGCGCCGTCGCGCGGTCCCCATCCGCCGTGCCGCGCTCGCCCATGACGCCGGCGAAGGTGCTCACGGTGCCGGACACATCGATGCGACGGATCGCATTGTTCAGCGAATCGGAGGCATACAGATCACCGCTCGCCGCGCGCGCCAGGCCTGTGATGCTCCTGAACTTCGCCGTCGCGCCGGGACCGTCCGCCGCGCCCTGCCCCACGCCGGACGTGTCGCCGTAGAAGGTCGGCGAGCCCGCGATCGTGCGCGCCGTGTTCGTCGCATCAATGCTCCGGATCGTCGAGACGTCGGAGAAGAAGATGCGCCCCGTCGGATCCACGACCATCGTCTTGGTCACGTCCACCCCGTCGGCCTCGCTGCCGGTGCCGTCGATGGTCGCCTCGCCGCTCAGGCCGATCACGGGCGTCACGGCGCCGCTGGGCGAAATGCGCCGCACGCCGACACGGGTGCCGACGACGAGGCTGCCGTCCGGCGCCTGCGCCACGGACACGTCGCTGGTGAAGTGGCCCTGCTCGCCCTCGGTGGAGCCGTCGGGGAACCAGCCGAACGGCAGCTGGCCGAGCACGCCGGTCCCTTGCGTGTGATTGCTGAAACCGTAGATGTAGCTCTTGGCCAAGGTGGTGACCCAGCCGTCCGGGGCCACCCGTCGCACCGCGCCGAGCATGAAGTTGGTCTCGGTGATCAGCAGGCCGCCGTCGGGCATCGCCACCAGCCCGCCACCGTTGAAGCCCGTCTCGATGCCGGCCTTCCCGCGCGGACCGTCCCGCGGCTGGATCGTGCCGAGCGAGCCGAAGGTGCCCGCCGTGCCCGCCATCGTCGTGACGGCACCCGTGGCGGTATCGATGCGGCGCACCAGCCCGGCGCCGTCGCGCAGGTAGAGCGTGCCGTCGGACAGCGCCAGGTGCTCGGGCGTGATGATGGTGGCGGCCATGCCCGTGCCGTCCATCGCCGACGACTGGGTCGAGCTCCCGTTCCCCGCCAGCGTGCTCACCATGCCCGCCGCGTTGCCGTTGCGCGCGATGCGGCGGATGTGGCCGTCGAAGTCGGCCACATAGACCGTGCCGTCGGTGTCGACCGCGATCCCGGACGGATGGTTGAACTTCGCCAGATTGGGGGCGTCGTCCTTGTAGCCCGGCGACCCGGGAATGCCGGCATAGGTGGTGACGACCCCGGCGGTCGTGACGCGGCGGATCACCTGGTTGCTACGGTCCGCCACGTAGAGATCGCCGTCGGGACCCATCGCGATGCCGCTCGGCAGGTAGAACCGCGCCGCGCTGCCCGTGCCCTCGGCACTGCCGTACTGGCCGGGAGATCCCGCGAGCGTCGTCACCGTGCCGTCCGGCGCGATGCGACGGATGACGTAGCCGTAGCGCTCGGTGACGTAGAGCGTGCCGTCAGGAGCGGCCGTGATGCCGTACGGGTTGTTGAATCGCGCGGCGTCGCCCTTGCCGTCGACCGTGGTGCCGGACTGGTCGCGGACCTGGCCGGCGACCGGTGTGATCGACTGGAGATCCGCCGACATCCGCAGGATGGCGTTGCCCGAGGTGAAGGCGTAGCTGCCCGAGGCCTCCCGCACGATGCCGCGCGAGAACGACAGCGGCGCCGGCTGCCGCAGCCCCATGACGGCGACAGGCGACAGCACGCTGATCGCCGGGTTGGGCGGCGTCACAACGGGTGGCGTCACGACCGGTGGCGTCACGACCGGTGGCGTCACGACCGGCGGTGTCACGACGGGCGGTGTCACGACCGGCGGGTTCCCGACGGGCGGCACCGTCGGCGCGGTGTCTGCGGGAAACGCCGGCTCGCCGCCTCCGCCGCAGCCCGCGAGGAAGGCGGCGACCAGGGCGCCGATACCGGCGATCACGACGGCGCGGACGCGTCGTTCCATCGGGAACCAGGAAGCACGGGACATGGCGACTCCATGAAGAGGAGAAAGGAGCGCTGCGCGGTCGCAGCGCCTGCTACCCCACTGAACGAAGTCCCGGACATGCGCCGGACAGGGGAAGGACCTCAGCGGGCGCTTTCCGTGTCCCCTGCTTGAGGTTCCCGGCCGCCGTCCAGGCCGGACCGCCCATCTCGTTCAACTGGGCAGGACGACGTGATTCCTCCCGTCGTCCCCAAGGGGAGCGCGATGGACGAGTTGTTCAAGGGCCTGCTGACCGCGGGCACCGTGTTGCTGGTGATGACGGCGGCGCGTCACGGCGGCCGGCGGGTGGCAGGTCTTGTCGCCGCGCTGCCGACGATCACGGCGCCGACGCTGGCCTGGCTGGCGCACGACGAGGGCATGCCCTTCGCGATCAGCGCCGCGATCGGCAGCGTGGCCGCCTGCGCGATGCTGGCGGTCTTCGCGCTGGGGTACGCGCGCGCTGCCCGCTACGGCGGCGCCGCCGTCGCACTGCTCTGCGGACTGGGCGGCGCGCTGGTCATGGCCGTCCCCGCCAAGGCGGCCAGCAGCCACCTGCCCGGGGCCCTGGTGCTGGCGCTGGTCAGTTGCGCCCTCACCTTCGTCGCGATGCCCAGACTCGGTGCGGAGGGCTCGGGGAGGATTCGCCACCGTCCGGTCTTCTGTTCGATGTGGCTGATCGCGGCCATGGCGGGACTGCTTACCGCCGTCGCGACGCTCATCGGCCCGACCCTGGGCGGCTTCGCCGCCGGGCTGCTCTCCTCGCTGCCGCTGATCACCGGCCCGGTCGCCATGGCCGAACACGCCCAGGGCGGCCACCGCGCCGCCGCGCACTTCCTGCGCGGCTACGTCGGCGGGCTTTTCGGCAAGGCCGCCTTCGGCACCGTGTTCGTGCTACTGGCGCCACGCACCGGGGCGATGGCGGCCTTGTCCCTCGCCTGCGCCTGCGCGTGCCTGTTGTCGACCGTACGGCTACGCCTGCCGCCGCTGCCGGGCGTGGGCTTGCCGCCCCTTCGCGCCTCCCGTGGGACGGAGTGACACGAGATGACACAAGCCTGTCGGGACTTGGGGACGCGCGGGAGCCCGGACCGCCTTGAACGCGCGCTACCATCGCCGCCACCAACCTCGTTTTGGACGGAAGCACGGCATGGGGGAAGTGACGCAGTTGATCGGGCGGGCGCGCGACGGCGACCGCGAGGCCTTCGACAGGATCTTCGAGCTGCTCTACCCCGAGCTGCGGCAGGTGGCGCACCGCCGCCTCGCGCGCGGCACCGGCGACGACCTGATGGCGACGACGGCCCTCGTCAACGAGTGCTACCTCAAGTTCCTGCAGCGCGAGACGCTGACGCCCTCGGACCGGGCCCACTTCCTGGCCTACGCGGCCACGGTGATGCGGTCCATCATCGTCGACGCGGCGCGCCACGCGAAGACCGACCGCCGCGGCGGCGAGGCCGAGCAGGTGACGCTGAACTCCGAACTGATCGGCGCCCTGCCCGCGGCCTCCGACGAGATCCTGGCCGTGCATGCCGCGCTGGAGGACCTCGGCCGCGTCGACGAGCGGCTGGGCCGCGTGGTCGAGATGCGCTACTTCGGCGGCCTGGAAGACGAGGAGATCGCCGAGGCGCTGGGCCTGTCCGCGCGCACCGTGCGCCGGGACTGGGACAAGGCGCGGCTCCTGCTCGCGCACGCGCTGCGCGACTGACGATGACGGACGGGACGTCGGCATGACCGCCCTCTCCCGATTCGAAGGCGACTGGCCCGCGATCAGCGCGCTGCTGGACGAGGCGCTCAACCTCTCGCCGACCGCGCGCAAGGCCTGGCTCGAAGGCCTGATCGGCGAACACGCCGTGCATCGAGAAACACTGCGCACCCTTCTCGCGCATCAGGCCGAGGTCGAGACCGACGACTTCCTCGACACGCTGCCGCGGCTCTTCGCGCCGGGCGGTCCCGGAGGGTCTGATGGGCTCGGTGGGCGGGGTGGGCCAGGCGACCTGGCCTTGCCGTTCGACGGCATCCTGCCGGGCAGCAAGGTCGGCGCCTACCGGCTGATCGAGGAGATCGGCCGCGGCGGCATGGGCACCGTGTGGCTGGCGGAACGGGCGGACGGACTGATGACGCGCCGCGTCGCGCTGAAGCTGCCGCGCATCGTCTGGGGCGACAGCCTCGCGGAGCGGATGGACAGGGAACGGGAGATCCTCGAGACCCTGGAACACGAACACATCGCGCGTCTGTATGACGCCGGCATCGACGCGCACGGCCGACCGTTCCTCGCGATGGAGCATGTGGACGGCGTGCCTATCGACGCCTACTGCCGCACGCACGCGCTGTCGCTGCGTGAGCGCGTCACGCTGCTGCTGCAGGTGATGGCGGCGGTGGGGCATGCGCACGGTCGGCTCGTCGTCCATCGCGACCTGAAGCCGAGCAACATCCTCGTGACGCGGGAGGCGCAGGTGAAGCTGCTGGACTTCGGCATCGCCAAGCTGCTCGAAGGCGACAGCACGATGCGCACCGCGTTGACCGAGTTCGCCGGCCGTGCGCTGACGCTGGACTACGCGAGCCCCGAGCAGATCCGCGGCGATCCGCTGGGCACGGCCAGCGACGTCTACAGCATGGGCGTGGTGGCCTATGAGGTGCTCGCGGGCGTGCGCCCGTACCGCCTCAAGCGGGGCAGCGCGGCCGAACTCGAAGAAGTGATCGCCGCGGCGGAGATTCCGTTGGCGAGCAGCATCGGCAGCGCCGCGGGTACCGCGGCCACGGACACCGCTGACATCGGAAGTGCCAGCGCAGATCGCGCGCTGCGCCGGCAATTGCGCGGTGACCTCGACGCGATCCTGAATCACGCGCTGAAGAAGTCGCCCGCCGATCGCTATCCGACGATGGAGGCCTTCGCGCAGGACCTGCGGCGCTGGCTGGACGGCGAGCCTGTGCAGGCGAGGCCCGACGGCTGGGCGTATCGCATGGCCAAGCTCGTGCGGCGACACCGCCTGCCGGTGGTGGCGGGCGCCGTCGCCACGCTGGCGCTGATAGGCGGCGCTTCGATCGCGTTGTGGCAGGCACATCAGGCGGGGCTGCAGACGCAACGCGCGCAGGCCGAAGCCGCCACCGCGCGCGCCGTGCAGGGCTTCCTGGAAGGCGTGTTCCGCGCGAACTCGGCCGACCAGGCCGACCCGGCGAAGGCGCGCGACACGACCGCGCGCGAGCTGCTGGACCGCGGCGCCGAGCGCATCGATGCGGAACTCAAGGACGCGCCTGCGGCGCGGCTGCGACTGCTGACCGTGCTGGCCTCGATGTACCAGGACCTGGGCTTGAACGCGCGCGAGGTCGACCTGCAGCGCGAACGCCTCACCGTGGCGCGCGGGTTGCACGGTCCGACCAGCGACGAGGCGGTACTTGCGATGGCGGCGCTGGCCAACGCGCTGGCGCTCGACACCAAGCGCGAGGAAGCCGCCGCGCAGTTGAAGGAGGCCACGGCCATCCTGGACGCGCGGCAGGACGCGAACTCGCCGACGCGGCTGCAGGTGGAGATCGGACAGGCCTCGCTGAACCGGCGCGCGAAGCCGGACGTGGCGATGGAATTCGCCGAACGCGCTTTGACGATCGCGCGGAGCGGCAACAACAACGCCGACCTGTTGCTCGTGCTGCGCATCCTCGGCGACGCGGCCCTGTTCAACAAGTCTTTCGAGCGCGCGGAGCGCGCGTATGCGGAGGCCGTGGCGCTCTGCGAGGCGAACCCGCCGCTGGGCGCGGGCGATCTGTCGCTGATCTACGGATTCCTCGGTCATGCGCAGCGCGCGCTGGGTCGATACGCCCAGGCCGAAACCAGCCTGCGCAAAGGCATGGAAGCGGAAGTCACGCGCAACGCCAACGCCGTCCGCGTGGCGGAGACGCAAACGCATTACGCGATCTTCCTCAACCAGGCCGGGCGTTTCCGGGACAGCCTGACGACGCTCGCGCCGGCATGGCGCTGGAGCGAGACCGCCGCAGTCGAGCTTCCGCAACGGCGCTGGGTGCGGGCGTGGCAGGCACGTGCGCTCGCGAGCTACGGTCACACGCAGGCCGCACTGGCCGTGAGTGCCGACGACATCTCGGTGCTCGGGACGCCCCACCCACCCGACGGCATGGACGAGCAGGCCCTGACGGACCGCGCGCTGGCGCTGACGAGCCTCGGGCGGCTGCCTGAAGCGCGCACCTTGCTCGAACGCCAGCGACAGGCGATCCCCGCCGGCAAGCCCCCGGGCAGGCTCTACAGCCTCGCGCTGCGCCGCTGGCAGGTGCGGAGCGGTCAGGCGCGGGAAGCGCTCGCGGGTTTCCAGGCTCAGCGCGCGACGAGGAAACTGCCGCCCGCTCCTGCGGCGGGCGAGCCCGTGGTGGAGCAGGCCGAATCCGCCTGGCTCGAACTCAACGCCGGCCATGCGGAAGTCGCGGAGGCGCAGGCGCGACAAACGCTCGCCGCGATACGGAGCGGCGGCAACGCCGACTACCAGCGCGACCATGAGGCCAGCGCCACGCTGGTGCTGGGTCAGGCCTTGCTTCAACAGCAGAAGGCGTCCGAGGCGGAACCGGTGCTGCAGGAGGCCGTGCGACTGCACCAGCAGATCTACGACCCGGCGATGAGCCCCGCGGTGGCGGAAGCGCTCAGCGCATTGGCGCAGGTGCAGCGTCAACAGGTGCAGCCTCAACAGGTGCAGCGCCAGCAGGTGCAGGGCCACCAGGTGCAGGGCCAGCAGGAACAAACGCCGCGATGACGCGCGGCGATGTCCGCTTCCGCATCGGGATCTCGTAATCAGGGATAGGCGGGCGACGGCGCTCGCGGCGGAGATCCCGATGCGCGTTGCGATCCCTTGGCCCGAAGCCTGGCGGCCGTTGCCCTGCGCCGTGGCCACCTCGGCGGCGTATGCCGCGTTGTACACCTTGTCCAACCACGTCACCAGCTGGCGGAGCGATGTGGGCGCGGGCGTGTTCGCGTGGGAACGCGGCATTCCTTTCGTCGGCTGGACGGTGGTGCCTTATCTCTCGATCTGCGTCTTCTTCGCGCTGTCGTTCTTCATCGACGCGGACGCCGGGCGCCTTCGACGTCACGTGCTGCGGCTGCTCCTCGTGCTGTTCGTGTCGGTGCTCTGCTACGCCGCGTTCCCGCTGCGCTTCACCTTCGAGCGGCCGCCGACCGAGGGCGCGATCGGTCTGATGTTCGATCTGCTCGGCCATTGCGACATGCCCTACAACCGCGCCCCGTCGCTGCACATCGGCGTGCTGGTGCTGCTGTGGGCGCGCTTCGCGCCGCTGCTGCGCGGCGCGTGGGCAGTGGGGCTTCACGGGTGGTTCGCGCTGATCGGGGTCTCGGTGCTGACGACGTATCAGCACCATGTACTGGATGTGCCGGCGGGCGCGGCGCTCGGCATCGCGGCGATCGTGCTCACGATGCGGCCGCGGCGTGCGACGCATACGACGCATACGACGCATACGACGCATACGACGCATACGACGCGAGCATCCTCCACTGCACAGCGTGCAGCAGGCCGGGCAGCCGGCGAGACCGCCCGCGCCTAACTCCTGAGAGGTAGCGCGTCTCGTCGCGCTTACCGTTGTTTGCAGCTCTTGCCTCTACCCGTCGGAGGCGCGGTCATCGAGCGGAAAAAAATGGAATCAATCCAGACAAACTTCCGCGAGAGACGCGCATGCAGGATCCCTTCAGTCCAAGCTTGGGCAAGCGCCAGGCTGCGTCGACGACGATCGCGCTGGCCTTCAGCGTGCTGCTGAGCGCCTGCGGCGGTGGGGACACCGCGAGCCCGGCCAAGGATCCGACCGATACGCACGGGGCCGCGCCGGCGCCCTCGCCCTCGCC
>SEFA01000105.1 GCA_004210455.1 Rubrivivax sp. | reverse complement strand
AGGGTGTGGAGGGGGTCGGGGGGGTCATCGGAGCGCGACTTTACGGCCACAATGCCCTGTCACGACCAGCTCCAGCCCGCCTCGCCGGCGGGTGCCGCGCGTATGCGTTTCGACGTCCCGACGCTGTTCAGCCTGATGCTGATCCAGTCCCTGGTGCTGGCGCTGCTGCTGCCGCTGCTGCTCGGCTGGTGCGACAGCATCGCCGCCCGACGCGCGCAACTCAGCGCGGCCGCGCAGGCCGCCGGCTGGGCCCTGCTGCTGCTGCCGCCAGACGGCACGCGCCTGACGGCCATCGCGGCGCTCGGGCTGCTCAGCGCCAGCGTGACGCTGCTGTGGATGGCGGCCGACCGGTGGCTGCCCGGCAGGCTCGGTCGGCTCTTCCAGTACGGCATGCCGGTGCTGGTCATGGTCGGCTACGGGGCCGGCTGGGACAACTACGCGCTGCGTCTGGCCTGGTCCAACGGCTGCATCGGGCTGCAGATGCTCGCGCTCGGCGCCAGCCTGATGCAGCCGGTCAAGCGCGCGCCGGTCGGCAACCTGCGCTGGCGGCTGCTGTTCACCGTCAGCCTCGGCCTCCTGGCGGTGCTCAACCTGGCGCGCGCCTATCTGGCCGGTTTCGACACCGCGAATCTGCCCAGCTTCGACGCACCGCATCCGCTCAACATGGTGTTCGCCGTCGTGGCCAACGTCTGCGTGCTCGCCGCGGCGATCGCGATCCTCGTGGCCTGGCGCGGCGAAAGCGAGGCCGAACTCCGCCGCCTCACGCAGATCGACGCGGCCACCGGGCTGGCCAACCGTCGCGCCTTCCAGCAGCGTTCGGTGGACATGATCTCGATGGCGCGCCGCTACAGCGAGCCGCTGATGCTGGTCGTCATGGACGTGGACGGCTGCAAGGCGATCAACACCGCCCACGGCGAGGCCAAGGGCGATCAGGCGCTCGCGCTCTTCGGCCGCTGCCTGGACGAGCAGAAGCGCCTGGGCGACGTCGTCGCACGCATCGACGGCCAGCGCTTCGCCGTGCTGATGGCGCGCTCCGATCTGGTCGGGCCGCCCGCGCTCGACCGGCGGCAACGCGAGGCGCTGCTTGAACTCGCGCCGCGCGAACTCGGCTTCACGCTGGGGTACTCCGCCGGCTGGGCCAAGCTGCGCAACGGGGATCGCGGCATCGAGGACCTGCTGCACCGCGCCGAGGCGGCGCTGTATGCCGCCAAGCGCCAGGGAAAGGGGCGTCTGTGCGCCGAACCGGGGCTTGAGGCCGAACTCATCGTGGCCGTGCCCGGCTGACGGCCCCGCGCTCCCGGCGCCGGCTGGGGCAACGACACCTGCACAGGGCGCGATCGAGCCCGCTTTCCCGCCTCGGCGTCCTTCCGGACGTGACGCGGTTCACGCGCACCGCCCCACCCGCGCGGCAATCGCCCAGTCGACACGCCCCAGCGTCCGGCTGGCATGACGTTTGCGTCAGGGTTTTCCAGGTCCCACCGCCCGCCACGAGAGGGGTCGGGACGTCGTTGTACCCAGACCTGGAGTTCCCGCCATGCATGTCGCCCTCAGCCCCACGGCCGTTCACGCCCGAGCCCCGCGCGCCCTCAATCCGCTGGCCAGCGACGCTGCCGCGTCGCAGCACCTGCAGCGCGCGCCGATGGAAGTCGTCAAGCTGACTTCCCGCGACCTGCAATGGCTGCCCGCCCTGACGACCCTGCTGATCGACAACGTCCATCTCGGCGCCACGCTGGGCTTCCTGGCCCCGCTGTCGCGTTACCAGGCGCTCGACTACTGGCACGGCGTCTTCGCCCGGCTGGGCCAGCACCACATGCTGTGGATCGCCTGCGAGTCAGAAGGCCCGGGGCGTCTGCTCGGCGCCGTCCAGCTCTCGCTGTGCCCGTTGGCCAATGCGCACCACCGCGGGGAAGTCCAGCGGCTGATGGTGCACAGCCAGGAACGCAGCCGCGGCGTCGCCGGCCAGCTGATGTCGCGTCTGGAATGCGCGGCGGCGACGCAGGGCCGCTTCCTGCTGCAGCTCGAGACCTGCGCCGACTCGCAGGCGGAAGCGGTGTTCGCCCATCTCGGCTGGCAGCGCGCCGGCCAGATCCCCGACCACTGCCACGGCGCCGAGGGCCAGTTGCAGGCCGCCGCGCTGTACTACAAGCGACTGCCGCATCTGGTCTGACTCAGCGCGTGGCGAGCAGGCCCGCGAGCAAGGCCTCGACGCGCTTCGCTCGTGCCGCGACGCCGCCCAGCGCGGCCAGGCCGCCCAGCTCCAGCATCACCAGCCCGTGCAGCCCGGCCCAGAGCGCCGCGGCGCGCGCGGCCGGCAACGCCGCCGGCGCGATCAGCGCGTCCAGGCCCGCGATCAGCGCTTCGCGCAGGGCGATCGGCGTGTCGAGCATCAGCAGCCGGTAGTCGTGCGGGTGCTGAAGTCCCCAGTTGACGAAGGCCCGCGCCACCGCGGCGGCCTCCCCGCCTGAAGCGGCCCCGTCCGCCGCGCCCTGCAGCCGCGTGAGCAGCGTGCGCAGGCTGTCCTCGGCCAGGCGCGCGAGCAGCTCGCCCTTGTCGTGGAAGAAGCTGTAGAGCGTCGCGTGCGAGTAGCCCACCGCCGCGCCCACCTCGCGCAGCGTGAGCGCGTCCGCGCCGCGCTCGGCGAAGAGCTCGCGCGCCGCGGCCAGGATCCCCGCCTCCAGCGCCAGCTTGTGCGCGGCGCGGCGCTGCTGGGACGCGGTCGGGGGGACGCCGGCGTCGGCGTCCAGGCCCCGTGCCGGGTCGCCATCGCCAGTCCCGTCGCCCTCGTCCCCGTTCATCGCCTTGCGCTGCGCCTGCCGCTTGAGCGGCCCCTCCGGCTTGGCCACCTTCTGTCGGACGCGCGGCTGGGGCTTCGTCTGCGGCCGCGCCTGCGCCGCGCCGTCGGGCCTGTCCTGCACCACGCCGGAAGTGTTGTGCAGGCCCTTCGGCCCGCTGGGACGCGGATCCGGCATCGGCGCACGGCCGCCGCTTGTGGATTTGCTAACCATTGGTTAGTATTTGATCGACGGTTTCAATGAAGTCTGAACCATGCCACAAATGCCTGCGATTGACCATGCCGACGTGCCCACTGACCGGCCGCTGCTGGAGGCCGTCCTCGTCACCCATCCCGATGCGGTGCTGCTGATGCATCAGCTCAACCAGCGGTTGACGTCGCTCAGCGGCGACTCCGGCGCCGGCGGATTCGAGGCCGCCTCGATGCCGGCAGGCCGGTCCGTATTCCTGGTCGCGCGCAGCGGAGACGGCGCGCTTCTCGGCTGCGGCGCGGTCCGGCCCCTCGCGCAGGCCGGCGCGGCACCGGTGGCGGAGCTCAAACGGATGTTCGCCCGCGAAGGCACGCGCGGCGTCGGCGCTGCGCTGCTGATCGCGCTGGAGCGCGAAGCCCTGGCCATGGGCTATCGCGCGTTGTGGCTGGAAACACGGCGCGTCAACGACCGCGCACTGCGCTTCTATCGACGGCACGGCTACGCCGAGATTCCCAACTACGGCAGCTACGTCGGACGCCGGGACGCCGTGTGTCTCGGCAAGCCATTGCGCGTCGCCGCCTCGTCCGACAACACGCGCAAGGAACCCTCATGGACCTGATCGAACTGCGCGGCACCGACCGCGACTGGATGCCGGCGCTCGGCGAACTGTTCTTCGATGTCGTCGACGGCGGCGGCTCGCTGGGATTCCTGGAGGACGTCGACGAGGCGCAGATGCGCGAGTACTGGGAAGGCGTGTTCGAGCAGCTCGGGCCGCGGCACCGGCTGTGGGTGGCGCGAGAGGGCGATCGCGCGCTCGGCACGGTGCAGCTGTCGATCTGCGGCAAGCCCAATCAGCGCCATCGCGCGGACGTGATGAAGCTGATGGTCCATCGCGACGCGCGGCGACGCGGCGTCGCCGTGCAGTTGATGGCCGTGCTGGAGCTCACCGCACGCGACGGGGGGCTCAGCCTGCTCACGCTCGACACCGAAGCCGGCTCGGCGGCGGAAACCTTCTACCAGTCGCAAGGTTTCCAGCGTACCGGCGAGATTCCGTTCTTCGCCGCCAACCCGCAAGGCGAACTGCAAGCGACCGCGCTGTACTGGAAACGGCTGGACTGAGCGGACCGTCGCGCTTGAGCGCTTCCCAGCCTCACCGCGACACGCGCATCAGCTTGCCCCCGTCGGTCACCGTCAGCAATGCGCCGTCACGCGCCTGGATCACGTCGCGGAAGCGCTCGCCCAGGTCCCCGAACATCTTCTCCTTGCCCGTGACGGTGTCGCCGTTCAGCGTGATGCGCCACAGCGCGGTGCCCGCCAGCGATCCCGAGATCAGCTGCCCGCGCCATTCCGGGAACAGGCTGCCCGTGTAGAAGACGAGTCCCGCCGGCGCGACCGAGATCGGCGTCCAGGTGGTCAGCGGCTCGATGTAGGTCGGCGCATGCGTGCCGCCGCCGATGCGGCAGGCGTCGCCCACCGGCGAGCCGTACTCGCAGCCGTAGCTCTTCACCGGCCAGCCGTAGTTCTGGCCGGCGCGCGCGATGTTGACCTCGTCGCCGCCTTGCGGGCCGTGTTCGGTGAGCCAGAGTTCGCCGGTCTGCGGATGCAGCGCGGCGCCCTGGATGTTGCGGTGGCCGTAGCTCCAGATGCCGGGCTTGGCGCCCGCGGCGAAGGTCGGGTTGTCCGACGGGATGCTGCCGTCGCGGTTCACGCGGATCACCTTGCCCAAGGTCTGCTGCAGGTCCTGCGACGGGCTGCCCTTCATGCGCTCGCCGGTGGTGATGTAGAGCGTCTTGTCGCGCGCGAAAACCAGCCGCGAGCCGTAATGCCCCGTGCCGTCGACCTTGGGCGCCTGGCGGAAGATCACCTGCACGCCGGTCAGCGCGTCGCCCTCCAGCCGGCCGCGCGCAACCGTGGTGCCGGCCTTTCCGGCTTCGGTGCCGGTGCCCGCCTCGGCGTACGAGAAATAGACCCAGTTGCTGCCCGCGGTCGCGAAATCGGGATCGATCGTGATGCCCAGCAGACCGCCCTGTCCGCTGTCCAGCACCTTGGGCACGCCGGTGATCGTCGCTTCGGTCTTGCCGGCCGCGGAAAGGCGCACGATGGTGCCGCCCTTCTGCGTCACCAGCAGCCGGTTGTCCGGCAGTTGCACGAGGCCCCAAGGGCGGTCCAGCGTGCTGTTCAAGGTCTGCATGGACGGCGCCGCGGCTCCGCCGCCAGGTTCCGTCGGTGCGGCGGCATCGTCTCCGCCCCCGCTTCCGCCGCCACAGGCCGTCGCCGCCATCGCCACCGCCAGGGTCGACATCCATTCCGCCACGCTCATGCCCGTTCTCCTTGTGCTGATCAAAGGGCCGGCCAAGAGAAGGACAGCCCCCGGACGGCGTCACGACGCCGTGAAGGCGACGAGTCTAGGCCGGCGCGGAAACGGAGTTGCAAGCGGATGAAATCGGCGCCGCCGACCCTGACGCTTCTCTGGCCTTCGCTCTTGCCTTCGCTCTTGCCATCGCGCGCTCCATCGCGGGCAATCGCCGTGCGCGGCCAAAAACCGATCCGATGCCCCTGCTTGTGCAGGCCCGGCGCTTCCTCTACGCTGGCCGCAGTCCGGCTCCAGACCCGCGTCCAACTCTTGCCTGAGAGGAACGAGCCATGTCCCCCAGCCCCTCCCCTGATCCGGAAGGCACGACCGCCGGCAGCCCAGGCGGCGCCGCGCTGCCGCAGCATCCCGGCATCGCGGCGATCCGCACCCTGGCACTGACCGGCCCGGCCGGCGCCGGCAAGACCTCGCTGGCCGAGGCCCTGCTGCTGAAGGCCGGCGCCATCAAGACCGCCGGCAGCATCGAGAAAGGCAGCACCGTCAGCGACCACGATCCGCTGGAGAAACGGATGTTGCACTCGCTGCAGGTCTCGCAGATGCACATCGCGCACGGAGGCCTGCGCATCCATCTGCTCGACACCCCCGGCGCGCCCGACTTCATCGGGCAGGCGCTGCCGGCGCTCGAAGCGGTCGAATCGGTCGCCGTGGTGGTCAACGCCCAGAACGGCCTCGAACTGATGGTCCGCCGGATGATGGAGGCCGCGGCGGGCCGCGGACTCACGCGGCTGGTCATCGTCAACCGCATCGATGCGCCCGGCGTCGACGCCCAGGCGCTGCTCGGTCAGCTGCAGGACGCCTTCGGCCGGGAATGCCTGCCGCTGAACCTGCCCGCCGCCGGCGGCGCGCGGGTGCAGGACTGCTTCTTCGGCTGCAGCGGCGAGAGCGACTTCGGCTCGGTCGAAGCCGCCCACCGCGCGCTGGTGGAGCAGGTCGTGGAGGTCGACCCGGACTTCGTCGACCGCTATCTCAACGACGGCGACGTGCCCGCCACCGAGTTGCACGCGCCGCTGGAGCAGGCCTTCCGTGAAGGCCATCTGATCCCCGTGTGTTTCGTGTCCTCCCGCACCGGCGCGGGCGTCGCGGAGCTGCTCGACGTGATCGAGAAGCTGCTCCCCAATCCCTATGAAGCCAACCCGCCGCAGTTCATGCGCCGCGAAGGCGACGAGGCGGAACCGCTGCTCGTGTCGATGGATCCGGCGCGGCACGTCGTCGCGCACGTCTTCAAGATCCAGTCGGATCCCTACCTCGGCAAGCTCGCGATGCTGCGCGTCCACCAGGGCACGCTGAAGAAGAACGCCCAACTCTTCGTCGGCCACGCCCGCAAGGCGGTGCGCGTCGCGCATCTGTTCATGCTGCAGGGCAAGGAACACGTCGAGATCGACCAGGCGCTGCCCGGCGACCTGTGCGCCCTGGCCAAGATCGACGAACTGCACTACGACGCGGTGCTGCACGACGCGCAGGAGGACGAGCACCTCCACCTCGCGCCGATCGCGCTGCCGACGCCGGTCCACGGCGTGGCGATCCGGCCCAGCCGCCATGGCGACGAGCAGCGGCTGTGGGAGGTGCTGACACGGCTGGTCGAGGAGGACCCCTGCCTGCGCCTGGAGCGAGGTGGCGGCCACGAGGAGGGCCTCGGCCCGCAGGGCGGGGAAACGCTGGTCTACGGGCTCGGCGAACTGCATCTGCGGGTGCTGCTCGATCGGCTCAAGGAGACCTACAAGTTCGACGTCCAGACCCAGCCGCCGCGGATCGCGTATCGCGAGACGATCTCGGCGAAGGCGGAGGGCCATTACCGTCACAAGAAGCAGACTGGCGGCGCCGGGCAGTTCGGCGAGGTGTGGCTGCGCATCGAGCCGCTGGAGCGCGGCGCGGGTTTCGAGTTCCGGGACGAGGTCAAGGGCGGCACGATCCCCGGCCAGTTCATGCCGGCCGTCGAGAAGGGCGTGCGACAGGCGCTGGCGCAGGGCGTCGTGGCCGGCTATCCCGTCGTGGACCTGCGGGTGACGGTGTTCGACGGGAAGCACCACTCGGTGGACTCCAAGGAAGTCGCCTTCATCACCGCAGGCAAGCGCGCACTGATCGCGGCGGTGCGCGAGGCCCGGCCCGTGGTGCTGGAGCCGATCGTGCAGGTGGAGATCAGCGCGCCGGAAAACGCCACCGGCGACATCACCGGCGACCTGGCGTCGCGACGGGGTCAGGTGCTCGGGACGCGCGGCAGCGTGCCGGGGCAGATCGGCGTGGACGGTCTGGCGCCGCTGGCCGAGCTGAGCGCCTACCAGAACCGCCTCAACGCGATGACCAGCGGGCAGGGGCGCTACACCATGGTGCTGTCCCACTACGAAGCGGTGCCCCCCAATACGCAGGCCCAGCTGGCCGCCGGCTACCACCTGAAGGAGGAGGAGTAGCGGGGGACGCCCCGGCCAGCCGGGGGTTGGTCAACGAAGCTTTATCATGTCGGGATGTGTTCAGCCCCCCGCGACGTCGCGCAGATCCGCCTGGACAACGCGATGCGCTTGTTCGATGAGTTCGTTGCCGCGTCGATCAAGAATCCCGATGTCGCCGCCCTTCGCGGCCTGGAGCGCCGTTTCGCCGAGCGCCTGCAGATCCAGCCCAGCTACTGGAGCCAGATCAAGGGGCGTTCTCGGCAGATCGGTGAGCGGCTGGCCCGCCAGTTCGAACAGCTGACACACAAGCCCAACGGCTGGATGGATCAGGAGCACGGCCCGCTCGGCGCCGCCGCGCCGGCCGCCAGCGGTACCTCGCAGAGCAACACGGCTTTATCAAATGCAAGCCGTCCCGCGTCGGCGGACAACTCCCCCAGCCTGCCCCAGGATGATGACGAGCGCTTCATCGTCGGCCTGGTGCTGACCTACTACCGCCGGCATCCCCAGCGGGCGCGCACGCGTCTGCTGGACCTGCTGGGCGAGGTGCTCACGCCGCCCGCGCAGAATGCGCCGCCGGCGCCGCCGCCCAAGGCAGCGCCTGCGGCGTCCGACACCGACGACTGGCACAAGCTCCAGCGCAGCATCGCCCCGCTGAAAACGAAGAAGCGGTGAGCGCCGCCGCCTTTGTCAGCGGTCCCCGCTGACCGTCGCGCTCCATCCCCCCGCCCCCCTGATCGCGCCGCGTCGACCCCGGCGGGCGCAGGCCTGCGCGCGTCCCGTCGCCCTGGGACAACGTCCGGGCAAAATCACTTGCGCTTGATAATCAGATGTTTATCATTTGCGCAACTTTTGAGCCCCCGCCGGAACGGCCGCGCTGTCAGGCGCCGTCCCGGGACCGAGGCGCTCAAGCTGTTTGCCCCGTCCTTTCCCTTTCCGTCCGTCATCACAGGAGGCTGCCATGGCCCAGTTCATCACTCCCCGTCCGCGTCTCGCCATCACACCGCGAAAGCCGCGCAATCCCTTCGTGGCCCTGAGCCACGGCCGCTCCGCGGGCCGCCACGGCCCCAGCGCCGGCGGTCGCCGCCAGCAGGAACAGCAGGCCCTGAAGCGCGCGCTTCAGCGGCACGACGACTTCAGCCCTTGAACGGGTAGCCTCCGACGGAACGGGATGTCTTCCCGGTCCGGCGCAGGCCGCCCAGGGAGACAAGAAATGCAAGAGATCACCTTGATGCCGGGCCGCATGCATGGCCTGGCCCGCCAGCAGAGCCTTCGCGGCTGGCTGGCGATCCTGCTGCTCAGCGCCGGCGGGCGCCTGATCAGCTGGGCGTGGCACGTCGCCCCGGCGGCGGACCGCGAAGCACCCGTGGAAGGGCTGGAATTCCATGCCGACGCCGACGGCGCCGGCCGGCTCTACATCGACGGCCAATTGCAGGGCACCCTCGCGGGTGTGCAGCGGCTGTGATGCCGGTCTGGCTCGCGGTCGCCGTGGCCGCGGTGGGGATCAAGCTCGCGGGGGCCGAGCCGATATACGATGGACAACGTCCACCGTGCATCGCCGCCCACGCGACGACCCCGCTTCATGACCCAGAGCGCTCCGCCCGCTGCGTCTGCCCCGTCCGGGAACGGGTCGGGAAATCCGCCGATTCCCGCCCCGGCTCCGGCGCCGTTCCAGCCCTTGATCCGGCCTCTGCCGGACCTGGCGGCCTGGACGGCCCGATTTCGCGACATGGAGATCCCGGTGCTGGCCAGCACGGCCGAGCAGCTGGAGCTCTGGCGCGCGAATGAGGACGCGGTCGACGCGCACCTGCTCGGCGAGTTCCTGAGCAAGGACCCGCTGATGACGCTCAAGCTGCTGGCGCATGCCGCGTCGCAGCGCTCCAGCCGGCTGCTGACCGACACCGAGACGGTCACGGCCGCGCTGGTGCTGATGGGCATCACCCCGTTCTTCAAGGCCTTCGGCGTGCAGCCGACCGTCGAGCAGCGCCTGGCGGACCGGCCGGATGCGTTCGCCGGCATGCAGCGCGTGCTGCATCGCGCCGAACGAGCGGCCCGCTTTGCGCTGGGCTTCGCCGCGCACCGCGCCGATCCGGACGCGGCCATCGTCCACAGCGCCGCGCTGCTGCATGATTTCTCCGAGATGCTGCTGTGGTGCGATGCCCCCGATCTGGCGCTCGAGATCCAGCGCCGTCAGGAGGCCGATCCGGCGCTGCGCAGCGTCGCCGCGCAGCGCGCGGTACTCAACGTGGAGCTCGGCGATCTGGAACAGGCGCTGATGCGCGCCTGGCATCTGCCGGAGTTGCTCGCCCACATCGTCGACGACAAGAAGGTCCACGATCCGCAGGTCCGCAGCGTGATGCTCGCGGTGCGGCTGGCACGGCACACCGCGCAGAGCTGGGAGAACCCGGCCGTGCCGGACGATCTCATCGAGATCGGCGAACTGATGAGCCTCTCCCCGGCCCACACGCTCAAGCTGGTCCACGAAGTGGACGGGGTCGTCTGACACCATGGCCGGCCCCGATCAGGCATTCTGGCAGCAGCGCTTCGAGACTGGTCAGACCGGCTGGGATCGCGGCGCGCCGCATCCGCAGTTGGCCGCCTGGCTGAGCGAAGGCCTGCTCGGCAAGGGCCAGCGTATCGTGGTGCCGGGTTGCGGCCGCGGCCACGAACTGGCCGTCCTGGCCCGGGAGGGGCTCGATGTGACCGGCCTCGACTACACGCCAGCGGCCGTCGACAGCGCCCGTGCCAGACTCAAGGACGAGCATCTGCCGGGCCGGATCGAGCAGGCGGATGTACTGGCCTGGCGCCCGGACCAGCCGCTCGACCTCGTCTACGAGCAGACCTGCCTCTGCGCCCTGCATCCCGACCAATGGACGACCTACGCCGAACAACTGCAACGCTGGCTCAAGCCGGGTGGGCGGCTGCTCGCGCTGTTCATGCAAGCCCGTCGCGACGAGTCCGAACTCGGTCAGGTGATCGGCCCGCCGTACCACTGCGACATCAATGCCGTGCGCGCGTTGTTCCCCCTCGCCCTCTGGAAGTGGCCAGCGCCGCCCTACGTGCAACGCCCCCACGAGCGGGGATGGTTCGAATTGGCGGTCGTGCTGGAACGCCGCTGAAGGAATTGGCGCTGGGGTGGGGCCGGCGCGGGATCACACCGGCAGCGCGGTCGTGTTCTTCAAGCGGTCCAGGACAAAGCTGGTCTTGCAGTCCTGCACGCTGGGATGGCGCAGCAGGGTGTCGCTGATGAAGCGCGCGTAGTGGCTCATGTCCTCGACCAGTACGCGCAGCAGGTAGTCCATTTCCCCCGTCAGGGCGGCGCATTCCACCACCTCGGGCCAGGTCTGGACGGCCGCGCGGAACAGGTCCATCGGGGTGCGCTTGTGGCTTTCGGTGTGCTTTTCCAGCCGGACGTTGATGTAGGCCGTGAGCCCGAGGCCCACCCGCTCGGGATTCACCAACGCCACGTAGGCCGTGATGACGCCCCCCTCCTCCAGCCGCCGAACTCGCCGCAATACGGCGGACGACGACAGGTTGACCTGCGCCGCCAGCGCGTCGTAGGTCATGCGGCCATCGGCCTGAAGGGCGTGGAGGATGCGTCGGTCGATCGCATCAAGCTCGATCTGCTTGTCCATGATCGGATTCTTGCAGGATTCCTGCGCAACTCCCCAGGAGGACGAGGTGGATCGCAGAAATCCTGCGCCCACCACCTTCTACAGTGACGCCATCGCATTTCTGACCAGATCCCCTTGACCGGGCTTCGGAGACACACATGGCATTCACCCCCTGGGACAACCCGATGGGCACCGACGGCTTCGAGTTCATCGAGTTCGCCGCCCCCGATCCCGCCGCGCTGGGCGCGCTGTTCACCTCGATGGGCTTCGTCGCCGTCGCCCGCCACCGCCACAAGGACGTGACCCTGTATCGCCAGGGCGACGTGAACTTCATCATCAACGCCGAGCAGGATGCGTTCGCGCAGCGCTTCGCGCGGATGCACGGCCCGTCGATCTGCGCGATCGCGTTCCGCGTCAAGGACGCCGCCTTCGCCTATCGCCGCGCGCTGGAACTTGGCGCCTGGGGCTTCGACAACAAGGCCGGCCCGATGGAGCTGAACATCCCGGCGATCAAGGGCATCGGCGACTCGCTGATCTATTTCGTCGACCGCTGGCAAGGCAAGAACGGCGCGGCCACCGGCGAGATCGGCAACATCAGCATCTATGACGTGGATTTCGTGCCCGTGCTCGACGCCGAGGGCAAGCCCGTGCAATCGACACCCAAGGGCCACGGCCTCACCTACATCGATCACCTGACCCACAACGTCTTCCGCGGTCGCATGAAGGAATGGGCCGAGTTCTACGAGCGCTTGTTCAACTTCCGCGAGGTCCGCTACTTCGACATCGAGGGCAAGTTGACCGGGCTGAAGTCCAAGGCCATGACCAGCCCCTGCGGCAAGATCCGCATCCCGATCAACGAGAGCAGCGACGACAAGAGCCAGATCGCGGAGTACCTGGACCTGTACCACGGCGAAGGCATCCAGCACGTGGCGCTGGGTACCGACGACATCTACGGCACCGTCGAGGGCATGAAGGACACGGGCGTCGTCTTCCAGGACACGATCGAGACCTACTACGACCTGGTCGCCAAGCGGCTGCCCGAGCACAACGAGAACCTCGAGGAGCTGCGCCGCCTGCGCATCCTGATCGACGGCGCCGCGCACCAGGGTGCGCCGCACGAGCTGCTGCTGCAGATCTTCACCAAGGAAGTGATCGGACCGATCTTCTTCGAGATCATCCAGCGCAAGGGCAACGAAGGCTTCGGCGAAGGCAACTTCAAGGCGCTGTTCGAGAGCATCGAACTCGACCAGATCCGCCGAGGCGTGCTGAAGGCCGACGCTTGATCATCCCCTGACTCGGCCCGCCCGGCCCACCTCGCGGGGTGCGCTCAGGGCGGGCTCTTCGAGCAATTGCAACGCACGCTCGAATGCCTGCGGCTCGAACACCAGCTGCAGATGTCCGCGCGCCGGGAGGTGCAGGACACGGGCGCCAGGCAGGATCGCCGTCTCCGCCGGGAACACGATCTGGTCGCAGTGACCGTAGAGGCAATCGAAGTGACTGCCGAATTGCACCGGCTCATCTCGCGCCATCTGATTCAGCCATTCCGAGTCGCCTCGCATCTGCCGGGCGTTCTCGGTGGTGCCCAGCTTCGCCAGCAGGGTGCCGTGATGAGGCGTGCCCAACGTCAGGATGCGGTGGATGCGATCGAAGGCATGGCCCTGGCTGCGCCACCAGGCGCGGGCGCTCAAGCCGCCCATGCTGTGCGCGACGATCAGCGGCGCCAGGCCGGTACGCTCCTGCAGCGAACGCATCGCCGCGTCGATCTGCGGCGCGTAGCGGTCGATCGAGCCGAACGCCGGTTCCTGCGTGATCGCGATGAAAGGGATGCCTCGCGCGCGCAACGCCTTCATCCAGCCGTTCCACATGCCTCGGTTGCAGTTGTAGCCATGCAGGAGCACCACGCCGCGGCGACCGCGCGCCAGCGCTGCCTCAGGCAGTAGATCAGGTTCCCGGTGCTCGGCCCATGGCTGATGCCAGCAGAACACCTTCGTCACGACGACGACCTCGCGCCACCAGGCTTGCAGCAGGTCCGCCAACGGCGCGGTGGGCAGCCCCGGGGCCGGCGGCACGACACGCAACACGAGGAAGTGCGGCAGCATCGTGAGCGGCGGTCCAAGCACGAACAGGGCCAGCATCGCGATGCCGATCCATGCCCCCCACTGACCAGCCACCCAGAGGGCCAGCAACGGACCGACGATCCAACGAATCAGGGAAAAGAGGCGCTGCAGCCGGCCGTTCATCCGGGCTCCTGGACAAAAGGTCGAGTGTAGAGGCGGGCTCGTCCTGACCTCCGCTTCGGAAAACTCTGAGATCAACGATCCCAGGCCTCGGAACGCCGGCGTTGTCCCTCACGTGACGAGCCTGCCTAGGGCATCCCCGCTACGACGAGGCCGTGCCAGCCGCCAGCATCGGCAGTTCCTCCGGGGCCCGCCCCGCCACACACCAAGAACGCGACGAGGAGACATGACCGCAACGCACACCGACAAGCCCTGGCTGAAGAACTATCCGCCCGGCGTTCCCGCTGAAATCCCCGTCGATGTCTACCCATCGTTGGTCGCCCTCCTTGAGGAGGCATTCCGAAAGCACGCGCGCCGTGACGCGGCGGCCTGCATGGACCAGCGCCTGACCTTCGCCCAGGTCGATGAACTCTCGTCCGCGTTGGGTGCCTGGCTGCAGCAGCTTGGCCTGTCCCGCGGCGCGCGGGTAGCCATCATGATGCCCAACGTGCTTCAGTACATGGTGACGATCGCCGCCATCCTGCGCGCCGGTTATGTCGTGGTGAATGTCAATCCGCTGTACACCCCTCGCGAGCTTGAACACCAGCTGAAGGACTCCGGGGCCGAAGCGATCGTCGTGCTGGAGAACTTCGCCAAGACCTTGTCGGAGGTCATCGACAAGACCCAGGTGAAGCATGTGCTGCTGACCGGATTGGGAGACATGCTGGGTTGGTGGCGTCGGCCGCTGATCAACTTCGTGATCCGGCACGTGAAGAAGATGGTCCCTGAGTTCCGGCTGCCGCTCGCCGGCGGCCGCACCGTCACGCGCTTCAATAAGGCGCTGGCAGAAGGTGCCAGCTTGTCGCTGAAGCCGGTTCAGGTGGGCGCGGACGACCCCGCCTTCCTGCAATACACCGGCGGCACGACCGGGCTGTCGAAGGGCGCAACGCTCCTCCACCGCAACGTCGTCGCCAACATCCTGCAGAGCGAGGCGTGGTTTGCGCCAATGCTTGGAAAGCTGGGCGACAAGCCATTGACCATCGTCTGTGCACTCCCGCTGTATCACATCTTCGCGCTGACGGCCTGCTACATGCTGGGCGCGCGCATGGGGATCATGAATCTGCTAATTCCCAACCCTCGCGATATTCCCGGCCTGATTGCCACCCTGCGCAACTACCGCGTGAACATGTTCCCGGCGGTCAATACGCTGTTCAATGCCTTGGCGAATGATCCTGCGTTCGCCAAGCTCGATTTCAGTGAGCTGGTGATTTCGAACGGCGGCGGCATGGCGGTTCAGCAAGCGACTGCCGAGAAGTGGACTCGCATCACCGGTTGTCCGGTCGTCGAAGGATATGGCCTCTCGGAAACCGCACCCGTTGCCACGATCAATCGACTCGACCTGGAGCAGTTCAACGGTTCAATCGGACTGCCGGTCCCGAACACGGAAATCGCCATCCGCGACGACGACGGCAACGATGTGCCATTGGGCCAGCGGGGTGAGATCTGCATCCGCGGACCGCAAGTGATGGCCGGTTATTGGAATCGCCCTGAAGACACGGCCCAAGCCATCGGCCCTGACGGGTTCTTCAAGACAGGCGACATCGGCGTCATGGATGCAGAGGGCTTCACCCGCATCGTTGATCGCAAGAAAGACATGATTCTCGTCAGTGGATTCAATGTGTATCCCACTGAGATAGAGCAGGTCGTCAATCTGCATCCCGGGGTGCTCGAATGTGCCGCAATCGGCGTACCGGATCAGCACTCGGGCGAAGCGGTCAAACTCTTTGTCATCAAGAAGGACTCGGCGCTTGCGGAAGAGGACTTGTCCGCCTATTGCCACAAGCAATTAACGGGCTATAAGCGTCCTAAATACATCGAATTCCGCGACGAGTTGCCGAAGACGAACGTCGGCAAGATTCTTCGACGCGAACTACGACAGTAGGCAAACCCCAACAAGCATTTTTGCAACGATGAGTCAGCCTGCTCCGCGCCCTCCCGGAATCACCGTCATGGAGCGGGGCTGGCTCTCTTCCAACAATATTCTGTTGCATGGGGCGACGGCCGAAGAGGGCGCTGTCCTGGTCGATACCGGATACGCCTCCCATTCGGCGCAAACGCTTGCGCTAATTGCTAACGCCCTTCGGCCACGACAGGGTGTCCGCCTCATTGTCAATACCCATCTGCATTCAGATCATTGCGGTGGGAATCACGCGGTCTCAGAGCGCTACGACTGCCCGATACTCATACCACCCGGCGAGTTCTCTGCCATAGCGAAGTGGGACGAGTCAGCGCTGAGCTACGTCGCTACCGGACAGCAGTGCGAGCAGTTCAGCCCAGGCGGAAAACTGATCCCCGGCGACACGTTGCCACAAGGTTCCCTTGAATGGCAGATCCATGCGGCGCCCGGGCACGATCCGCATTCAATCATTCTCTTCGAGCCTGAAAGCCGCACCTTGATCTCGGCGGATGCGCTTTGGGAACGTGGTTTCGGGATCGTTTTCCCGGAACTTGATGGCGACTGCGCATTCGCAGAGGTCGAATCAACATTGGCCGTT
This sequence comes from Rubrivivax sp., assembly GCA_004210455.1. Lineage (GTDB taxonomy): Bacteria > Pseudomonadota > Gammaproteobacteria > Burkholderiales > Burkholderiaceae_C > Roseateles. The sequence goes on along the minus strand of SEFA01000105.1, from coordinate 1,876 downwards.
ATCGAAGATCTTCAGCCCAAACTTGTCATTCCTGGACATGGCGCGCCTTTCCAAGACCTTCAAACAGCCTTGAACTCAGCACGAGAGCGCCTTGAGTATTTCAGGCGAAAGCCTGAAAGACATGCGTTGCATGCCGTCAGAGCCTTGACTGTTTTCCACATGTTAGAGGTTCGGCAAAGCTCGCTGGATGAACTGCTCACTTGGCTGCAGAAAACCCCGATTTTCATCAGCACTTGGCAAAGTTTCTTTTGTTCGACAACGCTTAACGTGTGGACCAACCAGCTCCTTCAGGAACTCGTGCGTGCCGGAGCGCTGCGACAAGACTCGAACACGATATACGCACGAGGCGTCTGAATCGCCAAAGCAAACGGGATAGATTTTTAGCATTAGTTTTAGGGATTTTCATTTTGGGAATAAAAAGAAATGCCGCCAAATGAGGCGGCACTCCATTACTATTTAACTAATTAACTATACTAATTTTTTATACAACGACAACCTAAACCTTCCGATTTAAGATCGTCTGTAATAAGAGGGGTAGCAGGGAATTGTATTAAATAAGCACCTTTATTTTCCAATACTCCTGATAAAGTAGCATTGATCGTCGAGGTCCAGTACCAACCCCTACCTCCTGTACTGGAAATGGAACCACTCGATGAGGCCCTTCTACCTGTATTAGTTAATTTTAAGCGGTCAAACGCTTCTAGCTGGTCCCCACTTAAATTTTCCGCTTCCCATTCTGCTTTTGAGGGAATATGCCAACCCTGTGGACAAGGATTATTTTCTTGGTTTGAGGAATTCCATAAATTATTATTAGAAGGCTTAAGCCAATCGAAATTATCGATATAATCAATAAGAATAAAGTTAAAATGCCCGGGGGCGGGAGAAGTTGAAATGGTAGTAGTTGTGCCGTTAACGGCTGTATTAACCACACCAACAGGTTCTCGTTTTATTAGCTGATGGCCATCAGCAGCACGCCCCCACTGAAACAAATCACCTTTCGCCAAATAGTCCGTATTATAATCAGTTGCCACATGAGCTGCACCTAAGTTGCGATCGAGCCATTTTCTTCCGGTTACTGAACTCGTTAATATTCCATAGGTTACTTGCTTGCCATCATAGGTGAAAGTCACGGTTGTTGGTTCGACAGCAACTGCCAAAGTAAATGGAGATTTTACTTGTGTACCACTAGTTGTACCAGTTTTAGCCTTTGCTGTAATGCCAACCCGAATAAATTTAAACTCATCAACACTAAGCAATTTATAAGTGGAGGCTGTAGCCCCAGTAATTGCAACCTCGCCTGTTCCCAATGCATCATTTGCCCTGTACCATTGAAATATGGCCGCTTCTTCAGCATCATTTTCTGCATCGCTATAACTGTATGTGGCACTTAAAACCTCTCCCACTTCCACTTTTCCTGCAATAACCACATTCAATGCAACAGGTCCGCCATTACCAGTACTGAATGTTACCACCTCACCGTATCCAGTCCCTATGCTATTAGTCGCGTAAGCCCTAACATAATAAGTAGTACTAGGTGTCAAATTCTTAAGCATACTAGTAAAATTGCCATTTGATACACTAGTCAAGGCAGTATCATTGCTGACAGTAGGCGTTTGATTAATATTGCTATAAACTAACCCACTGGCAGTCACCTCAACTCCGCCATCACTTGTGATATTTCCACCGCCCATCGCACTTGTAGCTAAAGGGTTGCTTATCGTCGATGTATTAACTGTGGGAACTACATTCGGCTTTTTTTCTTTTTTACATGCTGTAATAAATAGTCCTGTCGCAAGCAGGATCACCACTGTCTTTGTAATTAGTTTTTTCATGTTGTTTAGTTGATTTTATTACGGTTTTATTAGTTATTTAAATA
>SEFA01000021.1 GCA_004210455.1 Rubrivivax sp. | reverse complement strand
GGGTGGAACGGCGGGATGGGCGGCGGGGCGAACCTCCGGCGTCGCGACAGGTTCGGGCGCCGGCGGAGGGGGCCTGTCGATGAGGCGCGTCGTCACGGCCGGGCTGTCGATCGCCCGCGGCAGGGGCCGGCGCGACAACCCGCCGAGGGCGCACGCATGCAGCACCACGGCCCCCGCGAGCGCCGCCGCGAAGGCGATCCGCTCCTGAGGCGAAAATGCCGCCACCGATCGTCCGACGAATGACTGTCCGTTCACCACAATGAAACTCGCCACCTACCGCGATGGATCCCGCGACGGCCACCTGGTGGTCGTGTCGCGCGACCTGAGCCAGGCATGCTATGCCACCGGCATCGCCACGCGCCTGCAACAGGTGCTCGACGACTGGAATTTCCTGGCGCCCCAGCTGGAGACGCTGTCTCAGTCCCTCAACCAGGGGCGCGCGCGGCATGCGTTCGCGTTCGATCCGAAGCAATGCCTGGCCCCGCTGCCGCGCCTGGCCGGCTGGATCGCCGGCGAGGCTTACCCAGAACAGGGTCAGGCCTTGCGCGAGCGCGGCCTCGCGTGGCCGGAACGCCTCAGCGCGCCGCTGCTGCGCGCCGGCGGCGCGGAAGCGCTGCTCGGTCCGACCGAACTGCTGGATCTGCGCACGCCGGGCCTGGAACCCGAACCGCAACTCGCCGCGCTGATCGGCGATCTGGCGCAGGGCGCCGTGCCGTCGCAGGCGCTGGAATCGATCCGGCTGCTGATGCTGGTCGGCGACTGGGTGCTGCGGCCGGTGCAGCAGGAGGAGCTCGCCAACGGCTGGCCCGCGCTGCACAGCCGCCCGGCGCTGCAGTTCGCGCCGGTCGCCGTCACGCCGGACGAACTGCCCGGCGCCTGGTACCTCGGTCGCGCGGCGCTGCAGCTGCAGGTCATGCGCAACGGGCGCAAGCAGGCGGTCGTCGATGCGAAGACCGGCATGAAGTGGTCGCTCGGCGACCTGCTCGCGGAAGCGGCGCTCAACCGGCCGCTGCGCGCCGGCACGCTGGTCGGCGCGGGTTCGCCGGTGCTCGGCAAGCCGGTGACGCTGGAGCCGGGCGACAGCCTGCGCATCGAGTTCAAGCTGGGCGACGGCCCCGGCCCGTTCGGCGCCATCGACATGGACCTTGCGGAGTCGGAAGATGCGGCATCCGACGAGGGCCGCGCCGACGAGGACGCGGCGGATGAGTCATCGGCGGCGCCCTCGATGGCGTTATCGGAAGACGCCGACGCCGACGCCGACGCCGACGCCGACGCCGACGCCGACGCCGACGCCGCGGCTGGAGAGGCGGCCCCTGACGCTCAAGAAGGAGACACCGATGAACCTGTTTCGCCGTGACCTGATCGCGCTGCTGGGCGCGGGCTGCGCCTCGCCGTGGGCGATGGCGCTGAGCCTGAGCGAGGGCGACGCCGCCTCCGGCGTGCGCGCGGCGCTCGAACGCGGCGCCCAGGCGGCGCTGGCCAACCTGGGGCGGACCGACGGCTTCCTCGGCAATCCGCAGGTGAAGATCGAACTCCCCGGCGCATTGAAAGACGCTGCGCGCCTGCTGCGCACGACCGGCCAGGGCAAGCGCATCGACGACCTGATCACCTCGATGAACCGCGCCGCCGAGCAGGCGATGCCGGAGGCGCGCCAGCTGCTCGTCAGTACGGTGCGCAACATCAGCGTCGAGGACGCGGTGAGGATCGTGCGCGGCGGCGACAACGCGGTGACGCAGTTCTTCGAGGACAAGACCCGCTCGCCGCTGACGACGAAGTTCCTGCCCATCGTGACCCAGGCGACCGAGCGCCAGTCGCTGAGCGAGAAGTACAACGCCGTCGCCGGCAAGGCCTTGGGTTTCGGGCTCATCCGCAAGGAAGACGCCAACCTGCAGGGTTACGTCACCGACAAGGCGCTGGACGGGCTGTACTTCATGATCGGCCAGGAGGAGAAGAAGATCCGCCAGGATCCGGTCGGCACGGGAAGCGCCCTCCTGAAGAAGGTCTTCGGCGGTTGAGAACGGTGGGGCGGGACGGGGCTTCCTACAATCGGGTCCCATGAACGCCCCGACTTCCGCCCGTCCCGCCGTCGCCTACACCCGCGGTGCCGCCTTGCCCGCCATCCTGGCGCAGCGCATCGCCGTCCTGGACGGCGCGATGGGCACGATGATCCAGCGCTACAAGCTGACGGAAGCCGACTTCCGCGGCGAGCGCTTCGCCGATCATCCCAAGGACCTCAAGGGCAACAACGACCTGCTGGTGCTGACCCGCCCCGACGTCATCAGCGAGATCCATCGCCAGTACCTGGACGCCGGCGCCGACATCATCGAGACCAACACCTTCGGCACGACCACCGTCGCGCAGGAGGACTACGGCCTGCAGGACTACGCCTACGAGATGAACGTCGCCGCCGCGCGGCTGGCCCGCCGGGCCTGCGACGCGTTCAGTACGCCGGACAAGCCGCGCTTCGCGGCGGGCGCGCTCGGCCCGACGCCGCGCACGGCGTCGATCAGCCCGGACGTCAACGACCCCGGCGCCCGCAACGTCGACTTCGACACCCTGCGCAAGGCGTATTACGAGCAGGCCAAGGCGATGCTCGAAGGCGGCGTCGACCTGTTCCTGATCGAGACCATCTTCGACACGCTGAACGCCAAGGCGGCGATCTTCGCCGTCGACGAACTGATGGACGACACCGGCGAACGCCTGCCGGTGATCATCTCCGGCACGGTGACCGACGCGTCCGGGCGCATCCTGTCGGGGCAGACGGTGACGGCGTTCTGGCACTCGGTGCGGCATGCGCAGCCGATCGCGATCGGCCTGAACTGCGCGTTGGGCGCGGCGCTGATGCGGCCCTACATCGAGGAACTCTCGAAGGCGGCCGGCGACACGCCGATCTCCTGCTATCCCAACGCCGGCCTGCCCAACCCGATGAGCGACACCGGCTTCGACGAGACGCCGGACGTCACCGGCCGCCTGGTCGGCGAGTTCGCTGCCGCAGGCTTCCTGAACATCGCGGGCGGTTGCTGCGGCACGACGCCGGACCACATCCGCGCGATCGCGCAGAAGGTCTCCGCCTACCAGCCGCGCCGCTGGGGCAGCAGGCTGTTCAGCGGGCTGGTCGCGCAAGCCGAAGAGGCCTGAGCCTCAATACAGCTTCAACATCGCGTCCATGTTGATGCGCAGCCGGATCTCATGCGGCGCGAGGCTGGCGATGATGGCCTGGGCCTGCAGGCGCGTGTCGCGCAGCACCGGCGTGGTCAGCGGCGTACCGCTGCGGCCGAGCAGTGAAGCCACCGTCGGCGCGTTGGCGCTGTGGCCGCGCTTGAGCACCATGCCTTCCTCGCCGTTGGCCAGCCGCACCAGCGAGCCCGGCGGGTAGAGCCCGATCGCCTTGATCAGCGCAGCACCGGCTTCGTCGGGTTGCTGGAGCTCGTCGAGGTAGACCGCTCGCGCCGCCTGCGCCGCTGACAGCGGCCGGCGGCTGCGCCGCGGACTCAGCCGCGCGCCGTAGACGTCGGCGCGCCGCAGCAGGCGCGCCATCAGCTCGCCGTCGGAACGGCCGGCCAGCGGCCCGGGCCCGGCGTCGTGGTGAAGGCGCACGGCGGTCAGCCAATCGTCGTCGTCGACGCCGATCGACAGCAGCGTCTCCGCCGCGCGATCACCGTGGCCGGCGAGCTGTTCGCGCTGCATGTCCCCGATCGCTTCCGGCCGCAGCGCGTGCTGATCCTGCTGCGCGCCGCTGTCCAGGTTCATCGTCAGCGCCGCCAGTCCGAGCGTGCGCCGGCGGCCCTCGCCCCAGCCGAGCTGGCGGGTGGTCATCTCGACCAGCGCCAGCGACAGCAGCGCATGCCGCGCGATGTACTGCAGCGGCTCCTGGCCGGCGTCGTGCACCAGCATCGCCAGGGAGGCGTCCGGCTGCTGCGTGAGCCGGGTCACCACCTTGTCGAGGAGCTCGGTCAGGCGCATCAGGAAGTCCGGCCGGCGCGGATCGCGCAACACCTGCTGCGCATGCCATTGCAGGTCGGCCCAGATGGCGGTGTGCGCCGGCACCGTCTGCTGCGGCACGGGCATGGGTCGGGTGGGCTTGTACTCGGCGGTCGCGCTGGCCAGCGCCGACATCGACGCGCCCTGCAGCATCATCGTGTCGAGCTTGTGGGCCAGGGCGCGCTGGTACTCGCGCGTCTCGTGCGCCTGCACGAACGGGCCGCGGGCCAGCAGGTCGCGGACCTGCGGTGTGTCGGGCAGCGGATGCCCGGAGGCGAACAGCAGATGCCCCGCCGCGTCCCGCAGCGAGAACGTCAACACCTGTCCCACGCGCAGGCTGTTGGGTGGAAGTTGGACCAGATCCACGGTGCCTTCCCTTCGACGTGTCGTCGTCTTGTCGTTGTTGTGTCGTTGTGCGGCGCTCTGCGTCGTCGCGCCGGCGAGGATAGGGGCGCGGCGGGCAGTGCAAGGCATTACGGCACGAACAAACCAGGGCCGGATCGGTAGAATGCACGCTGTTCCCGCTCCCAGCAAGGCCGCACCCGCGTCCCTGCGGTGGCGGTGGTTTCCGAGGAGCGTTGCGACAGGTCCCGTCACCCGGGTGCCCGCCAGGCTCGGAACGGCGGTGTCGGACTCCCGGACACCGCCTCACAACGGCGCTCACCGACCCGCGTTCCGCGGGGTTGCGGTGAGTTGCGCGGCCCCGTCTTTCGTTCCAGCTCACGTCCAGCTTCGAAAAGCGCCGCCGCCATGTCCGCCCCGAATTCCGCTTCCGACATCTCCGCAGCCCCCGGCGCGACGCCCGTCGCCGTGCCGCCGATGAAGCTCTCCGGCCTGGAGCCGGTGAACATCGGCGCCGGCACGCTGTTCGTGAACATCGGCGAGCGCACCAACGTCACCGGCTCCAAGGCCTTCGCGCGGTTGATCCTGAACGGGGAGTTCGAGGCCGCGCTGAGCGTCGCCCGCCAGCAGGTCGAGAACGGCGCGCAGGTCATCGACATCAACATGGACGAGGCCATGCTCGACAGCAAGGCCGCGATGGTGCGTTTCCTCAACCTGATCGCCTCGGAGCCCGAGATCGCCCGCGTGCCGATCATGATCGACTCGTCCAAGTGGGAGGTGATCGAGGCCGGCCTGCAGTGCATCCAGGGCAAGGGCATCGTCAACTCGATCTCGCTGAAGGAAGGCGAGGCGGAGTTCCGACGCCAGGCCAAGCTGATCCGCCGCTACGGCGCGGCCACGGTGGTGATGGCCTTCGACGAGACCGGCCAGGCCGACACCTACCAGCGCAAGATCGAGATCTGCACCCGCGCCTACCGGATGCTGGTCGACGAGATCGGCTTCCCGCCCGAGGACATCATCTTCGACCCCAACATCTTCGCGATCGCCACCGGCATCGAGGAGCACAACAACTACGCCGTCGACTTCATCGAGGCCACGCGCTGGATCAAGCAGCACCTGCCCGGCGCCAAGGTCAGCGGCGGCGTGTCCAACGTGTCATTCAGCTTTCGCGGCAACGAGCCGGTGCGCGAGGCCATCCACACGGTGTTCCTGTACCACGCGATCCAGGCCGGCATGGACATGGGCATCGTCAACGCCGGCATGGTCGGCGTCTACGACGAGATCCCCGCCGACCTGCGCGAGCGCGTCGAGGACGTGGTGCTGAACCGCCGCGAGGATTCGACCGAACGGCTGCTGGAGGTGGCCGAGTCGGTCAAGGGCGCGGCCAAGGACGACAGCGCCAAGCTGGCCTGGCGCGCCGGCGACGTCGGCGCGCGGCTGTCGCATGCGCTGATCCACGGCATCACCGACTTCATCGTCGAGGACACCGAGGAAGCCTGGCAGGGCATCCGCGCCGGCGGCGGCCGCCCGCTGCACGTGATCGAAGGCCCGCTGATGGCCGGCATGAACGTGGTCGGCGACCTGTTCGGCGCCGGCAAGATGTTCCTGCCGCAGGTGGTCAAGAGCGCGCGCGTGATGAAGTCCGCCGTCGCGCACCTGGTGCCCTACATCGAGGAAGAGAAGCGCCAGATGGCCGCCGCCGGTGCGGACGTGCGCTCCAAGGGCAAGATCGTCATCGCGACGGTGAAAGGCGACGTGCACGACATCGGCAAGAACATCGTCACGGTGGTCCTGCAGTGCAACAACTTCGAGGTCGTCAACATGGGCGTGATGGTCCCGTGCCAGGACATCCTCGCGAAGGCCAAGGTCGAGGGTGCGGACATCATCGGGCTGTCGGGCCTGATCACGCCCAGCCTGGAAGAGATGCAGTACGTGGCCGCGGAGATGCAGCGCGACGACTACTTCCGCATGAAGAAGATCCCGCTGCTGATCGGCGGCGCGACCACCAGCCGCGTGCACACGGCCGTCAAGATCTCGCCGCACTATGAAGGCCCGGTGGTCTACGTGCCGGACGCGTCGCGCTCGGTGGGCGTGTGCTCGGAGCTGCTGTCCGACGAGCGCGCCACGCGCTTCATCGACGAGCTCAAGTCCGACTACGAGAAGGTGCGCGAGCTGCACGCCAACAAGAAGCAGACGCCGCTGGTGACGCTGGCGCAGGCCCGCGCCAACAAGCACCGCGCCGACTTCACCACCTACACGCCAGCGGTGCCGCGCTTCATCGGCCGGCGCCAGTTCCGCAACTACGACCTGGCCGAGCTCGCGCAGTGCATCGACTGGGGCCCGTTCTTCCAGACCTGGGACCTCGCGGGGCCGTTCCCGGCCATCCTCAAGGACGAGGTGGTCGGCACCGAGGCGCAGCGCGTGTTCAGCGACGGCAAGCGCATGCTTCAGCGCCTGATCGAGGGCCGGTGGCTGACCGCCAGCGGCGTGATGGGGCTGTACCCCGCCGCGCAGGTGAACGACGACGACATCGAGATCTACAGCGACGAATCGCGCACCGAGGTGCTGATGACCTGGCGCGGCCTGCGCATGCAGTCCGAGCGGCCGGTCGTGGACGGCGTGCGCAGACCCAACCGGGCGCTGGCGGATTTCGTCGCGGCCAAGGGCACGGTGCCGGACTACATCGGGCTGTTCGCGGTGACCGCCGGCCTCGGCGTGGACAAGAAGGAACAGCAGTTCATCGACGACCTGGACGACTACTCCGCGATCATGCTCAAGGCGCTGGCGGACCGCCTGGCCGAGGCCTTCGCCGAGCGGTTGCACCAGCGCGTGCGGCTGGACCTGTGGGGCTACGCGGCGGACGAGACGCTCAGCAACGAGGAACTCATCGCCGAGTCGTACCGCGGCATCCGTCCGGCGCCGGGGTATCCGGCCTGTCCGGACCATCTGGTCAAGCGGGACATGTTCCGCGTGCTGCAGGCCGAGGACATCGGCATGGCACTCACCGAAGGCATGGCGATGACGCCGGCGGCCAGCGTGAGCGGCTTCTACCTGGCGCATCCGGAGGCGGCGTACTTCAACGTCGGCCGCATCGGGGACGACCAGGTGGCGGACTGGGCGGCGCGCATGGCGCTCGACCACGAGGCCGCGCAGCGGGCGCTGGCGCCCTTGCTCGGCTGAGGCGTCCGCGCAACGAAAACCGAATCACGCGGCCTTGTCCTACAGGCCGCGTTTCACCCCTTTACAAACGGGACAGTTTTCGCGCCCCGCGACTTGTAACAGCGTGGCATTCTTCGCCCATCCCCCGTTGCTAGGGGAAAACCATAAGAGGTGAATGATGGCGATGAATACCAATCAGAAGATCGCGGCCGGGGCCGTGGGAGCGACCGTGCTGGTCGTGGCGGCCTTCTTCGCGGGGCGTCAAGCGGCGCCGTCGATGCCCGACTCGCCGATCGCGGCGACCGAGCAGCAGGGCAACGTGGTCGACCGCAACGGCGCCAACGCCGCGGACGAGTCCCGCGCGGCCCGTCGTTCCGGCGACGATGCCGTCCAGCGCTCGACCAATGAGCCGCGCCGCGTGGCGCAGCAGGCGCCGCGCGATGTCGGCTCGACCGGCTCCGCCGACAACAACGGATCGTCCGGCTCCGCGCAGTCGGAATCCCGCATCTGCTCGGCCTGCGCCACGGTGCTGTCGGTCCATACCGAGGCCCGCCAAGGCCAGGGCACCGGCATCGGCGTCGTCGGCGGCGCGGTGGTCGGCGGCCTGCTGGGCAGCGCGGTCGGCGGCGGCACGGGCAAGAAGATCGCCACGGTGGGCGGCGCGGTCGCGGGCGGCTATGCCGGCAACGAGATCGAGAAGCGCCAGCGCAGCACGACCGTGTGGGTGGTCAAGATGCGCAACGCCGACCAGAGCAACCGCACGATGACCTTCAGCCACGACCCGGGCGTGCAGAGCGGCGACGTCGTGCGCGCCAGCGAAGGTCAGCTGATCCGCCAATAAGCGCGGCGCGGTTTCGCGTGCGCTCATCGACAACGCCGGCGATGCCGGCGTTGTCGTTTCTGGACGGACTCCCTCCTGCGGACGCGAGGGTCAGTCGTTGCGCCCCGGCAGCGCCCGGCGCCACTGGATCGCTTCGGAGACATGCAAGGCCGTGATGACGTCGCTGTCGGCCAGGTCGGCGACGGTACGTGCGATGCGCAGCACGCGGTGGAAGCTGCGCGCTGACCAGGCCAGCCGGGCTGCCGCGCGATGGAGCATGGCCTCGCCCTCCGGCGACATGCCCAGATGCCCGTCGAGTTGCCCGGCCGCCAGCATGGCATTCGAGCATCCTTGGCGCCTGACGGCGCGCTCGCGCGCTGCGGCGACGCGGGCGGCGACCGCGGCGCTGGTCTCGCCGTCCGCGGCGGCCGACAGGATGGTCGGAGGCAGCACCGGCACCTCCACCGTCAGATCGATGCGATCGAGCAGCGGTCCCGACAACCGGTTCTGATATCGCGTGACCTGGTCCGGCGAACATCGGCACGCCTTGGTCGGATTGCCGAGATGTCCGCAGGGGCAGGGGTTCATGGCGGCAACCAGCTGGAAGCGCGCGGGGAACTCTGCTTGATGGGCCGAGCGCGAGATGTGCACGCGACCGGTTTCGAGCGGCTCGCGCAACGCTTCCAGCGACATCCGCTGGAACTCGGGCAACTCGTCGAGGAACAGCACCCCGTGTTGCGCGAGCGTGATCTCGCCGGGCCGAGGCGGCGATCCTCCACCGATCATGGCGGCGGACGAGGCGCTGTGATGCGGGGCCCGGAAAGCGCGCTGCGCCCACATGGACGGGCGGAACTGCCCGTTGGCGCTGAGCAGCGCGGCGGATTCCAGCGCCTCCGATTCCGACAGCGGCGGCAGCAGCGTCGGCAGCCGCTGCGCCAGCATCGACTTGCCGGTGCCAGGAGGGCCGACCAGCAAGATGCTCAAACCGCCCGCCGCGGCGATCTCCAAGGCCCGCTTCGGTCCTGACTGGCCCTTGATGTCGCGCAGGTCGAGCGGCGTTTCGCCGCGCGGCGGCGGATCGCGCTGCACGCGCGGCAGCGGCGATTCGCTGTTCGGCTGCAACGCATTCACCAGGTCGAGCAGATGCGCCGCCTCCCGGACCACCAGGCCTTGCACCAGCGCCGCCTCGTCGGCGCAGCCGCGCGGCAGGACCAGTGCCCGGTCCAGCTTCGCAGCACGCAACGCGAGCGCCATCGCCAAGGCGCCCTTGATCGGTCGCAGTTCGCCGGACAGGCCGAGTTCGCCGGCGCATTCGATGTTGGCGAGCATGTCTGCGTCGATCTGGCCGCTCGCGGCGAGCAACCCCAGCGCAATCGGAAGGTCGAAGCGCGCCCCTTCCTTCGGCAGGTCGGCTGGCGACAGATTGACAGTGATCCGCTTGTTCGCCGGGAACTCCAGACCACTGCTCTGCAGCGCGGCGCGTACGCGCTCGCGGGATTCCTTCACCTCCAGGTCCGCGAGCCCCACCAGCGTGAAGCTGGGCAGGCCGTTGGCCAGGTGGACTTCCACCTCGACCGCCGCAGCCGAGAGGCCGTCGAGCGCGCGGCTATGGATGATGGACAGGGACATCGCCATGAGACGTCGCTTCGCCTCAGCGCTTGGACAGGCCTTTGAGCATCGTCTCGAGGGTGTCTGTCTCAGCCTTGAATAATTCGTGCAGGTTCATGGCGACCAGCACCAGCACCAAGGCCGCGAGACACAGGGACAGCGCTCGAAAGCAGAGACGGGCGCGCGCCCCGCCGCTCGTCCCGTTGCTCGATTTGCCGTTCGCCCCGTCGCCTGACATCTGCTCTCCTCCGCACCCATCCGGTTCATGAGCTCCGCAGTGTCCTTGGCGAACGATTTCACGCCCAGCACCCTGTTGGGGCGTTTCCAGGGTTAACCACTCCCCCGCTTGTGCATGCATTTGGTGCGCCTCGACGCGGGACGGGGCGTGATCGGCAACCGTTCGTGGCGATGTGAGCCGGAATGGGGCCCCTTCATGGGGGAACGGCGTCGCCCGGGACCGCTTGGCACAAAAGCTGCAAAGCCTCGTCCGGAAAGCAGTCGCCCAGAGTCGCCCCAAACAATCAGGAGTCCCCGCGCATGAAGCCCACCGCCGTCGTCCGCGCCGCCGCCGTCGCCGCCATCGCCGCCATCGCCCTCCCGGCGCTGGCGCAGGAGGCCAACCCGCTGTCCTTCAACGTCAGCGTCACCTCCGACTACCGCTACCGCGGCATCTCGCAGACCCGTCTCAAGCCCGCCCTGCAGGGCGGTGTCGATTACGCCCATTCGAGCGGCTTCTACGTCGGGGCCTGGGCCTCCACGATCAAGTGGATCAAGGACGGCGGCGGCGACGCCGATGTCGAGATCGACACCTACGCCGGCTACAAGACCGAGGTCGGCGGCGGCGTCACCGTCGACGTCGGTTTCCTGCGCTACAACTACCCGGGCAACGACCTGCCCGTCAGCGCCAACACCAACGAGCTGTACGGCGCCGTCACTTTTGGCCCGGCCACCGTCAAGTACTCGCACAGCATCAGCAACCTGTTCGGTTTCGCCGATTCCAAGAACAGCAGCTACCTCGAGGCTGCCGCGACCTTCGACGTCGGCGGCGGTTTCTCGCTGACGCCGCACATCGGCCACCAGAAGGTCAAGAACAACGGCGACTTCAGCTACACGGACTACTCGCTGACGGTGAACAAGGACTGGTCCGGCTTCACCTTCGGCGCCGGCTTCGTCGCCACCAACACCGACAACTACATCGGCGGCAAGGGCAAGGACCTGGGCAAGAACGGTGTGGTCGTGTCCGTCAAGAAGGTCTTCTGAGGAGCTACGCATGAAACTGATCACTGCCGTCATCAAGCCCTTCAAGCTGGATGAAGTGCGCGAGGCGCTGAGCGCCATCGGCGTCCAGGGGCTGACCGTCACCGAGGTCAAGGGCTTCGGCCGCCAGAAGGGCCACACCGAGCTGTACCGCGGCGCGGAGTACGTCGTCGACTTCCTGCCCAAGGTGAAGATCGAGGCCGCGGTCTCCGACACCGTGGTCGAGCAGGTCATCGAGGCGATCGAGAACGCCGCCCGCACCGGCAAGATCGGGGACGGCAAGATCTTCGTCTCCCCGCTCGACCAGGTGATCCGCATCCGCACCGGCGAAACCGGCCAGGACGCCCTCTGAGCACGACGTTCCCCAAGACCCAACGAAAAGAGTCCGCAACATGAAGAAACTCCTCGCCTGCCTGGCCCTGGCCGCGGCAGCTTTCACCAGCCTGGCCCCCGCGGCCATGGCGCAGGACGCAGCGTCCGCGCCAGCCGCCATCGCCAGCGAGACCACCGCCCAGGCCCCCGCGCCGTCGGCGCCGGTCGCCGATGCCGCAGCCCCTGCCGCCTCGGCCCCCGCTGATGCCGCGTCGGCCGCCGCGGCCGCGCCGCCCGTCATCAACAAGGGCGATACCACCTGGATGATGGTCTCCACCATGCTGGTGATCATGATGGTGGTGCCGGGTCTTGCCCTGTTCTACGGCGGCCTGGTCCGCAGCAAGAACATGCTGTCGGTGCTGATGCAGGTGATGGTCACCTTCTCGCTGATCGTCGTGCTGTGGGCCCTGTACGGCTACAGCCTGGCGTTCACCGAGGGCAACAAGTTCATCGGCGGCTTCGACCGGCTGTTCATGAAGGGCGTCTGGGACAACGTCGCCGGCACCTTCGCGCCGGGCGCGACCTTCAGCAAGGGCGTCTACATCCCCGAGATCGTCTTCGCTGCCTTCCAGGCGACCTTCGCCGGCATCACCTGCTGCCTGATCGTCGGCGCCTTCGCCGAACGCATCAAGTTCAGCGCGGTCCTGCTCTTCATGGTCCTGTGGTTCACCTTCAGCTACACGCCGATGGCCCACATGGTCTGGTTCTGGATGGGTCCGGACGCCTACGCCTCGGCCGCCGTGGTCGATGAGATGAACAGCAAGGCCGGCCTGATCTGGCAGTGGGGCGCGCTGGACTTCGCCGGCGGCACCGTGGTGCACATCAACGCCGCCGTCGCGGGCATCGTCGGTGCCTTCATGGTCGGCAAGCGCATCGGCTACGGCAAGGAAGCCTTCACGCCGCACAGCCTGACGCTGACCATGGTCGGTGCCTCGCTGCTGTGGGTGGGCTGGTTCGGCTTCAATGCCGGCTCCGCGCTGGAAGCCAACGGCTTCGCCGCGCTGGCCTTCATCAACACGCTGTTCGCCACCGCTGCCGCGGTGCTGGCCTGGTGCGTCGGTGAAGCGCTGCTCAAGGGCAAGGCCTCGATGCTGGGTGCCGCCTCGGGTGCCGTGGCCGGCCTGGTCGCCATCACCCCGGCCGCCGGCAACGTCGGCATCGGCGGCGGTCTGGTGATCGGCCTGGTCGCCGGCTTCGCCTGCCTGTGGGGCGTGTCGGGACTGAAGAAGCTGCTGGGCGCGGACGACTCGCTGGACGTCTTCGGCGTCCACGGCGTGGGCGGCATCGTCGGCGCACTGCTGACCGGCGTGTTCAACAGCCCGAGCCTGGGCGGCCCCTCGGCCGTCGGCGACTGGGTCACCGCCGCGACCATCGCGCCGGACGCCTACTCGATCGGCACGCAAGTCTTCACGCAGCTCAAGGCCGTCCTGCTGACCATCGTGTGGTCGGGCGTGGTCTCGGTGATCGCCTTCAAGGTGGTCGACCTGGTGATCGGTCTGCGCGTCTCCGAAGAGGAAGAACGCGAAGGCCTGGACATCACGTCGCACGGCGAAACCGCGTATCACAAGTAAAACTTCGATCTCCTGCAATGCTCAAGCCGCCCTTCGGGGCGGCTTTTTTTCGTCGGCAGCTCCCCATAATCCGCCGCCATGAACCTCCGCTTTGTCGAAGCCTTCCACTGGGCCGCCTCGCTGCGCAGCATCACGCGCGCGGCGGAGAAGCTGCACATCACGCAGTCCGCGCTGTCGAGCCGGATCGCGACCCTGGAGGAGGAGCTTGGCGTCGTGCTGCTGGACCGGCGCGACAAGCAGTTCCGCCTGACCGTCGCTGGCCAGCGCTTCCAGACGCTGGCGCAGCGGCTGCTCGATGTGCAGCGGCAGGTGAAGGAAGAGATGGGCGGCACCGGCGGCGCGGGTCGGCCGACGGTGCTGCGCATCGGCGCGATCGAATCGGTGGTGCACAGCTGGCTCACCGGCTGGCTGCAGGAGATGCGCGCGGCGAATTCGGACTTCGAGCTCGAGCTGACGGTGGAAACCTCGCCCGTGCTGGTCGACCAGGTGCGCCGCGGCGCGCAGGACCTGGTCTTCGCGGCGATTCCCGCGGCGGATGCCGGCGGCGTGCGCACCCGGGCGATGGCGTCGATGACCATGGGCTTCGTCGGCCGGTCGGACCTGCACACCCGACGCCGCTACGGACTGTCGGACCTGGCGGGCCACGACCTGCTGACTTTCCAGCGCGGCTCGCAGCCGCATCAGGCGCTGTTGCAGATGTTCCAGGAGTCGGGCCTCCCGGTGCCGCGCGTGCATGCGATCTCGTCGATCTCGGCCATGGTGCAGCTGGTGGAAGGCGGCTTCGGCATCGCCACGCTGCCGGTGGCGGTGGCAGAGCAGCTCGCGAAGCGGACCTCGCTGCGGGTGCTGCGCAGCGACACCGACCTGGTGCCGCTGCCTATCCACGCGAGCTACCGCGAGGATCCCAGTTCGCAGCTGACGGAGTCGGTGCTCGACTCCGCGCTGGATCACGTCGCGCGGCAGGCCGCGGGGAGGGCTTCCGGCCGGTCTTCCGGGAAAGCCCGCATGGCGTCGGCATCATCCCGGCGCTAAGCAGAAGCGCTGCTGTCGTCATCGAAAAAATCGATGAGGCGACTCGGAAAATTTCCGTTGGATCGCGAGGCCGGGCGACTTCCACAATCCGCCCCATCGTCAGACAGCCCAGGGAAGCCACGCCGCGTTTCCCCGCGATCCCGCCATGAGCCCACCGACTGATCTCCCCGATCTCGACGCGTCGTCCAGCGCGCTCGACGTCCGCATCGCCTCGCGAAGCGGCGGCTTCACCGGCCACACCAGCGGACTCGCGAGCGAGTGCGTGCAGGCCAATCTCGCGATCCTGCCGGCGGGGCTCGCCGCGGACTTCCGGCGCTATTGCGCGCTGAACCCGCAAGCCTGTCCGCTGCTCGGCGTGACCGAACCCGGCGACCCGATGCTGGCGGCGCTCGGCGCCGACCTGGACCTGCGCACCGACGTGCCGCGCTACCGGGTGTGGCGGGACGGCGAACTCGTCGACGAGCCCACCGACGTGCTGCGCTGGTGGCGGGACGATCTGGTGGCCTTCGTCATCGGCTGCTCGTTCTCGTTCGAACACGCGCTGCTGGCCGAAGGCATCCCGCTGCGCCACGTCGAGCAGGGACGCAACGTCGCGATGTACCGCACCAGCATCCCGACCACGCCGGCCGGCGTCTTCCGCGGGCCGACCGTCGTGTCGATGCGGCCGCTGACGGCGGCCGACGCGATCCGCGCCGTGCAGATCACCTCGAAGCTTCCGCAAGTGCATGGCGCGCCGCTGCATCTGGGCGATCCGTCACGCATCGGCATCGGCGATATCGCGCGTCCCGACTACGGCGACGCCGTCGACATCCGCGACGGCGAGCTGCCGGTGTTCTGGGCCTGCGGCGTCACGCCGCAATCGGCCATCGCCACGGCGCGTCCGCCGTTCTGCATCACGCATGCGCCGGGCCACATGCTGGTCACGGACCTGCTCAACCGCGACCTGATCGACGTCTGATCAGAGCCTGAGCTAAGCCTGAGCTAAGCCTGAGCTAAGCCTGAGCTAAGCCTGAGCTAAGCCTGAGCTAAGCCTCACAAGAAAGGGACCGACACCATGTGGCTCAAAGACACCACGCCGACCGAACGACGCACCCTCACCGCCACCTTCGCCGGCTACGGCGTCGACGGTTTCGACTACATGATCTACACCTTCCTCATCCCCACGCTGATCGCGGCCTGGGGCATGAGCAAGGGCCAGGCCGGCGCCATTGCGACCGGCGCGCTGCTGACGTCGGCCATCGGCGGCTGGGCGGCGGGCGTGCTCGCGGACCGCTTCGGCCGCGTCCGCGTGCTGCAGTGGACGGTGCTGTGGTTCGCGCTGTTCACCTTCCTCAGCGGCTTCACGACCTCGTTCGAGCAGCTCTTCTTCACCCGCGCGATGCAGGGCTTCGGCATGGGCGGCGAGTGGGCGGTGGGCTCGGTGCTGATCGCCGAGACGATCAAGGCGAAGCACCGCGGCAAGGCGGCCGGGCTGGTGCAGAGCAGCTGGGCCATCGGCTGGGCGGCGTCCGCGGTGGCGTTCTGGGGGCTGTACTCGGTGCTGCCGCCGGAGACCGCTTGGAAGGTGCTGTTCTGGATCGGCATCCTGCCGGCGGTGCTCATCCTCTACATCCGCCGCAACCTCGACGAGCCGCCGGTCTACCTCGCCGAGCAGGCGCGGGCCAAGGCCCGCGGCGAGCGCGCCAGCTTCCTGCGGATCTTCTCGCCGGCGCTGCTGCGCAACACCGTGCTCGCCAGCCTGCTGGCCACCGGCATGCAGGGCGCGTACTACTCGGTGACCACCTGGCTGCCGACCTTCCTCAAGACCGAGCGCCATCTGTCGGTGCTCGGGACCAGCGGCTACCTGCTCGTGCTGATCGCCGGCTCCTTCGCCGGCTACCTGACCAGCGCGTGGCTCTGCGACGCGATCGGCCGGCGCCGCTGCTTCATGCTGTTCGCCCTGATGGGCGGCATCCTGGTGCTGGCCTACACGCAGATGCCGATCACCGACGGCCTCATGCTGGTCCTCGGCTTCCCGCTCGGCTTCTTCCTGTCGGGCATCTTCTCCGGCATGGGCGCCTTCCTGGCGGAACTGTTCCCCAGCGACGTGCGCGGGTCGGGCCAGGGCTTTTGCTACAACATCGGACGGGCGCTCGGCGCCGCCTGTCCCGCGCTGATCGGCAGCTTCAGCACCCAGTATCCGCTGGGACAGACCCTGGGATGGATGGCGGCGCTCTGCTACGGTCTGGTGATCGTCGCGGCGCTGGCCCTGCCCGAAACCCGGGGACGCGAACTCGCGCCCGCGACCGCCTGAATGAACGCCTTGGACCTCACGATGCAAGCCTCCCCCTCCTCTGATCGCTCCCCCGATCGCTGGCAGTTCTGGATCGACCGCGGCGGCACCTTCACCGACCTGGTCGGACGCGCGCCGGACGGCACGCTCAAGACGCTCAAGCTGCTCTCCGAGAATCCGGAGCACTACCGCGACGCGGCGGTCGAAGGCATCCGCCGCCTGCTCGGCCTGAAGGCGGGCGAGCCCATCACGGCGGAGCGGGTCGATTGCGTCAAGATGGGCACGACGGTGGCGACCAATGCGCTGCTCGAGCGCCGCGGCGATCGCACGCTGCTGGTGACCACACGCGGATTCCGCGACGCGCTGCGCATCGCGACGCAGGCCCGTCCCAAGCTCTTCGAGCGTCACATCCAGCTGCCCGAACTGCTGTACGAACGCGTCGTCGAAGCCGACGAGCGCGTCGATGCGCAAGGCGGGGAGATCGCCGCGCTGGACGAGGTCGCGCTGCGGGTCGAGTTGCAGGCCGCGTTCGACGCCGGCCTGCGCGCCTGCGCCATCGTGTTCCTGCATGGCTGGCGGGCGCCGGCGCACGAGCTGGCCGCCAAGCGTCTCGCGCAGGAGGCCGGTTTCACGCAGATCTCGGTCTCCCACGAGGTCAGCCCGCTGATGAAGCTGATCCCGCGCGGGGACACCACCGTCGTCGATGCCTACCTGAGCCCGATCCTGCGCCGCTACGTCGACCAGGTCGCGGCCGAGATGCCCGGCGTGCGGCTGTTCTTCATGCAGAGCTCCGGCGGCCTGACCGAGGCGCGCCGCTTCCAGGGAAAGGACGCGATCCTGAGCGGTCCGGCGGGCGGCATCGTCGGCATGGTGCGCACCGGCGAGGCGGCCGGCCACGACCGGCTGATCGGCTTCGACATGGGCGGCACCTCGACCGACGTCAGCCACTTCGCCGGCGAGTTCGAACGCGCCTTCGACACCGAGGTCGCGGGCGTGCGCATGCGCGCGCCGATGATGAGCATCCACACGGTGGCGGCGGGCGGCGGCTCGGTGATCGCGTTCGACGGCGCGCGGCTGCGCGTCGGGCCGGCCTCCGCCGGCGCGAACCCGGGACCCGCGAGCTACCGCCGCGGCGGTCCGCTCGCGACGACGGACGCCAACGTGATGCTGGGGCGCATCCAGCCGACGCATTTCCCGCAGGTCTTCGGTCCGGGCGCGGACGAGGCGCTCGACGGCCAGATCGTGAAGCGGCGTTTCGACGAACTCGCCGGGCAGATGTCCGACGCCGGCAAACCGACGACGGCCGAAGAGGTCGCCGCCGGCGCGCTGCAGATCGCCGTCGGGGCGATGGCGAACGCGATCAAGCGGATCTCGGTCGCGCGCGGCTACGACGTCACCGGCTACACGTTGCAGTGCTTCGGCGGCGCGGGCGGTCAGGTGGCCTGCCTGGTGGCCGACGCGCTCGGCATGACGCGCATCCTGGCGCACCCGTTCGCCGGCGTGCTCAGCGCCTACGGCATGGGGCTGGCCGACCAGACCGCGATGCGGGAGGCGTCGGTCGAGCGGGCGCTCGACGACGACGGCCTGTCCGCCGCGCGCGCGACGGCGGCGTCGCTGGCGGCGCAGGCGGGCGCGGAACTCGAGTCACAGGGTGTGCCCGCCGGCGCGCTGCGCACCCTCGCGCGGACGCAGATCCGCTATCAGGGCACCGACACCGCGCTCACCTGCCCGCTGTCGCTCGACGGGTCGCCGCAGGACGCGATCGCCGCCTTGCGCGAGGCCTTCGAGCAAGCCTACCGACGCCGCTTCGCCTTCCTCATGCCGGACCGCGCGCTGGTGATCGAGGCGGTCTCGGTCGAGGCGCTCGCCGCCGGTGCGTCGCTGGAGGCGCCGGTGGACGCCGCCATCGGGAACGCGAACGCGAGCGTGACTGCAGGCGCTCATCACCCCGAGCCGCTGGAACGCGTGCGCATGTACTGCCTGGCCGACGACCAGCCCGCGGGCTGGCGCGACGCCGAACTGCACCATCGCGAATCGCTGCGACCCGGCGCCCGCGTCGACGGCCCGGCCATCGTGGCGGAGCGCAACGCGACGACGGTGGTCGATGCCGGCTGGCGCGCGGAGCTGCAGTCGTCCGGCGACCTGCTGCTGACGCGCATCCGCGAGCGCACGCGCGCCCATGCGCTCGGCACCGAGGCTGATCCGGTCGTGCTGGAGGTCTTCAACAACCTCTTCATGAACATCGCCGAGCAGATGGGCCTGCGGCTCCAGAACACGGCCCATTCGGTCAACATCAAGGAGCGGCTGGACTTCAGCTGTGCGCTGTTCGATGCGCAGGGCCAGTTGATCGCCAACGCGCCCCACATGCCGGTGCACCTGGGATCGATGAGCGAGTCGATCCGCTCCGTCATCGCGCGCAATCCTTCGATGAAGCGCGGCGACGTCTACGTGCTCAACGACCCGTACCACGGCGGCACGCACCTGCCCGACATCACCGTCGTGACGCCGGTGTTCCTGGACGAGGACGACGCCGCGCCCGGCTTCTTCGTCGCCAGCCGCGGCCACCATGCCGACATCGGCGGCATCACGCCGGGGTCGATGCCGCCGTTCTCCAGGGACATCACCGAGGAGGGCGTGCTGATCGACAACTTCCAGCTGGTCGAGCAGGGCCGGCTGCGCGAAGCGGAGCTGCAAGCGCTGCTGCGCTCGGGCCCGCATCCGAGCCGCAATCCGGCGCAGAACCTGGCCGACCTGCGCGCGCAGGTCGCCGCGAACGAGAAGGGCGTGCAGGAACTGCAGGCGATGGTGGCGCAGTTCGGCCGCGCCACCGTCGAGGCCTACATGCAGCACGTGCAGGACAACGCCGAGGCCTCGGTGCGGCGCGTGATCTCGGTGCTGAAGGACGGGCGCTTCACGCTGCCGCTGGACAACGGCGCCTGCATCCAGGTGGCGGTGACCGTGGACGCGGCGGCGCGGCGCGCGACGGTCGACTTCACCGGCACCAGCGCGCAGCAGCCCAACAACTTCAATGCGCCGAAGTCGATCACGATGGCGGCGGTGCTCTATGTGTTCCGCACGCTGGTGGACGATGCGATCCCATTGAACGCCGGCTGCCTCAAGCCGATCACCGTGATCGTGCCCGAGGGCTGCATGCTGAACCCGAGGTTCCCGGCGGCCGTGGTCGCGGGCAATGTGGAAACCTCGCAGTGCGTCACCAACGCGCTGTACGGCGCGCTCGGCGTGATGGCGGCCGGGCAGTGCACGATGAACAACTTCACCTTCGGCAACGCGACGCACCAGTACTACGAGACGATCTCCGGCGGTTCCGGCGCCGGGCCGGGCTTCGACGGCACCTCGGTCGTGCAGACGCACATGACGAATTCGCGGCTGACCGATCCCGAGGTGCTGGAGTTCCGCTTCCCGGTGCGCCTGGACAGCTATGCCATCCGTCAGAGGTCGGGCGGCGCGGGCCGCTGGCACGGCGGGGAGGGCGGCGAGCGCCGCATCCGCTTCCTGACGGCGATGACGGCCTCGATCCTGAGCAACGGGCGGACGTCGGGCGCCTTCGGTCTGGCCGGCGGCCAGCCGGGTTCGGTCGGGGAGAACCTCGTCGAGCGTGCCGACGGCCGGATCGAGGCCCTGGGCCACATCGGCCAGGTGGAAGTGTCGCCCGGCGATGTCTTCGTCATCCGCACGCCCGGCGGGGGAGGGTACGGCAGTTTTTGAAGCCCCCTTGAGAAGGGGCGAGTAACCCCAATGTGGGCGTGCCTAGAATCGGAACACCGCCCCCCGGCTGTCCAGGCGCCCGCTCATCATGGTCCCTCACCTCATCACCGCCCTGACCGGGCCCATCAATGAACTGGAGCAGCGCGTGCTCGAGTCGATGCCGGCGATCGAACGCTGGTTCCGGCTCGAGTGGATGGAGCACACGCCGCCGTTCTACACCTCGGTGGATCTGCGCAACGCCGGCTTCAAGCTGGCGCCGGTGGACACCAACTTGTTCCCGGGCGGCTTCAACAACCTGACGCCCGAGATGCTGCCGCTGGCGGTGCAGGCGGCGATGGCGGCGATCGAGAAGATCTGCCCCGAGGCCAAGAACCTGCTGCTGGTCCCGGAAGCGAAGAACCGCGGCAGCTTCTACCTGTCCAACCTGGCGACGCTGGTCCGCATCTTCTCGATGGCGGGGCTGAACGTGCGGCTGGGGTCGCTGGACGAGTCCGTCAAGGAGCCGACGACGGTGGCGCTGCCGGACGGCAATTCGCTGACGCTGGAGCCGCTGGTCCGCCAGCGCTCGCGGCTGATGCTCAAGGATTTCGATCCCTGCACCATCCTGCTGAACGACGACCTGTCGGCCGGCACGCCGGACGTGCTCAAGCACCTGCATGAGCAGTACCTGCTGCCGCCGCTGCACGCCGGCTGGGGGCAACGCCGCAAGAGCCAGCACTTCCGCGCCTACGAGGAAGTCTCCAAGAAGTTCGCCAAGCTGCTGGGCATGGACCCGTGGCTGATCTATCCGCACTCGGTGGCGGTGGACGGGCTGGATTTCGCGACCGGCGCCGGGCTGGACGCGCTGCAGGCGCAGGTCGACGCGACGCTGACGCGCACGCGCCGCAAGTACAAGGAATACGGCATCCAGGAGAAGCCCTTCGTCATCGTCAAGCCGGACGCCGGCACCCACGGCCTGGGCGTGATGACGATCCGCGACGCCAAGGACCTGGACGTGCTGGCGATCAAGGCGCGCGACAAGCTGGCCAGGCTGGAAGGCGTGCCCGCGCTGTCGCAGGTGCTGGTGCAGGAGGGCGTGGTGACGCACGAGCGCATGCACGAGGCGGTCGCCGAGCCGGTGGTCTACATGATGGACCGCTATGTCGTCGGCGGCTTCTACCGTGTACACGCCGACCGCGCCGAGGACGAGAACCTCAATGCGCCGGGATCGAGCTTCGTGCCGCTGGCCTTCGCGCACTCGTCGCATCTGCCCGCGCCCGGTGAAAAGCCCGGCGCCAGCGCGCCCAACCGCTTCTACATGTACGGCGTGATCGGCCGCCTCGCGATGCTCGCGGCCAGCTACGAGCTCGAGACGACCGATCCGGACGCGGAAGACTACGCCTGAGGCGGCGCCGAGGCCGAGCTCATCCGCGGCCGCAGGCGGTCGATCAGCCGGTGCACGGCGCCGTCGACGGCGCGCCAGGCCCTGCGAAGCGGCCAGGGCACTCCCTCCGCCAGGCGGCTCCGGATCCGTTGTCGACGCGTGGGCGGTGCTTCGGCCAGTTCGCGCATCCGGCGCTTGCCCTCCGCTTCGTCCAGGGGTTGGGGCGTCACGACCGCCGGCGCTTGAACAGGGGCCTCCGCAGGGGGGCGGGAACCGTCGACGCGTGTGGCGGGCAGCAGCGGCGTCGCCGTCTGTTGAAGTTCCCCCGATCGATGGCGCTGGGGTGGGACCTGAGGCGGTGCCTGAAGTGGCATCCCGGACCGCTGCGCCGCCGTCTCGGACCGGGGCGGAGCCTCCGGCGCGTGGCGCTTCCTGGAGGCTGGCCACTCGGGCTGCAGCTCATTGATGCCAGGAGAGGCGGGCGCCAGCAGCGGCTTCTTCTCGAGGGGAATGCTTGGTCGTCCGGATGACGACATCGAGGAGACGGAGCCATCACTGCGCCGCGGCGCGGGCTCAGGACGGGGGAGCTCCGTCGGGGCAGGCATCGGCATCGCCCCGCAGGCGTCCTTTCGGTTCATCACGCGGCGCGCAAACTTCCCCAAGGCATCCGTGAGGAACTCGGGATGGGAGGTGCCGATCCAGTGGACGGCGTGGGATGACTTGAGGCGGTCGAGCAGGGACATCGGTCGAACTCTCCAGATCGCGGGGACATCCCGCGGCAGGCAGGCTCAGTTGCCGTGCGCGGCGAACGGTTCTCTCGACAACCACGTATCACCTGTCGAGGAGGGCGGTGTACGCGCCACGGGTCAGGTCTTGCCGTTCGCTGAATTCGCGGTTTCCACCAGCAGCTGCCTGAAGCGCTCTACGGCCTCGACCTGCGTGTCGGGCAGATGCCAGACGCTCATCGGCCCGAGTCCCAGATCCACCGCGTGCGGCAGGATCACGACGATGCCCTGCTTGGCGGCGGCCATCGCCATGTCGTGCGGCATCAAGGCGACCAGCGGCATCTCGCGCATGAGGCTCAACGCCAGCATCGCGTCGCCGCTCTCGATCAGGTCGGCCGGCGGCGCGAGGCCCATCTCCTGCCAGAGCCGGTCCATCAGCATGCGCGTACGCGTGCCGGGCAGCTGCCAGATCCACCGCTGCTGGCTCAGCACTTCCCAACTGAGTTTCGGCGTGCGCACCAGCGGGTGCTGCGCGCTCATCGTCAGCACTTCGGGCTGGGCCAACAGGTCCACGCGCGCCAGGCCCAGCGGCTCGTCCTGCGGCATCGCACGGGCGACGACCAGGTCCAGCGTGCCGGCCTGCAATTCCGCGAACAGCGAGCGCAGCGCATGCGTGCGCACGCTCAGCGTCACGCCGGGGTTCTCGCGCTTCATCGCCGTGATGGTCGCAGGGAGCAGGCGGGCCAGCGAGGCGTTGGTCGCGCCGATGCGCACCTCGCCGGACGCGCCGCGCACCATGGTGGCGACATCGCCGGCGGCGCGTTGCAGGTCGGCATCGAGCTTGCGCGCCAGCGCCAGCAGGCGTCGTCCCAGCGGCGTGGGCTGCATGTTGCGTCCGCGCCGCAGGAACAGGGTTTGTCCCAGCCCTTGCTCCAGTTCCGCCAGTGTCTTGCTCACCGCGGGCTGCGTGACGTGCAGCTGATCGGCGGCAGCGCTGATGTTGCCGGTGTCGCTGAGGGCCAGCAGCACCCGCGCATGGCGCAACGACATGCGTCGGATGACGAAGTGTTCGGCGGCTTCAGGCGACGTGGATGACGCGTTCATAACCTAAGTTTCACAAATCCATCACAAAGCATCATGGCCCGGCAGACACGCCTCCTTACCGTGAACTCGTCTCCCCCGAGTCCCGTCACAGGAGTGTTCCTTCCATGGTCCGTCGTATTGCCCGTCCGCACCGTCCGGGTGCCCCGAAGCCGCTGCAGCCCCTGCACCTCGCGGCTGCCGTCGCCCTCGCGCTCGCCAGCCAGGCTCACGCCCAGCAAGCCCCGACCCCCGCCGCCTCCGCAGCATCCGCTGCCGCGCCGGCGGATGACTCGAAGAAGCTGGAGCGGGTCGAGATCACCGGCTCGCTGATCAAGCGCACCGACAAGGAGACGCCGTCGGTCGTCCAAAGTATCACGCGCGAGGACATCCGCAACTCCGGATATGCCAACGTCGAGGAGCTGCTGCGTGCGAACTCCGCCGTCGACCTGGGCTCGATCGGCGACGGCGCCGCGTCGGGCTTCGTCGGCGGCGTGTCGACGATCTCGCTGCGCGGCTTCGGCTCGCAGGGCACGCTGATCCTGATCAACGGCCGGCGCACGGCGCCGGTCGCGGCGGTGGACGTGAACTTCGGCCGCGGCACGATGATCAACGTCAACACCATCCCCAAGGAGGCGATCGAGCGCATCGACATCCTCAAGGACGGCGCGTCCGCGTTGTACGGCTCGGACGCGATGGCCGGCGTCGTCAACTACATCCTGCGCAAGGACTACCAGGGCATCGAGGGCAGCGCCTCCTACGGCGCCAACGACCGCGGCGTGGGCGCGACGAAGAACGGCGCGATCACCTTCGGCTTCGGCAACCTGGACACGCAGCGCTTCAACGTCTTCGGCGGTCTGGAGGTCTCCAGGCGCGACAGCGTGATGGCCAACGAGTTGAAGGACCGCGGCAACCTCGCGCTGCAGAACCAGTACCTGACCTCCAACGGCTCGCTGGCGCGCTTCACGCCGGATTCGTCGGCGTCGTTCTACGGCAACTACTACCGCGTGCCGACCAGCCTGACGGGCTCGACGCCCATCGGCGGCATCAGCGTGGCCAACAACAGCCTGTCGGGCGCCAACTACCTGGGCACCTTGTCGGGCTGCCCCGAGGACCGGACCATCGGCCAGGGCGTGCCGAACCGGCCCGGCGGCTTCCTGCCCACCACCGGTTCGCTGCCCACGGGCCTGTGCCGCTTCAGCCTCGACGACGCGGACGAGGTCGTCGCCAAGCAGGACCGCCAGAGCGGCATGGTGCGCGGCACTTTCGCCATCAACAACGACCTGACCGCGTACGCCGACCTGATGTACTCGAAGACCAAGACGACCGAGCAGCGCGTGCCGTACGCGCTGACGACGTCGCTGGTCACCTCGGGCAATCCGGTCGCGACGACCTGGCCGAAGCTGGACGGCAGCTTCCTGCGCCAGAACGCGATCATCCTGCCCGTCGGCCACCCGGACAACCCGACCAACGGCACGGCCACGCCGCAGCAGGTGCAGCTGATCTACCGCTTCGAGGACCTGCCCACCGGGGACATCAACGTCCTGCGGTCCACGCGCCTGACGGCGGGGCTGGAGGGCACGGCCTTCGGCTGGGATTTCGACACCGCGATCCTGGTCAGCCAGAACAACAACGAGCGCTTCCAGGAAGGCCGCGTGCGCAGCTCCCTGCTCAATGCCGCGATCGCCAACGGCAGCTACCGTTTCGGCAAGCAGAACTCGCAGGAGGCGATCAACAGCGTGTCGTCGACCGCCTACAACGAGGGCAAGTCGCAGCTGGTGTCGTGGGACCTGCGCGGCAGCCGCGAGCTGTTCCAGCTGCCGGGCGGTCCGGCCGCGATCGCGGTGGGCACCGAACTGCGCCGCGAGAAGCTCGACGCCGTTCCCGACGACGTCTACGGCACCGGCGACTACATCGGCCTGGTGGCCAACGGCGCGTCGGGCAGCCGCAAGTCCTACGCCGCCTTCACCGAACTGAGCCTGCCCGTGGTCAAGCAGCTGGAACTGCAGGCCGCGGCGCGCTACGAGCACTACGACGACTTCGGCAGCAGCACCACCGGCAAGGCCGGCTTCAAGTGGACGGCGCTGCCGTCGCTGATGGCCTTCCGCGGCACGGCGGCGACGGGCTTCCGCGCGCCGGCGATCTCGCAGATCGGCAACTCGTTCTCGCTGTCCTTCCACAGCTTCCAGGAACGCCGCGTCTTCGACAGCCTGCGCTGCGACACGAGCAACCCCAACGCGCCGGTCAGCAAGGCGCCTGTGTCGGTGAACCGCGACTGCAACGTGCTGGGCTTCACCGCGGTCCCGTCGGGCACGACGAGCCCGGGCAGCATCCCGACGGTGATCAGCGCCAATCCGAACCTGGAGCCGGAGAAATCCAATTCGTTCACCGCCGGCATGATCTTCACGCCGAGCAAGTACGCGGACCTGGCGATCGACGGCTGGTACTTCCACCGCAAGAACGAGATCCGCTCGCAGCGCGGCGTGGACATCATGGACGACTACAACGCGAACCCCAGCGCGGGGAACGTGCAGGTGGTGCGTGATCCCAACCCGGAAACCTGGCTGCCGGGCGTGGCCGACAGCGGCCCGATCATCATGCTGGTGCGCCAGTACGGCAACAACGAGTGGACCAAGACCTCGGGCATCGACTACGACCTCAACATCCGGCTGCCCGCGATGGCCTGGGGCAAGTTCAGCATGAACGTCAACGGCACCTACACGGCGCGCTACGACCAGCTGGTCGTGAAGGGCCAGGCGGTGCAGCACCAGGTCGGCACGACCTCGTCGGACATCTCCAAGACGCGCGCCAGCGCGACCTTCAAGTGGGACACCGACCAGGCGCGCGGCTGGATCCGCTTCAACCATGCGGATCCGCTGTCCAGCACCGTGTGCTCGTCGCTGTCCGCGGCACAGCGGGCCTTCCTGAGCAACCTCAACCGCTGCCGCGTCGGCCGCGACCGCACGATCGACCTGGGCGCCTCGTACAGCGGCATCAAGGGCCTGACGTTGTCGGCCAGCGTCATCAACGTCACCAACGACTACGACCGCGCCAACGGCATCCCGACGGTGTTCAGCTACTACGACAGCGGCGCGTCCAACGTGCTGGGACGCCGCTTCAACGTGGGGGCGAGCTACGTGTTCCAGTGATCGGCGTCAACCCCCGCCCCCGCAACGGTGGCGGGGGGCATTGACGCACTGCACAACGGAAGGCAGACAATAGGCGCTTTCGACTTCCGGCGGCCCGGGCGGCTGCCGCGACCTTTGTGAGTTCACATCACGCGCCCCGCACGCCCGCCGCCCTGGCCGGCCTGACCGTCGGGGCCCTCGGCGTCGTCTACGGCGACATCGGCACCAGTCCCCTGTACGCGCTCAAGGAAGTCTTCCACGGCGCGCACGTGCCCATGACGCACGACAACATCCTCGGGGTGCTGTCGCTGCTGTTCTGGACCATGACCATCGTGGTCTCCTTCAAGTACGTGCTGCTGATCCTGCGCGCCGACAACAACGGCGAAGGCGGCCTGATCGCCATGCTCGCGCTGGCCACCACGGCGGTGCGGGAGAAGCCCACGCTGCGGCGCGGGCTGATGCTGGTGGGACTGTTCGGTACGGCGATCTTCTTCGGCGACGCGGTGATCACGCCGGCGATGACGGTGCTCTCGGCGGTCGAGGGCATCGAGGTCTACGCGCCGCAGTACCACGACGCGGTGGTGCCCATCTCGCTGGTGGTGCTGGCCGGGCTGTTCGCGGTGCAGCGATTCGGCACCGGCGGCGTGGGCAAGGCTTTCGGGCCGGTGATGCTGGTGTGGTTCACCTCGCTGGCGCTGCTGGGGATCCCCAAGATCGTCGGCAATCCGCACGTGCTGCAGGCCATCAACCCGATGTGGGCGATCGAGTTCTGCACCCACTACGGCTGGATCGCGTTCGTCGCGCTGGGCGCGGTGGTGCTGGTGGTGACCGGCGGGGAGGCGCTCTACGCCGACCTGGGCCACTTCGGCAAGCAGCCGATCCGCATCGCCTGGTACAGCTTCGTGATGCCGGCGCTGACGCTGAACTACTTCGGCCAGGGCGCGCTGCTGCTGGACCGGCCGGAAGCGATCAAGAACCCGTTCTTCCTGCTGGCGCCGAGCTGGGCGGAGATCCCGCTGTTCGTGCTCGCGACGCTGGCGGCGATCGTGGCCTCGCAAGCGCTGATCACGGCGGCGTTCTCGGTGACCAAGCAGGCGGTGCAGTTGGGACTGCTGCCGCGCATGCGCATCGTGCACACGTCGGTTCGCGACATCGGGCAGATCTACGTGCCCTTCGTCAACTGGGGGCTGTTCGCCTTCGTCGTGGTGGCGGTGGCCTTCTTCGAGTCGTCGAGCAAGCTGGCCGGCGCCTACGGCGTGGCGGTGACCATCGACATGACCATCACCACGGTGATGACCTTCTTCGTGATCCGCTTCGGCTGGCGTTATCCGCTGTGGCTGTGCCTGGTCGCGACAGGCGCCTTCTTCGTCATCGATGCGACCTTCCTGGCGTCCAACCTGCTGAAGGTGGCGCACGGCGGCTGGTTCCCGCTGCTGATCGGCTTCGGCATGTTCACGCTGATGCTGACCTGGAAGCAGGGCCGCCGGCTGCTGTCGGACAAGCTGCGCGAGGACGCGATCGACCTGAAGAGCTTCCTGGAGGCCGTCTTCATCAACCCGCCGACGCGGGTGCAGGGCACGGCGGTGTTCCTGTCGGCGGAGGTGGGCGTCACGCCCAACGCGCTGCTGCACAACCTGAAGCACAACAAGGTGCTGCACGAGCAGAACCTGTTCGTCAGCGTCAAGCATCACGAGGTACCGTGGATCGGCTTCGAGAAGCGCGTCGAGGTGGAAAGCCTCGACAACGACTGCTGGCAGGTCAACCTGCACTTCGGCTTCAAGAACGAGCCGGATGTGCCGGACGCGCTCAAGTTGCTGGAGCAGCGCGGGGTGCATCTGGACGAGATGGAGACCAGCTATTTCCTGTCGCGGGACATCGTCATCCCGACGATCGGCTCGGGCATGGCGCTGTGGCGGGAAAAGCTGTTCGCGAGCATGCACAGAAACGCGGCGGCGGCGGCAGACTTCCTGCATCTGCCGGCGAACCGGATCGTGGAGCTGGGGTCGAAGGTCGAGATCTGACGGGGGTCAGGGCAGCTTGAGTTGCAGCGTCGGATCGCCCTCGCAGAGCGCGGTCGGCGGCAGCTCAGGCAGCGCCGGTCCGATGTAGATCACCTTCGCGGGGACGCGCAGCGCTGTCGCAGCCCGGGCTGGGTCCGGCGGCACGTAGCCGGGGACCGACAGTCCCAGTTGCCGCATCCCTTCTGCGTCCGGCACCCACCAGACGCAGCGATGCGGCGACGTGAGGACGCGGAAGTTGAAATCCTTCTCGTCGCGAGCCAATTGTTCAACAGTCAACGAGGTTGTTGACATCACGAAGTCCTGCACCCAGGCAGGCGCGCGAGCCTTCGTCAGACGTGCCTCGCGCAACGCCGCTGCGTCCCTCCAGACAGCGGCTGGGATACGCTGTTTGAAGGAGCGGATCGAATCGCGCGATCGGTCGTCGTCGATGGTGAGGTCTCCGCGGTCGAGCTGGATCTCGATGCTTGACCAGAGCTCGGCATAGGCGCCAAAGGCGATGACCGTGTCCTTGGCCACCTGCAGGCTGCGGCCGCTGTCCAGCATGAACCAGGCGCAGGCTCCGACACAGGTATCCCGAACCCGGATTGCCGGCTGCTGATCTCGCAGCCACAGGCCAATGCGCATGACCTCCGCACCATGGCTGGCGGGATCGACGCGCAGCATCATCGGCTTGTCGAAGTGACCGGTGAGGTCCCGCCGGACCTCATCGAGGTCACCGTTCGTGACCTTCCCGCCGATGTGGGGGGTGCCGAAAATGGTGCCGATGCTCGCAGGTCCTGCCCAGGCGGGGCCGCTCAGGCTGCTGAGGAGGCCCAGGCCGGTGATCGCGGTGACGAGCCTGGTTTTCGCGCGGGCGATGTCGCGCATGGATCTGTCCCTTTCTCTCTCTGGACGGCGACTCTAGCCGAGTGCGGTCGCTATGCTCCGGGCCATGAATCGATGGCTGAAAGACCTGTCCCTGTCCGCCGTGGTCGCGGGCTTCGTCGCCGTGCTGGTGGGTTTCACGAGTTCGGTGGCCATCGTGTTCCAGGCGGCACAGGCGCTCGGCGCGACACCAGCCCAGACCAGTTCCTGGATCTGGGCGCTGGGACTCGGCATGGGGCTGACCAGCCTCGGCCTGTCGCTGTGGACCCGGCAACCGGTGTTGACCGCCTGGTCCACGCCGGGCGCGGCGCTGATCGCGGGGGTGTCCGGCATCTCGATGCCGGAAGCCGTCGGCGCGTTCATCGTCTGCGGCGCGCTGATCCTGATCGCCGGCGCGACGCGGTGGTTCGAACGGATCATGGACCGCATCCCCATCGCGATCGCCTCGGCGCTGCTGGCCGGCGTGCTGGCACGCTTCGGGCTGGATGCCGTGCTGGCGACGAAGACGGCGCCGGCAATGGTGCTGACGATGGCGCTCACCTATGTGCTGGCGCGCCGTTTCCTGCCCCGCTATGCGACGCCGCTGGTGCTGGTCGCCGGGATCGCCGTCGCGGCTTCGCAAGGACGGCTGCATCTGGAGGCCGTCGACTGGGGATGGGCCTCGCCGGTGTGGGTCACGCCGTCGTTCTCGGTGACGGCGCTGGTCGGCGTCGCGCTGCCGCTGTTCCTGGTGACGATGGCGTCGCAGAACCTGCCCGGCGTGGCGGCGCAGCGGGCGTCGGGCTACCAGACGCCGGTGTCGGCCAGCATCGCGGCGACCGGCTTCGCGTCCATCGTCTTCGCGCCTTTCGGGGGCTACGCGTTCAACCTCGCGGCGATCACCGCGGCGATCTGCATGGGGCGCGAAGCGCACGAGGATCCGGCCCGGCGCTACATGGCGTCGGCGATGGCGGGGGTGTTCTATCTGGTCATCGGCCTGGCGGGCGGTGCGGTCGTGGGCTTGTTGACCGCCTTTCCGCGTGAGCTGATCGCCGCCGTGGCCGGCCTGGCACTGCTGGGCACGATCGCCGGCGGCCTGTCGGCCGCGCTGAAGGACGAGGCGCATCGCGACGCGGCCATCCTGACCTTCCTGGTGACGCTGTCCGGGCTGAGCCTGCTGGGCATCGGCTCGGCCTTCTGGGGCGTGGTCGCCGGTGCGGTTTCTCTTTTGGTGCAACACTTCCGCACTCGTTGAGTTCCTTGCCGAAAGCCTTGCCCATGAAACTGCTGTTCGTCGCCGATCCGCTGTCGACCTTCAATACCTACAAGGACTCCACCTTCGCGATGATGCGCGAGGCCGCCCGGCGCGGCCATGAGCTCTGGGTCTGCGAGGTGCCCGACCTGCTATGGGTCAGCGGCGGCCGCGTGACCGCGCACGCGGCGAAGCAGCTGACGCTGACGCCGGAAGCCGTCGCCAGCCAGGCCGGCACCAAGCTGGCCGTGTGGCACGAGGTCAGCGCCACGCAAGACCTGGCCCTGGCCGATGTCGACGCGGTGCTGATGCGCAAGGATCCGCCCTTCGATTCGGAGTTCTTCTACGCCACGCATCTGCTGGAGCAGGCGGAGCGCGAAGGCGCGCGCGTGTTCAACAAGGCCGCGTCGCTGCGCGACCATCCGGAGAAGCTCGCGATCCTGGAGTTCCCGCAGTTCATCGCGCCGACGCTGGTGACGCGCTCAGCGGCGGCGATCCGCGCGTTCCACGCGGAGCACCAGGACATCATCCTGAAGCCGCTGGACGGCATGGGCGGCATGGGCATCTTCCGCGTGAAGGCGGATGCGCTGAACCTGGGCAGCATCATCGAGACGCTGAACAAGAACGGCGCGCAGTCGGTGATGGTGCAGCGCTTCGTGCCGGAGATCGTCAAGGGCGACAAGCGCATCCTGCTGATCGGCGGCAAGCCGGTGCCGTATTCGCTGGCGCGGATCCCGCAGGGGACCGAGGTGCGCGGGAATCTGGCCGCGGGCGGCAAGGGTGTTGCGCAGCCGCTGACCGACGACGATCGCCGCATCGCCGAGGCCTTGGGACCGGTGCTGGCCGCGCGCGGCCTGCTGCTGGTGGGTCTGGACGTGATCGGCGACAAGATGACCGAGCTCAACGTGACCAGCCCGACCTGTTTCCAGGAAATCATGGAGCAGACAGGTTTCGACGTCGGCGCCGTGTTCATCGACGCATTGGAAGCGGCGATGGTCGCCGCCCGTTGATCGCAGGACGCATCGGGACATCGCCATGACTTTCGAATTGATCAGCGAGCACGCCAGCTTCGGCGGCGTGCAGCGTTTCCACCGCCACGACTCGGCCGAGATCGGCCTGCCGATGCGCTTCGCGCTGTTCCTGCCGCCGGGCGGGGCGCGGGCGGTGAAGGGGCTGGTCGTGTTCCTGGCGGGGCTGACCTGCAGCGAGGAGACCTTCACCATGAAGGCGGGCGCGCAGCGCCAGGCGGCCGAGTTGGGGATCGCGCTGCTGATGCCGGACACGAGTCCGCGCGGCGACGCGGTCAGCGCGTTGCCGGGCGCGACGGCGTCCTGGGACTTCGGCGTCGCGGCGGGGTTCTACCTCGATGCGACCCAGGCGCCGTGGGCGACGCACTGGCGGATGGAAAGCTACCTGATGCGGGAGCTGATCCCGCAGGTGCAGGCCTCGCTCGGACTGGACGCGGCCAAGACCGGCATCGCCGGCCACTCGATGGGCGGGCATGGCGCGCTGACGTTGGCACTGCGGCATCCGGGCGCCTTCGCGTCGGTGTCGGCGATCGCGCCGATCGCCGCGCCCAGCCGCTGCCCGTGGGGCGTGAAGGCCTTCACCGGCTACCTCGGCGAGGACCGCGACGCCTGGCCCGCGCATGACGCGAGCGCGCTGATCCAGGCGCAGAAGCGAGCGCCGTATCCGCACGGCATCCTGGTCGACCAGGGTCTGGCGGACAAGTTCCTCGTGGAGCAGCTGTATCCGGAAGCGCTGGAATCGGCCTGCGCGGCGATCGGGCAGCCGCTGACGCTGCGCCGCCACGAGGGCTACGACCACGGCTACTACTTCATCGCGACGGTGATCGACGATCACCTCGTGCATCACGCGCGGCAACTGATCGGCTGACTGTCTTCCGACTGAACGCCACGCCGCGCCGCCACCTTCGAGGCCGCCATGCGCATCGCCCTGCTGTCCGACATCCACGGCAACCTGCTCGCGTTGGAGGCCGTCGTGGCCGACGCGCGGCGGCGCGGCGTCGACCAGATCGTGAACCTCGGCGACATCCTGTCGGGGCCGCTGCAGCCGCTGGAAACGGCGCGCTACCTGATGGCGCAGCATTGGCCGACGATCGCCGGCAACCACGAGCGGCAACTGCTCGCGATCACTGCGGAGAAGCCCGGCGGCGCGTCGGACCGTTTCGCGCGCGAGCAACTGGGTGAAGCGGAACTGGCGTGGATACGCGGCCTGCCGGAGACACTGCGACTGACCGAAGAAATCTTCCTCTGCCACGGCACGCCGCGCCGCGACATCGAGTACTTCCTCGATACGCAGGACGGTCCGCGCTTGCGGATGGCGACGTCGCTGGAGATCGCCGACCGGCTCGGCGATGAAGCGTCAACGGTGGTGTGCTGCGGCCACACGCATGTCCCGCGCGTGCTGCGCAGCGCGCGTGGGCAATGGCTGGTGAATCCCGGCAGCGTCGGGCTGCAGGCGTGGGATGACGAGCATCCGGTACCTCACGTCGCGGAAGTGGGGTCGCCGGATGCCCGTTACGCGATCGTGGAACGGACCGCGCAGGGTTGGACGACCGAGTCGATCAGCCTGCCATACGACCACGAAGCGATGGCAAGCCTCGCTTCCCGGAACGGTCGGGAAGACTGGGCGAGGTGGTTGAGGACGGGGTGGGCTGCCACGTGAAGGTGGCGATGGTGACCTACCCGCTCACACGGGTCTTGGAACGCCGTCGATCAGCTCGTGCAAGTCATCCCGGATCGGCTGCCATTTGAAGAATTCCTGCGCGTTCATGAGGCACCGAACAGGCGACCACGTCGAATGGCCAGTCGCTTCAATTCCTTCGCGGTGACTCGCCGGCTCGTCTGACTCTGCGCGGAGAAGTCAGCGAGGGCATGGGCCGGGTTGTCCGCCAGAGTCGGGTGGTCTTGGACCGGATCTTCGAAGCACGTGACGCCGCATGCCAGGAACTCGGCAACGCTCAGTCCATAGACCGCGACAGATGCCCTGTCGTTGCTCGTGTAGAGCCGATGGGACTTCTCAGCTGTCGTGAGTGTCGACCGGTCGACCGACAAGAGCGCGTTGTCTGACTTCGAGGGCATGAAGCAGGAGCTGCAGGGGCTACCGGCCTTCAGCCCGCTGGGATGGATCTGACGGAACAGGACCTCGTCCGCGTTGTTCAACCTCACAGCCATTCCGGACCTCCTGCGGTGTCGAGCGCCTCGAGAAACTCGGCATTCAAGGAGGGGTAGGGATGCGGGAACAGCTTGAGCGTGCCGTCGATTTCGAACCCGAAGATCTCCAGCGTTCCATCGGCGCTGATTTCCACCGTGAGGTCCCAGGAGCCCCGGACATATTCCATCAGCACGCCGCCTTCGGGAGAAGGGAACAGCTCGCTCAACCGCATGAGCGGTGGACGCAGTGCCAGGAGTTGCCGGGTGATCTCCAGTGCCAACACGGAGATGGGGGGAGCGCCTTCGTCATTCCAATCCGCAGGCAGCGCCGCCAACTCGGCCAGCCGATCTTGGACGAGCAGCCATAGCGGGCCGGTGGCGTGGGACTGCTGCGGTTCGCTGTGATGTGCCGGCGATGCGCGCGGCGGGATTGGCTTGGAAGGCATCAGGCGGTCCGAATATGCATAGGCCATTCACCGCTCCTTGCTTGGTTGTGGAATGAGCAGTGATTCTTCGAGGTACTCCGCCTGACGTCTCTCACCTCAATCCGCATGAAATCCAGGCGCAGCCCCCGATTCAAGGAGCTTGGGTGACCGAGATGAGGAGGGCGGTTCCGGATGCTACGGCGAGGGCGCCGAAGGCGCACCTTCTGGCGGGGCCGCCGGCGTCGTCTGACGATGCCCCGCCGCTGCCTTGTATCGCTTGACGAACCCATCCACCTCCGCCGGATCGATCACATCTTCCAGGCGGTCGAAGCCGTCCGGCGCTCGTTCTTCCACCATGTCGAGGATGTAGTCCAAGCCCTCCTGCCGGTTCAGCTCGACGATGCGCGCGCACATTGGCCGGCGTTCGGCCTCGTAGTGGTCGAGTGCCGTCTCCACACGCCGTTCCTCGCGCAGCGACCGTGCGATCGCCTCGGCGTCGAGGATCGCCTGCGTCGCGCCGTTGGAGCCGATCGGGTACATCGGATGCGCCGCGTCGCCGAGCAGCGTGATGCGGCCATGCCGCCAGCGCGGCAGCGGATCGCGGTCGACCATCGGCCATTCCAGCAGTTGCGTCGCGCTCCCGATCACGCCCGGCACGTCCAGCCAAGGGAAGCGCCAGCCGCCGAAGGTCGGCAGCAGATCGGCGATCGAGCCGGGCTTGTTCCAGTCCTCGCGGCCGGGCGCGGTGAGGCCGCCGCCGAGACCATCCTCGCGCAGGCGGCGGTCGCAGATCCAGTTGATCAGCTGCAAGCCGTCCGGTCGCGGCGGCGCGATCGGGTAGACGACGAACTTCGCGCGACGGTGGCCCGCCTGCACCATCGTGCGACCGTCGAGGAAGGGCTTCGCCAGCGAGGTGCCGCGCCACATCATCATCCCGTTCCAGCGCGGCGCGCCCTCGTCGGGATGGAACTGACGGCGGATCGCCGAATGGATGCCGTCCGCCGCGATCAGCAGATCCGCGCGTCGCTCGACCGGCTCGCCGGTCGTGTCCGTCCCGTGCACGATGACGCCGTCGCCATCGTTGCGCGCACCCGTGGTGCGCCAGCCGCTGACGACGCGTTCGGCGCCGAGCCTCGCCGCGGCTTCGCGCCAGAGCATCAGCTGCAGCTCGCCGCGATGCACGCTGAACTGCGGGTGGCTGTAGCCGCCGGCCAGTCCGCGGCGGTCCTCGTAGATCGTCTGTCCGTGCCGGTTGGCGAAGATCAGCGCGGAGGTCGGCACGGCCATCGCCTGCAGCGCCGGCATCAGCCCCAGTCCGTCGAGCACGGCCACCGCATGCGGCAGCAGGTTGATGCCCACGCCCAGCGGCTTGAGTTCCGCCGTGGCTTCGCAGACGGTCACGCGGTGGCCGTCGCGCTGCAGCGCCAGCGCCGCGGTCAGTCCGCCGATGCCGCCGCCGGCGATCAGGATGTCGAGGGCCATGGGGATCTCCAGGCGTCGTGGAAGGTGATGTGGCGGCGCCCCGGCGAGCGAGCGACCGTGCCGGTCCGATCGAGTCAGGGTAAGCGAGATAGTTGCGCTATGCAACAGTACCTAAGCTGATGCCGATGAGCCGATCCAAGCCGTCGAATGCCGTTCCCGACCCGCCGGAAGCGCCCTTGCTGCCTGTGCCCGGGCTGGATTACGGCGTCCTCGACGACCTGCTCGGCTACGCGTTGCGGCGCGCTCAGAACGCGCTCTACCTGGACTTCTATCGCGCGACCGCGGAACTCGACGTCAGCCCGCAGCGCTTCGCCGCGCTGGTGCTTGTCGGACGCAATCCGGGCATGCGGCAGGGGCTGCTCGCTCAGGCGATGGGATTGCATCGCAGCGGCGCGCTGCGATTGACGGACTGGCTCACCGACCGCGGCTGGGTGGAACGGCGCGACGATGCAGAAGATGCGCGCCGCTGGGGGCTGTTCCTGACGGCGGCGGGCAAGCGTCAGCTCACGGTGCTGGAGCGCCGCGTGCGCGTGCATGACGCGCGCCTGATGAGTGGACTCGGCGAACGCGCCGCGCGCCTGAAGGCGGACCTGGAACGCCTGGCGGAGATCGCCGCGACGATCACGGACAAGAACGACGCATGACGCCGACTGGCGACGACAGACAGCGACGACGGAAAACAACGACGCACAACAACGACGGAGACAAGCGATGAATGACCTCGATCCGAAGCTCACCCGGCGCGACGCCGGCCTGCTGCTCGGCGCGGCGATGGCCGGCCTCGCCGGACCGCTGCGCGCGCAGACCGCGGCGATGCCGCGCATCCTCGTCGGCTTCCCCGCCGGCGGCTCGGTGGACGTCAGCGCGCGGCGCCTCGCCGAGGCCTGGCGCGGACGTCTCGCCGAGAACGTGCTTGTCGAACAGCGCGTCGGCGCCGGCGGCCGGCTCGCGGTGACCGCGCTGCGCGACGCGCCGCCCGACGGGGGCACGATGCTGGTGAGCCCGTCCTCGATGTTCACGATCTATCCGCACGTCTACCGCAAGCTGGCCTACAAGCCGGAGACCGACGCGATCGCGGTCTCTCCGATGGCCAACGCGACGTGCGGCTTCGGCGTCGGGCCGATGGTGCCCGCGACGGTGAAGACGATGGGCGATTTCGCCGCCTGGGCCAAGGCGCATCCGGAGCAGTCGTCCTACGCCTCGCCCGCGGCCGGCGCGATGCCGCACTTCCTCGGCGACCAGTTCAAGCGCGCCGCCGGCATCTCGCTGACGCACGTGCCGTACCGCGGCGCCGCGCCCGGCCTGCAGGACCTGATGGGCGGGCAGATCGCCTCGGGCTGCTTCCTCCTGGGCGACCTGCTGCCCTACGTCGCGGGTGGACGGGTGCGCGTCCTCGGCGTCACCGACCACGAGCGCTCGCGTTTCGCCCCGGAAGTGCCCACCTTCGCCGAGCAGGGCTTCAAGGGCATCATCGGCGTCGAGACCTACGGCCTGTTCCTGCCGCCGAAGACGCCGGCCGCCGTCGTCGACAAGGTCTACGACCTGGTCCGCGTCGCGCTCCGCGAGAAGCAGGTCGTCGAGGGCCTGGCCAAGCTCGGTTGCGAGCCGTTGGCCATGGCGCCGGCGGACTACGCGCGCCGCCTCGCCGCCGAACGCACGCAGTGGGGCCCGATCGTGGCGGCGTCCGGGTTCTCGTCGGACGATTGAGCGAGCCGTCGCCATGCGAAGAGCGCCAGCGGGATCGCCAGCAGCGAGAGCGCGAGCGACAGGCCGCCCGCGGCGCTCCAGCCCCAGCGTTCGACGACCGTGCCCATCAGCGGCGGGCCGAGCAGCGCGCCCGAGGCGCCGAACTGCGTGAGGCGGCCACTGGCGAGCGACAACCGCTCCG
The DNA here is from genome assembly GCA_004210455.1 of Rubrivivax sp. Classification (GTDB taxonomy): domain Bacteria; phylum Pseudomonadota; class Gammaproteobacteria; order Burkholderiales; family Burkholderiaceae_C; genus Roseateles. Next base: position 49,144 of record SEFA01000021.1, on the reverse strand, counting down.
GCGTGCGCGCGGACAACGGCAGCAGCGCGAAGACCAGGCTCGGGAACACGCCTGATGCCGCGTTGATGCAGATGGCGAGCATCGCTTGCCAGGACGCGTCGCCTGCGTCCCGCATCACGCCGAGGTAGAGCAGCCCCGACGCGCCCAGCGACACCGCCATGCCGACGGCGATCGCTCGTGACAGCGCGCCGTGTCGTCGCAGCAGCCAGGCGCCGAGAGCGCTGGCGGGCACGTTGGCCAGCGCCGCCGCAGCGGTCCAGGTGCCTGCCGCGCTCAAGGGCATGCCGCCTTGCGTGAGCAGGCTGGGCAGCAGCGCGAGCAGACCGACCTCGGCGATTGCGTACGCGCCGAAGGCGGCGACCAGCGCCCAGAGCAGCGCGCCGGTCGGTCCCGGTGGGTGGCGGGACTCGACGGCGTGCGGGTCGTCGTCCACACGGACGGTCCACAGACCGATCCACAGCAGGACGCCGCCCGCGACGCTCAGCGCCTGCGCGGGCCGCCAGCCGGCCCAGCCCGCCGCATGCGCATAGGCCCACGCGCCGATCGCCATGCCCACCGGGAGGAAGGTGCTCCAGAGCGCCATTGCGGCGGCCTGGCGACGGCCGTCGGCGGCGCGGGCGATCAGCACGGGCGCGGCGACCACGATGGCGAGATAACCGAGGCTCTCGACCAGCCGCGCCAGCGCGAGCAGGGCCAGGCCGTGGGCGAATCCCGCCGCGGCTGAGCCGACGGCGAGCGCCAGCACCGCTGCAGCCAACGCGCGCTTGAGCCCGAGTCGCGGTAGCCAGCGACCCGCCGCGCCGCCCAGCGTGGCGCCGCAAACCTCGAGCAGCGAGGTCAACGCCGCCATCGCGGCCAGTCCGAGCTGGAGCTCGCGCGCGATCGGCGGCGACAGCGCGGCCAGCTTGCCCAATTGGGCCGCGGCGAACACGCCGCACAGGTAGTACAGCAAAATCCTCACTTCGGTCCTCCGGTACCGATCGCCCTGAACATCGACATCGACATCGACATCGACATCGACATCGACATCGATCCGTCGTCCTTCCGATTGCCCGCCGCCGTACCATGAACGACTCGCCGCTGCTCTCCTGCGATGCCCGCCAGCTCGGACGAAGCCTGCGTCAATGGCGCACGCTGCGCCGCCTGAAGCAGGGCGCGGTCGGTGCCGAACTGGGCGTGTCGCAGACGACGGTCTCGCGCTGGGAGTCGGGGATCGCCGCTCCCTCGCTCGATGAGCAGCAGACGCTGCGTCGATTGATGGCCGCGCGGCTGGACAGCGCCGCCGACTTCGAGCTGGGTCGCCTGGTCGAGCGCGCGCCCGGCGCGGTGCATCTGATCTGCGACCTGAGCCATCGCCTGCTCGCGATGTCGCGCGGTCGCGAGCGCCACTGCCGGCTGCCGCGCGCGGAGCTGATCGGCCGTGCGCTGTGGTGCTACGCGACGCCGGAGATCGTGGCGCAGGAGGCGCGGCTCGACGCGCTCGGCTGGTACGAGCCGGCGCCCGGCGCGGTGGAGTTCGACACCGGCGCGTCGGCGGAGCAGGACATGCCTATCCAACCGAGCCGGATGCGCTGGGTGCGCTTCCAGCTTTCGGACGGGAGCTTCGTTCGGTTGACCGAGACGATCTCGTAAGGCGGTCATGCCGCGAGGCTACGGACCGCCTCGCACGCCGTCCACGAATAAAAGATTCAATGCGTGGATTCAGCGCGGCAGCAGGCGCAGGCGCAGCGGCGTCGCCGGGCGCAGCGTGATGTTGAGCACCGGGGTCGGCGGCGGCGTTCCAGGCAGCGGTGCGAGGCGATGCCGCTGCAACACCATCGCTGCGATCAGCGTGATCTCCATCAGCGCGAAATGGCTGCCGAGGCACACCCGCGGTCCCGCGCCGAAGGGCATCCAGGCGCCGCGCGGGATTTCGCGATGGCCGGTCGCCGGATCGAAGCGTTCCGGGCGGAAGGCGTCGGGCTCGTCGAACCAGCGCGGGTCCCGCTGGATCACGCCGGGGGTCAGGCGAATCATCGCGCCGCGCTTGAGCCGCAGCCCGGCGATCTCCATGTCGCCGGTCAGCTGGCGCGAGAAGAGGGCGGGCGCTGGCGGATACAGGCGGAGCGTTTCCTTGATGCACAGGCTCAGCCACGGCAGCCGTGTCAGGTCCGCCGCGGTCGGCGTCCGGCCGCCAAGCACCGCGTCGACCTCGTCGGCCGCGCGTCGCTGCGCGTCCGGATTCGCCGCCATGCACCAGCCCCACCAGGTCAGCGCGGCCGCGCTGGTCTCGTGGCCGGCCAGGAAGGTCGTCATGCACTCGTCGCGCAAGGCGGTGTCGTCGAGTGCGGTGCCGTCGGCGTCGAGCAGCGACATCAGCATGGCGAGGAGGTCGTCCGGCGGCGGCTCGCCGCGCTGGGCGCCTTCACGGCGTCCGGCCAGGTGACCGCGGATCAGCGTGTCCAGCGCACGGAGCGCACGGCGCTTGCCGCGCTTCCACGGCGCCCACAGCGGCGCACTGACCGGCACGTACATCTCGCCCATGGCGATCCTGCCAAGCTCGTGCACTGCCCAGGACGCTTCGGCGACGACGGGCTCACGCTCGCCGGTCGAGAACAGCGTGCGCAGGATCACGTCCATCGTCAGCAGCGTCATCCGCTGTTCGAAGTCGATGTCGATGTCCGGTGCAGTGGATCCAGCGGCGGGTCCATCCAGGGCGCGATGGGCGGCATCGACCATCAGCGGGACGAAGCCCTGGACGCGCTGCGGCGCGAAGCCCGGCTGCAGCAGCTTGCGCTGCCGCTGCCATGCCGGACCCTCGGCGACGAGGACGCTCCGACCGTGTGCGTCGGCGAAGACCTGCGTCGCGCGCTCCCAGCGGATCATCCCGTCGTGACCGGCAATCAGCAGTTCGCGGACCTGGTCGGGATGGAAGAAGTTGAAGTCGTCCAGGCCGAGCAGCCGCTGGTGGACCACGTCGCCGTACTGCCGGTGCAGCCGCTGCATGTGGCCGAGGTAGTCGCGGCGCATGGACAGCACTTCGGGCAGACCGGCCCAGCGCGGGCGCGGACCGGGGACGGCATCAGGGATCGCAAGGACGTGGCTCATGGGATCGCATCGTCTCCGTGCCGCGCCGGGGCGTCTTGAATCGAAGCGACATCGTGCGTGTCTGCGATCCGATGCAATGATTTCCGCTGGCTTTCCTGCCCCCTCTCCCGCACTGCGGGAGAGGGGTTGGGGTGAGGGTGGTGGCAGGACGACGACCCTCACCCCCACCCTCTCCCGAACTGCGGGAGAGGGAGTGAAACGGGCGGTGCGCCTAGACTGCGACGCATGGACGCTCCGCTGCATCCCGGTACCGTCGCTCGTCTGCATATCCCGCCGCGCTCGCTGGAGGGTTGTCTGTACGCCTCTCTCTGGCGGGACCTTTCGGCGGCGGCCACGCAAGGCGAGACCTTGTCCGACGCCCAATGCCAGAGCTGGTTCCCCGCGACGCCGCTGTGCGGCCTCAGCTGGACCCTGAGCGGCCGCGTGCGGGAGTTGGGCATCGGAACGGAGGCGGCGCGGGACGTCGACGCCGGGACGGACGTAGACGGCGCTCCAGGCCCCTGGCTGCCCGCCAGTGTCATCGGCGGTCCGCGCGCCGGTCCGAAGCGCTTCCAGGCGACGCCCGACTGCCGGGCGTTCATGGTCGCGATCCGGCCGGAGGCGCTGCAGGCGATGACGGGCGTCGACCTCGCTGAACTCAAGGACCGGATGCTGCCGTTGTCTTTCATCGACGATCCGGCATGGCATGCGCTCGACGCCGCGATGCTCGCGGCCCGCGACGAACAGACCGCCCGTCGCACGCTGGAGGACTTCCTGCTGCCGCGCTGGCGCGCCGTGCGCGACGAGGTGCTGGCGGACGATCCGCCGCCCCGCGGCTACGCCGGCTGGATGCAGCATCTGGCCTTGCGCGCGATCGCCGCCGGTCACGGGCGCAGCGTCCGCCAGGCGGAGCGCCGCATCAAGCAATGGAGCGGTCAGAGCCTGCGCGCGTTGCGGCTGGTCAGCCGCGCCGAAGCTGCTTTCCAGCAGGTGCGCAAGCTCGAAGAGGACGAGGGCGCCGTGATCTGGAGCGCGCTGGCGCAGGACCACGGCTATGCCGACCAGGCCCACCTCTGCCGCGAAACCCGCCGCCTCAGTGGCTTCAGCCCCGAGGAACTGCGCCGCCGCGTCGCCCAGGACGAGGCGTTCTGGGCCTATCGTGTCTGGGTCTGAGGGAGTCGTCACGCGCCTTCGAGGACAATCGCGCCCATGGCTGTCCTTTCCCTCTCCAACGCCCACCTCGCCTTCGGCCACGTGCCGCTGCTCGACGGCGCCAATTTCTCCCTCGAAACCGGCGACCGCGTCGGCTTGATCGGTCGCAACGGGACCGGCAAGTCCTCGATGCTGAAGGTCCTCGCGGGCATCGAGAAGCTCGACGACGGGCTGCTGCAGCTCGAAAAGGGCCTGACCAGCGTCTACGTGCCGCAGGAACCCGAACTGCGCTCCGAGGCGACGATCTTCGACGTCGTCAGCGAAGGCGTCGCCGAAGCCAAGGCGCTGCGCGAACGTTATGAGGCTCACGACGAGAACGACGACCTCGGCTGGGTGCAGGAGCGCATCGAGCAGATCGGCGCCTGGAACTGGGAACAGCGCGTCGACGAGACGCTGCACCGCCTGGACCTGGACGGCTCGCGCAAGATCGGCGAACTCTCCGGCGGGTTGAAGAAGCGCGTCGCGCTGGCCCGCGCCCTGGTCGCGCAGCCGGACGTGCTGCTGCTCGACGAACCGACCAACCATCTGGACCTCGACGCCATCCGCTGGCTGGAGGAGCTGCTGAACGGCTTCAAGGGCTCGCTGCTGCTGATCACCCACGATCGCGCGTTCCTGGACAACGTCGCCAACCGTATCGTCGAACTCGACCGCGGCCAACTGCGCGGTTATCCCGGCAACTTCGCCGCCTTCCAGGCGTCCAAGGCCTATGAGATCGAGAACGAGGCGCTGGCCAACGCCCGCTTCGACAAGCTGCTGGCCCAGGAAGAGGTCTGGATCCGCAAGGGCGTCGAGGCGCGCCGCACCCGCAGCGTCGCCCGCGTGCAGCGCCTGCACGAGATGCGCAACGAACGCCAGGCCCGCCGCGATGTGCAAGGCAAGGTGCGGCTGGACGTCGCCACCGGCGATTCGAGCGGCAAGATCGTGGCGGAACTGGAGAACGTCTCCAAGCGCTTCGGCGATCGCGTGATCGTCGACAACTTCAGCGGCACCATCCTGCGCGGCGACAAGGTCGGCCTGATCGGCGCGAACGGCGCCGGCAAGACGACGCTGCTGAAGATGATCCTCGGCGAACTGGCGCCCGACAGCGGCGAAGTGCGCCTGGGCACCAAGATGACGGTCGCCTACTTCGACCAGATGCGCGACGCGCTCAACCTCAGCGCGACGCTGGCCGACACGATCAGCCCCGGCAGCGAGTGGATCGAGATCGGCAACCAGCGCAAACACGTCAAGAGCTACCTGAGCGACTTCCTGTTCTCGCCGGCGCGCGCGGAATCGCCGGTGTCCAGCCTCTCCGGCGGCGAGCGCAACCGGCTGCTGCTGGCCCGGCTGTTCGCGCGCCCGGCCAACGTGCTGGTGCTGGACGAACCGACCAACGACCTGGACATCGAGACGCTGGAGCTGCTGGAGGAACTGCTGGCCGAATACGACGGCACCGTGTTCCTGGTCAGCCATGACCGGCGCTTCCTGGACAACGTCGTGACCTCGACCATCGTCAGCGAAGGCGCGGGCAAGTGGCGCGAGTACGAAGGCGACATCGAGGACTGGCTGCAGCAGTCGCAGCGCGCCGCCGAGATCCGGGCGCGCCAGACCCCAGCCGCGGCGCCCACGCCGGCACCCGCTCCGGCGCCCGCGCCGGCACCGGTGGTGGCGACCAGGCGCAAGCTCAGCTACAAGGAACAGCGCGAGCTGGACGAGATCCCCAAGCAGATCGGCGCGCTCGAGACCGAGCAGAAGCACCTGCAGGCCTTGCTCAACAGCACCGAGCTGTACCAGCAGGGCGCCGGCCGCATCACCGAAGTCACCAATCGCGCCGCCGAGATCGACGACGAGTTGCTGACCCTGATGACGCGCTGGGAAGAGCTGGACGGGAAGTGAGGCCGGTGCCGTCCGGCGGCGGCGCCTGAACCGGCCTTGTGGAAGTGCCGACACAGCGCCTTTCCACACGACCACGGTGCCGCATGTTGCCGCTCCTCTCTCCCTGGGCTTTTTCCGCGTCTTGCCTCGTCCCCGATCAGCCGGGTGGGGCGTCGTCGTCCTCCTCATCGGACCCGCGTCCTGCTACGGGACGGCGGCGGGACCTGTGCGCTCAGGCCCCGCTCGGCCGGGCGCCCTCGCAGTCACTCGTGGCCGTGGCGTCCCGGATGCAGCAGGTGTCGGCCCTCCTGGCTCGCGCGAACCGGGCCTGGCTCGTCGCGCAAGACCCGGGTGTCATGCCTCCTGCGCGTCGGCGGGGTCCGGTAGTCCGTGGCCCCGCCAATGGCGGCTGAGCGGCTGAGCGGCCGAGCGGATGAGCGGCGGACGGCCTTGGGAGGAACCGGCCGGAGCCGTCAGGCCCGGACGGCCAACTCGCCCAATCCGTCGTAGCGGGCGGTGACCGCCGCCCCCTTGGCGATCTTCGTCGCGACGCGCCACGAGCCCGTCGTGACGACGCTGCCCGCCGGCACCGTCAACCCGCCGCGCGTCGCGGTCTGCAGCCAGCCGGCGACGACCCACGCCGGGTCGTTCAGGCCGTGTCCGCCGACGCCGCCCATGGGCGCCTGACCCTCGACGATCAGTTCGCAGGGCTGGTTCGCCCAGTCGTGACCGGGCTTCCACGCCTGCCACGGTCCCAGCGCCAGCGCGCCGTGTGTCTGCGCGTCGGCCAGGCGCAGCGTGTTGTCCGCCGCCAGGCCGCGCTGCCAGCGCGAGCCCAGCCATTCCACCGCGACGCACATCGCGTCGATCAGGTGCTCGGCCTCGCCGGCGACCAGCGCCGCCGCCATCTCCGGGGTCACGTCTTGACCGAGTCGCAGCGCGATCTCGGCCTCCGCGCCGACCAGCGCGAACTCGCTGAAATCGCCGCCGTTGCGCAGTCCGCGCACCTCGCGTGCGCGTTGAGGCGGCAGCGGCGAGCTGCCCAGCGCGCCCTCGCGCGACGAGCCGCCGCACTTCCAGAACTGCGCCCGGCCGGGCGACAGCCAGTCGAGCCGCTTGGCCAGTTCGGCCTGCGCCACATAGGCGGCGGCCTCGTCGGGCAGCGACCACGCGGCGTCATCGAGCAGGGTGTCGTGGGTCCAGGCCTCGGCCAGCGCGGCACCGAGGTCGACGGGGGAGGAGGCGTTGAGGGTCGTCATGACCGCGGATCTTAGTGCCGGCACCTCAGCGAATCAGCGCTTGAGCGCCTCGCGCGCCCGATCCAGCGCGTGCCAGAACTTCGGATCCTGCGAGGTCGCGAAGTTGATCCGCATCAGCGTGCCCGGCGTGCGCGTCGGGCTGAACAGGATGCCGGGCGCGATCAGCCAGCCCTGGTCCATCATCACGGGCGCGAGGCGCTCGGTGTCGGCACCCACGTCGACCCAGCCGAACAGGCCGGCGGGCGTCGCGGCGAAGCGGCAGCCGGCCTCCTCGGCCAGCCGCACGCAGCGCTGACGCGCGGAGACCAGCTGCGCCGCGATCCGCTCGGCATGCTTGCGCAGCAGGCCCTGCTCCAGGCACAGCGCGACCGCGCGGTCCATCAGCGGGCTGGTCGTCAGCGACGCCAGCAGCTTCAGGTCGGTCAGGCGCGCCATGCGGTCGGGGCTCGCCGCGACGAAACCGACGCGCCACGCCGGCGACAGCATCTTCGAGAAACCGGAGACGTAGATCGTGCGCCGCAGCTGGTCGAGCGCCGCCAGCCGCGGCGCGTGGTTGGGCGCGAACAGCGCGTAGGTGTCGTCCTCGATGATCAGCAGGTCGTGCTCGTGCGCCAGCTGCAGCACCTGATGCGCATGCGCCAGGTCCAGCGTCGCGCCGGTCGGGTTGTGCAGCACCGACACCGTCACGTACATGCGCGGCCGGTGTTCCTCGATCAGCCGGCGCATCACCGCCATGTCCGGTCCGTGGGCGCCGCGCGGCACCGGCAGCAGCCGCATGCCGGCCTGCGACAGCCGCGCGTATTCGATCGCCCAGCCCGGGTCGTCCACCAGCACGGCGTCGCCGGGCTCCAGGAAGGCCCGGGTGATCAGGTCCAGGCCGTGCGTCGCGCCGACGGTGCTCATGATCTGGTCCGGCGCGGCCTGGACGGCGATGTCGAGCAGCCGGCGCGATAGCGCGCGCCGCAGGCGCTCATCGCCGAGCGGCTCGCCGTAGCCGGATAGCAGCGCGTCGTCCGCGTTCGCGGCGAGCCGGCGCAGGGTCGACTGCAGCAACCCGAGATCCAGCCATTCCGCCGGCAGCGTGCCCAGGCCCGGCGAACGCCGCGCATCCGCCTGGAACATGCCGCGGATCAGCGCACTCGCGTCGACCGGCGGCGGGAGTGGCGCCGGAGCGACGTCATGGGCGAGCGGCGCCCGGGGCGCGGGCAGCCGGGTTTCGCGAACGAAAAACCCTCGCTTCTTCCGCGCCTCCAGCAGGCCCTGCGCGAGCAGCTGGTCATAGGCCGCCACCACCGTGTACGGACTGACGCCGTGATGCCGCGCGCAGTCCCGCACCGAGGGCAGCCGCGCCCCCGGCAGCAGCAGCCGCTGCTGGATCCGCGCCGCGAAGCGCTGCGCCAGCTGCTGTGCGAGCGGCTGGCTGGCGTTGCGGGAGAGGGCGACCGGCGCGACATTCGCGCTGTTGGGAGCGCTCATGCTGCCGTGGGCTGTGCTGGTGTCCATGCCGATACAGATCATGCGGTGGTATGGCGCAGTGTATTGGTGCTGTGCTGGTCGACCCCTTAGACTGATCCGCTCAACCGGAGACAACCCCCATGAACCGCAGTCCCTGGACGCAGGCCCGCCGCGCGGCGCGCATGAATCCGTCCATCATCCGAGAGATCCTGAAGGTCACCGAGAAGCCGGGCATCCTGTCCATGGCCGGCGGCCTGCCCAGCGCGGACACGTTCCCGGTCGACGCGATCAGGACGGCCTGTGACCGCGTGCTGACGAACAACGCCAAGGAGGCGCTGCAGTACGCCGCCAGCGAGGGCTTCGCGCCGCTGCGCGAGTGGGTCGCGGCCAAGGTCGCGACGCTGGGGATCAACGCCTCGCCGGACCAGGTGCTGATCACCAGCGGATCCCAGCAGGGCCTCGACCTGGTGGGCAAGCTGCTGTGCGATTCGGGCGCGCCCGTCGCGGTCGAGACGCCGACCTACCTCGGCGCGCTGCAGGCGTTCACGCCGTACGAACCGATCTTCGCCAGCCTCGCCAGCGACGCCGAGGGTCCGCTGCCTTCGGCCATCGAGGCGCTGCCGCACGACGCGCCGGGCACGCGCTTCGCGTATCTGCTGCCGAACTACCAGAACCCCACCGGCCGCGTGATGAGCCTGGAACGCCGCCAGGCCGTGGTCGCCGCCGCCCGCAAGGCCGGCGTCCCCATCGTCGAGGACAACCCGTACGGCGACCTGTGGTTCGACCAGGCGCCGCCGGCCTCGCTCAGTTCGCTGTGGCCGGAAGGCAGCATCTACCTGGGCTCGTTCTCCAAGGTGCTGACGCCCGGCTTCCGCCTGGGCTACATCGTCGCGCCCAGCGAGCTCTATCCGAAGCTGCTGCAGGCCAAGCAGGCGGCCGACCTGCACACGCCGGGCTTCAACCAGCGCGTGGTGCACGAGGTCATCAAGGGCGGTTTCCTGGACGAGCACGTGCCCAAGATCCGCGCCCGCTACAAGGCCAACCGCGACGCGATGGCCAAGGCGCTGGAAACGGCGCTGCCGCCCGGCTGCGAGTGGCAGACCCCGGAGGGCGGCATGTTCTTCTGGATCCGCCTGCCCGAGGGGCTGGACGCGATGGCGCTGCTGCCGCGCGCGGTCGACGCTGGCATCGCCTACGTCCCCGGCGCCGCGTTCTACGCGCACCAGCCGGACACGCGCACGCTGCGCCTGTCCTTCGTGACGCTGACGCCCGACCTGATCGCCGAAGGTGTCGACAAGCTCGGCCGCGTGCTGCACGAGGCGCTCGCGGAGGCGACCGCCGAGACGGCGCCCTGATCGACTCGCGGCCCGCGCGGCACCCGGCCAGGCACCGACACCGACCCCGCCCGGGGTCGGGCCTTGTCCCCTGTTTCCGCCACTCGTCACCGCCCCGTCAGGCGGGACGGATCGACTCGTCCTGTTTTTCCGAGGTTCCCCATGTCCGAACTCCGCCGCTTCGTTCAAGTCGACGTCTTCACCGCCGAGGCGCTGAAGGGCAACCCGCTGGCCGTCGTCATCGACGGCGCGGGCCTGGACGACGCCACCATGGCGAAGTTCGCCGAGTGGACGAATCTCTCCGAGACGACCTTCCTGCTGCCGCCGACCCATCCGGAGGCCGACTACCGCGTCCGCATCTTCACGCCGGGTGGCGAGTTGCCCTTCGCGGGGCATCCGACGCTGGGTTCCTGCCATGCGTGGCTGTCCAGCGGCGGCGATCCGAAGCGGCCCGGCGAGGTGGTCCAGGAATGCGCCATCGGCCTGGTGCGCATCCGCCGCGACGGCACGCGGCTGGCCTTCGCCGCGCCGCCGCTGCGGCGCGAAGGCCCGGTCGAACCCGCGTTGCGCGACCAGGTGGCGCGTGCGCTGCGCGTCCCTGACGCCGACCTGCTGGACGTCGTCTGGGTGAACAACGGCCCCGACTGGATGGCGGCGCGCCTGGCGTCGGCCGAGGCGGTCCTCGCCATCGAACCGGACTACGTGTCCATGGGGCGACTCAAGCTGGGCGTCGTTGGCGCTTATCCTGCGGGCTCGCCGCTGCAATTCGAGGTGCGGGCCTTCGTGCCCGGTCTCGGTCCCGCTGAAGACCCGGTGACGGGCAGCCTCAACGCGGGTCTGGCACTATGGCTGCAAGGCGCCGGTCTGGCGCCCGACAGCTATGTGGCCGCCCAGGGCGCCGCCCTCGGGCGTGCCGGCCGGGTGCATGTGGCGAAAGAGGGCGGACATTGCTGGATTGGCGGCGATGTCACGCCATTGATCCACGGTCAGGTGAGGTTGTGAAGCCATGAGCATGGAAGTCGATCATCTCGTTGTCGCCGCGAATACGCTGGAGGAGGGCCGCGCCTGGTGCGAGCGTGTCCTCGGCGTGTCTCCCCAACCCGGTGGGCGCCATGCGCTGATGGGCACGCATAACCTGCTGCTCAACATCAGCGGGCCGCCGGCCTATCCGCGCTGCTACCTGGAGATCATCGCGATCGATCCGGAAGCGCCGGATCCCGGCCGGCCGCGCTGGTTCGACCTGGACCAGCCCGCCGTGCGCGAGCGTCTGAAGGAGGACGGTCCGTCGCTGCTGCATTGGGTCGCGCGCGTGCCCAGCCTGGACGCGACGCTGGCCACGTGGTCGGGCGAGGGCGTCGACGCCGGCGAGGCGGTCGAGGCCGCCCGCGGCGATCTGAGCTGGCGCATCGCGCTGCGCGAGGATGGCCGCCGGCTGCGCAAGGAAGGCCTGCCGGTGCCCATCGAATGGAAGGGCGATGCTCATCCGACCGACAAGCTGCCCGAAAGCGGGGTGCGGCTGCTGGGCTTCGAGGCCCGCGACGGCCTGCGCGCGCAGTTGTCGACGCCCCAGGGCACGGTCGAGCTGGAAGCCATCGAGGGGACCTTGTCCGATGCGCCGACGCAGTCCGGCGACCTCGACGACGTCCTGCCGGCGGCCCGCTGAAGTGGCTGCCGGGACTCGATGAGCACGCAGGATCTCTTCCGCGAGGATGCGCAGCTGCGCGAGTGCGACGCGGCGCTGCTGCGCGCCGACGAACGCGGCCTGTTGCTGGACCGCACGGTGTTCTATCCGCAAGGCGGCGGACAGGCCGGTGATGCCGGCACGCTGACGCTGCCGGGCGGGCGCGAGTTGCGCATTGCCGACACCCGCAAGGGCGAAGGCGGCGAGATCCTGCACCTCCCCGCGGCGGATCAGGACCTGAGCGGACTCGATGCCGGCGTGCGGGTCACCGCGCGCATCGATTGGACGCGTCGTCACGCCCACATGCGCTTCCACACGGCGACCCATCTGCTCTGCGCGCTGGTCCCGCATCCGGTCGACGGCTGCTCGATCACGGCGGGTTATGCGCGGCTCGACTTCCACATGACCGATCCGCTCGACAAGGACGCGCTGACCGCCGGCATCGCCCGGCTCGTCGCCGAGGCGCATCCGGTGGGCCATCGCTGGATCAGCGACGAGGAACTCGACGCGAATCCGACGCTGGTGCGCAGCCTGAGCGTGTTGCCGCCGCGAGGCACCGGGCGCGTCCGCCTGTTGGAGATCGACGGCGTGGACCTGCAGCCCTGCGGCGGCACGCATGTCGCCAACACGGCGGAGATCGGCGCGGTGATCGTCACGAAGATCGAAAAGAAGTCGGCGAAGACGCGCCGCGTCGTGCTCGGCTTTGCGGCGATGGCATCGACATGAGCGGCCTTCGAGTGCTCGGGCGCGCAGCGTCCATCAACGTTCGCAAGGTGTTGTGGACCGGCGTCGAGCTGGGCCTGGATCTGACGCGCGAGGACGTCGACGTGCAGGCCGATGCCTTCCGCGCACTGAACCCGAACGCGATGATGCCGGTGCTGATCGACGATGAGGGGGCCGGCAGCGCCTTCTCGATGTGGGAGAGCAACAGCATCTGCCGCTACCTTGCCCGACGCGAGGGCCGCATCGACCTGCTGCCTGACGAGCCTCGCCAGCGAGCGCTCGTCGAGATGTGGATGGACTGGCAGGGCGGCGAGCTGAACAACAGCTGGCGCTACGCGTTCATGGCGACGGTGCGCAAGAGCGCGCAGCACCAGGACGCCACGTTGATCGAAGCCAGTGTCGCGAACTGGAACCGGCACATGACGATGCTCGAAGACCAGCTCCTGCGGTCGGACGGGCCATTCGTGCTCGGCGAGACCTTCACGCTGGCGGACGTGGTACTGGGACTGTCCGCTCATCGCTGGCGCGCCGCGCCGATCGCGCATGCGGCGCTGCCGGCGATCGATGCCTGGATCCACCATCTGCTTGAGCGCCCCGGCTTCGCCACCCATGGCCCGGCCGCCGGTCCTTGACGATCGTTTCCGGGTCGCCGCGCTTGATCGGCGGAACCGTCTCGCTACACTCGCCCGCTGTGGACACCCCTGAGATACGACTGATCTGCCCCGATTCGCCCACGTTGTGGGACGAAGCGCGCGTGATCATGCGCGAATACGCGCAGAGCCTGGCCATCGACCTGGATTTCCAGAACTTCGACCAGGAACTTGCCGCGCTGCCTGGCGAATACGACGCACCGCAGGGCACGCTGCTGCTGGCGCTGGTCGACGGCCAGATCGCCGGCTGCGGCGGATTCCGGCCGATGACCGATTCCGACTACGCCAACGCCTGCGAGATGAAACGCCTGTTCATCCGCCCCGCGTTCCGCCGTTTCGGCCTGGGCCGCACGATGGCGCAGGCCCTGATCGATCGCGCCATCACCGCCGGCTATTCCAGCATGCTGCTGGACACGCTGGACGACATGGAAGCCGCGCGCGATCTGTATGAGAGCCTGGGTTTCGAGGAGATCCCGCCGTACTACTTCAATCCGATCGCCGGCGCGCATTACCTGAAGGTCGACCTGGACTGAAAGGTTTCGGGTGCCGTCAGATTCAGTCGGGTTTCGTCGGGTTACCGGCATAGCATCGGGGCATGAGCTCACAGCCCCATGCCGCTTCGACGACGTCCTCGGACGACCTCTACCGCCTCGAGCCCGCGTCGCTGACGCCGGCCTTGCTCGGGGAGTCGCCGTTCTGGCACCCTTTGGAGCAATGCCTCTATTACGTCGACATCCCGGGCAAGGCGTTGTTCCGGCTCGACAACGGGGCGGACACGCCGACCCGCTGGCCCCTCAACGACGAGCCGGGCTGCGTCGTGCCGCTGCCCGACGGGAATCTGCTGATCCCGCAGCGCAACGGCCTGTGGCGCTTCGATCCGGCGACCGGCGCGTACGACAAGCTGCTCGACCCACCCTATGACGCCGCCAAGCGCCGGTTCAATGACGGCAAGGCCGACGCGAAGGGCCGGCTGTGGGTGGGCACGATCGACGACGCGCGTCAGCCGGAATCGGCGCTCTACTGCCTGCGCAACGGCGCGTTCGAGCAGGTCCAGGACGGCATCACCGTGTCCAATGGCCTGGCCTGGAGCCCGGACGGCCGCACGATGTATTGGGCCGACACCAAGGCCCATGAGATTTACCGGTTGAGTTTCGATGTCGAAACCGGCACCGTCGGACCACGCGAAGTTTTCGCCAGCTTCGAGAAGCGCGCGCCGGAACAGTCGTTGGAAAGCTACGGCGGCCGGCCGGACGGCGCGGCGGTCGACGTCGAAGGCGCCTACTGGATCGCCATGATGGAAGGGCAGCAGCTGTTGCGGCTGTCGCCGTCGGGCGAAGTGCTGCAGCGCGTCGAACTGCCTGTGCGATGCGCGACCATGCCGACCTTCGGTGGTGCGGACATGCGCACCCTTTTCGTCACCACCGCACGGGAAAAGCGCAGCGAGGCCGAACTCGCCGCCCAGCCCTGGGCGGGCTGTGTGCTGAAGATGCGCGTGGCCGTGGCGGGGCTACCGGTTCAGTTCGCTCACTGGGAAGACTGAGGGCATTCCCGCGGACATTCCCGGCGACGGGTGGGGCCAGGTGTTGCGCGCACACCGCGCGCGGGCATGTGCTGGAAGTGATGCGAAAGCCGATGAACAGGGCTCGGGAGAGCCCTAGGCGTGGATCGCACAGACTGTCAAGTCGGCGGGGATGGGCCAGCGCGACGGCCTGTTAAGGGTCTGTAAGGCCAGAACCCCTATAATCCCGTGGTTTTGCAGCTCGCCCCCTGACGCCGTGAATCCCGATCCAGCGCACGCACCGGTTGCGTCGCCCGCAGAGCCGCCCCGGCCCGTTCCGACGAACGACCGCGGCACCGCCAGCCAGGATCCCTGGGACGATGGAATGGAAGGAGATGCGGCTGCCGAACCGGCTTTCAAGCCCCTGACGCGAGAAGAAGCGCAGGACTTGCGGGCCCGGCTCCCGGTGATGTCCGTCTGGTCCTTGTTGGCCTGGCAGGCCGCGGCGGGGGCGGTCATGGTCGCGCTGTGGGGACTGCTGTCCCTGCAGGCCGACAAAACCTGGTCGGCGCTGTTCGGTGCCGTCTCGGTCGTCGTGCCGAACGCCCTGATGGCGTGGGGCATGACGCGGCAATCAGCCAGGGACGCGGGCACGCCGATGCTCACGTTCGCGGTCTGGGAGCTGGTGAAGATCATTCTGGCGGTCGCCATCCTGGTGGCGGTCGTCGCGGGTTTCGCATCGTTGAGTTGGGCGGCATTGCTCTCGACCCTCGTCGTGACCCTGAAGGCAAATTGGCTGGCCCTGCTTCGGCGGGGTCGAATCAGAAAATAGAGACGGAAACACCACCATGGCAGCAGAAGGGCACGCGCCGACTTCGGGTGAATACATCACCCACCATTTGCAGCATTGGCAGAAGAATTTCGCCTTCGAAGATGTGAAGCAGACGGGCATCGTCGACTTCAGCGTCTTCAACTTCGATTCGCTCATCTATTCGACGGTGCTCGGCCTGCTGGCCGTGTTCCTCCTCTGGCGTGTCGCACGCAAGGCGCATGCCGGCGTGCCGGGCCGCTTCCAGGCCGCCATCGAGATCCTGGTCGAAATGGTCGACAACCAGGCCAAGGCGGTCATCCACAACGAGAAGAGCCGCAAGGTCATCGGCCCGGTCGCCCTGACCGTGTTCGTGTGGATCTTCTTCATGAACTTCATGGACATGCTGCCGGTGGACTGGCTGCCGACGCTGTTCACCAACTATGTCGCCCACGATCCGCACCACGCCTATCAGCGCGTCGTGCCGACCGCCGACCTGTCGACCACGCTCAGCATGTCCACCTTCGTGCTGGTGCTGGTGTTCTTCTACAGCGTGAAGATCAAGGGCCTCGGCGGCTGGGGCCATGAACTGATCTCCGCGCCGTTCGGTGCCCATCCGGTGCTGTGGCCGTTCAACTTCGCCATGCAGGTCATCGAGTTCATCGCCAAGACGGTGTCTCATGGCATGCGACTGTTCGGCAACATGTTCGCCGGCGAACTCGTGTTCATGCTGATCGCCCTGATGGGCGGCGGCTGGGCCCTCACCGGAACCGGCATCGGCCTGGCCATCGGCCATGTCCTGGCGGGCACGGTGTGGACGCTGTTCCACATCCTTGTGATCACGCTGCAGGCCTTCATCTTCATGATGCTGACGCTGATCTACCTGGGCCAGGCGCACGACGCGCACTGATCCGGACGGACAGCCGCGATCTCTCGCGATTTCTCGATTCCTCGATTCCTTTTCCCTTTCACCTTTATCTAACTCTCTCAGGAGCAAAACATGGAAAACATCCTCGGTCTGGTCGCTCTGGCTTGCGGCATCATCGTTGGTCTGGGCGCGATCGGCGCTTCCATCGGCATCGCGCTGATGGGCGGCAAGTTCCTGGAATCGTCGGCCCGTCAACCCGAGCTGATGAACGAACTGCAAACCAAGATGTTCATCCTGGCCGGCCTGATCGACGCGGCCTTCCTGATCGGCGTCGCCATCGCGCTGCTGTTCGCGTTCGCCAACCCGTTCGCCGCCACCTTCCTGGCCACCGTCGCTCGTTGATCGAGCCCGAACCCTTTCACGTCTGAAAGGATCGTGCCGTGAATATCAACGCTAGCCTCTTCATCCAGTGGATCCCGTTTGCACTTCTCGTGTTCGTCACGATGAAGTTCATCTGGCCACCGATCGTGAAGGCTCTGGACGAGCGCGCGGACAAGATCCGCGCCGGCCTCACCGCCGCAGACCAGGCCAAGGCCGAACTGGCCAACGCCAACAAGAAGGTCGACGAGCAACTGGCGCAGACCCGCAACGAAACCACCAAGCTGCTGTCCGACGCTGAAAAGCGCGGCGCCGCGATCGTGGACGAAGCGAAGAAGCGCGCGGACGACGAAGGCGCCAAGATCATCGCCGCTGCCAAGGCGGAAGCCGAGCAGCAGTCGGTGCGTGCCCGCGAGGCCCTGCGCGAGCAGGTCGCCGCGCTGGCCGTCAAGGGCGCCGAGCAGATCCTGCAGCGCGAGGTCAACGCCGGCGTGCACGCCGAATTGCTGAACCGTCTCAAGACGGAGCTGTAATCATGGCTGAACTCGCAACCATTGCCCGTCCCTACGCCGAAGCGCTGTTCCAGGTCGCGTCCTCCCAGGACCTCAAGACCTGGAACGAGCAGCTCGCCGCGCTGGCGCTCGTCGCCGGCGACAGCCAACTGCGCCAGTTCTCCGAGGACCCCAAGGTGAGCACCGAGCAGGTGTTCCAGGTGGTGTCCGCGGCGAGCCAGCAGTCGCTGCTGCCCGGCGTTCAGAACTTCCTGCGCGAGGTGATCGCCAACGGCCGCCTGTCGGCGCTGCCGGCGATGGTCCAGCAGTTCCACGAACTGGCCAACGCCGCTTCCGGCGTGTCCGATGCGCACATCTTCAGCGCCTTCCCGATCGAGCCGGCCCAGTTGGCCGACGTGGTCGCGTCGCTGGAGAAGCGTTTCGGCCGCAAGCTGCAAGCGCAGGTTGAGCTGGAGCCTGGCCTGATCGGCGGTATCCGTGTGGTGGTCGGCGACGAGGTGCTGGACACCTCGGTGAAGGCCCGTCTGGAACGCATGAAAGTGGCGCTCACTGCCTGAAGCCTCGGCTTCAGGCTTCGGCCCGACTGCCTGAGATCCCCCCGATTCACCCTGGTGTCCCGCTTCGGCGGGATGCCGCTGGGAGCAAGCAATGCAACTGAATCCTGCTGAAATTTCCGAACTGATCAAGAGCCGCATCGAAGGCCTTGGCGCGTCCACCGACGTGCGCAACCAGGGCACCGTGGTGTCCGTGTCCGACGGCATCGTGCGCGTGCACGGCCTGTCCGACGTGATGCAAGGCGAAATGCTGGAGTTCCCGGTCGCCCCGGACGGCACGCAGACCTTCGGTCTGGCGCTGAACCTGGAGCGCGACTCCGTCGGCGCCGTGATCCTGGGCGCCTACGAGCACATCGTCGAAGGCGACACCGTGAAGTGCACGGGCCGCATCCTGGAAGTGCCGGTCGGCCCCGAGCTGATCGGCCGCGTCGTGAACGCGCTGGGTCAGCCGATCGACGGCAAGGGCCCGATCAACGCCAAGATGACCGACGTCATCGAGAAGGTCGCCCCGGGCGTGATCGCCCGCAAGTCCGTCGACCAGCCGGTGCAGACCGGCCTGAAGTCGATCGACTCGATGGTGCCCGTCGGCCGTGGCCAGCGCGAGCTGATCATCGGCGACCGCCAGACCGGCAAGACCGCCGTGGCGATCGACGCGATCATCAACCAGAAGGGTCAGAACATGACCTGCGTGTACGTCGCGATCGGCCAGAAGGCTTCGTCGATCAAGAACGTCGTGCGCGCCCTGGAAGCCGCCGGCGCGATGGACTACACCATCGTCGTCGCCGCCTCCGCGTCCGAATCCGCCGCGATGCAGTACGTGTCGGCCTACTCCGGCTGCACGATGGGCGAATACTTCCGCGACCGCGGTCAAGATGCGCTGATCGTGTACGACGACCTGTCCAAGCAGGCCGTCGCCTACCGTCAGGTCTCGCTGCTGCTGCGCCGCCCCCCGGGCCGCGAAGCGTTCCCTGGCGACGTGTTCTATCTCCACAGCCGTCTGCTGGAGCGCGCCGCCCGCGTCAACGCCGAGTACGTCGAAGCCTTCACCAAGGGTGAAGTCAAGGGCAAGACCGGCTCGCTGACCGCGCTGCCGATCATCGAGACGCAAGCCGGCGACGTGTCCGCCTTCGTCCCGACGAACGTCATCTCGATCACCGACGGCCAGATCTTCCTGGAAACCAACCTGTTCAACGCCGGCATCCGTCCCGCGATCAACGCCGGTATCTCGGTGTCGCGCGTCGGTGGCGCTGCCCAGACCAAGCTGATCAAGTCGCTGTCCGGCGGTATCCGTACCGACCTGGCCCAGTACCGTGAGCTGGCTGCGTTCGCGCAGTTCGCTTCCGACCTGGACGCCGCGACCCGCAAGCAGCTGGACCGCGGTGCCCGCGTGACGGAACTGCTGAAGCAGGCCCAGTACAGCCCGCTGTCGATCAGCCTGATGGGCGCGTCGCTGTACGCCGCGAACAAGGGCTTCATGGACGACATCGAGGTCAAGAAGGTCCTGTCGTTCGAGCACGGCCTGCACCAGTTCCTGAAGACCTCGCATGCCGCCCTGCTGACGAAGCTGGAGAACGACAAGGCGATGGACAAGGACGCGGAAGCTGAACTGAACGCCGCGATCACGTCGTTCAAGAAGTCCTTCGCCTAAGCAACCATGACCGGGTCTCGTTGAAGTCAGGCAAGACCCGGCCCTCACAGGAGAAATCATGGCAGCAGGCAAGGAAATTCGCGGCAAGATCAAGTCGGTCGAAAACACCAAGAAGATCACCAAGGCCATGGAGATGGTCGCCGCTTCGAAGATGCGCAAGGCGCAGGATCGGATGCGCGCGGCCCGTCCTTACGCGGAGAAGGTCGGCAACATCGCCGCCAATCTGTCGAAGGCCAACCCCGAGTACCGTCACCCGTTCATGGTGGCGAACCCGGAGGCCAAGTCGGTGGGCTTCGTCGTGGTGACGACGGACAAGGGTCTGTGCGGTGGCTTGAACACCAACCTGCTTCGCGCGGCGACCGGCAAGCTCAAGGAAGTTGAGTCGGCGGGTCAGAAGTCCGAAGTGGTGGCGATCGGCAACAAGGGTCTCGGTTTCATGAACCGGATCGGCGCCAAGGTCGTCGCGCATGCGACGCAGCTCGGCGACAGTCCTCAGCTCGAGAAGCTGGTCGGCCCGGTCAAGACGCTGCTGGACGCGTATGCGGACGGCAAGCTGTCGGCGGTCTATCTCTGCTACACCCGCTTCGTCAACACGATGAAGCAGGAGCCGGTGGTGCAGCAGTTGCTGCCGCTGACGGCCGAGTCGCTGGAGACGGATGCCGCGGGTCACGCATGGGACTACCTGTACGAACCCGACGCCCCGACCGTGATCAACGAGCTGCTGGTGCGCTACACCGAAGCCCTGGTCTATCAGGCCGTGGCCGAGAACATGGCGTCCGAGCAATCGGCGCGCATGGTGGCCATGAAGGCCGCGACCGACAACGCCGGAACGCTGATCGGCGAGCTGAAGCTGGTCTACAACAAGACCCGCCAGGCCGCGATCACGAAGGAACTGTCGGAAATCGTCAGCGGCGCCGCCGCCATCAGCGGTTGATCTCGCGATCGATCGCAGGCAACAGATTTGAATTGAAGGAACGAAGAAATGGCTAACACTCAATCGGTGGGCAAGATCGTTCAGTGCATCGGCGCCGTGGTGGACGTGGAATTCCCGCGCGACCAGATGCCGAAGGTGTTCGACGCCCTCAAGATGGAAGGCTCGACCCTGACGCTGGAAGTCCAGCAGCAGCTGGGCGACGGCGTGGTGCGCACCATCGCGCTGGGCTCGTCCGACGGCCTGCGCCGCGGCAGCGAGGTCTACAACACGGGCGACATGATCCAGGTCCCGGTCGGCATGCCGACGCTGGGCCGCATCATGGACGTGCTGGGCAACCCGATCGACGAGCGCGGCGACGTGTCGCGCGAGAAGACCGCGGCCATCCACCGCAAGGCGCCGGCCTACGACGAGCTGAGCCCGTCGCAGGAACTGCTGGAAACCGGCATCAAGGTCATCGACCTGATCTGCCCGTTCGCCAAGGGCGGCAAGGTCGGCCTGTTCGGCGGCGCCGGCGTGGGCAAGACCGTCAACATGATGGAGCTGATCAACAACATCGCCAAGGCTCACTCGGGTCTGTCGGTGTTCGCGGGTGTCGGCGAGCGTACTCGCGAGGGCAACGACTTCTATCACGAGATGTCGGACGCGGGCGTCGTGAACCAGGAGGACCTGAGCAAGTCGAAGGTCGCCATGGTCTACGGCCAGATGAACGAGCCCCCGGGCAACCGTCTGCGCGTCGCGCTGACCGGGCTGACGATGGCCGAGTCCTTCCGCGACGAAGGCCGTGACGTGCTGTTCTTCGTGGACAACATCTACCGCTACACGCTGGCCGGCACGGAAGTGTCCGCGCTGCTGGGTCGCATGCCGTCCGCGGTGGGCTACCAGCCGACGCTGGCCGAGGAAATGGGCCGTCTGCAAGAGCGGATCACGTCGACCAAGGTCGGCTCGATCACCTCGATCCAGGCCGTGTACGTCCCTGCGGACGACCTGACCGACCCGTCGCCTGCCACGACCTTCGCCCACTTGGACGCCACCGTCGTGCTGTCGCGTGACATCGCGTCGCTGGGCATCTACCCGGCCGTGGACCCGCTGGACTCGACCTCGCGTCAGATCGACCCGAACGTCATCGGCGAAGAGCACTACAACGTGACGCGTTCGGTGCAGTCGGTGCTGCAGCGCTACAAGGAACTGCGCGACATCATCGCGATCCTGGGCATGGACGAGCTGTCGCCGGAAGACAAGCAGGCCGTGGCCCGCGCGCGCAAGATCCAGCGTTTCCTGTCGCAGCCCTTCCACGTCGCGGAAGTGTTCACCGGCGCGCCGGGCAAGTACGTCCCGCTGAAGGAAACCATCCGTGGTTTCAAGATGATCGTGAACGGCGAATGTGATCACCTGCCCGAGCAGGCGTTCTACATGGTCGGCACGATCGACGAGGCTTTCGAGAAGGCCAAGAAGATCCAGTAAGACTTCGCAGACGGCGCGCTGGCGTCGTTGCCGTGCTCGCCGGACAGGAAGTCCGGCTCCGCGCGACGCCTGGCCAGCCCACCGTCTGCTCGCTCACTGGACCTTCTTCCCGCGGTGGCCGAGGCCTGCCGCGGGCCAACCTAAGGAAACGCAATGGCAACCCTCCACGTGAACGTGGTCTCGGCGGAAGAGCAGATCTTCTCGGGCGAGGCGAAATTCGTGGCGCTGCCGGGCGAAGGCGGCGAGCTGGGCATCCTGCCCAAGCACACCCCGCTGATCACCCGCATCAAGCCGGGCGCGGTGCGCATCCAGCGTCCTGACGGCAACGAGGAATTCGTCTTCGTCGCCGGCGGTCTGCTGGAAGTGCAGCCGGGCGTCGTGACCGTGCTGGCCGACACCGCGATCCGCGGCAAGGACCTCGACGAGGCCCGAGCCCAGGCCGCGAAGCAGGCCGCCGAGGAAGCGATGAAGAACGCCAAGAGCGACATCGACTTCGCCAAGGCGCAAAGCGAATTCGCCGCGATGGCCGCGCAGATCGCGGCCCTGCGGAAGTTCCGCGCCAAGCGCTGAACCCACGCCGACCCTCTCCGGCCACCCCGCCGAGCGGCCCGCCTCGCACCATCGAGGCGGGCTTTCTTCATCATGACTCACCGCTTCCGCGTCGTTCGTTGGGCCGCCTGGGCCCCGGGTCTCGATTCCCGGGACAGCTGGCGCGCCTGGCTTGCCTCGCCCGCGCCTATCGCGGCCGAGGGCCAGCCGCCGCTCGCCGAAGTGCCGGCGATGATGCGCCGACGCATCGATCCGCTGGGCCGCGCGGCGCTGCAGGCCGCCTGGTGGGCGCAAGGCACGCCGGAAGAGGGCGCCGGCACGATGCCCGTGATCTTCGCCTCGCGCTGGGGTGAGATCGCCCGCTCGCTCACGCTGCTGCAGCAACTGGCCGGCGGCGAGCCGCTGTCTCCCACCCACTTCAGCCTGTCGGTGCACAACGCGTCGGGCGCGCTGTATTCAATGGCGCGCCAGGACAGACAGAACTACCTCGCCGTCGCCGGCGGCGAACACAGCGCGGAAGCAGCCTTCTGCGAAGCCCTCGGAATGCTGGCCGACGGTGCCGCTCAGGTCCTGGTCGCGCATGTCGATGCGCCGCTGCCCGACGCCTACGCGGCGCTCGGCCAGATCGAGCCTTCCACCGCCGATCCCGCGCTGATGTCGTGGGCCTGCGTGCTGGCGCCGGCCGAGGACGGGGCCACGTCCTTTGCGCTCGAGCCGATGACCGCAGACGCGCTGACACCCGAAGCGCCATCGTCGCCGTGGCTGAGTGGCAGCCTGCCGGTGCTCGCGCTGCTCGCCGCGGCGGATGCGCCTGGCGGCACCGTGGCGTCCGTTTCGCTGGACCGGTTGATCGCCGGCCAGCCCGGCGGCTGGCGCTGGTCGCGCCATCCCGCCCGTTCCGCGGACGTGCGCTGAGCCGATGCCATGGGCCTCCTGCTCGATCTTCTCGACCGCACCGTCGGCCGCGCCTGGCGCGTGCTCGCGACGGCGATCGCCTTCACCAGCTTCGGTCTCGGCGGACTGATCCTCTGGCTGCTCTGGTTCCCGGCGCTGGACCTCCTCGTGCGCGATCGCGACCGTCGCATCGCCTGGGCTCGCTGGTCCATCCATCGAACATTCCGCGTGTTCATTGGCTGGATGCGGTTGCTGGGGCTGATCAGCTTCGACATCCGCCATCGCGAACGTCTGCATCGCGGCGGACTGCTGATCCTGGCGAACCACCCGACGTTGATCGACGTGGTGTTCTTGATCGCCCTCGTGCGAAACGCTGACTGCGTGGTGAAGTCCACGCTGGCGAGCAATCCCTTCACCAGGGGCCCCGTGCGGTCAACAGCCTACATCTGCAACAATTACGGGTCGGAATTGCTGCAATCCTGTATGGACAGCATGGCGGCGTCTGGCAATCTGATCATCTTCCCGGAAGGTACGCGAACGCGGCCCGGCGAGCCGATGCGCATGCAGCGCGGCGCCGCCCAGATCGCGACGCGCGCCGTCCGTGACATCACACCGGTGACCATCCGATGCACCCCGCTGGGCCTGACCAAGGGCCAGCCGTGGTGGCAGGTGGCATCGCGGCGCCTGCACTTCGACCTCTGCGTGGGTGAAGACATTGCGGTGGCGCCGTTCCTGGCGGCCAGCGGCGGCGAACCCGCGCTGGCGGCCAGGCGGCTGACGGACCATCTGACCGATTACTTTTCGAATGAACGAGGGAGCCATGCAGGCGCTGGAACGTGACATCAAACTGCTACTGATCGAGGCCTTGAATCTGGAGGACCTGACACCCGAGCAGATCGACGCCGAGGACGCGCTCTTCGTGACCGGCCTGGGCCTCGATTCGA
The DNA here is from genome assembly GCA_004210455.1 of Rubrivivax sp. GTDB lineage: Bacteria > Pseudomonadota > Gammaproteobacteria > Burkholderiales > Burkholderiaceae_C > Roseateles. Next base: position 24,862 of record SEFA01000021.1, on the reverse strand, counting down.
TCGATGCGCTGGAACTGGGTCTGGCCCTGCAGAAGAAATATGGCGTGAGCATGGCCGCGGATTCCGAAGAGACGCGCCAGCATTTCGCCAGCATCCGCGCGCTGGCCCGCTTCGTCGCGGCGCACGGCAAGGTCGCGGCCTGAGTCAGGCCCGCAGGGAGCAATTACGACATGACGAATGAAGACATCTTCGCGCGCCTGCGCGACATCCTGATCGAGACCTTCGACATCGAAGCCGGTCGCATCACCCCCGAGGCTCGCCTGTACGAGGACCTCGACATCGACTCGATCGACGCGGTCGACCTGATCGTGAAACTCAAGCCGATGGTCGGCAAGAAGCTGCAGCCCGAGGCCTTCAAGGCCGTGCGCACGCTGCAGGACGTCGTCGACGCGTTGCAGGGCCTGATCAAGACGCCGGAGACCGCCGGCGCCTGAGGCTGACCGGAGTCGTCATGGCCCGTGCCGCGTTGTGGTTGCTGACGGCGGCCTATCCCCTGCTCGTGTACCTCGGACTGGCGCATGCCCAGCCGCGCGATCTCGCGCTGCTGCTGGCGGCGCTGGCCGCGCTGCGCGCGCTCGCGCGCCGAGGCAGCGCGGAGGCGCGACTCTGGTGGTGGAGCGCCGCCGGCGCCGCGCTGCTGGCCGGCGCCGCGGCGTTGATGAACGAAAGTCTGCCGCTCAAGCTCTACCCGGTGCTGGTGAACGCTGGCCTGCTGGGCCTGTTCGGCGTGAGCCTGTGGCACGGACCGCCCGTCGTCGAGCGCCTGGCGCGCCTGACGGAGCCCGACCTGGATGAACGCGGCCAGCGCTACACGCGCCGTGTCACGCAGGTCTGGTGCGGGTTCTTCGTGATGAACGGCGGCACCGCCCTGGCGACGGCCTTCTGGGCCGACGACCGGGTCTGGGCGCTGTACAACGGTCTGGTGTCCTATCTGCTCATCGGGCTGCTGATGGGCGGCGAGTACCTGGTGCGCCTGTGGGTGCGCCGGCACGACGCGGTCCGGGCCTGATCCTCTTTCCCCATGAGTCTGCTGAAGTCTCTGTGCGCGCTGATGAGCGCGCCCGACAGTCCCCGCCGACCAGTCGCCCGCCGTGCGGGCGCGTTGGTGGATGAAGCCGCCTTCCACGCCCAGGCGCGTCGATGGAGCGCGGCGTTCGCGTCGATGGCGGCGGGCGACCGCATGGCCGGTGCGCCGCACGTGGCGATGCATTTCGAGGACACCGTCGAATTCGCTGCCGCGCTCTTCGGTCTCTGGGCCGTGGGCGGCACGGCCTGGCTACCTGGCGATCTCCAGCCTGCGACGCTGCAGGCGCTGCGCGGGCGCGTGGGCGCGCTCGCCAGCGACGCACCGATGACGGTGACAGGTCTTGTCGAGGACGCCGCGCTGCGGCGCATCGAGGCGGCCACGGCGCCTGATGAGCGGACGTTCGAGCCGCTCGATGCCGAAGCCGAACGGCTCGTCATCTTCACCTCCGGCAGCACCGGCCAACCGGGTGCGATCCCGAAGCGGCTGCGCGAGCTCTTCGCCGAGGTCGACGCGCTCGAGCAGGCCTTCGGTGCGCGCCTGGATGGCGCAGAGATCCTCGGCCTGGTGTCCCACCAGCACATCTACGGTCTGCTGTACCGCGTCCTGTGGCCGCTGGCCGCAGGCCGGGTCCTGCATGCGGAGCGCCTGCCCTATGTCGAGACCCTGCTCGCCGCGCTGCGCGAGGGCCCGCGTTTCGCCGTCGTCGCCAGTCCGGCGCACCTGAAGCGTCTGCCGCCCGCCGACAGCGCGCCTCGGGTCGAGGCCGGTCATCTCGCGCTGATCTTCTCTTCTGGCGGCCCGCTGCCCGACGACGCGGTGCCCGATTGCCGGCGCCTCTTCGGCCAGGCGCCGCTGGAGGTCTACGGCAGCAGCGAGACCGGCGGCGTGGCCTGGCGCCAGCGCGACGACGGCGCGCCGACGACGTGGACCGCGCTGCCCGGCATCGATTGGCGGGCCGATGAATCCGGCACGCTGCGCGTCCGCTCGCACCACCTGCCCGATCCCGCCGAATGGTTCGAGAGCGCCGATCGCGTGCGCCTCACCGCCGACGGCTTCGAGCTGCTGGGTCGCGCCGATCGCATCGTGAAGATCGAAGGCAAGCGCGTGTCGCTGCAGACCATAGAGACGGTGCTGCGCGACAGCGGCTGGCTGGACGACCTGCGCGTCTTCGTGCTGGAGCCGGGCGCGCGCGAGCAGCTCGCCGTGGCCGCGCAGCTCAACGAAGCCGGCTGGGCCGAGCACGACGCGCGCGGCAAGGCCGCGTTCGCGCAAGTGCTGCGGGACCGCCTCGCGCCTCACCTGGAACGCATCGCGTTGCCGCGGCGCTGGCGCTTCCTCTCTCAGCTGCCGGTGAATGCGCAAGGCAAGGTCACGGTCGCCGCGCTGACGCGACTCTTCGATCCCCGACGCCCGGGCGTGCGCCTGCTCGCGCGTTCGTCGAACGAGGTCACGCTGCGACTCAGCGTCGACGCGAGCCTGCCGCAGTTCGATGGCCATTTCCCCGGCCACCCGATCCTGCCCGGCGTCGCCCAGCTCGACTGGGTGATGCTGCTCGCCCGCGAGTGGCTGCCGTTGCCGCCCGCGGGACAGGCCACCGGTCAGGCGGACTTCGCGGGCATCGACAACCTCAAGTTCCAGCAGGTGATCTCGCCCGGGATGACGGTAGAGCTGACGCTCGCCTTCACGGCGCCGCTGCTGAGCTTCGGCTATCGCTCCGCCGCCGGCGTCCACGCGGCTGGAAAGATCCGCCTGCAAGGGCCTACGCCATGAACCTCACCGCGGTCGTGCCTGTCTACAACCACGGCGGTCCGGTGGGCGGCGTCGTGCGAGCCCTGCGTGCTCAGGGCTTGCCGGTGCTGCTGGTCGACGACGGCAGCGAGCCTGGCTGCGCGGCGGTGCTGGATGCGTTGTCCGCCGCCGACGCCGAGGTCCGCCTGCTGCGCCTCGCAGTGAACCAGGGCAAGGGCGGGGCGATGATCGCCGGCCTCACCGAGGCGCAACGCCTGGGCTTCACGCACGCGCTGCAGATCGATGCCGACGGCCAGCACGACGTCGTCGACCTGCCGCGCTTCCTGGCCGAGGCCGAAACCTTCCCCGACCACTTCATCTGCGGCTGCCCCGTCTACGACGCGTCGGTGCCCAAGGGCCGTCTCTACGGCCGCTACGCCACCCACGTCTGGGTGTGGATCAACACGCTGTCCTTCGCGGTGAAGGACTCGATGTGCGGTTTCCGCGTCTATCCGCTGGCGCCGACAGTGGCGCGGCTGACGCGAACGCGCATCGGCCGGCGCATGGACTTCGACGTCGAGATCGCCGTGCGCCTCGTCTGGGACGGCGTGCGCGTGCGCAACGTGGCGACCCGCGTGCGTTATCCCGAGGACGGCGTCTCGCACTTCCGCGCGTTGCGGGACAACCTGCTGATCTCGTGGATGCACACGCGGCTGTTCTTCGGCATGCTGCCGCGTCTGCCGCTGCTGCTGTGGCGCAAGGTGGCCGCATGAGCGCTCCGAGCGAACCCCGGCATTGGGCGCAATTCGGCGAGACAACCTTCGTCGCCGGCATCTGGCTGCTCTATGCGCTGCACCGCGTCGCCGGACGGTGGCTGTTCCGCGCGGCGATGTTCCCGGTCGTGTTCGTGCATTGGCTGAGCCGCCCCGCGCTGCGTCGCGACAGCCTCGACTACCTGGGCCGCATCCACGCGCAGGCCGGGCGACCCGCGCCGACCTGGCGCGACAGCGTCGCGCACGTCGCGCTGTTCGCCGACACCATGCTCGACAAGCTGCTGGCGATGGCCGGCCGGTTCCCGCCCGAGCACGTCAGCATCGCCGGTCAGGATGACGTGCTGGCGCAGCTGCGCACCGGCCAGGGCGTCGTGCTCGCGACGGCCCACATCGGCTGCCTGGAACTGTGCCGCGCGCTCGCCGGCCGGATGCCGGGCGTGCGTCTCAACGTGCTGGTGCACACGCGCCATGCGCAAAGCTTCAACCGCATCCTCCACCGGCTGCAGGGCGACGATGCGATCGCGGACGGCGCGAGCGTGCGCCTGATCGAAGTCACCGGCATCGACCCCGCGCTGGCGATGCAACTGGCCGAGCGTGTCGCCGGCGGCGAGTGCATCGTCATCGCCGGCGACCGCGTGCCGGTCAACAGCGGCCGCACGCTGCTGCTGCCTTTCCTGGGCGCGCCGGCGCGTTTCCCGATCGGGCCCTACCTGATCGCCGGGCTGCTCAAGTGCCCGCTCTTCTTCATGGGCTGCGTGCACGAGGGCCGCGGCTACGCGCTGCGCTTCGAGCGCCTGGCCGAGCGCATCGCGCTGCCGCGCGGCGACCGCGAGGGCGCGATGACCGCGCCTGCGCTCGCCTACGTCGACGCGTTGACGCGCTGCCTGCGCCGTTCGCCGCATGACTGGTTCAACTTCTTCCCGTTCTGGAATCAACCCGATGTCGAGTCCTGAGACCCCGCTGCCCCTCGTGACCTTCGACGGCGGCCCGCTTCGCATCGAGGACGTCGCCGCGCTGGCGGAACGCCGCGCGGAGGCTCGCCTGTCGACCGATCCCGCCTTCCAGGCGCGCATCCGGGCCGGCGCCGACTTCGTCGCCCGCCTGCTGGCCGAGGACGGCGTCATCTACGGCGTGACGACCGGCTACGGCGATTCCTGCACGGTCGTGATCCCGCCGCACCTGGTCACGGAGCTGCCGCACCACCTCTACACGTACCACGGCTGCGGCGCGGGGGCCTACCTCACGGCGGAGCAGACACGCGCCGTGCTGGCCGCGCGGCTGAACTCGCTGGCGCAGGGCATGTCGGGCGTCAGCCTGGAGCTGTTGCAGGGCTTGGAGCAGCTGCTGCGCCACGACGTGCTGCCGCTGATCCCGTCCGAAGGTTCGGTCGGCGCGAGCGGCGACCTGACGCCGCTGTCCTACGTCGCCGCCGTGCTCTGCGGCGAGCGCGAGGTGATGTGGCGCGGCGAGCGCATGGCCGCAGCCGACGCGCTCAAGGCCATCGGCCTGGCGCCGCACCGGCTGCGCCCGAAGGAGGGCCTCGCGATCATGAACGGCACGGCCGTCATGACCGGCCTGGCCTGCCTGGCGTGGATGCGCGCCGACTACCTGAACCGCATGGCCACGCGCCTGACGGCGATGAACGTCGTCGCCAGCGCCGGCAACGCGCATCACTTCGACGAGACGCTGTTCGCCGCGAAGCCCCACCCGGGCCAGCAGAAGATCGCCGCGCGCCTGCGCGCCGATCTCGCGGTCGACGCGCCCAGCCGCAATTCGCATCGCCTGCAGGACCGCTACTCGCTGCGCTGCGCGCCGCACGTCATCGGCGTGCTCGAAGACGGCTTGCCCTTCCTGCGCCAGCTGATCGAGAACGAGCTCAACAGCGCCAACGACAACCCGCTGATCGACGCCGAGAACGAACGCGTGCTGCACGGCGGCCATTTCTACGGCGGCCACATCGCCCTGGCGATGGACACGCTGAAGAACGCCGTCGCCAACGTCGCCGACCTGCTGGACCGCCAGCTCGCGCTGCTGGTGGACACCCGCTACAACCACGGCCTGCCGTCCAACCTGTCGGGCGCCTCCGGCGAACGCGCCGCGATCAACCACGGCCTGAAGGCGCTGCAGATCAGCGTCTCCGCCTGGACCGCCGAAGCGCTCAAGCAGACGATGCCGGCCTCGGTCTTCAGCCGCTCCACCGAGTGCCACAACCAGGACAAGGTCAGCATGGGCACGATCGCCGCGCGCGACTGCCTGCGCGTGCTGGAGTTGGCCGAGCAGGTCGTCGCCGCGATGCTGATCGCCGCGCGCCAGGGCCTGGCGCTGCGGGCGCGCCAGCAGCCGGAGCCACTCGCGCTGGGCGCCGAGGCGGCGGCGATGTTCGAGGAACTGTCGACGCGCCTGCCGCTGATCGAGGAAGACCGGGCGCTCGACCGCGAGCTGCTCGCGCTGGTGCACGCGCTGCGCGAGCGGCAATGGAGGCTGCATGACGACTGAGGCCCCCGGCAGCCAACCCGATCTCAGCCATGAGATCGAGCTCTCGCCGGCCTTCCACGACATCGACGTCATGGAGATCGTCTGGCACGGCAACTACGTCAAGTACCTGGAGCTGGCGCGATCCGCGCTGCTGCAGAAGTTCGACTACGACTATCCGCAGATGAGGGCGTCGGGCTACGCGTGGCCGATCGTCGACATGCGGCTGAAGTACGTCGGCACGGTCGAGTACGGCCAGGCCGTGCGCATCCGCGCCGAGATCGTCGAGTGGGAGAACCGCCTGAAGGTCGAGTACCAGGTGCGTGACGCGGCGACGGGGCGCGTGCTCAACAAGGCCTACACGATCCAGGTCGCGCTGGAGATCGCCACGCGGCAGATGCAGTACGTCTGCCCGCGCGTGCTGTGGGACAAGCTCGGCGTGAGGCCCGCATGACGACGAGGGATTCGATGAGCGCGATGAATTCGATGGGCTCGATGAACTCGATGAACTCGATGAACGTGGATCCGAGTCGTCGGCGTCTGTTGGCGCTGGTCGCGCTGTCGGCGATCGGTCTGCCGACCGCGGCGCGGGCGGCGACCGACGAAGCCGCGCTGATGAAGGGCGTGCAGGCGCGCCTGCGTCAGCCCGAGTGGCTGCGCGGCGACTTCGAGCAATCGAAGCAGGTGCCGGGGTTCAAGAAGCCGGTCGTCTCGCGCGGCGATTTCGTCGTGGCGCGCGGTCGCGGCGTGCTGTGGCGCACGCGCACGCCGTTCGAGAGCGAGCTGCGTCTGACGCGCGACGAGATCCGCGCCAGCCAGGGCGGCGCGACGGCCATGCGGATGGACGCGCAGCGCGAGCCCGCGCTGCGGCTGGTCAACGAGATGATGTTCGCGCTGCTCGGCGGCGACGTGGGCGCGCTGTCCAAGCTCTTCGCGCTGGACGGCGAGTTGATCGGCGCGGCTGCCTGGAAGCTGGACCTGCGCCCGCGCCAGGCGGCATGGCTGCACGTGCTGCAGCGCCTCGCGCTCAGCGGCGACACGCATGTGCGCGCGGTCGAGCTGGTCGAGGCCGGCGGCGACGTGACCCGCATCAGCTTCTCCAACCTGCGCGACACCGCCCCCGAGGGCGGCGCCCGGCTCTTCGACTGACCCCGCATGACTGCTTTCGTGTCGCGTCCGCCGCGCGGTCACCGCCTGCTCGCCTGGCTGTGGCTGGTGGTGGTGCTCGTCATCACGGCGCACCAGGCGTGGCTGTGGACGCGGCCGGCCGGCGTGCTGGACAGCGACGTGCTCGCGATGCTGCCGCGCGACGAACGGCGTCCCGCCGTGGCCGCGGCCACGCGCGCGCTGGCCGATGCCGGCGAGCGGCGCGTCGTCGTGCTGATCGGCGCGAAGGGTCTGACGCAGGCGATCGCGGCCGGTGATGCTTTCGCCCTGGCGATGGCGGGCGGGGAGGGCGCGAAGGGCGCGGAGGGCGCAGCAGTGGCTCCCTCCGCCGGTGCTGCCCTGCGCTGGCGTGTCGACGAAGGCGAGCAGAACACCTGGCTGGGCTTCTACGCGCCGTGGCGCGCGGCGTTGCTGACCGACGAAGACCGTCGAACCTTGCAGACGCAGTCGACCGAGGTGCTCGCCCAGCAGGCGCTGCGCGCGCTGCACCAGCCGGTCGGTCTGCCGCGCATCGGCTCCTGGGCCGAGGATCCCTTGAACCTCCGAGGCCGCTGGCTCGCCGAGCGCGCCGGCATCAGCCGCGTGCGTGTCCAGGACGGACGCCTCACGGTGACCGACGGCGACACCACCTACGCGGTGCTGATGGCCGAATCGACGGCACCGGCGTTCGCCGTCTCGGCGCAGCGCGCGCTGGTGGCGAGGCTCGAATCGGCGGGCGACGCCGCACGCGTCGCCGTGCCCGACGCCCGCGTGCTCATGGGCGGCGTGCCGCTGTTCGCGGCCTCCGCCGCGGCGCAGGCCGAGCGCGAGATCCACACCATCGGCGCCGGTTCGCTGATCGGCATCGTGCTGCTGACCTGGTGCGCGTTCCGCTCGCTGCGTCCGCGCGTGCTGGTGACGCTGTCGATGGCGGTGGGCCTGGGGGCGGCGGTGTCGGTGACGCACGCGCTCTTCGGCGGACTGCACCTCATCACGCTGGTGTTCGGCGCGACGCTGCTGGGCGTCGCGGAGAACTACGGCAGCAACTACTTCTGCGCCCGCATGGGCCTGGCGCGCGCGGCGCGCTGGGACATGCTGCGGCGCCAGTGGCCGATCGTCAGCCTGGCGATGCTGACGACGGTGATCGCCTACGCGCTGATCGGCATCGCGCCCTTCCCGGGCTTGCGCCAGATCGCGGTGTTCTCGTCGGCCGGCCTGCTCGGCGCCTTCGCGACGGTGATGCTCTGGTTCCCGTGGCTGGACGGCGAGGCCGCGCCGGCGACGCGCTTCGGGCTGTGGCTCGGCGGCCTGCGCGCCCGCGTGCCGTCTGTCGCCTCCGGCCGTCGGAAGCGGGCAGGGTGGGCGAGCGCGATTGTCGTCGCGGCCTTGTTCCTCGCGATCGGCTTGTCCCTGCTCACGCGCAACGACGACATCCGCCAGCTGCAGAGCGCGCCCGCCGCGCTGATCGAGCAGCAGCGCGAGGTCAGCCGCGTGATGGGCCTGCCCGGGGTCGCGCGCTTCGTGCTGGTCGAGGGCGGCAACGAGGAACAGCTGCTGACCCGCGACGAAGCCGTGGTGCGCGCGCTGGGCGCGTCGGGCGTCGAGTCGCAGGCCGTGTCGCAATGGCTGCCGTCGCTGCAGGCGCAGCGCGAGGACGCCGCGTTGATCGGACGCCGTGCGACCGAGATCAACGGCGCCCTGTCGACGATGCTCGACGAAACGTTGCCCGCGCCGACTGCCGCCTCGTCGCCGCTGCTGCCGGCGCAGTGGCTCGCGTCGCCGGTGTCCGAGCCGCTGCGCCACCAGTGGCTGGGCCGCGGCGCGGACGGCGTCTGGCGCAGTGCCGTGCTGCTGCGCGGCGGCGACATGAACCTCGACACCGCGCGTCTCTCGTCGGCGATCGGCCAACTGCCCGGCGCGATCTGGGTCGACAAGGTCGGCGAGATCTCCGCGCTGCTCGGCCGTTATGCGTCGCTGTTCGGCCTGATGGTCGTGGCCGGACATCTGCTGGTGTGGCTCGCGCTGCTGCCGCGCTTCGGCCGCCGGGCGTGGCGCGCGCTGGTGCCGACCTCGCTGGCCACGCTCCTCACGCTCGCCGTCTTCGGCGTCGCGGGCGTGCCCGTCACGCTGTTCCATCTGCTGCCGCTGCTCATCCTGCTCGGGCTGGGCGTCGACTACGGCATCTTCCTGCTCGAACAACCCGGCCGCCATGAGATCCAGCCCTTCCTCTCCGTGAGCCTGGCCGCGCTGTCCACGCTGCTGGCATTCGGCCTGCTGGCGCTGTCGACCACACCGGCGCTGCGCGCCTTCGGGCTGACGCTGCTGATCGGCGTCACGCTGGCCTGGTGGCTCACGCCGCTGTTCATGCCGGCCGACGCCATCGACGAATCCGACGATCCGACCGGCGCCATCGCGCCCACACCACCTTCATCACAAGGGACTCCATGACCACGACCCCGACCCAGGACACCGCAGCGAACGGTGCCGCCGAGGCCATCGACAAGCGCTTCTCCCCGCCCAAGCAGAGCGCCTTCGCCGCGCGCTACGAAGCGCAGAAGATCGCCTTCGGCCCGGTCGTCTTCCAGTGCGTGCGCTACGCCTGGAAGCGCGGCATGCTGGAGAAGCTGGCCGGCGCCGGCGACGCCGGGCTGAGCATGGAAGAACTGGTGGCCGACGGCCGCTGGACCGCCTACGCGCTCAAGCTCGCGCTGGAGTCCTGCCTGTCGGCCGGCGTGGTCGAGCTCAAGCAGGGCCGCTGGGCGCTGGACAAGACCGGCTACTGCCTGATCAGCGACCGCATCACGCAGATCAACATCAACTTCGTCCAGGACGTCTGCTACCAGGGGCTCTTCGACCTGGAACGCTCGCTCGACGAGGAACGCCCGCTGGGCCTGGCCCACCTCGGCCCGTGGCCGACGATCTACGAAGGCCTGTCGCAGCTGCAGGAGCCGGCGCGCACGAGCTGGTTCGAGTTCGACCACTTCTATTCCGACACCTCCTTCCCGGACATCCTGCCCGACGTCTTCGCCACCGCGCCCAAGCGGGTAATGGACATCGGCGCGAACACCGGCAAGTTCAGCCGCGCGGCGCTGGCCTACAACGCCGACTTCGAGCTGAACCTGGTCGACCTGCCCCAGCAGCTCGAACTGGCCCGTGCCACGCTGAGCGAGGCCGGCAGCGTCGACCGCGCGAAGTTCCACGGCCGCAACATGCTGGACGACGCTGCCGCGCTGCCCGAAGGCATGGACCTCATCTGGATGAGCCAGTTCCTGAGCTGCTTCGGCGAGCCGCAGATCGCCAGCATCTTCCGCCGCGTGGCCGACGCACTGGCGCCCGGCGGCCAGGTGCTGATCCTGGACACGCTGTGGGATCGCCAGCGCTACGACATCGCCGCGTACTGCCTGATCAACACCTCACCATACTTCACCGCGATGGCCAGCGGCAACTCCAAGGTCTACCAGAGCGGCGACTACCTGCGCCTGGCCGCCGAGGCCGGCCTGAAGCTGGTCACGATGCGCGACAACATCGGCTACTGTCACAGCCTGATGCGGTTGACAAAGGCGTGATGCACCCGATGGATCGCCAGATGCGCCGGATGCTGCAGGCGTCGCTCCTCGTCGCGTTCGCCGTGGCGATGACGGGTTGCGCCTCCTCGCGCGCGCCGTCGGCGGCTTCGAGCGCAGCGAGTGGAGCGATTGCAGCGAGGGCCGTGGCAACGACGACGGCAGCAACGACGCCGGCAGCACCGACCCCGGCACCGGCCACCGAGGCGATGCCGCTGCCGATGCTGCGTCTCTCGCCCGCGCTGCTCGAACGCGACGCGAGCCTGAGCCAGCGTCTCACGGTCACGCCGCTCGATGGCAGCGGTCGTGCGCCGCAGGTCGTGGACGTGCAACTGGAGATCGACCGCGAGGGCCTGCGTCTGGCCGCCTTTGCGATCGGCCAGCGCGTGCTGCTGATGCAGTGGGACGGTCGCGAACTGAAGACGCAGCGCCATCCGCGCCTGCCCGTCGAGGTCGACGAGCAGCGCATGCTGCGCGACATGACGCTGGTCTACTGGCCGGCCGCCGCGCTGCGCGGCGCGCTGCCGCGGGGCTGGACGCTGCGCGGGACGCCGGAGCACCACGAGTTGATCGCGGGCGCGGACCTCGCCCACCCGGTCATCGATGTCGCCGTCTCCGGGGACCTCGCCGGGGACAGCCGGATCGTCATCACGAATCAGCGGGAGCACTATCGGCTCCTGATCGAATCCCGACCCCTGGAGTCCGGCCGATGAGCGTGGCCGTCTATCTGCATGAGCTGGGCGTCGTCTGCGCCCTGGGCAGCGGCGTCGAGGCGCTGCGCGCCGGCGTCTTCGCGGACGCACCCGGCGGCGTCGCGCCGAACGAGGCGATCTGGCCCGGGCGCTCCCTGCACCTGGGCGCGGTGAACGCCGCGCTGCCGACCGTCGACGCGCGCCCGCTCGCCGAGCGCAGCCGCAACAACGCGCTGCTGCTGGAGGCGCTCGCCCAGATCCGTCCCGCCGTCGATGCGGCGATCGCGCGCTTCGGCGCGGGCCGCGTCGGCGTGGTGCTGGGGACCAGCACCTCGGGCGTCGGCGAAGCCGAGCAGGCCTGGATCGCTTCAGCCGATGCCGGTGGCAAGACGCCTCAATTGCCCGCGTCCTTCCACGTCGGCCAGCAGGAGATCGGCGCGCCCGCGCTGATGCTCGCGCGTGAGATCGGCACCGCCGGCCCGCGCCATGTGATCTCGACGGCCTGCTCGTCCAGCGCGAAGGCGCTGGCGAGCGCCGCGCGGCTGCTGCGCGCCGGCCTCTGCGACGCCGTCGTCTGCGGCGGCGCGGACTCGCTGTGCCGCTTCACCGTCGCGGGCTTCGCGGCGCTGGATTCGGTCGCGGACGCGCGCTGCAACCCGATGAGCGAAGGCCGCGAAGGCATCAACATCGGCGAGGCCGCCGCGCTGTTCCTGATGACGCGCGAGCCCGGCCCGGTCCGACTGTCCGGCTGGGGCGAGACCTCGGACGCGCATCACATCTCGGCGCCCGAACCCAACGGCACCGGCGCGCTGGCGGCCATGCATGCGGCGCTGACGCAGGCCGGCCTGCAGCCGTCCGACATCGACTACCTCAACCTCCACGGCACGGCCACGCCGCAAAACGACGCGATGGAGAGCCGGGCGGTGGAAGCGTTGTTCGGGCTCGACCTGCCGTGCAGCTCGACCAAACCGCTGACCGGCCACACGCTCGGCGCCGCCGGCGCGTTGGAGGCCGCCATCGCCTGGATACATCTGCGCGACAACCCGGACGGCCGGCTCGCGCCACACTGGTGGGATGGTCGCCGCGACCCGACGCTGCCCGCGATCCGGCTGGCCGCGCCGGGCGAGCTCCTGGGCCGCGCGCCACGCCACGTGCTGAGCAACTCCTTCGCCTTCGGCGGCAGCAATGCCGCGCTGATCCTGAGCCGACACGATGTCTGAGCCGATGAACCCGTCGATCCCGTCGATCCCGTCGATCCCGTCGATCCCGTCGATCCCGTCGATCCCGTCGACGCCGTCGACGCCGTCGAATTCGTCCGACGCCGCCTTCGACCTCGTGTTCCCGATGCCGGCGGCGGACCTCGTGCCTCACGCCGGACGCATGAGCCTGCTGACGCGCGTGCTGTCCTGCGAGGGCGACCGCCTCGTCGCCGAGGCGGCGCTCACCGGCGACCAGCTCTTCCACGACAGCCAGGGCGACGGCACCGGCATCGGCGGCTGGATCGGCATCGAGTTGATGGCGCAGGCGGTGGCCGCATGGGCGGGCGTGCAGGGCCGCGCGCGCGGCGAGCCGCCGCGCATCGGCCTGTTGCTCGGTTGCCGCAAGTACCGCAGCACGCGCGCCCGCTTCGAGGCCGGCGAAACGCTGCGCGTCGAGATCGCGCGCGAGTTCCAGGCCGACAACGGCCTCGGCCAGTTCGCTTGCATGCTCCACCTGGCCGGCCCCATGCCGCCGGCCCCGGACGAGCCGCCGCTGGCCCAGGCGCAGCTCACGGTGTTCGGGCCGCCGGATCCGGCGGCCTTCCTGGCCGGGGCGACGACAGGATGATGCTGTGAAGATGGCGTGAAGAGGCGCTCCGCGCGCCCGACGAGAATTCAAGAAAAGACCGCTTACCAAGCTTCATGAAGAACGACAACGATTCCAAGGACACCGTCCTCGTGACCGGCTCCAGCCGGGGCATCGGGCGCGCGGTGGCGCTGCGCCTGGCGCGCGACGGCTACGACGTGGTGGTGCACTGCCGCAGCCGTGTCGAGGAAGCCGACGCCGTCGCCGCCGAGATCACGGCCCTGGGTCGCCAGGCCCGCGTGCTGCAGTTCGACGTCGCCGACCGCGAGGCCGCGTCGACCGCGCTGCTGGCCGACGTCGAGGCGCACGGCTGCTACTACGGCGTCGTCTGCAACGCCGGCATCGCGCGCGACGGCGCCTTCCCGGCGCTCAGCGGCGAGGACTGGGACCAGGTCATCCACACCAACCTGGACGCCTTCTACAACGTGCTGCATCCGCTGACGATGCCGCTGGTGCGCCGCCGCAAGCCGGGCCGCATCGTGACGCTGGCCTCCGTGTCGGGTGTCATGGGCAACCGGGGTCAGGTCAATTACAGCGCCAGCAAGGCCGGTATCATCGGCGCCACAAAAGCGCTGGCGGTCGAATTGGCCAGCCGGCAGATCACGGTGAACTGCGTCGCGCCCGGCCTGATTGCCACCGAGATGGTGGACGAACGGATCCTCGAGGAAGCCATGAAGCTGATCCCGGCGCAACGCGTCGGGACACCGGAGGAGGTGGCCGCCACGGTGGCCTTCCTGATGGGCAAGGACGCGGCCTACATCACCCGGCAGGTGATCTCGGTCAACGGAGGAATGGTGGGATGAGGCGCGTCGTCGTCACGGGCATTGGGGCGATCAGCCCGTTGGGCTGCGATTGGACCTCGGTGCTCGCTCATCTGCGCAGCGGCCGCAATGCGGTCCAGCACATCGACGAGTGGGACCTCTACGAGGGCTTGAACACCCGCGTCGGCGTGCCTGCCGCGCCCTTCCATCTGGATCCTGTCCGCTACAACCGCAAGACCACGCGCAGCATGGGCCGCGTCGCGCTGATGGCGGTGCGTGCCAGCGAGATGGCGCTGGAGCAGGCCGGCCTGCTCGGCGATCCGGTGCTCAAGGGCGGCAAGGTCGGCGTGTCCTACGGCTCGTCGGCCGGGACGCCCAAGGCCATCGGCGACTTTGGCCGCATGCTCATCGAGAAGAGCACCGAGGGCATCAACGCCACGACCTACATCAAGATGATGTCGCACACGGCGCCGGTGAACATCGGCGTCACCTTCGGCCTGACCGGCCGTGTCGTCACGACCAGCAGCGCCTGCACGTCCGGCAGCCAGGGTCTGGGCTACGCCTACGAGATGGTTCGCAGCGGCCAGCAGGTCGCGATGCTGGCCGGCGGCGCCGAGGAACTCGACGCCACCGAGGCGGCGGTCTTCGACACGCTTTTCGCCACCAGCGTCAAGCACAACGACAGCCCGTCGCTGACGCCGCGGCCGTTCGACGTCCATCGTGACGGCCTGGTCCTGGGCGAGGGCGCCTGCACCTTCGTGCTGGAGGACTACGAACACGCCAAGGCGCGCGGCGCGACGATGCTGGCCGAGGTGATCGGCTTCGGCACCAACAGCGACGGCTGCCACGTCACGCAGCCCAACGCGCCGACGATGGCGCAGGCGATGCGCCTGGCGCTGGAGAGCGCGGGCCTGGACGCTGCGGCGATCCCCTACGTCAACGCGCACGGCACCGCGACCGAGCACGGCGACGTGGCCGAGTCGCGCGCGACGAACGAGGTGTTCGGGTCCAAGGTGGCGATCTCGTCGCTGAAGAGCTACATGGGCCACACGCTGGGCGCGTGCGGTGCGCTCGAAGCGTGGATGACCATCGAGATGATGCGCGAGGGCTGGTTCGCCCCGACGCTCAACCTCACCGAGGTCGACCCGCGCTGCGGCGAGCTGGACTACCTCACCGGCGACGGTCGCGCGCTGCAGACCGACCTGGTGATGAGCAACAACTTCGCGTTCGGCGGCATCAACACCTCGCTGATCTTCCGCCGGATCTGAGGCCGCCACCGCGGGCCGCGCACCACCACCGTCCTCCACCACCACAACGTCCTCCAGAAAGGGACCCCATGACCTCGAAGAACACGTACGCCCTCGTCCTGAAGCGCTCGCTGGCCGTCGGCGTCGCCGCGCTGGGCCTGGCGGCCGGTGCCGCGCAGGCGCGCGACACGGTGCTGCACATCCCGCTGGCCGACGTGCTGGCCATGCCGGAAGCCGAAGGCAAGCTCGACGGTTCGGTCAAGTTCTACCTGGCCGGCGCCAAGACGCCGCGCGTCGAGAAGCGCATGGGCACGGACAGCTCCAACCAGAAGACCAACGGCGTGGGCAAGTCCGACGAGTTCGGCTGCAAGTGGGCCGCGCTGAGCGCGCTGATCCAGTTCCAGAACAGCGCCAAGCGCGAAGGCGCGAACGCCGTCGTCGACATGGTCAGCTACTACAAGAAGAACGAGACCAAGAGCGACACGACCTTCGAGTGCCACGCCGGCGCCATGATCATCGGCGTCGCGTTGAAGGGCACGTACGCCAAGGTCGCCAACTGAGCGGCAGACCGACAGACCGACAGACCGACAGACCGACAGACCGGCAGACCGGCAGACCGCTTGACCCTCCGCGCCGCGCAGGACGGCGCGCGCGGAGGTTGATCCATATCGTCCGATTCAGGGAGTACCGAATGAAGAAGCTGTTGATTTCCGCCATGATGGCCGCCGCGCTGGGCGCAGCCGCCCCCAGCGCCCTGGCTGCGCGCAGCCCCGCGCCGCTGCTGGAGCAGGAACGCGTGACCGTGACCAACGCCGCCGGCAAGGCCCCGGGCGCGGACGCCATCAAGGAGGCCATCATCCGAGGCGGCGCCAAGCGCACCTGGCAGGTCCGCGAGGAGAAGCCCGGTGAAGTGCTGCTGGTGCTGGACAAGCAGAACGGCAAGCACGAGGCGGTGGTCTCGGTGACCTACGACGACGCCAGCTTCCAGATCAAGTATGTCTCCAGCAGGGACCTGCTGTGGGGCATGAAGGACGGCGTGGCCCAGATCCATCCGCTCTACAACGGCTGGGTGATCAACCTGGGCAAGGACATCCAGGAAGAGCTGCGCCGCTGAGCGGACCAGCGCACTGTTTTCACCATACCAACGACATATCGAGGGAGTTTTCCATGCGTCGTCACATGCTTCGCGTCTTCGCGATCGCCGGCCTGATGGGCCTTGCCGCCCTGCAGGGCTGCGCCACCAAGATCAAGGCCTCCGCCGCCGAGAATCCGCCGCCGGCGGAGGCCTTCCAGTCCTTCGGCCGCATCGAGGTGCAGCCGGTGCGCGTCGCCGACGGCATCAAGGCCAGCCCGGGCGCCGTGGCCAAGATCCAGGAGAACCTGGACAAGGGCCTGTCCTCCGCCAAGCTCGACTGGAACGCCAAGCCGGACAACGGCCGCAAGCTGACGGTCACGCCGGTGGTCGAGCAGATGGAATTCACCCACGGCGCGACCCGCGTGATGCTCGGCCCGTTGGCCGGCAGCTCCGGCATGAGCGCCGCGCTGCCGCCGTTCCTTCGCCTGGCGCTGACGACGCGGACCGGCCTGTCCGGTCCGCCGTTGGCCGCCGAGGACCTGCTGCCGGGTGAGCGCACCCGGCTCGCGGGCCTCCGGCATGACGACGCGAGTGAGCGCTTCGTCCAGGGACGCCGGCTGCTGCGGCAGCTCACGGCCGTTCCTCCCGACATCGATGCCCACGGGCGCAGCACGCTGCCGTCCGGGCATGTCAATCTCTCCCACAGTGGCGACTGGCTGTTCGGCGGCGCGTGCGCGCTGCCGGTCGGCGTCGACCTCGAAGTGCTGCGGCCGCGGCGCGGCGACCTGCTCGCGCTCGCGCGTCAGGTGCACGGCGACGCCCAGTGCGCCGAGATCGAACGCCTCCGCGTCCTTGGCCGCGACGCCGATGCGCTCGCAGTCTTCTACGGCTGGTGGACGCTCAAGGAAGCCTGGCTGAAGTGCCGGGGACGCGGTCTCGACTTCGCGCAGATGCGTGGGCTCGAATTCCAACCCGCCGACGACGCCGATGCGTCGCGCGCGGACTGCGCCTGCGCCCGCGTGCAGGGCCTCGGCCTGATGCTGGCCGTGGTCGTTGATCCGGGGCTCACCGGGCGCGGTCTGCGCCCGCATGACCTTCCCGCGGAGATGGCCAGCGAGCACATGCGCTGGCAACTCCTAGAATCGCGGCCCTCCGCCTGAAGTTGTTCCCGCCCATGTCCACTCCGATCGCCGTCACCCGTCACCAGGGCCTCGAAGCCCTCGAACTCCGCGCGCCCGGCGGCGCCCGCGCGACCCTGCTGCTGCACGGCGGCCATCTGGTGTCGTGGGTGCCCGCGGGCGCCGACGAGCAGCTCTTCCTGTCGCCGAAGAGCGCCTTCACCACCGGCCAGGCGATCCGCGGCGGCGTGCCGGTCATCTTTCCGCAGTTCTCGACCCGCGGCCCGCTGCAGCGTCACGGCTTCGCGCGCGGCAAGCCCTGGCAGCTGGTCAGCGCCGAGTCCGGCAAGGAGGACGCGCTCGCCGTCCTGCGCCTGACCGACGACAACGCCACCCGCATGGTCTGGCCCCACGCGTTCGAGGCCGAGATCAGCATCCGCATCGCCGGCCGCGCGCTGCAGATCGAACTTGCCTGCGAGAACAAGGGCGAAGAGCCGCTGAGCTTCACCGCGGCGCTGCACACCTATCTGCGGCTGACGCAGATCATGTCGGCGTCGGTGCAGGGCCTGTCGGGTCTGGCTTACTGGGACTCGGCCGCCGAACGCGCCGGCACCCAGCACGAGGACCTGCTGCGTCTGGACGGCGAGATGGACCGCATCTACCAGGACGCGAAGCACGACCTGACCCTGCGCGACGGCGACCGCCGCGTGGCGATCCGTCAGCAGGGCTTCACCGACGTCGTGGTCTGGAACCCCGGCCAGGCCAAGGGCGACGCGCTGCCCGACATGCCGGAAGGCGGCTGGAAGCAGATGCTTTGTGTCGAGGCCGCGCAGGTGCTCAAGCCGATCGAGCTGCCGCCCGGCGAGACCTGGGCGGGCATGCAGACGCTCGAACTGCTCTGAAGCCGCGCCGCCGCATCGGCGGCGAGGCGCGGTAAGCTGGCCCGTCCTTCACTGCACGGAGTCAGCATGGCCGGGAAGAAGTCCAAGAACAGCGGCAAGCGCAGCGACGAAAAAAGCGACAAGGACGCCAAGAGCTCCAAGAGCTCCAAGAGCGCCAAGAGCGAAAAGAACGAAAAGAGCGAAAAGAGCGACAGGCTCTCGAAGTCGGACTACCTGGAGCGCCTGCAGCCGATGCAGGTGGAGCTCAACAACCTCGGCCGCTGGCTGCAGCACACGCGCAAGCGGCTGCTGGTCATCGTCGAGGGCCGCGACACTGCCGGCAAGGGCGGCGTCATCAGCGCGATCTCCGAGACGCTGAGCCCGCGCCAGTGCCGCACCGTCGCGCTGGGCAAGCCCAGCGAGCGGGAGCAGGGCGAGTGGTACTTCCAGCGCTACCTGACCCATCTGCCGTCGGCCGGCGAGATCGTGCTCTTCGACCGCAGCTGGTACAACCGCGCCGGCGTCGAGGCGGTGATGGGCTTCTGCACACCGCAACAGACGGAAGACTTCCTCAAGCAGGCGCCCACGCTGGAGCGGCTGCTCGTCGATGACGGCCTGCTGCTGTTCAAGTACTGGCTGACGGTCGATCAGGAACAGCAGGAAGAGCGCTTCGCCGAACGCGCCGAGGATCCGCTCAAGCAGTGGAAGCTCTCGCCGATCGACCTGGAGGCGCGACAGCATTACGAAGACTACGGCCGCGCGCGCGACCGCATGCTCGAACACACGCACACCAGGCACGCGCCCTGGGCGCTGGTGGATTTCAACGATCAGCGGCGAGGCCGGCTGACCTTGATCCGCCATCTGCTGGATCACCTGCCGGATGTGAGCGTGCCGGCGAAGGAACTCCAGTTCCCGCCGGTGGCCGGCGGCCTGAAGGAAGAGCGCTTCGGTGGGAAGCTGAAGCCGATCAAGAGCCTTTGACGGCGTCAGCGGTGGGGGCGTTTCGGTGTCGCGGGGCCTTTGAGCTTGACGCCCGCCGCCGCCATCGCGCGGCGGACCTCGGGGGCGGCTTCGAAGGCGGATTCCAGCTCGGGCTGCAGCGTCTCCAGCTCCAGGCGTGAATCGGGATCGCCCGGCCCCTGCGACTTGCGCGACGAGGCGCGCAGTCCCAGTCCCAGCGCCATCAGCGCATAGAACAGGAAGGCGATCCGCGGCGCGTCGATGAGGCTGTCGAACAGGCCGACGATCACGAAGCCCGCAAGCCCGCCCGCGACCGCCGGCGCCAGCGGATGGTGACGACCCGCGCCGAAGCTCAGGCGTACCAGCACCGTCACCAGCAGGCTGGTCCAGAGCGCC
Source organism: Rubrivivax sp. (assembly GCA_004210455.1). Classification (GTDB taxonomy): domain Bacteria; phylum Pseudomonadota; class Gammaproteobacteria; order Burkholderiales; family Burkholderiaceae_C; genus Roseateles. The sequence continues at coordinate 5,178 of SEFA01000021.1, read as the reverse complement.
AGGCCGAACAGGCCCTGCTCGAAGAGCACATGCCCCGGCAGGCTCTTCATGTGGAAGGGCATGTGGTTGCGGTCGCTGGTGAAGAACCAGCGCGCCAGGCCCTCGCTGAAGTCGCCGTTGCGCAGCACCGGACCGTGCACGCTATCGACGATGGACACGGAAGCGATCTCGATCACCCCGCCGCGCCAGTTCTGCGTCACCGACGCCACCAGTCGCCGCGGCGCCCAGGACGGCCCGCCGAAGCCGTCCGGTGTCTGGCCGAGCTTGAGCTGCACCGACTGCCAGGCCCCGCCCTTCGGCTCGACCATCTCCTGGCGGATCACGCATTGCAGCGGGTAGAGCAGGAACTTCTCGCAGACCTCGACCCGTACCTGCGTCTTGAACTGCGTGCGCAGCACCACCGTCGCCGCGACCTCGCCGGACACCGCCGGCACGCGCTGGCTGAGACGGAACATCTCGCCGTTGCCCATCATGTGGAGGCCGCTGGTCAGCGTCACGGTCGGATGGGGGAAGGGCTCCGCGCCCGGCAGACCGGAGGCGGGCACCTCCGACCGGGGCGGATTCAGCCGGTAGTCGCCGACGCGCTCGTCGAACGGACCGCCGTTGGCGAAGCTCGCCGGGAACCGTCCGCTGCCCTTGCCCAGCAGCCATTCGTCCATGGACTTGAGCAGGCCGAGCCCGATGCGCCAATGCTCGAGGCGGCCGTCGAAGTCCTGCTGCCCGGTCGACATCCGCTGACCGATGTAGGCGCCGCCACCCAGCGCCGCAACCACCGCGCAGGCGAGCAGGCAGGCGGTCCACACCAGGCCCCGGGCGCGCCAGCCCGCGTTGCGCAGGCCCGCACCCACGCGCGGCGACCATTGCGTCGCGATCCATGCCACCGCCAGCAGCGTCAGCACGGCGGCGATGCCGATCACGTCCCGTCCGCCGCCCCAGTGCGCCGCCACCAGCCCTGCGCCGGCCAGCGAGGCCATCCACACGACCGCCAGCGCGAAAGCCTGCGACGGCTGCGTCAGTCCGCCGCGCCACAACCCGGCCAGGCCCAGCCCGAGCAGCACGACGGCGCCGTCGATCAGGTACGCCCCCTTGGGCACGAGGTCGATGAGCAGCCCGCCGAGCAGCGCCAGCAGCAGCGCCGGCACGGTCGCCACCACCAGCAGCGCCCGCATCTGGCCGCGCGGCCAGGCGGCGCGCGTGGCCGGCATCGCCAGCAGCACCGCGGCGCTGCCGGCCAGCGCGAGCATCGCCCGATAGCCGCCGGCGCCGAAGAGCACCCAGGCCGCCGCCGCGGTGCCCAGGACCACGCCGATCGCGCCGCCCAGGGGGACCCTGCCGCCCGCGCCAGGCAGGGCGCCGTGGAACGAACTGGGACGAGCGCCGGCGAAAGCGCTGGATCGAGCCCCGGGGAACGCACCGGCCGCCGAGGCATCCTGCCGGGACGCTTCAGGTCCTTCCCGGCGTTGCACCGCCCACAGGATCGCGCACAGCGCCATGCCGGCGGGCACGGCCAGATAGACGCCGCGGGAGAAGGTCGTCAGCGACGCGTAGAACGCCAGCAGCATCACGGCGAGCGCGGCCACGAAGCGCAGCGGCCGGCGTTCCCGCATCGCCCAGAGCATCGCGAACGGCACGCTCAGCGCCAGCGCGCCGTCCAGCGACGCGCCGCCGACGTTCATCTCCCAGAACAGCGAGGTCGTGCGGTAGTCCGACGAGAAGTCCAGCAGCGCCGTGTAGACCCACCGCTCCCACAGCGCGCCCAGCGAGGTCGCGATCAGCACCAGCACCCAGGCGGCGCGCGACAGGCGCTGCACTGCCGTCGGCCGCAGGTCCGACGCCTTCTGCCACAGCGGCAGCAGCAGCAGGACCAGGAAGAAGCTCTTGCCCGCGCGCAGGCTGTTCATCGGCTCCTGGAAGCCTTGCCAGAACCCGAACTCCACCCCGCCGGCCTGATCGAATCCGCGCCAGATGGCGATGAAGGTCGACAACGCGAACACCGCCATCAGCACCCGCACGGCGGCGCGCCAGCGCAGCGTGCGGTAGCGCCACGCCACCGGCTTGTGCGGCGGCGCGGTCAACGCGATCGCGGTATAGCCGCCCGCGGCGACCGCCAGCACCAGCAGGTCGAGTTCCTCGAAGGTGATCCAGCCGGTCCACGGGGCGAAGCCGATCACCGGCACCAGCGCGGGCACCAGCAGCGGCAGGACCCGCCAGCCGAAGAAGCCGGCCACCGCGATCGCCGTCCACAGCGCGGTGGCGGCGATCGGCTCGACCGGGTAATGCCGCATGAGCCAGAGGCCCAGCACGGCGCAGGCAAGGCCTGTCGCCAGCGAGGCGAGGGCGGCGGGACGTCGGGGCAGGACGAAGTTCATGCGCGGCGCCGCTCCAGGCTGCTCGCGATGCACCACTGCGCCGGCCAGTAGCTGGCGAGCACCCAGAAGCTGGCCATCTCCAGCGGCCCGGCGAACTTGTTGATCGCCAGCATCGCGTCCGACAGCACGAACAGCGTGCCGCCCCAGGCGGCCCAGCGCGCCCGCGGCTCATCGGGCTGGCCGACGCTGCCGCGCCACCAGGCCCAGGCCTGCGCGGCCATCACCGACAGGCAGACGACGTACACCACCACCGGCGCCCGCAGCTCATCCGGGATGTGCGGCCAGAGACGTCCCAGCACCGCCGCCGCGATCACGCCGAACATCAGGAAAGGCCAGCGCACCGCGCCCAGCCGCTTGCGCGTGCAGAAGCCGACGATGTAGCAGACATGGGCGGCCAGGAAACTCACCAGCCCGGGCAGGAACCCCTGCTCCGGCCACAGCAGCGCCACGTCCCCCGCCAGCGAGCACAGCAACCCCGCGCGCAGCCAGCGGGCCAGCCGCGGTCGATCCGCGCCCCGCGGCCAGGCGTAGAGCAGGATCAGCACCGTCGTCAGCGGCTTGAACAGGAAGGCCAGGGCCGGCGGCAATTGCGCCGGCTGGGACAAGGCGAGGATGGCGGCGGCCGCGCTGAGCAAGGTCAGCAGCGGGAGCGCGGCGGCGAGCCTGGTAGCGGACTTGGCGGCGGAGGCTGTCATGCGCCCGCATTCTGCCGTTTGCCGATCGCACCCACCCCCCGGATCCGGGTGATATGGCAGACCTTACAGGGGGGTTTCCCATGTCACAGGTGCGACCAGTGGCGATCGAGGGCTTGCAGGCGTTCGTGCATGGCGGACTCGGGCACCAGGAATTTCTCCGACAGCCGACGCGCGCTGACCACACCCTGGTTCATCAGCCGGTAGATCGCGAAGTCCGGCATCAGCAGGTCGAGCGCGAAGCGATGGGCTTCCTGCTCGATGCGATGCGGGCTGTGGCTGGAGAGATTCGGTGCGGTCTCCGGCGGCACCAGGCCGTGCCCGAGCACGTGGTGGCCCAGCGCGTGGGCCAGCACGATGCGTCGCCGCATCGGTTCCTCCGCCAGATTGAGCTCGATCACCGGGCGGTCGTCCAGATAGAGGAGCCGACCGCGATAGGGGTACATCGGCTCCTGCGGTCCGCCGCGATCGCGCACCTCGACGCCGGCGCCGTCGGCCAGTTCGTGGGGGTCCAGCGGCAGCGTGGCCTGGTCCCAGTGCGCCTTGCGCAGCTGGTCGACGAGCGCGTCGATGGTGCGATGCCGCTCTGCGACCTCCGCCGGAGAGCGGGCATCGCGGCACTGGGAAGAAGGCCTCAGGGACGGCGCAGGGGAAGGGGATGGGGACGGGGAAGGTGGGGAACAGGACAGCGGGGCATCGGCCATGGTCGGTCTCCTCGGCGGGCGCAGAGGGACCGGATGCTAGGAAGGTGTGCGTCGCTGCGAAATGACTCGAACCAGTAAGAATCGTTCGCCCACGACCGTCACAGACTGTTCGAGTGACAGGTCTTGCCAACTCTCCCGCCACGGTCGTCGACAGCGTGCGGTCAGCGCGTGCGGGTGGGGCCGGAATGATGCTTGGGGTTCGCGGACGCGAGGCCCCATGCATCGTGGAGAGCCCGCGCTTGGCCTCTCGCGGGAATCAGCGATCGTCCTTCGCCGCCTGAGCCTGCTTCGCCGCGGTGTCGGCGGCCTTGGCGGCGAGCTGCTCCCGCATGCGCTTGAGCTTCTCCCGGGGGTCTTCCTTGACGCCCCCTTCGCCGAGTTTCATCTCCGCGATGAACCGGCTGGGCACGCCCACCACCGTTTCGCGGTTCTTCTTACGCCGCCGCAGCGTCGACACCGCCAGCGTGCGCCGCGCGCGGGTGATGCCGACGTACATCAGGCGGCGTTCTTCCTCGACGCGCTGCGGGGTGAGCTCGTCGTTATCCGCCTTGAATGGCAGCAGCCCTTCGTTCACGCCGGCGAGCACCACGTGCGGCCATTCGAGGCCCTTCGAGGCATGCAGCGTCGTCAGCACCACCTGGTCCTGCTCTTCCTGGCGTTCTGCCAGCGACAGGATCACGCTGATGGTCTGCGCCACTTCCAGCAGCGTCTGGCGGGGGCTTTCGGTGGTGATGCCGCCGTCGGTCGAGATCTCCCCGCCGCAGCGCTTGGCGACCCAGTCGACGAAGTCGAGCACGTTGCCCCAGCGGGCCTGCGCGACCTTCTCGTTGTCTTCCTGGTCGATCAGGTACTGCTCGTAGGCGATGTCCTTGAGCCACTCCATGATCAGCGCCTTGCCTTCCTCCGCACCGACGGCGTGGCGCGCGCGGTACTCGAGGTCGACGACATAGCGGCCGAACTCGTGCAGCCCGTGCAGCGCCTTGCTCGACAGCGTCGCCTTGAGCGACTCGGCGAACAGCGACTCGAACATCGACAGTTTCCACTTCGCCGAGAACTCGCTCAGATGTCCTAGCGTCTGGTGGCCGATGCCGCGCTTGGGCGTCGTCACCGCGCGCAGGAACGCCGGATCGTCGTCCTGGTTCACCAGCAGCCGCAGCCAGGCGCAGAGGTCCTTGATCTCGGTGCGGTCGAAGAAGCTCTGGCCGCCGGAGACCTTGTACGGGATCTCGGCGCGGCGCAGCGCCTGCTCGAAGATGCGCGACTGGTGGTTGGCGCGGTAGAGGATCGCGAAGTCCGAGAACTTCGTCGTCGGCTCGTTGGCCCGGATAGCCTGGATGCGGCTGCTGGTGAACCAGGACGACGATCCGGCGTTCCTGCGCGCGGTGACGACGCCCAAGCGCGGCATCGGCCACC
>SEFA01000020.1 GCA_004210455.1 Rubrivivax sp. | reverse complement strand
CCGGGGGCCGGTGATGGGGTCGGTGCGGGCGCGGGCGTCGGTGTCGGCGCAGGAGACGGCGCGGGCGGCGTCGTGCCGCCGTAGACCGTCCACGGCTTGCCGGTGCCGACGGGGCCGCTCTGCGTGGCCGGGTTGTCGCCCTGCGTCCACCAGTTGGCGCGGTAGATCACGCCCTGGTAGCTGACGATCGCGCCGCCCGAGTAGGCGGTGGCGGCATTCCAGGCGCCCTGCGGCGCGGGGGCAGGGGACGGTGCCGGCGTGGGGGCCGGAGCGGGACTGGGCGACGGGCTCGGCGTGGGCGCTGGCGACGGTGCGGGCGAGGGCGCCGGGCCGCTGGCGGGGCCGACCAGCGTCCACAGGGACGCGTTGGTCGGGTTCCAGCCGGTGCTGGCGTAGTCGGTCTGGTTGACGGTCGCGCGGTAGAGCTGGCCGTTGTAGCTCACGACCGTGCCGGCCGTGTAATAGACGTCGGGCTTCCAGGCCGCGGCGGTCTGCGCGACCGCCTGGAAGGTGAGCGCGGCGGCGCCGAGGGCGACGATCAGTCGCAGCGGCGCGGACGTCGCGGAAGTGGGGCGTCGAACGGAAAGGGTCATGGCAGGGTTCCCAGATGTGAGGCCGTAGCGGGTCCCGTGCCCGCACCAAAGCCGCCGAGGGTCCATGCGTGGGATCCGTCGGCGGGCCGCGGGGTCAGTGGATCTGAATTGGTATTAATCCAGTCCGAAATTGTTACCACCGCTTGGATACCACTTTCCGAAATCTGGGCGACGCGGCGCAGCGGGAAAACCCGCATCGTGGTGACAAGGCGTGTGGCCGGAAGCCTGGACACCGGGGGCTGGACTGACCTCGTCACAAATAGGGCATCCGCGAGCCAAGCCGCCCGCTCCTATCCTGTCGATGCGGCCCTGTCTCAGCCGTCGTGCAAGGGGGCGGCCGCGAGCCGCGTCGACAACCGGAGAACCGCAATGGACTACGTGGATGGATTCGTGATCGCCGTGCCGACCGCCAAGCGCGAGGCCTATCGCCAGCTGGCGCAGGACGCCTCGGCGGTGTTCAAGGACCACGGCGCGCTCAGCGTCGTCGAGTGCTGGGGCGACGACGTGCCCGAGGGCAAGGTGACCTCGTTCCCGATGGCCGTGCAGCGCAAGCCGGACGAGACGGTGGTCTTCTCGTGGATCGTCTGGCCGTCGCGCCAGGTGCGCGACGAAGGGATGAAGAAGGCGATGGAAGACCCGCGCATGAACCACGATCCGAAGAACATGCCCTTCGACGGTCAGCGCATGATCTTCGGCGGCTTCGAGGTCATCGTCGACGCCTGAGCGTCGGCCGCCCGGGCGATCATTTCCTCGCCGCGGCCTCTGCGGCCGCCGCGCGCAGCTTGTCCTTCTTGCTCGGCCGGCGGCCCTTGACGCCGCGGGTCGCGGACTCGGGCGAGGCCGTCTCGGTCGGCTCGAAGCCGGCGATCCGCTCGCGCTCGACCCGCCGCCCCTGGCGCTTCTCGATCAGGCGGAAGTGCGACTCCGTGGCCGCGCTGATGAAGCTGACCGCGAGCCCGCTCGCGCCGGCGCGCGCGGTGCGGCCGATGCGGTGCGTGTAGTCGTCCGCGGCGCGCGGCAGGTCGTAGTTCACCACCACCGGCAGCCGCGCGATGTCGATGCCGCGCGCGCCCAGGTCGGTGGCGACCAGCACCCGGATCCGGCCCGCCTTGAAGTCCGCCAGCGTGCGCGTGCGCGCGCCCTGGCTGGCGTCGCCGTGGAAGGCCGCGGCCTCCAGGCCGTTGCGACGCAGCTTATCGGCCACGTGATCGCAGGCGTAGCGCGTCGCCACGAAGACCAGCACGCGCGACCACTCGCCCTGCTCGATCATGTGACGCAGCAGCGGCGTGCGCTTCGCGGCGTCGACCTCGACCGCGTGCTCCTCGATCAGGCCCTCGGTCGCCGGCTCGCCGGTGACGTCGATGCGCACCGGATCGTGCAGCAGTTGCGCGGTCAGGGATTGCACCGCTTCCGGGAAGGTGGCGGAGAACAGCAGGTTCTGCCGGCGGCGCGGCAGCAGCGCCAGCACCCGCGTCACCTCGTCGGCGAAGCCGCCGTCGAGCAGGCGATCGGCCTCGTCCAGCACCAGGCAGTCGATGGCGGAGAGCTTCAGCGCGTTGTGCTCGACGATGTCGAGCAGCCGGCCCGGCGTCGCGACGACCACGTCCGCGCCGCCGCGCAGGGCCATCATCTGCGGGTTGATCGACACGCCGCCGTAGAGGACCGAGACCTTCAGCGGGTCGTTGAGGAAACGGCCGACCTGGATCATGGCCTCGCCCACCTGGGCGGCCAGCTCGCGGGTCGGCACGAGCACCAGCACGTGCGTGCGGCGCAGCGCCGGCCGGATGGCGGCGTCGATGCGCTGCAGCAGCGGGAAGACGTAAGCGGCCGTCTTGCCGGAACCGGTCGCGGCCGAGCCCAGCACGTCGCGTCCCGCCAGCACGGGCGGGATGGCGGCGGCCTGGATGGGCGTGGGCACGTCGTAGCCGAGTTCATCGGCGGCACGGAGGATCCGGGTCGACAGGCCCAGCGCGGCGAAGCCGTCCGCGGCGCTCACAGCAGGCGCACCTTCACCGACTTGCCCTTGACCTTGCCGGCGTTGAGCTTGCGCAGCGCCTGCTCGGCGATGCCGCGCTCGACGGCGACGTAGGTCGAGAACTCGTTGACGTTGATCTTGCCGATCTGCGCGCCCTCGAAGCCGAGGTCCTTGGTCAGCGCGCCCATCACGTCGCCCGGTCGGATCTTCTCCTTGCGGCCGCCGAGGATCTGCAGCGTGGCCATCGGCGGATGCAGCGGCTCGGCGCCGGGCTCGGTGGTGAGCTCGGTCAGCGGATGCCACGGCGTCACCGTGCCCTGCATCTGATCGATGCGGCCGACGCGGCCCATCTCGTCGAGGCTGGCGAGGCTGAACGCCCAGCCTTCCTCGTCCGCGCGGCCGGTCCGGCCGACGCGGTGCACGTGCACTTCGGGGTCAGGCGTGATGTCGACGTTGATCACGGCTTCCAGCTGCGCGATGTCCAGCCCGCGCGCCGCGACGTCGGTCGCCACCAGCACGCTGCAGCTGCGGTTGGCGAACTGCACCAGCACCTGATCGCGGTCGCGCTGGTCGAGGTCGCCGTGCAATTCCAGCGCGACGAGGCCCTCGGCCTGCAGCACGGCGACGAGGTCGCGGCACTGCTGCTTGGTGTTGCAGAACGCCAGCGTGCTGGCCGGCCGGAAGTGGTTGAGCAGCAGGCCCACGGCATGCAGGCGCTCGTGCTCCTTGACCTCGTAGAAGCGCTGGCGGATCTTGCCGGCCGCGTGCTTCTCCTTGAGCGTCACTTCCTGCGGCGCGCGCATGAAGCGCGTCGCGATGGACTTCACGCCGTCCGGGTAGGTGGCCGAGAACATCAGGGTCTGGCGCGTTTTCGGGCAATGGGCGATCACCTGCGCGATGTCGTCCGCGAAGCCCATGTCGAGCATGCGGTCGGCCTCGTCCAGCACCAGCGTGTTCAGCGCCTCCAGCGTGAGCGTCTCGCGCTGCAGGTGGTCCAGGATGCGGCCCGGCGTGCCCACCACGATGTGCGCGCCGTGGGACAGGCTCGCCAGCTGGTTGCGGATCGGGGCGCCGCCGCACAGCGTCAGGATCTTGATGTTGTCCTCGGCGCGCGCCAGGCGGCGGATCTCCTGCGTGACCTGTTCGGCGAGCTCGCGCGTCGGGCACAGCACCAGCGCCTGCACGGCGAAGCGGCGCGGATTCAGGTTGGTCAGCAGCGGCAGCGAGAACGCGGCCGTCTTGCCGCTGCCGGTCTTGGCCTGCGCGATCAGGTCCTTGCCGGCCAGGGCGAGCGGCAGGCTGGCGGCCTGGATGGGCGTCATCGAGAGGTAGCCCAGCTGCTGCAGATTCGCCCGCATCTGGGGCGGCAGGGGCAGGGTGTCGAAGGAGGTGGCGCTAGGCGCCGCCGGCGGCTGCGAGGCAGCAGGTGCCGCGGGCGCGGCGCCGGTGGGATCGGTGCGGGTCATGCACGATTGTCGCCCAGCGGGTGCGCCATGAAGAAACACAGCATCTGATCGCTGGCGTCGGGCCCCAGCCAGTCGGTGTACGAGCCGGTCTGTTCGCCGCCGGACCAGCCGTGTCCGCCGCCTTCGATCAGCCAGAGCTCGGCGTGCACGCGCCCCTGCGGCGTCACGTGCGCGCGGCGGGTGTAGGCCCGGGTGCCCTCGCGACCGTTCTCGACGCGCTGGACCCCGGCCACGCCGGCGGTGGCGTCGGCGTAGACGCGCTCGCCGTTGAGCGGATGCACCGTCATGTCGCGCGTGCCGTGGAAGACGATGGTCGGCGTGGGGCGGACGGCGTCGGCCGCCGAATCGGCCGTCGCGGCGCTTGTCGTGCTCGCCGCGGACGGACGCGCGGACTGTCCGCTGCGCATCATCGCCATCGCGCCGTTCGCGTCGTCGACGGCGCCATGCGGCAGGCCGGAATGCACGCCGACGGCGGCGAAGAGTTCCGGATAGGCGCGTCCGACGATGACCGCCATCGCGCCGCCCGCCGAGAGGCCCGCGATGTAGACGCGCTGGGTGTCGACGCGGTGGCTGGCCATGATTTCCTGCGTCAGCGCGGCGATCAGCGCGGGCTCGCCGCGGCCGCGCTCCTGGTGGTTCGTCTTGAACCAGTTCCAGCAGCCCTGCGGATTCGCCTGCGTCGACTGCGCCGGATAGAGCACCAGCCAGCCGTTGCGGCGGGCCATCTCGTTCATGCGGGTGCCGGCGGCGAAGTCGTCGGGATCCTGGCCGCAGCCGTGCAGCATCACCAGCAGCGGACGCGGTTCGTCGTCGTCGCCGGGCGGGACGTAGAGCTGATAGTCGATGGAAACGCGGCCTTGCACGGACGTGCTGCGGAGGAACCGTTCTGCGAGCGTGCCGCTCTCAGGGTCGAGCGGGAGGTCGATGAGCATTCGGAGGCCGATGGCGCCGGCGGCGCGTGTGTCAGTGCGGCGATTGAAGCACGGATCCCCGTTCGGCTGCATGAAGGTTTGCGATACCCGTGCGGGTGGGGTCGCGACTGCACCGGGCGGGTGCGGCCCGAGGCGGTTCGATGCGGTGCAATGCGGTGCAATGCGAGTCAAGGCGCCTCGGAGCGGCTCTCGGTATCGCGATCGCGTTCGTAACACCGGCTGGACGGGAAGGGGGGCAACCAGTGCTCGCGGCGGACGGTCCACAGCTCGTAGGTCGGCTGGAACCGATCCGGCGCATCCAGCGCGCCGAGGTGCACCTCGATCTCGTCGCCGCTGCGCGAGAACACGGACGAGCCGCAGCGCGGGCAGAAGTGCCGGCCACGGAACTCGTTCGTCGCGCCCGTGACGGTCACTGCGTCCTGCGGAAAGATCGCCGACGCATGAAAGAGCGCGCCGTGATGCTTGCGGCAGTCGAGGCAATGACAGACCCCGACCCGGTCGGGACGGCCGGTCGCTACGAGGCGGATGTCGCCGCAGAGGCAGCCGCCGGTGACTCGGTCCATGGGATCGCCTCCTTGTGTGTCATGGCGCCTCACGGCGTCTTGGCCGGCTCGCACGACACGCGCTTCATCGGGAAGTCGATCGCGCGCGGCGCTCCGTTGCGCTGCCCTTCAATCCGAGAGGCGAGCCCGGTTTCTCCGACCGCCTTGTAGAGGATGCGCTGTGGGAAGTCGTGCGCGGGGTTCTCGAAGGTGACCGCGCGATCGCCGATCGAGGTGGCTACGAAGGTCGCTTCCTTCTGTCGCGACGGCAGCGCGACATAGACGACCTGGCCCTCCGCGTTCAGGCGGATCTGCAGGAACTCGTGTTCGACGGTGCGGCCGCTCTTCACTGTGCGGCCGATGCCGAGCATCGTGCCGCCGGCCAGCGGCAGCCAATGCTCCCCGGAGCCTGGCTCGCCCTGCTCAGCGGCCCAGCAGCCGGCGAGCCAGGCCAGTCGCTCCAGCTGGGCGTCCTCGGCCAGCGCCGAGGACACGCCGAGCGGTGAGAGCGACGAGAGGATCAGCATGCCGACGGCGGCGATGGATGAACGCATGGCGGTGTCTCCGGGCATTCGATGCGCCACTCTACCGCCAGCGGGCCGCACCTCAGTCCTTCCGCTTCTCCACCAAGGCCTTGAGCGTGGTCAGATCGCGGGCGACATGCGCGGCGTCGTTCTCGAAGGCCTCGTCGGTCACGTCAGGCATGCGCAGCAGCACGAAGGCGACCACGCAGCCGTCGCCCGACGGCGTCACCCGCATCGCGTTGTGGAAGCGCTGGCCGTCGGGCAGCGTCACGTCGTGGTCGAGGACGCGGAATGCATTGCGCGGCGCCAGCTCGACGCGGATGCGGCCCATCGGCGATTCGGCGAACCAGCCGTCGACCTCCTGCCGGATGCCCGTGGCGAGTCCCGACGCCCACAGCGGCAGCCGCTCCGGCGCACAGGCGAAGTCGTAGACCGCGTCGGCATCGACATCGATCGTCTCGGAAATCACACGGGCGGGATGAGTGGTCATGGAAGTCTCCTTTGAGGACGAGCCGGACGAGGGCCATGGTTGCCCTTCGAAAGGAGCAAGGCAAGTGCCAGCCCCCGTCACCGTGGGCGGCAACCCTCACAATGCTCGTCCGGCATCTCCCCATCCTCGGACCTCATGGATCGATTCGACGCGCTGCAGGCCTTCGCCCGCGTGGTGGAAGCGGGCAGCTTCACCAAGGCGGCGCAGACGCTGCACATGAGCAAGACCACCGTGACGCAGCTGGTGCAGCAGCTGGAGGCGCGCCTGCGCGTGAAGCTGCTGCACCGGACGACGCGCCAGGTCCGTGTGACCCCCGACGGCGCCGCGTACTACGAGCGCGTCGTGCGGGTGCTGGCGGAGCTCGACGACGCGGACACCGCGCTGTCGGATGCCACCAGCACGCCGCGCGGCCGGCTGCGCGTCGACGTGCCGAGCCCTTTCGCGCGCATGGTGCTGATGCCGGCGCTGCCCGACTTCCATGCGCGGCATCCGGAGATCCAGCTCGACATGGGCGTCAGCGATCGCATCGTCGATGTGATCGGCGACAACGTCGACGCCGTGCTGCGCGGCGGCGAGGTCACCGTGCCCTCGCTGATCGCGCGGCGGGTCGGCGACCTTCAGCTCGGCGTCTTCGCGTCGCCGGATTACCTGGCGGCGGCGGGCACTCCGACGCATCCGGCCGACATCGAGGAACCGAACCACCGCATCGTCGGTTTCCTGCGCGCCAGCAAGGGCACGGTGATGTCCATCGAGATGCGCCGCGGCGAGGAAGCCATCGAGGTGCGCGGTCGCTACGTCGTCGCGGCCGACGACGGCAACGCCTATCTGGCCGCGGGGCTCGCCGGGATGGGCGTGCTCTGGCTGCCGCGCTACATGGCCGATCCGCATGTGGCGAGCGGCGAGCTCGTTCCGCTGTTCACCGAGTGGGAGATGGATCCGATGCCGATGTACCTCGCGTATCCACCCAACCGGCACGTCAGCGCGAAGCTGCGCGTGTTCATGGACTGGATCGAGGAACTGATGGCCCGCCACGCCCCGATGGTCGCGCGGCGGGCGTGAGGACTCAGGGCGCGGCGGTGGCCGATCCCGAACCCGCGCCGCGGCGGCTGTCGATCCACGTGTCGACCACCTCTTCCAGCACGGTCAGCGGCACGTCGCCGGTCAGCAGCACGACGTTGTGGAACTGCTTGATCTCGAAGCGCTCGCCCAGCTGCTGGCGGGCCTTCTCGCGCAGCGCTTCGATGCGCAGACGACCGAGCATGTACGCGCAGGCCTGGCCCGGCCAGGTGACGTAGCGGTCGACCTCCTGCGGCGAGATGCCGTAGTCGATCGCCTGCTGTCGCGTCCACTTCATCGCATGCAGGCCGGTGTCGACGACGAGACGACGGGCCCGGAACAAGGCCCCGTAGAGCTGGCCGAGGTGGCCGACCGAGTCGCCGTCGTACCAGCCGTTCTCGACCGCCAGCTGCTCCGAATAAAGCGCCCAGCCCTCCACGTAGGCCGAACCGGCGGAGAACGCCTGGCGGCGGCGGAAGTAGGGCAGGTCCTTCGCCTCCATCTGGATCGCAAGCTGAAAGTGATGGCCCGGGATCGCCTCGTGGTGCACCAGCGTCCGCATGTCGGCGATCTCGTAGGTCGGTCCGGCGAGCGGTGCCCAGAACACGCCCGGCTGCGAACCGTCCGGCGCAGGTGTCGTGTAGTGCGCGGCGGCGGTGGGCTCGGTCAGCGCGGGCTCGCGGCGGACCTCGACGGGCGCCTTCGGCATCACGTCGAAGATCAGGCGCGCGCGCTTCTCAGCGTCACGCAGGTAGGCGGTGTAGCGATCCAGCAGCTCGGTCTGCGGCGCGGCGCCCGTGGGCTGCCGGTCGGCGTCCATCTTGCGGAAGCGCTGCTCGATCGTGCCCTCCGCATACCCGAGCTGCCGCAGCAGGCCGTCCATCTCTGCTTCGATGCGGGCGACCTGCTTCAGGCCGATCGCGTGGATCTCGGCCGGCGTGAGCTCGGTCGTGGTGTTGGCCCGCAGGCGAGCGGCGTAGAACTTGTCGCCGTCGGGCAGGCGCCAGACGCCGGCGTCGTCGGTGGTCAGCGGCAACTGGGCGCGCATCAGCGCCAGGCCGCGTTTCCACGCGGGGACGATGGACTTCGCGACAAGGGTCTCGGCCCGCGCGCGAGCCCGCTTGCGGGCGCCCTCGTCCATGTCGGCCAGGCCGGCTATGCGCTCGGTCAGCGAGAGCACCAGCGGGTTGCTGGCGGGCGGCGCACCCACGAACTGCTCGATCTGTCCGATCGTGGTTGCCGTGATGAAGCGCGGCATCAGCACGCCCTTGGCCTGCGCGGCGCGTGCGCGGACGATGCCCTGGTCCATCAGCGCGGCGAGGCCTTCCATCCGCTTCAGGAAGCTGCGCACGTCGCGCGCGCCGCGCATCGGGTGCTCCTGGACGAGGAAGGTGATCGGACCGACGTGCACGCCGGCCATGTGTTCGAAGACGTAGTGGTGGTCGAGGAAGGCCGCCTCGGCCACGTCCTGCTGCAGCGACCACGCCATCAGCGCGGCGGAGGTGCGCTGCGTCGGCGTCAGCGCCTCGTGCGGGAATCGGGCAAGCTCGATCAGCGCCTGACGGTCGCGGGCGAGGTCGGCGAGCGCGGAGGCGCGCGAGAAGTCGTCCCACTGGCCGTCGAGCCGGTCCTGCGTCGGGCCCTCGAAGTACTGCATGCGCGTCGCATGCTCGGGCTGGCTCTTCATGCGCGCGGCGGCGACTCGCTCTGCCCAGGTGTCGAAGTCGGCGGCGGTGGTCGGCGCCTTGGCAGTTTCCGCGGTCGCTGCGGTCGCTGCGGTCGCTGCAGCGACCGGCGTGGCGCTCAGCGCCGGCACGGTGGCGACCAGACCACCGAGTCCGGCCGCAAGGAGTGTCCGACGCCGCAAGGTCGGCGCGGATTTGGAAAGGATCGTCTTCGTCATGTGCTCTCCCGGGTCGACGAGGGGTCGATTGGAACGGGAGGCAGGGTAACCGGCTATTCGTCACTCCCCGGGGCGCACGGTGCGGCGTTCCCCGCCGCTGAACTCGTAGTCGGCGAACTCGGCGTGGCTCCACTTGATCAGGACCTTGAGCTTCGCGCCGGCGGCGGGCAGTGCCGATCGGTCGAACTGGCAGAACACGCTGACGTTGCCGTCCTCGCCGAACAGGCTGAGCTTGCTGCCCTCGCCGCAGGCGAACGGCCGGCCATCGAGTTCCGGCGCGATGCTGGCCGAGGTGTCGTCATGCCCGCCGGTCAACATCGCGCGGAAGCTGAAGCGCTTGGGCGCGACGCCGGAGGGAACGGTGCAGGTGATCTCGCGCCAGTCCATCATGCGGTCGGTCTCGGCGCAGCTGGCGGCCTTGAGCGAGGTGCCGGGTCTTGCGGCGGCGGGCGCTTGCGCGTTCGCGGAGGTGGCGAAAAACGCGCAGAGCGCGAGCAGCAGGGCGTTCGTTCGCATGTCGAGCCTCGATGCATGAAAACGGGCCATCTTCGCGACGCTGTGTGACAACGCGACACGCGTCACTTTGATCGTTGTCATCCGGAAATCTTGCGGGGGCGCTTCGGGGTCGATAGACTGGCAAGCTCAAGTTCTGTCTGGGCGGGGTGAGATGGGCAGAGCCACCCGAGTGATCGGGTTCCAGCTGGACTGGTCGTTCGCAGGCATGCGATAGAGAGCCCCGTATGAGACGGCCACCCTGGGTGGCCGTCTCTCTTTTCGTCTCTCTTTTCGCATCGATCCGCTACCGGGAGATCTTCCGCCGGAGGCTGGCGGCCTTCAAGAGATTGGTGAAGGCAACCCGGCGTCGCAGATGGAAAGGCTCGTGCAAGGAGACGTCTGTCGCATAGGCGGACTGGACTTGCAGCAGCAGCCGTCCTTTCTGCCTTTGATCGCGAGTGACCTCGAAGAAAACAACGTAGTGCTGGCCTTGGGTTTCGGGGTCATCGACTGACTTCGTGGTCACGAAGTTTTGTGGGTTGTCCCGAGCGATCCGAATCGTGCGCTTGCGCAGGTCTCGAATGAGCTGCGGCAGATAGCGCTTCGAGAGTTCATACCGACGTTCGCAAAGGACGCGCACTTCGCGTCCGTCGTTGAACAGCTCCTTCGACGGGATATCGCGGCGCCGTCGTCCATCGCGCGAGATCGAGCGTGTGAAGCAATGACAAGAGAACAGCACGACAACGGTCAGCTCGAATCCGAGTCCAGGATCCACGCGGAAAGCCAAGGGATCCAGATGCGACAGGTCCCATGCTTCTGCGCCTCGCAGGACATTTTTGAACCGGTGGTGAGCGCGAACTACATCGAGGTGATCAGCGATCGGAATTTCGATGAGAACAGTGTCTTCTCGAACAGGGCTCGGCTCGCCCGCCAGCGTTGAACTGCACATGACTTGGCGGCCCTTGTGATGACGGGCCGGTCATGTTTCCGATGAAGGACGTTCGGAATCTTGCGCGTGATCAAGGGTTCCGCAGGTCAAGCAGAACGTGCCGTGTTCGTCGCGAGTTCGCGACCTTAAACGTGTCAGTCGATCGCCGAAGATGACTGAAGAATGTAGGCGCGGGACTGATAGGCGCGGTGCCTATAGAGGTCATTGCGGCAGACCGCGTAGGACTTTAGAGTTCGAGGCTCAAGATCTACATTGAGCGCGGGGTGAGAAAGGTAGTGCCGCCCGAGTCATCGGGTCCCAGCTGGAATGGGAGTTCGCGGTTTCCGCGATAGAGAACCTCGCAATGCGACGGCCCTTTGGGGGCCGTCTGTCTTTGTGGCTGCCGACGACGAATCAGCCGTTCACACGAACTGCGCCGCCGCGTTGGCCGACGCCCACGCCCACTGGAAGTTGAAGCCGCCGAGGTGGCCGGTGACGTCCAGCACTTCGCCGATGAAGTACAGCCCGGGGGACTTCAGCGATTCCATCGTCTTTGACGACACCTCCTTGGTGTCGACGCCGCCCAGCGTGACCTCCGCCGTGCGGTAGCCCTCGGTGCCCGCAGGCACGACCTGCCACGCCGACAGGCGCTCGGCGATCTGCTGCAGCTCCGCATGCGTGTACTGCTTGACCGGCTTGGACACGAGCCACTGCTCGCCGATCAGCGTCGCCATCTTCTTCGTGAACAGCTCCGCCAGCAGCGTCTTGAGCTCCGCATTGGGGCGGTCGTTGCGCTGCTGCGCGAGCCAGCCCGGTACGTCGAGGTCGGGCAGCAGGTTGATCTCCACCGCCTGGCCCGGTTGCCAGTACGACGAGATCTGCAGGATCGCCGGCCCGCTCAGGCCGCGATGCGTGAACAGGATGTTCTCGCGGAAGCTCTTGCCGTTGCAACTGACCAGGCAGTCGACCGAGGTCCCGCTGAGCTCGTTGCACAGGTCCTTGAGCTGGTCCGTGATCGTGAACGGCACCAGCCCGGCGCGCGTCGGCAGCAGCGTGTGGCCGAACTGCTTCGCGACCTGGTAGCCGAATCCGGTCGCGCCCATCGTCGGGATGGACAGCCCGCCGGTGGCGATCACCAGCGACTGGCAGCGCATCGGTCCCGCGGTGGTCGCGAGCGCATATCCGCTCTCGGTCTTCTCGATGGACTCGACGGTGGTGTCCAGCATCGGCACCACGCCGACCTCCGCGCACTCGGCGAGCAGCATACGCAGGATGTCGATGGACTTGTTGTCGCAGAACAGCTGGCCGAGCTTCTTCTCGTGGTGCGGGATCTGATGCTTGTTGACCAGCGCGATGAAATCCCACTGCGTGTAGCGCGCCAGCGCCGACTTGCAGAAGTGCTTGTTCTCCGAGAGGAAGTTGGCCGGCTCGGTGTACAGGTTGGTGAAGTTGCAGTGGCCGCCGCCGGACATGAGGATCTTCTTGCCGGCCTTGTTGGCGTGGTCCACGAGCAGCACGCGGCGGCCGCGCTGGCCAGCCAGCGCCGCGCACATCAGGCCCGCGGCCCCCGCGCCAATGATCACGACATCGGTGTCCTGCACGTCCACAACTGCTTCCCTTCGACCCTTGACTTCCACGCTTGGCGCCCGCTCGCACCGAGCGGAGCGCTGCGGGCGATGGGCGCGGGACTTTAACGCATCGTTGCGAAACAGCCGCACGCGCACCGCGACGGATTGTTCCGAGGCATCGGTGCCGCTAGACTCGCGATCTCTTTTCTGACTGCTGCTGCAGAAAAGGTCCTCAGCCACGGCTTCGCGCCGGCGGTTGTTCCTTTTCGCCTGGACTATCCAGGCCTCGGGCGCCTCCCGGCCCCGGAGAGCACAGCATCATGTCTCACTCCCTTCGACTCCAGCGCGCCTTCGCACGCTCGCACATCGACCTGCGTGTCGAGGACGGCATCTACACCGTCCGCAACGACAGCGCGCAAGCCACCATCCTGCTGCCGGCCTCGTTGCCGCTCGAGGAAAAGGCCGTCAAGCAACTGCTCGCCTTCGCCTCGGTGAAAACGCCCGGCGGGGAGGCTGCCGTCTGCGCCGCATGCGCGACGCCGGACTTCCATCCCGGCTCGATCGCGCCGGTCGGCGCCGTGGTCGCGACGCCGGCGGACGTGGTCATCCCCGCCGCCATCGGCACCGACATCAACTGCGGCATGCGGCTGGTGACGACCGGTCTGTCGCTCGCGCAGGCCGCTCCTCGGCAGTCCGCGTTGATCGCGCGCTTGAAGGCGGTGCTGCTCGAGAACGCCCGCAACGTCCCGACGCCGACGCAGGCCTTCAAGGCGCTGTTCGACGAAGGACCGCTGGCCTTCCTCGACCGGCTCGCGCCCGAAGGCCTGTGGGCCGGCGTCGACCGCGACCGGCTCGTGGAGGAAGTCGATCGCTGCGTCGGAATCGACCGGCTCGGCGGGCACTCGCGTCACGCGCCGCATGCGTTCGTCGACGGCCGCGACCGCTTCCGCGATCCGTGCCTCGGCACGCCGGGCGGCGGCAACCACTTCGTCGAGATCCAGGTCGTCGATCGGATCCTCGATCGGCATGCCGCGTACGAGCACGGTCTGCGCCCCGGCGATGTCGTCGTCATGATCCACAGCGGATCGCGCGACATGGGCTTCCATGTCGGCGCCCGCTGGATGGACCGCGCCCGCGACGCGTGGCCCGCCGGCGTGCGTCACCCGGAGAGCAGGCTGTACGCGCTCGAAGGCCCGCTGGCCGGCGAGTACCTCGAAGCCATGGGCGTTGCCGCCCGTTACGCCTGGGCCAACCGTGTGGTACTGGCGGAAATGGTCCGGCGGGAGATGGCGGATCTGTTCGGGGCCGACGACTCGCGGCTGGTCGTGGACGTACCGCACAACGTCGTGCTCGCCGAGCACGGCTTGAACATCCATCGCAAGGGCTCGACGCCGGCGCATGAGGGGCAGCTCGCGCTGATCCCGGGCTCGATGGGCGACGGCTCGTATGTGGCGCGCGGACTCGGACACCCCGACTGGCTCTGGTCCTGCAGCCACGGCGCGGGTCGGCGGATGCGTCGTCAGGAGACACGGCGTCTTCAGGCGGTCGACCGCGGCGACGCGGACTGGCAATGCGTGACGCTGCGCGAAGAGCGCCGCATCGAGGAAGCGCCCGAGGCCTACAAGCCGATCGGGCCCGTCATCGATGCGCAGACGAGCGCCGGCCTCATCGAAGGCGTTGCGAAGCTGCGGCCGTGGGTGACGTTCAAGGCGTGAGGGGAGGCAGGACAGGCGCGGGGCTTGGGCTGCTCCGCACCGCCACCGCGGCCAGCACCGCCGGCACGGCCAGTAGCGCCAGGATCCCCGCGAAGCTCCACCCCAGTCCCAGCAGCACGCCGCCGATCATCGATCCCAGGATGCTGCCGAAGCGGCCGACGCCGAGCATCCAGCTCACGCCCGTGGCGCGCGCCATCGTCGGATAGCACGACGGCGCGTAGGCGTTGAGCCCCGTCTGCGCGCCGCTCATGCAGAAGCCGACCAGCGCGGACAGCAGTCCCAGCCCGTTCACGCCCGCGCCCATCGCGGCCAGCAGCAGCACGCTCAGCGCGCCGCCCGCGTAGGCGATGCTGATCACCCGCGTCGGCCCCATCCGGTCCATCAGCCAGCCGACCACCACGCCGCCCGCCGTGCCGCCGATCTGGAACATCGCCGTCACCATCGCCGCCTGCGAGATGCTCAAGCCCTGCTCCTTGAACAGCGTCGGCAGCCACCCCGTCAGCAGGTAGATCACGAGCAGGCCCATGAAGTACGTCGTCCACAGCGCCAGCGTCTGGCGCCCGTAGCCGGCGGAGAAGAGCAGCCGCACCGGCGTGCGGGCCGCGACTTCCGGCTCCTTGGAGACGAACTGCGTGTGCGGCGCGAAGCGCACGCCGCAGACGCGGCCGAGCGTCGCCGCGATGCGCGCACCCGGCACGCCGCGCACCGCCATGAAGCGGCAAGACTCCGGCAACCACGCCATCAGCAGCGGCACCAGCACCAGCGGCAGCGCACCGCCGACCGCCAGCACCGATCGCCACCCCCAATGCGGAATCATCCCCGCCGCCACGAAGCCGACCAGCGCCGACCCCAGGTTGAAGCCGGTGAACATCAGCGTCACCATCAGCGAGCGGGAGCGCTCCGGCACGTATTCCGACAGCAGCGTCGTCGTGTTGGGCATCGCCGCGCCCAGTCCGATGCCGGTCAGGAAGCGCAGCACGACCAGCTCCGTCAGTCCCTGCGCCCGGGACGCCAGCAAGGTGAAGACCGCGAAGACCAGCACCGAGACCACCAGCACCTTCTTGCGGCCGACGCGGTCCGACGCCGGCCCCGCGAAGAGCGCGCCGAAGACCAGTCCGATCGGCGCGGCGCTCATCACCATGCCGAAGGCGGCCTTCGAGATGCCCCATTCCTGCAGGATCGAAGGCGCGAGGAAGCCCATGATCGCCACGTCCATGCCGTCCGCCGCCACCACCAGGAAGCACAGCGCCAGCGTCAGCCATTGACGCGAAGACATCCCGCGCCCGTCGATGAACGCGCGAACGTCCACTGTCGAAATCGTATTCACCAGAGATCTCCCGTCGCCGTCAGAACGCGTGGCGGATGCCCATGCCCAGGCCCGTCTGCGAGCCGCCCGCCGCCGGCGTGCTGCCCGCCGCCGCGGCCGCGTTGCTGACGCCGAGCGCCAGCGTGCCGTCGTTGTCGATGCGGCCGGCCGTCGCGTAGACCGACGTCCGCTTGGACAGGAAGTAGGTTCCGCGCACGGCCCACAAGGTCGCCTCGTTGGCGCTGTTCTTGTAGTCCAGCTTGAACACCTGCGCGTCGAGGCCCCAGCTCGGCGTGAGCGACCACGTCGCACCCGCGTACCAGAGGTTGCTCTTGGGCGTGAGGGCGCTCGCATCGTTGCGGCGCGCGATCAGCCCCGCCGCAAGCTTCCAGTCGCCGGTCTTGAACCAGCCCGCCACCGTGCTGCGTCTGTCCTTCATCGCGCTGCTGGTCAGGCCCGCGAAGGCGCCCGCGCCGCCGCGGATCTCGTCGACCGCCGCGGCGAGGCCCCACACCGGCGTGTCGTACTTGACCATCGCCGACCACTGCCGGCAGGCGTTCTTGTCGGCGGCGTTCTCGCCCGCGCAGTTGGTGCCCGACGGGCTCGGTCCCGCGTTGACCGCGTCGCGGCCGGGACTCCAGGTCGCGCCGACGGTGAAGCCGCTGAACTGGCCGCGATACGCGATCGCGTTGTCCACGCGGGCATTCGGCAGGTAGCTGTCCAGCGAGCCCGAACCGAACATCGCCGGCCCGAGGATGTCCGCGTCGGTCTGCGACCAGAACAGCATCGAGTATTGCCGCCCGAGGCTGATCGTGCCCCAGCCGCCCTGCAGACCCACGTAGGCCTGTCGGCCCCACGCGCGCCCGCCCTGGTTGAGCGTGCCGCTGTCGGCGCCGATGCCCATCTCCAGCGTGAACACCGCCTTCAGCCCGCCGCCCAGGTCCTCGGTGCCGCGGAATCCGAGCCGCGACGGCGCATGACCGCCGCTCAGGCCCGGCATGCGGGTGAGGCTCGCGCCGGCCGCGCCGACGTTGTTCAGGTATTCGACCGGCACATCGAGCAGCCCGTAGATCTGCACGTTGCTCGGGCTCTGCGTCTGTGCCTGCGCCGGTGCATGCGCGATGGCGCAGAACGCGCCGGCGGTCATCAGGGTCGCGGCAGAAAGTCTTCTTGTTGTCTTCACGATGTCTCCTCGTCTTTCTGGTTGGGGGAAGTGGATGCGACGGAATAAAGGACCCGTGCGTTGCGGGTCGCCTGGAATGCGTCCAGCGTTTCACTGCGCATGGCGGCGTAGATGTGCAGGTTGGAGACGCCGATCACGGCGCCCAGCTTCTCGAGCAGGAAGAAGATGACGCCGTAGCGGATCAGCCCGATCCAGTCGCGGCGGCGCACGAGCTCGCGTTCCTCGTCGCTGAGCGCGGCGCGTTCGAACGACGCCTCCTCGTCGGCGAGGAACTCACGTCGCACGGCGGGGTCGACCAGCGCATGGAGGAAGCGGTTGAGCCGGAAGGCGGCGACGCTGCGCTCGAGCGTGAACGGATAGGTGCCGGGCAGGGCGGCGACGCCGTCGAGCTGCCGCGCCATGCGCGCGCGGTGTCGATCGAGCGTCGCGTCGGGCAAGGCCTGCTGCGCCGGCTCGAAGATCGCCGTCGCGATGCCGGTCATCGACGGCAGCGTGTAGGCGCGATGCAGGCAGCTCACCTGCGCGGCGAGCGCGCCGCGCATCACCAGCCACATGATCACTTCCGAGCCTTCGAAGCCGCCCAGCGTCGCGTACTCGGCGTGCGTCATGTCGGCGAGCGCCTCCGGATCCTGCTCGAGCAGGTCGAGGAAGCGTGCGTCCCACGCCGGATTGTTGAAGCCGGCGCGCTCGCCGTGCACCTGGTGCGACAGGCCGCCGGTCGCGACGATGGCGACGCGGAGATCCTCGGGGTAGCTCTCGATCGCGCGACGCAGCGCCTGCCCGAGGCGGTAGCAGCGACGCGCGCTGGGGATCGGGAACTGCAGCACGCCCATCTGCAGCGGCACGAGCTTCACGGGCCAGGTCGGCTCGTGCGGGCACATGACCGACAGCGGCGAGAAACACCCGTGATCGAGCGCCTTGTCCTGGAAGAAGGACATGTCGAACTCGTCCGCCACCAGCGACTGGCCGATGTGCGCGGCCAGCGCCGGATGGCCGTCCACCGGGGGCAGGTCGCGCGCGCCGCCGCCCTCGTCGGCCACGGCCCAGCGCTCCCCGACCCCCAGCGAGAACGCGGCGTAGTGGTCGAAGAAGAACGAGGTGACGTGGTCGTTGTAGACCATCAGCAGCACGTCGGGCCTGCGCTCGGCCAGCCAGTCCTGCACCGGCGCGAAGGCGTCGAAGATCGGCGCCCAGGCGGGGTCCGAGCGCTTGTCTCGGTCGAACGCGAAACCGATCGTCGGGGTGTGCGAGGCGGCGATGCCGCCGATGATCCGGGCCATGAGGGGTAGAGGGGTTGGAGCGGTGCGCGACCGAAGGGTCAGAGAGGCGCGGCCGCATAGGGGTTGAAGAATTCGATGCCGGCCCAGTCGGGAACCGACGAGGTGAAGAGCGCGGGGCCCTTCGTGTAGTTCCCGGCCTGGGTCGCGTCCGCGCCGCTGTTCAGCTTGGCCAGCGCGGGGTAGGGGTACACCGGGCGTGAGGCGGTCACGGCGCCGCCGGCATCGGTGCGGCTCGTCGTGATGCCGTCCGGCGCGGTGCCCTTCTCGACCCAGTTCACGGCGGCGGTGACCAGATCCAGCTTGTCGTGGCCCTCGCCGCTGCCGCAGTGCGCGACACCCGGCAGCAGGTACAGGCGCATGAAGCCGTCCATCGTCGACTGGCCGAGCACCTTCTGCATCGCTTCGTAGTACGCGATCGTGCCGATCGGCGAGATGTGCTGGTCCGCCCAGCCGTGCCACAGGATCAGCCGCCCGCCCGCGGCCTTGAAGGCGGTCAGGTCCGGATTGGTCGCGTCGTTGAGCGGGTGGCGCGGGCGCAGCTTCGCGTAGAACGCTTCGCTGAAGTCGAGCTCGTCGATCGTCGGCGGCGTCGCGTCGGTGAAGATCACCGAGCGCGCGCCGTTGACGAAGTTGTCGCTGCCCAGGCGCGTCGTCGGCGTATCGCTGGCGGGCACGAAGACGCCGGACCAGTTCAGCTCCGAGCCGTATTGCGAAGTGCCCACGAGCACGCGCCGGCTGGTCGAGGCGTCGCGCGGGCCGGCGTAGAACTTGCGTGCCGACGCCACCTCGGTCGCGGTCAGGCAGGCGCTGGTGTCGGTGGCGCCGTCCGGGCACTGGATCGCGGCGGGGTCGTAGCCGCAGAGGCGCGGATCGCTCAGCAGGCCGTCGGTCTGGCCGTCCTGCGCGTCGCAGGCGGCGACGACCGCCCGGTGCAGCACGGCGGCCTTGGCCGGGTACATCACGACGTTGCCGGTGGTCAGGCCGTTGTCGCGGTTGGCCCGCGAGCCCCAGCCGTGCAGCAGCGAGTTCTGCGTCTGGAACAGGAAAGCCGGCGCGCCGACGACGATGCCGTTGTAGTCCGTCGGATAACGCTGCGCGGCCATCAGCCCTTCGCGTCCGCCGTCGGAGCAGCCGACGAAATACGCGTACTTCTGTGCCTGGCCGTAGAAGGCCAGGGTCAGCTTCTTCGCCGCGAGGTTGGTGATGTGGACCGCGCGGTAGGCGAAGTCCACGCGACGCTGCGCGTCCTGCGACCAGGCCGCCTCGGCATTCGTGTGGCCCATGTTGGTCGAAGCCAGGACGAAGCCGCCGGACTGCACCAGCGGGCAGCCGAAGGCTTGACCGGGATCGACCGCCGCGCTGATCGAGCCGCACAGGCCGCCGCAGCCGAGGTCGAGCGTGCGTTGCGTCCAGGTCTCCAGCGGCAGCCGCACGCGGAAACCGACGGCGGGCGCGAGCGTGCCCTCGACGGTGCAGAATTTTGTGTCCTTGCCGTTGATGGCGACGGTGCCTTCCGTCGCCGACGAGATGGTGCTGCCCACGCCGCCGATCTCGACCAGATTGGTCGAGGCCAGACTGGCACAGGTGGCGGTGGGTTTGACGATGCCGAGTTCGACCGACGCCGGTGGCGTGGTCGTGTCCGTGGACGACGTGTCGTCGCCATTGCCGTTGCAGCCGCTCAGCCCGCCAAGGGCCGTCGCGAGCAGAAGCCCGAGTGCCTTGGTGATAACCCTAGGTTGTGTCACGCTTGTCTCCTGTCGTTGCTGTGGGGAAGGTCTTGTGGTTCCCTGTCTCAGCGCGCGCATCGCCGCTTTGTTGCGGCTTCATCGGTGTTCTCGTCGATCGGCTTGATCCGGATCAAGTCGATTCGGGGCGCAGTCTAGGAATGCGTGCCGGCATCTGGCAGATGCCGTGGAGCGTGGCGCGATAACCGGTCGTTATCATTCCGGTCCATGAAGCTCACGAACTTGCGGGCGCTCGTCGCCGCGGTGGAGGAAGGCAGCCTGCGATCGGCGGCGCGTCGCGTCGGGGTGTCGCAGCCGGCGCTGACGAAGATGGTCCGGGAGTTGGAACGCGAGCTGGAGACGACGCTGCTGCTGCGCTCGACGACGGGCGTGCTCGCGACGGCGCAGGGCATGGTGCTTTACGAACGCGCCCTGGCGGCGGACCGGGAGCTGTCGCACGCCCGCGAGCAGATCCAGCAGCTGAGCGGCCGCATGACGGGCTCGCTGACCATCGGCGCGGTGCCGCTGGCGGTGATGCTGCTGGTGCCCGAGGCGCTGCGCACGTTCGGCGCGGAGTTCCCCGACATCCAGCTGCGCATCGTGGAGGAGCTCTACATCGCGCAGCTGACCCGCGTGCGCAAGGGCGAGGTCGACATCGCGCTCGGTCCCTTGCCCGATCAGTTGCCGCGCGGCGAGTGCATCGTGGAGACGCTGATGCCGATCGACATGGTGGTCGTGGTGCGCAAGGGCAATGCGCTGGCGCGATCGCGGCAGCTCGCGGACCTGGCCGAGGCGCGCTGGGTCTACACCGGCGCGACGGAGGCGACCGGGTTGGCACGAACGCTGTTCGAGACCCACGGCCTGCCGCCGCCGCCAGCGGGCGCGGTGGTCAATTCGACGCTGGGGCTGCTGTCCGTGATCGCCAGCGGCAACTGCGTCGGCCTGCTGCCGCGACAGATCGCCGCGCATCCGTTCGCCGCGCAGTTCCTGCAGGTGGTGCCCGTGAAGGAAGCGCCGCTGCGTCTCACGCTGGGCGCCATGGCGCGCAACGACGCGGCGGTGAAGCCGGCGGTCAGGCACTTCATGGCGCATCTGCACCGTGCGGCCTACGTCATCACGCACGGCCGGGCTTGAGCACTGCCGCCGCCGCCGGCCCTCACCCCCCGTCCTCTCCCGCAGTGCGGGAGGGGGAGCAAGCGGCGCTCAGCGTTGTCGACGCCATGCCGGAACTGAATAGCAGCTAGTCCAGGCCATAACTTGGACGACTGGCGGCGGCTCTCCACAATCCGCCGGAGTCGGCCTGGCAGGGCAGCGCCCTGCCGCGGTCGTTCCCAGCGAACCAGAGAGTCTCATGATCATCGACGTCCACGGTCACTACACCACCGCTCCCGCCGCGCTCGGCGCCTGGCGCGACCTGCAGATCGCGGGCCTGAAGGACCCGTCGCGGGCGCCCCGGGCCAGCGACCTGAAAATCTCCGAC
This sequence comes from Rubrivivax sp., assembly GCA_004210455.1. GTDB lineage: Bacteria > Pseudomonadota > Gammaproteobacteria > Burkholderiales > Burkholderiaceae_C > Roseateles. Next base: position 58,140 of record SEFA01000020.1, on the reverse strand, counting down.
GACGAGCTGCGCGAGTCGATCGAGACCAACCAGCTCAAGAAGATGAAGGAGCGCGGCTCCGACCTGACGATCTTCAGCCCGCGCGCCAGCTTCATGGCGCATCACATCGGCGATTTCCAGACGTCGGCGACCTGGGCCGCGATCTGCAACGAGCTCTGCGCGCGCGTCGCGGAACTCTTCCCCGAGCACTTCGTCGGCGCGGCCATGCTTCCGCAGAGCCCCGGCGTCGACCCGGCGAGCTGCATCCCGGAGCTGGAGAAGTGCGTCAACGACTACGGCTTCGTCGGCATCAACCTGAACCCGGACCCGTCCGGCGGCCATTGGACGAGCCCGCCGCTGACCGACCGCCACTGGTACCCGCTCTACGAGAAGATGGTCGAGCTGGACATCCCCGCGATGGTCCACGTCAGCACCAGCTGCAACGCGTGTTTCCACACCACCGGCGCGCATTACCTGAACGCGGACACCACCGCCTTCATGCAGTGCCTGAGCGGCGACCTGTTCAAGGACTTCCCGACGCTGAAGTTCCTGATCCCGCACGGCGGCGGCGCGGTGCCCTACCACTGGGGCCGTTTCCGCGGACTGGCGCAGGAGCTCAAGAAGCCGTTGCTGGACGAGCATCTGCTCAACAACATCTTCTTCGACACCTGCGTCTATCACCAGCCGGGCATCGACCTGCTGACGAAGGTGATCCCGGTGAAGAACGTGCTGTTCGCGTCCGAGATGATCGGCGCGGTGCGCGGCATCGATCCCGAGACGGGCCACTACTTCGACGACACCAAGCGCTACATCGCCGCCACGCCGCACCTCAGCGACGAGGAGCGCCACCTGGTCTATGAGGGCAACGCACGGCGCGTGTTCTCGCGGCTGGACGCGCGGCTGAAGGCACAGGGCCGCTGAGCGTCGAGGCGTGCGGCGGCGCGAAGTGCAGAGGGGTCCGCGCTGACGCCGCACGCCGGTGCTGCGACACTCCTGGGCACGCTTTCTGCTTCGTGCCCGGGATGAGCGCCACACCTGACAACCCCACACCGCCGCTGCCGCCCTCAGGCACGATCGCCGCCGAGCCGATCACCGAGCCGCTCGCCGATCTGGCGATCCGCTCCCACACGGCCTTCGAGGACGCGCAGGCGATCTTCACCGGGACGCTGTTCGTCTCGCTGGCGCTGATCCTGTTCGCGCAGGTCGGGCTGCTGACCGGCGGCACGGCCGGCGCGGCCTTCGTGCTGCACTACGCGACCGGCATCAGCCTGGGCAAGTTGTTCTTCGTCATCAACCTGCCGTTCTACTGGTTCGCCTGGACGCGCATGGGCCGCGAGTTCACGATCAAGACCTTCGTCTCGATCGCGCTGCTGTCGGTGCTGACCGAGTTCTCGCCGAAGCTCTTCGCCATCGACCGCATCCACCCGGCCTACGCGGCGGTTCTCGGCGGCGCGCTGCTGGGTTCGGGCTGCCTGTTCCTGGCGCGGCACCGCGCCAGCCTCGGCGGCGCGACCATCGTCTCGCTCTACCTGCAGAAGGCCAAGGGCTGGCGCGCCGGCAAGGTGCAGATGGCCATGGACTGCGTGATCGTGCTGCTCGCGCTCACCGTGGTGGACGTGGAGCGGGTGGCGTACTCGGTGCTCGCGGCCGTGGTGATGAATCTCTTCATCGCCGTCAACCACAAGCCGGGCCGTTACGCGGTGCTGTGAGGGAGCGCTTCCGATCTAGGGGGAGATCGTCGACCTAGGGATGTGCCCCTTCCCCGGGACTGCCTAGTCTGGCTTCACGGCTTCTTCACGGCTCGATCCCGGGCACGGCAACGAAGCGGTATTCGCAGGAGATGCGCCATGCCCACACGCCAGCTGATGCTCACCCAGCTCAAGTGCGTCGACGACACGAGCGAGGGCGGCGACGACTCGCCCTACGTGCTGGTCTTCATGGCGCATCGCAACGTGCCCGGCGGCAAGCTGCACCGCCTGCGGGATTCCGATTGGGACGACAACTTCAACGTCGGCTCCGTCGACAACACGCGGCGCATCATCGATGAAGCCGAAGCCGGCGGCGCCTTCGTCTTCGTGTTCATGCTGGAGGAGGACTGGGATCCGGACCTCGGCGGCGGCGGGATCCTCCAGGTGATGATGCAGAGCATCTGGAACGCGTACGGACAGAGCGGCTGGAGCAATCTCACGCCGGCCCAGTTGCGCTCGGTCGTCGGCCCCAAGCTGTCGAACATCGTGTCGGGTTCGCTGGCCAACGACGAGTACCTCGGCTGGCACAGCTTCGTCGTGCCGACGGTGACGACGGAAACGCCGCTCACGCCGCTGAACTTCAGCGGCGACGGCGGCACCTACAAGCTCACGTTCACGGTGAGGATCAAGGGCGGCTGAGCGGCATGCCGCTGTCGCGCGATCCTCGTCGTGAAGGGAACCGGTCTCCAGGGCCTCCCTAGCCCGGCGTCCCGGCCTGTCGGCGGCGGAATTCCGTCGTCGGCAGGCCGCCGACGCCCCAGTTCTCGAGCCCGACCTCGTCGATGACGACGAAGGTCATGTGTTGCGGCTTGCCCATCACCTCGAACAGCAGGTCGCTGACGCCCTGGATCAGGGCCGCCTTCTGCTCGGGCGTGGTGGCGCTGGCGCCGGGGGCGGTGCCCTCGCGGGTCACCTTGATGTTGACGTAGGGCATGAGGTCTCCTCAGCGGCCGGCGTGCTGGCCGCCGTCGACGTTGAGCAGTTCGCCGGTGACGAAGCCGGCGCGCTCCAGGTACAGCACGGCGTCGACGATGTCGCTGATCTCACCCATGCGGCCCATCGGGTGCAGCGCGGCGAGGAAGTCGTGCGTCTCCGGCGCGTGCATCGGCGTCTTGATCACGCCGGGACGCACGGCGTTCACGCGCACGCCGGTCTTGGCGTACTCGATCGCCAGCGAGCGGGTCACCGCGTCCAGACCGCCCTTGGTCAGGCCGGCCAGTCCGGTCGGGACCGCGGCGATCGGCTGATCGACCAGCGTGGTGGTGATGGTCACGACGTGGCCGCGCTTCTGCTGCAGCATCTGCGGCAGCGCCAGCTGCGTGACGTGGAAGAAGCCGGCGACGTTGACCGCGAACGCGTCCTGGAAGTCCTGCGGCGTGTAGTCGGTGAAGGGTTTGGCGATGAAGACGCCGGCGTTGTTGATCAGCGTGTCGATGCGGCCGAAGCGGTCGAGGGCGGTCTGGACGACGCGTTGTGCGACCAGGCGGTCGCCGATGTGGCCGGGGACGGCGACGACGTCGGCGTCGTCGCCCTGCTGGATGTGGCGCGAGTTGGCCACGACGGCGTAGCCCTGTGCGCGATACGCGGCGACCAGCGCCGCGCCGATGCCTTGCGAGGCACCGGTGACGATGGCGACTTTCCGGGCGGAGGTGTTGGAAGTCGAGGACATGGAGAGGCTCCTGTTCATGGGGGATCGGGAGGATCCGGGTGGGTCGTGGACGCCGCGGCGATCGATGGTCGTCCGGCGTTGGACAGCAGGTTAGGAGCCGGCCCTCCTGGGCGGTAGCCGCTATCCTGTCTCAATGGCTGATCAAAAACGCACAGGGTTTCGCGGGGGCGTCGACTGGGAGGATCTGCGGGTCTTCCTTGCGCTCGGGCGGCACGGCAGTCTGTCGGCGGCGGCCCGCGCGCTGACGGTCAATCACGCGACGATCTCGCGGCGCATCCAGTCGCTGGAGGACAGCCTCGGCGAGAAGCTCGTCGACCGGCGGCCGGACGGCTATGTGTTGACGGCGGCGGGGAGGCGCGCGCTCGCAGCGGCGGGCGAGATGGAGGCCGCGGCGCAGTCGCTGGCGCGCGAGGGCGTCGGCGGCGACGGGGTCGCGGTGCGCGGGCTGGTGCGGGTGAACGCGCCGCCGGCCCTGTCGCAGGGCTTCCTGATCGATCGGCTGGCGCCGCTCGCGGTGCTGCATCCGGGACTGGACATCGACCTCGCGACGGACCTGCGGGCGGTGAGCCTGGACCGGCACAAGGCGGACATCGCGGTGCGTCTCACGCGGCCCAAGGATGGCGACTTCATCGTGAAGCCGCTGGGCACGATGGGCTTCGGTCTCTACGGCACGCCGTCCGTCTGCGAGACCGTCGAGACCGGCTCCGATCCGGTGTTCGTCGGCTTCGACGAGGAAAGCGCCGACATGCCCGACGCGTTGTGGCTGGCGCAGCGCTTTCCGCGCGCGCGGGTGGCGTTCCGCGCGAACAACCACATGTCGCAGGCCATCGCGGCGAGGACCGGCGCGGGCCTGGCGGTGCTGCCGCATTACATCGGGCGGCAGGTGCCTGGGCTGCGCGCGTGCGCGCTGGAACCGGTGCGCGAGCCGCGGGAGATGTGGCTGCTGATCCGAGGGCAGGACCGGAAGGATCGGGTGATCCGCACCGTGGCGGATCATCTGCAGCGGGTGTTCGAGGAAGCGCGGGCGCTCTTCCTGGCCTGATTCCTCAGGCCGTGCCCGGCTCCTGGAGATTCAACAGGCGGCTCACCTTCTCCTCGTCCTCGCGCGTCGCAGGCTGGTAGACCACCATCCCGAGGTCCGGTCGCTGATCGACGGCGAACGCCGAGTACTCGAACGCGATCAGTCCGACGACGGGGTGCCGCAGGCGCTTCACGCCTTCGCCGAAGGCCTTCACGTCGTGCTCTCGCCAGAAGCGCTCGAACTCGGGGCTGAGCGCGCTGACCTCGCGCACGAGTGCTTCGACCTTGGACGTCTCCGTGACACGGGCCGAGTCCGCGCGGAAAGCCGCGACGACGAAACGCGCGACGCTCTCCCAGTCGTCCTGCGCCGCTCTCACGCGCGGGTTGCAGAAGATCAGCTTCACGATGTTGCGCTGCTCGGGCGGCAGCGCGCTGTAGTCGGTGAGCACGGCGCTCGCCGCGCGGTTCCAGCCGACGACGTCCCACAGCGGCGTCTTCACGATCGCGGGACTCAGCGTGAGCGCGTCCAGCACGCGCTGCAGCCGCGGCGTGATGCCGGTCGCTTCCGGGGCGCGGGTCTCGGGCGCGCGGCCGAAGGCGAGCAGGAAGAGATGCTCCCGCTCCACGTCCGTGAGCAGCAGTGCGGCGGCGATGCGTTCGAGAACCACTTCCGACGGCGCGCCGCCGCGCCCCTGTTCCAGCCACGTGTACCAAGTCGGGCTCACGTGCGCGCGCTGCGCGACTTCCTCGCGGCGCAGACCGGGCGTGCGCCGGCGCGTCATCGGCAATCCGAACGCGGCGGGGTCCAGCCGCTCGCGGCGATCGCGCAGGTAGGCGCCGAGCACGTTGTCCCTGGGCGCCTGGGCCGACGCGACGGGTTGCCCGGAAGAAGGCGTCGAGGCGCGATCAGAAGGAGAAGGCAGGGAGGGAAGGGGGAAGACGTTGTTCATCCTGTTAGCCGCCATACCTGGATAAGGTCACTACTACACCGGGATGGATTCTGCGCGGACGATGCGTCGCATCAACTTTCGAGGGTTTCTCTCATGCGCGTTTTCGTCACTGGAGCCACGGGCTTCGTCGGGTCGGCGGTGGTCGATGAATTGATCGAGGCCGGCCATCAGGTGCTGGGTCTGGCGCGGTCGGACGCATCCGCGGAAGCGCTGGTCCGAGCCGGCGCCGAGGTGCATCGCGGCACGATCGACGATCTGGACAGCCTGCGCTCGGGCGCGTCGGCGGCCGATGCGGTCATCCACACGGCGTTCGATCACGACTTCTCGCGCTTTGCCGAGAGCTGCCGTCGCGACGCAGTCGCCATCGAAGCCCTGAGCGAGGCGATCGCCGGATCGACGCGGCCGCTGCTGGTGACCTCGGGACTGGCGATGCCGGTGTCGGGCCGTCTGGGTCACGAAGGCGATCCGTGCCTGCCGGTGTCGGACGGCTATCCGCGAGCATCCGAGCCGACCGCGTTGGCGCTTGCAGCGCGGGGCATCAACGCGGCCACCGTGCGGCTCTCGCCGACGGTGCACGGCGCGGGCGATCACGGTTTCGTGCCCATCCTCATCGACCTCGCGCGCCGGACGGGGCGATCGGCCTACGTCGGCGACGGACAGAACGCGTGGAGCGCGGTGCATCGGCGCGATGCGGCGGTGGTGTTCCGCCGGGCGATCGAAGTGCCGAAGGCAGGTGCGCGCTGGCACGCGATCGCGGAGGAGCGGATCCCGTTCAAGGACATCGCGACGGCGATCGGCGAGCGGCTCGGCGTGCCGGTGGTGAGTCTGTCGCACGACGAGGCGCCGGCGCACTTCGGCTGGTTCACGAAGTTCGCCGGCTTGAGCCTCGCGGCGACGAGCACCGTCACGCGCGAGACGCTCGGCTGGGCGCCGCGGCATCCGACGCTGGCGGAGGACCTGGAGGACGCGGGCTACTTCGACCTGAAGGTTTAACGCCCCGTGAGGGCGCGCGCCTTTGCGGCGCACGCAGCGACTTCAGGTCGTGAACACGAACTTGAGCCCCTTGCGGTTCGGACCGATGAAGCTCATGTCGGGATAAATGCGGCGCTGGATCCAGAAGACGTATCCGATGATCCCGACCGAGATCGCAAAGCCGGCGATGCTGCCGGCCGTCAGCGGGAACATGCCGGCGAAGTTGCGACCCAACGTGATGATCGAGAGGAAGAGATAGCCGGCGTAGGCGCCGGCCCGGGGTTGGCGGAAGCCCCAGGCGAAGAGCAGTGGAATGAGCATCAGCGCCAGTCCGAGGAAGACGGAGACGGACACGGTGATCGCGAAAATGATCAGCGCCTGCAGGATCATGAAGGCCGTGAGGATGTTGACGTGCAGCTTCATCTCGGCGAAGGCCTGGAGGTCGGGCTTGCTGGCCAGCCAGGCGGCCAGATGGCGGTCCTTGACGCCTTGTCCCGACAGCTGCCGGAATATCTCTGTCTTGCCCTTTCCCTCGGCGAGCATCGCGTCCATCTGTCGGCGGATGGTTTTCTTGTCGGTCATGGATCCTCCCTGGATCGTTGTTGTTGCGGAGGGCGGGATTCTGACTCAGCCGTCATAGCGCTGGGGCGCCTTCTTCCGCTCCCTCTTCAGTTGCTCCGCCAGTGCTTCGGCCTGGCGGACCTCGGCGTCGCTCAGCTTTCCGAAAGGCAGGTAGGGAAGCGCGCTTTGGCGGAGTTCCTTGAAAGCCGGGCCGTCATCGTCCTCGGCGACGATGTGGAAGGCGCGTGCTTCGATGGCCGTGAGGCCGAGCTTCATGCCCTCCATCGCAACGATGCCGGCGACATGGGCAGAGCCTTCGACGAAGGTCCGACGCAAGCCGTCCAGCAATGGCTGGCGCATGGCCTCCGGTGGTCGATAGTTCACCGCGTTCCCATAAATGGTCGACACCTCGTAGTAGCCCGCTCGCAATCCCTTTTCGGCAAGTTCGGCCAAGTGAGTCTGCATGTCCTCCGTGATCGACTGGCAGCGGCGCGCGCTCTGGTCGGTGATAGCGGCGACCTCCGTCAGCTTGTCCGGCGTCAGTTTTGCGGTGGGCTTGAGATTTCGGAGCTTCTCCCCGAGGCCTTCCATGCCGCGGCAGTTCGAGAGCGTCATCGCCGCCTGCGCGGCCTGCAGGGACGTTCCTCCGTGGATGGCGATGAGCACGGACTGGCCGGGATCGACATCGGCCGCAGGAGGGGTCAGCCTTGCGGGTGTTTCCGACGGGACGATCGGCGGCGGCTGCTGAACCTGCCGATCGGGACCAGTGGGGGGGCGGACGGCTGCCAGCGGTTCCTTGGCCGCAGGAGTCCGCTCGGGCTGGGCGCGAGAGCGGTCGATGCGATCGCCCTCAGCGGAGCTCTTCCACAGCCATGCGAGCGTCGTCGCCCCGAGCAAGGTGCCCAATGCGAGAAGCAAGGCGATGCGGCGCGAGAGGCTCATGTCATCTTCCTTTGCAAGGCGGAGGTCGACGATGGGTCGACGTGGGAGGCCGGGAGACTCAACTCGGCGAGGGGGCCGGCTTCTTGACGCGGCGCAGCCACGCCTGCGCGAGCAGATCGGCCTGCTTCTGCTCGTCGTCGCTGTACGGCGGCGTAGGAACGTCGAACTCGAAAGGTGTGCGGGGGCGCTTCGAACGGCTCGTACGCGTGCTGTCGAGCGCCTCGAACGAGATCTCGTAGGCGCGAATCTCGATGCGGGAAAGTCCGAACACTTCGGGGTGGCGCGCGAGCATCAAGGGAGCGATGGTGTCGCCGCTGAAGAAGTCCGCCCGCAGCGCATCGCCTAATGGCCCCTTCATCGCCGCGGGCGGATCGAAGCCGACGAGTTCGCCGTAGATCGCAGCGACCTTCCGCGAGCCCGCGAGCAGCGCCCGTTCGGCGAGCTCTTTCTGGCGAGCCATGAGATCCGGAGGAATGGATTGGCAGCGCCGACCGCGCTCGTTGAATGCGTTGATCGCGACATCGCCCGCTTCTCCGGCAAGGCGGCCGTCCGTTCTCATCCGCTCAATGTGTTGCACGAGGTCCGGATTGAAGCGGCAGGCCGACATGATGTTCACCGCTTCGCTGAGTTGCTCGGGCGTGCCGTCATTGAAGGCGGAAATCACGATCTGGCCGAAGTCGCGCATCGCAGCGGATGCGCCGATGGCGAGGGGAGGGACAAGGGGATCGTCATTGGCTTCGGCTGGGCCTCGACGTACCGGGGCAGCCTGTTTTGTTATCGAGGCCGGGAGCGCGGCCTCATTGGCGATTTGTTCGGGCGTGGTGGTGGCCACTGGCTCAAAGGCCGGTGCAGCGGAGGGCCGCACCAGAGGCTCAACGGCCGTGGGCGTGATCGAGAAATACGCCAGCGCCGCGATCGTGCCAAGCGTGGCCAATGCGGCGCCCGCGAAGGCTGCTCCCCGTTCCTTCACCGCACTCATCCCTTCGGCCTGCCCGGAGACTTGCGTTCCTGCTTCAGGCGTTCGGCGATCGATTCGGACTCGCGGACCGCGTCCTCGGGCATGTCGCGGAAAGGTCCCTCCCGCAGCAGCGTTTCGTGGAGCGGCCTGTCCTCCTCCCGCGCCTCGGACATGGCCACCAGGAAGTAGGCCCGCGCCTCGGCCTTGGAAAGCCCCAGTCGCGCGCCGTTGAAGGCGAACTCCTGGACGATGTCCCGATCGCCGTCTCGGAAAGCGGCGTTCATCGCGTTGAGCAAGGGCTGACGCATCGCCTCGGGCGGTCGGTAGCCGACAGAGCGTCCATAGATCAGGGCCACGTCGGCGGCGTCGCGCCCGCCCGCCTCGACGGCGCGTGCCGCAAGCGCGCCGCGCTGGGCCTGCATCTCCGGCGTGATCGACTTGCATTGACCTTCGAGCCACGCCGCTGCGGCGATCCTGCTGTTGCGCTTCGGATCCTGCGCGCTCACGCGCCTGGCCGTGTCCGACCCGTCGTACAGCGACGCCCGCAGACAGGTCTGAAGCACGAAAGCGGCTTCACCGGCCTCTTTCGGCGTACCGCCGTGCATGCCGATCAACACGACCTGGCCGAAGTCCTGCAGCGTGGGCGGCTTGAACTCAACGGGGGCTTTGGCCGTGGCGCCGCTTGCCGCCGCTGAGGCCGGCATGACAGCTGGCGCGGGCTTCTCGATCTGCCCGGTCGTCCCGGCGGTCGCGACGTCGGGTTCGGCAGCGCGTTGCGGCACGGACGCCGGCACCTGAGTGACGGCGGACGCGCGAGCCAAAACGACGCGCTCGTCTTTCGGCGATTCAGGCCAGAACGGGACTGCGATCGCCGCGGCGGCCAAGAGCAGCCCGCCCGCCACGATCCAGCGACGTGGATGATCCATCTTCGACTCCCTGCGATGCGGTCGTTCGCCGCATTGACGCCGCGGATGTTATCGACGCAGGAAGCGAAAAGGCCGGCGCCCCCCCATCGGAGGGGGGGCGCCGGCCTCATTGACTGCGACTGCCGAGGGCATTGGCCCTCACGCCGTCCTCACTTCGGCTGCTTGACGATGCGCAGGTAAGGCTTCGGCGCCTTCCAGCCTTCCGGATAGATCGTCTTGGCTTCGTCGTCGGACACAGAGCCCGCGATGATCACGTCGTCGCCGTGCTTCCAGTTCACCGGCGTGGCGACGCGGTGCTTGGCGGTCAGCTGGATGGAGTCCAGCACGCGCAGGATCTCGTCGAAGTTGCGACCCGTGGTCATCGGGTAGGTCAGCGTCAGCTTGATCTTCTTGTCCGGACCGACGATGAACACCGAACGCACCGTCGCGTTCGTCGCCGCCGTGCGGCCGTCGGACGTGCCCGGCTCTTCGGCCGGCAGCATGTTGTAGAGCTTGGCCACGTTCAGGTCGGTGTCGCCGATCATCGGGTAGTTCACCGCGGCGCCTTGCGTCTCCTCGATGTCCGCCGCCCACTTCGAGTGGTTCTCGACCGGGTCGATCGACAGGCCGATCAGCTTGGCGTTGCGCTTGGTGAACTCGGGCTCGATCCTCGCCATGTAGCCCAGCTCGGTCGTGCACACCGGCGTGAAGTCCTTCGGATGCGAGAACAGGATGGCGTAGCTGTCGCCGATCCAGTTGTGGAAGTCGATCTCCCCCTTCGTCGTCTTGGCGGTGAAGTTCGGGGCGATGTCGTTGATGCGCAGGGACATGGTGGGCTCCAAGGTTGAAAGTGCCGTCGCCTTCGAGCGGCGAAGCGGCAAGCCGGGCGATTCTCGTCGTCAATCGCGCGGCCGGGGGCACCCGGCAGGGGGGAGCGACATTCTTGTCCTCCAGATTGACGACGGACGGAGTCTGCCCAATGGCCTTACTCGACCCGCGACTTTACTCATGCGGGAATGGCATGCTCACTGGCCGAAGGTCCAGTTCGCGCCGATCGTCCACCAGCCTTCCTTCGGCGTCCGCACGGCGCCGGTTCTCGCGTAGCTCACGTCCACCGTCAACTGGTCGCTCAGCGTGCGACGCAAGCCGAGCCGCGACAACGGCCGTTCGCCATCATGGAAATACTCGGCGAGCGTCTGCCAGCCGGGGCTCATCTGCCACTCGGCGGCGATGCCGCGCTGAGTGCGGGCGTCACCGCCTTTCAATCGGGAACGTCCCAGGTTCAGGTGGAACGCCAGGTCCTCGCGCGGGGTCCAGGTCATTGGCACCAGCAGCGACTGCTGCGAACGCGGGGTCTGGTCTTGCCACCCCAGCCCGGCGACCACGCCGATCGCGAGCTGGGGCTGCAGGGCGGTCGCCCACTTGAGTTGCACGCCGTGCAGGTGGAGCGACGACGCCGACCGGGACGTCTCCCGATCGGCGTTGATGCCGGCTTCCGCACCCAGCAGGTTGCAGCCGAGACCGGCGTGCTGGCGCTGGCGACGATCGAGGTTCGAGTGCTCGGTCCAGAGTTCGAGGTTGCATTGACCGGGGTCGACGGTCGCGGCGTCATCGACGGCGTGATGCCCGCCGGCGGCGAGGCAGGCAGCGGATAACAGCGGGCCGGTCAGCAGGACCAGCAGGAAAAAGCGCATGAAGGACTCCTGAGCGCACTGTCATGCACCCCCATTGGCGGGTGATGACGAGGCGCTTCACGATGGATCGGATCGGGTGAGTCGTCGCACAAGGGCGACGGTTGCCTCGGGAAGGCGATCGATGCGACAGGAGAAGGAAGGGCCGCGCGGCGGCGCGCGCGACCGGAGCCGGTCAGCGCGTCAGTCGTGCGGCGGCCGTTCCGGCTCGCGTCGCGAAAGGACTGGGGGCACTGTCCACGGGGGGCTCCAATGGGGGGGAAGGCGCGGATTGTGGCACCGGTCAACGGCCTGGATCAACACCCTTGAGGGCTGTGTCGAATGGCCATCGGTTCACCTGAAAATCGTCTGCGGATCGACCGCCCGTCGCTAGACTTTGTTCCCTCGCCCCAGGCTGCCCCCCGTCCTAATAGATCGTGGACGGGCTGTGCCCCTGGGGCGATATTTCTCCAGAAGTCGGGAGATCCAAGATGCCAACAGCCATCCTTATCGACGGTGCGTTCTTCGTGAAGCGCTTTCGCGCGCTGCAACCGGATCACGCGTTCGACGCCGACCGCGCGGCGGACTGCGCATTCCGGTGGGCGCTCGCCCATCTTGTTGACCGCAGCCGTGGGCCAGAGAAGCGTTTCAAGGATCTGTTCAGGATCTATTTCTACGACTGTCCACCGCTCATGAAACGCCTTCAGAACCCGATATCCGGCAAGGGCGTCAACTTCTCGACCAGTCCAGAGGCGTTGTTCCGCACGCAGTTGCATGACCGTCTCAAGACGAAGCGCAAGACGGCATTGCGCTTGGGGCACTTGGCCTCGGATAGTCCGTGGACGATCAAGCCGGAAGCCATCCAGTCCATGCTCAAGCGCAAGATCAGTTCCAGCGACCTGACAGAGGCCGATCTCGTTCCCCACCTTCGTCAGAAGGGCGTCGACATGAACATCGGGGTGGACATCGTGAACCTGGCCCTGCGGAAGCTGGTCGACCAGATCGTTCTTGTATCTGGTGACGCCGACTTTGTCCCGGCGGCAAAGATGGCGCGGCGTGAAGGCATCGACTTCATCCTCGATCCCATGTGGCAGCCGGTATCGGCCAACCTGCAGGAGCATGTCGACGGCCTGCGTTCCACCGCGCGCCGCCGCGAGCGTGCAGACGACGAGCCGGCGAGAACCCCGGAAAGTGTCATTCAGATGGCAGCCTGAGCCGGACGGCTCTCCCCGGTCGAAAAAACTATCGCCCCGATAAACCCCGACTGTTGCTGTCCCGACTGAGCGAGTCCTAGACTCGTCCGCGCTCGCACGCCGCAAGGCAGACCAGTGGACTGAACCCCAGGCTCAACTCAGGAGGAAGACATGTCAGGTGAATCCGAATCGAAGTGCCCGTTCTCGGGCGGCACCCACCACCACGCGGTGGCCGGCACCAAGGGCAACCGCGACTGGTGGCCCGAGCAGCTCAACCTCTCCATCCTTTCGCTGCACTCGTCCAAGACCAACCCGATGGGCGAGGACTTCAAGTACGCGCATGAGTTCCAGACCCTCGACCTCGACGCCGTCGTCAAGGATCTGAACGCGCTGATGACCGACTCCCAGGACTGGTGGCCCGCCGACTACGGTCACTATGGTCCGTTCTTCATCCGCATGGCCTGGCACTCGGCCGGCACCTACCGCGTGCAGGACGGTCGAGGCGGCGCCGGCACCGGCGCGCAGCGCTTCGCGCCGCTCAACAGCTGGCCCGACAACGGCAACCTCGACAAGGCCCGCCGCCTGCTCTGGCCGATCAAGCAGAAGTACGGCCGCAAGCTGTCCTGGGCCGACCTGATGATCCTGGCCGGCAACGTCGCGCTGGAATCCATGGGCTTCAAGACCTTCGGCTTCGCCGGCGGCCGCACCGACGTCTGGGAGCCCGAGACGGACGTCTTCTGGGGCCCGGAGACCACGTGGCTCGGCGACGAGCGCTATGCCGGCGATCGCGACCTCGCGAACCCGCTCGCCGCCGTGCAGATGGGCCTGATCTACGTGAACCCGGAAGGTCCGAACGGCAACCCTGATCCGGCCAAGTCGGCGCGCGACATCCGCGAGACCTTCAAGCGCATGGCGATGAACGACGAGGAGACCGTCGCGCTGGTCGCGGGCGGTCACACCTTCGGCAAGGCGCACGGCGCGGGCGAAGCCCATCACGTCGGCGCGATGCCCGAGGGCGGGGCCGTCGAGGAGCAGGGCCTCGGCTGGAAGAACGCGTTCGGCGAGGGCATGGGCGTGTACACCATCACCAGCGGCATCGAGGGCGCCTGGACGCCGACGCCGACGAAGTGGGACAACAGCTTCTTCGAGACGCTGTTCGGCTTCGAATGGGAACTGACCAAGAGCCCGGCCGGTGCGCACCAGTGGACACCCAAGGGCGGTGCCGGCGCGGGCACGGTGCCCGACGCGCACGACAAGAGCCGCAGCCATGCGCCGATGATGACCACGGCCGACCTGGCCCTGCGCGTGGATCCGGCCTACGAGAAGATCTCCCGCCGCTTCAAGGACAACCCGGACCAGTTGGCCGATGCGTTCGCGCGCGCCTGGTACAAGCTGACGCACCGCGACATGGGGCCGGTGTCGCGCTACCTGGGCAAGCTGGTGCCCGAGGAGGAGCTGATCTGGCAAGACCCGGTCCCCAAGGTCGACCATCCGCTGGTGGACGACCAGGATGTCACCGCGCTGAAGGCCAAGCTGCTGGCGAGCGGCCTGAGCGTGTCGCAGCTGGTGACGACGGCGTGGGCTTCGGCCTCGACCTTCCGCAGCGGCGACAAGCGCGGCGGCGCCAACGGCGCGCGGATCCGCCTCGCGCCGCAGAAGGAATGGCCCGTGAACCAGCCCAGCGAACTCGAGAAGGTGCTGAGCAGGCTGGAAACGGTGCGCAAGGAGTTCAACGGCTCGGCGTCCGGCGGCAAGAAGATCTCGCTGGCCGACCTGATCGTGCTGGGCGGCTCCGCGGGCATCGAGGCGGCGGCCCAGCAGGGCGGCCATGACGTCGTCGTGCCGTTCACGGCGGGGCGCACGGACGCGTCGCAGGACCAGACGGACGTCGATTCGATGGGCTACCTGGAGCCCGCGGCCGACGGCTTCCGGAACTACGTCCGCAAGGACCTCGTCAAGCACACGGCCGAGCTGCTGATCGACAAGGCACAACTGCTGTCGCTGAGCGCGCCCGAACTGACGGCGCTGGTCGGCGGGATGCGGGTGCTCGACACCAACGTCGGCCACACCAAGCATGGGGTGCTCACCACGCGGCCGGGGACCTTGAGCAACGACTTCTTCGTCAACCTGCTGGACATGCGGACCAAGTGGCAGAAGTCGACGGGCGACGAAGCCGTGCTCGAAGGCCGGGATCGCACTTCGGGCGCCTCGAAGTGGACGGCGACGACGGCTGACCTGGTCTTCGGATCGAACTCGCAGTTGCGGGCGCTGTCCGAGGTGTACGCGTCCAAGGACGGCGAGAAGGTGTTCGTGAACGACTTCGTCAAGGCCTGGACCCGGGTGATGAACCTGGACCGCTACGACCTGATCTGAGCGAAACCGCGCGGGGCCGCCACCCGGGAGGGCGGCGGCCCCGTTGTTTCTGGACGCTGGCCGCCGAGGCGGACACGCGCCGCTGTTGCTCCAGGGCCTCGACCGCTGACCCTCTGCTACGTTTGGTTCCAGAAATTTCTCCAATCGTTTCCTAAGATTGGGGGATGGACGTCCCCTCCAACAAGCCGGCCCACCGGCGTTTCACCACTTCGATGATCGTCGCCGCCCTCCTGGCGCTGGGTCTGGGTGCGTGCGGCGGCGGGGGCGGCGATGCCCCGACGACGCCCGACCCGGTCACGCCCACTTCCCCCACGGATCCCACCAATCCGACGAACCCCACCAACCCGACCAATCCCGGGCCGACGGATCCGCCGCTCGTCGCCGGGACCTGCGACCTGCCCAACTTCAAGCAGGACCTGCTGACCCGCATCAACGCGCTGCGCGCGTCGGGCGCCAGCTGCGGCACGGCAGGGAACTTCCCCGCCGTGGCGCCGGTGGTCTGGAACGACAAGCTGACCGCGGCCGCCGACGGCCATGCGACCGACATGGCCGCGAAGAACTACTTCAGCCACGACAGCCAGGACGGCCGCAGCTTCTCCACCCGCATCACCAACGCGGGCTACACCTGGGCCGCCGTGGGCGAGAACATCGCCGCCGGGCAGGGCACCGTCGAGGCGGCCATGACCTCGTGGCGCAACAGCGCCGGCCATTGCGCCAACCTGATGTCAGCCAGCTTCGTCGATGTCGGCGTCGCCTGCCGGCCCGCGGCCTCGGCGTCCAACAGCTACAGCAAGTACTGGGTGATGGATCTGGGCAAGGCGCGCTGAGCCCTCGCAAAACCACGGCCCGTCTTGCCCCCTCCCCCGCACTGCGGGAGAGGGAGTCAAGCGGAGCGAAGTAGACGACCTTCACGCATGCTTCGGTCGCCGCACTGCCCGCACCTTGCCGCTGTTCCCGCCGCCGCAATAGAACAGTCCTGAGCCATCGGACTCCAACCCGCTGACGCCGACGTTCGCCGGCATGGCCAGCCGCTCGATCACCGCGCCGTCCGCCGGATCCACGCGACGCAGTTCGCTCTCATCGCCTTCCCAGGTGCCGTGCCAGAGCTCGCCGTCCACCCAGGTCACGCCGGTGACGAAGCGGTTGGACTCGATGGTGCGTCGGACCGCGCCGGTCTCCGGATCGATCTGGACGATCTTGCGATCGCGGTACTGCCCGACCCACAGACTCCCTTCCGCCCAGGTGAGTCCCGAATCGCTGCCCTGGCCCGACGGTGCCGGAATGGTGCCGACGACGCGACCGCTCTGCGGATCGATCTTCTGGATCTGCGAATCGCCGATCTGATAGAGGTGCCGGCCGTCGAAGGCCGTGCCGGCGTCCGCGGCGCACGGGAGCGTGCGCTGGACCTCTCCGCTGGTGGGGTCGATCGCCAGCAGGCCTGCCGCCGTGGCAGCCCAGACGCGGTCGCCGTCATGGCTCACGCCGTGGACGGCGGGAGCGCCCGGGTAGGGACCGAATTCGCGCACGACCTCGGCCGCGCGAGCGGCGGGCAGGTGCGCGTTGGACGCCATGCGCGCCTCGGCCTGGGGATCGCAGGCGTCAGGGCTTGCGTCGGTACGGGAAGCAGTCATCGTCATCTCCTGTACGGCGAAACCGTCGCCGCATGGACCTCAATCTATCCAGCCGTCGGCGGAGCGGGGAGTAACAAGATCGTCGCGATTCCCGTCATCGGCGGCGCGAGCCAGCGCTTCGCCCGCGCCTGACCGATGGCGCGCACCCGTCCTGCCGCCTCGAGTTCCGAGAGCGCGCGTTGCACCGTCCGCTGGCTGGCGACGAGCGCCATCGCGAGCGCCGACGTCGACCACGCCGCGCCGTCGGCCAGCAAGGCCTCCAGCGACGCGGTCTCGCCTTCCAGCGGCGGCACGAGCAGGCAGACCGCGCGCCCGTCCGCCACGCGCAGCGCGAAGCCCTCGCGTGTCGCGTCGATGCGGGCGACGGACTCGATCAATGCGCGCAGGCGGCCCAGCTCGACGCGCAGCCGCGCGCGATGCGTCTCGTCGGGATGCCGGGTCCTGAACGCGCGGAGGATGAGCGTCGCCCGATCCGCGTCGCCCGGCCAGGATTCGGCGAGCACCCGTGCGAGGGTGAACAGCACCGGTCGACGCGCGAGATCGACATGGAGCCCGTCGCCGCGAATGGTGCGCCGGCAGGCGTCCACGACGAGCATCGGCGAGGACAGCAGGGCCTCGACCTCCTCCAGCCGCAAGCTCCTCGCCTGGCCGCCGTCGACGCGGCGCGCGGCGGGATGATCGAGCGAGGCGCGAAGGTCGTCCGCCTCCGCCACCAGGGCCGCCACGCCCGCTCGTTGCGCCGCGACCAACGCCCGGTCTACGGCGGCCCGGGCGGCGCTGATGCGCAAGGCACGCATCGCAAGTTCCGCCGAGGCCAGCGCGACCATCGCGACCAGCAAGGGCGGCGCACCGGAGACGTCTTCCGCCGGCAGCGCGTCGGCGGCCTGATCCAGGCAACCCAGCAGGATCAGGCGCCTCGCGGCGACCAGCCGAGCCTGCAGCGCGTTGGCGCGATCCTCGTGGGCGTCCAGCGTCGCTGCGGCCTGCAGCAATGGGCGCGTCGGATCGCCGAGATCGCGCATCGCCAGCGCCACCTCCGCTTCGGCGACGACGCAGCGCGCGCGGGCGACGGCTTCTTTCGGTCCGAACGCCTTGGCGGCCTGACGCAGCAGTTCGCGAGCGCGCGCGTGCTCGCCGAGCTGCGCCATCGCGATGCCGCGCAGCGCGAGCGCGGCCGGGTCGTCGCGCAAGGCGACCCGTTGCAGCGCGCTCAACGCATCCCCGGCGGCGAGGAAGCGGGCGGCGGCGGTGATCAGGGCGTCCATGAGGTCGGAGCTTAAGCGCCGACGCTGCCGTCACGCGCCGGCGGGGATCCCGCGGCCCCGGAGGTCAGGGAGACCCCGGGTCGGCAGGTGGGAAGGGCCCCGAATACACTCCTGCCCATGGAACTGAAGATCGTCGTCTATTCGAAGTCCGCCTGCCCGCAATGCGACACGGCGAAGAGTCTGCTCAAGGCCCGCGGGATCGAGTATCAGGAGATCCTGATCGACGACGAGGCGGAGCGCCTGGCCTTCTACGAGAAGTGCGGCCCGTCCGTGCGCCAGATGCCGCAGGTCTTCATCAACGACCAGCGCGTCGGCGGCGTCACCGGTCTGCAGGCCGCGCTGAAGCAGATCGGCCGCTGATCCGATCGGCGGAAGGTCGATCGGCGACAGGTCGATTGCCGCCGTCCTCTCGACGTCCTACGCATCGTCGGCTTGAACGCCTACAGGCGTCCGACGCCGCGCGTTCCAGACTGGTTTCTGGAGCCGCCGATTTCCGTCGGCCTGGGAGTCCTCTCATGGCGCAACCGTCCACCGCCTCCTCGCAGGCGTCGTCTTCCACGCCCGCGTTGAAGGACGCGAAGTCCCTGGCCAAGGCGAACGCGAAGCCGTATCCGGGCGACAGCCCAGAATACCGAGCCGCGCGCGAGGCACTGCTCGCCGAAGAGGTGGAACTTCGCCGCCATCTCTGGCGCGTCGCGGAACAACGTCGCGCGCTGCCGCTCGGCGGCGAAGCCGAGCCCTATCGCTTCCTCGACGAGAACGGCAAGGAGGTCGGCCTGGCCGATCTCTTCGGCCCGCACGACACGCTGGTCACCTACTTCTGGATGTACGGCCCGCAGCGCGAGCGCCCGTGCCCGATGTGCACGTCCTTCCTGGGCTCGCTGGACATCCCGCTGCGCGACCTCGATCAACGCGTCGCCGTCGCGGTGCTGGGACGTTCGCCGGTGTCGCGGCAGCTCGCCTTCGCGCGCGAACGCGGATGGCGCAACCTGCGCTTCTTCCAGCTCGTCGGCGATCAGTTCACGACCACCTTCAAGCTGATCGACGACAAGGGCTTCGAGTACCCTGCGCTGACCGTCTGGGTGAGGCGCGGGGACAAGGTCTTCCATTTCTGGAGCGCCGAGAGCGGCGGCACCGAGGACCCCGGTCAGGACGCGCACGGCGCGCCGGAGATCGCGCCGTTGTGGAACGTGCTCGACCTGACCCCCGGCGGGCGGGGGACGGGCTGGTATCCGAAGCTGGACTACTGAGCGCTGACGGCGCTGAAAGCGCTCAGGCCGCCCCTCCTGTGTCCGGCGATCACTTCGGCGGCGCGATCCCCAGCAGGCCGTCGCGCGTGCTGCCGCGGACCTTGGGGCCGATCCAGACCTTCATCATCATCGGGAAGAAGCTCTCGCCCTGGATGGTGTCGCCCACCTTCGCGCCGTTGACGCTGAACTCGGTCGTCTGCTTCGCGGGGTCGTAATCGATGGTGACCAGCTCGCCCTTGAGCAACTTCGCGCGGTTGCCGAAGACCACGCCCAGCTGCGCGGTCTGGATGATGTTCTTGGAGAACTCCTCCGCCGCGTTCTGGCGGATGCGGTCCAGCATCGCGTTGGCCAGGTCGCGCGAGGACACGTCGCGCATCATGTAGAAGGTGATGCGCTTCGCGCCCTTCTCGGCGACCGCGGCTTCCATCGTCGTCTGCTTCTTCGGCAGGTAGAAGGCGACCGCCGTCGAGCGCGTCGACAGGATGCTCGACGTCGCTGCGCCGTTCAGCACCAGCGTCTGGTTGTGCAGCAGCGCGGTGTCCTGGAACTTGAAGCCCTCGAGCTCCACCTCCGCCGCGAAGGCGAAGGAGGACATCGCGGCGATGCCGATGAACAGGGCGTTCCGCACGGAGCGGATGAAGGTGGAACGTTGCATGGGGAAGTCTCCTCGCAGGGGCGCGTCATGTTGTGGGATTGAGCCGCGAGCCGACCGGGCGCGGTGGCGAAGAAGTGGCGTGGCTCGTGGCGTCGCGAGTTCGAGCCGATGGTGACGGCAATCGCGGGACGCGGTGCGGACCGGATTAAAGCGCGGCGGTATGTGGCGCGTCAGCCCCGGAATCTGGGGCCGTGCCTCTAATCCGAGGCCCGATGTGACGAATGGCACAAGCCCCGGCCCCTTCCGCTGGCACGATGCGCCCCGATTCGAAAATCCAGAACTCCCCGGAGGCATCCCCGTGTCCATCGACCTTCTCCGCGATCGCAAGTCCGCGACCGCCGCCGCCCTCGTCACCCTGACCGCCCTCGTCGGCACCGCGCACGCCACCGAGAACAGCCAGGTGCGCGCGCTGCTCGGCGCGCCGTCCTATGAGATCTCGACGCCGCAGTTCCCCGGCGTCTACCTTCAGACCTGGTACCAGCACTACGAGGCCGACAAGCTGCGCGACGCCGACGGCAACACGCCCACGCGCTCGCTGACCATCCCGGGCGTCGGCACGCTGCCGCTGACGGTGAACGGCTCGATCAAGGCCGACGTCTTCGTGCCGCGCATCACCTGGGTCACCGAGAAGATCGTGATGGACGGCCGTCTGGGCTTCTCCGCCGCATTGCCGCTGGTCAAGCAGACCAACGACTTCACGCTGACGACGATGCTGCCGGCCGGACTGCCGCCGACCGCCGTGGCGCAGATCAACCAGCAGCTGTCCGCCGCCGGCGGCGCGCTGTCGGGCACCCGCAGCGGACTGGCCGATCCGGAAATCGCCGCCTACATCGACTGGCAGCAGGACGAATCGCGCGTCGCGCTCGGCGTCGCCTTCAACCCGCCGATGGGCTCGTACGACGCGAGCCGCGCGGTCAACCCGGGCGCGGGCAAGTACTGGACCTTCAAGCCGCTGCTGGTCGCTTCGCGCGTGTGGGAGAACGGCTTCGCCGTCGGCCTGCGCGCCACGTATTCGATCAACACGCGCAACGACGACACCGGTGTTCGTTCCGGCCAGTACCTGCATGCGGACTGGTCCGGCACCTACAACGTCAACGACCAGTGGAAGGTCGGTGTGCAGGGCTACGTGCTCAAGCAGTTCACCGCCGACCGCGGCGGCGACGCCGGCGCCAACAAGGTCCAGGCGCTGTCGGCCGGCCCGCTGATCGCCTACCTGGCGGAGAGCGGCGAGTGGGGCGTCGACTTCAAGGTGATGAAGGAGTTCTCGGTGCGCAACCGCCCCGAAGGCACGATCACCTGGCTGCGTCTGAACTACCGCCTGAACTGATCGTCGCGGCGGCGCTTCCGCGTCGCGCGTGTACGGAGAACGGCAGCTGTGAGGCTGCCTTCTTCATTTCCGAACGGAGCGGGTGAACCTGGCCGGTTTGCACATGCACTTCGTCGATCCCTCGTACAGGAAGTGCCATGTTCGCGTTGAAACCAGACGCGCGATCCTTGTCGGTCGCCACCCAGGATGACGACGTTGTCCCGCGAGACGAAGCTTCGTCGCATGCAGCTTCGTCGCACGATCCCGACGACTGGACGGAAGTGAGGTCGCAGCAGCGGCGCAGGGAACATGCCCGCCTGCACGCGACGTCGTCGACGGCGCGGTCCGGACTGCGAAGCGTCCACGCGGCGAGGGCGGGTAACGCGGGCGTCGTCGATGCCTTTACCCGAGGATTGCGGGAGCGGTCCGACGTGCTGAAGGTGACGAGCAAATGCATCGCCGCGTGCGGTGGCAATACGGCGGCTGCGCAGGCGTGCTTCCAAGAGCTGCAGCGCGCTGTGCGTCACGATGGCAAGGTTGCGCCGGATGTGTGGATCTACGGCGCCCTGATCTCGTCTCATGAAAAGGCGGGAGACGCAGCGGGTGCGGTCCGGTGGTTCAAGGACATGCTGGCCCGCGGGATCGCGCCCAATGTCGTGACCTACAGCGCCCTGATCTCGGCGCATGAGAAGGCGGGGGAAGTGGATGGCGCAGTCCAGTGGTTCGAGGACATGCTGGCCCGCCAGGTCGCGCCGAATGTCGTGACCTACAGCGTCTTGATTTCGGCGCACGACAAGGCGGGAGACGCGGAGGGCGCGGCCCGGTGGTACGAGAACATGCTGGCCCGCGGGATCGCGCCGGATGCCGTGACCTACACCGCACTGATGACGGCGCACCTCCGGGTCGGCAAGGAGGACGCAGCCGTCGATATGCTGGAGGACGCCATCAGGCAACGGATCTTCCATGACTCTCTGGGCTACGACGTCAGGTGCAATGCGCTGGATCTGCATGAGCGTGCCGTGATAGTGACGCCAAAGCAACCGGTGCGAGGCGTCAGTCATGAGGTGGCGCGGCTCATCTTCCGTCGCCAGCTCGAACGAGGCGTGATCGATCGGGACACGACCTTCATCGTCGGCAGCCACGGCGAGGACCGGGTCAAGGAGACGATCCGGCAGTGCATGGTCGATCAAGGCTGGGCGCCACGACACCCGATGGACCGCTGGCAACGTCCCAACCTGGGCGCCTGGGTGGTCGACCGCCGGGCTCGAGCCGAGCCCGACGACATCGCCGTGCGACCGGCTCGCTGTCGTCTTCCGGCGCCACTCAGCGCTCGTAGAGCTCCAGCGGCAGCCCGTCCGGGTCGGCGAAGAAGGTGAAGCGCTTCCCGGTGAGCTCGTCGACGCGCACCGGCTCGACGGCGATCCCCTTGGCCTCCAGTGCGCGCTTGCCGGCCTCGACGTCGGCGACCTCGAAGGCCAGGTGGCGCAGCCCCTGCGCCTCCGGGTACGACGGCCGCGGCGGCGCGTCGGGGAAGCTGAAGAGCTCGATCTGTCCGCCGTCGGGCAGCGCCAGGTCCAGCTTGTAGGAGCGCCTTGCTTCGCGGTAGGTCTCCGCGATCACGCGCAGGCCCAGGACCTCGGTGTAGAAACGCCGCGAGCGCGCGTAGTCGGCGCAGATGATCGCGGTGTGATGGATGCGAAGCAGCATGGGGTCCGGCTCGGTCGGTTCGTTGGATTCGTTCGTTCAGGTCGTTCTGGACGTTCAGTTCGTGATCGTCGGCCGCACGTTCATCAGCGCGGCCTTGAGCACGTCGACGTCCACCGGCTTCACCATGTGGTCGTCGAAACCGGCCGCGCGCGTCTTCTCGCGGTCCTGTTCCTGCCCCCATCCCGTCAGCGCAATCAGGCGCGGGCGGCCGATGTCGTCGGCCATCGCGCGCAGCCGGCGCGCGACCTCGTGGCCGTCCATGTCGGGCATGCCGATGTCCAGCAGGATCGCATCAGGCCGAAACTGACGGACCGCGCCCAGCGCCGACGGCCCGTCGTAGGCCACCGTCACCTCCGCGCCCATCAGCCTCAGGAGTTCCGCCGTCGTGTCGGCCGCGTCGCGGTTGTCGTCGACCAGCAGCAGCCGCGCCGCCAGCGGGACGTCCGCCTGCGCGGGGGCCGCCGCACCCGCGACCTGGGCGGGGATCTCCGGCAGCCGGAGCTGGAAGCTGCTGCCTTGCCCGAGTCCGTCGCTGGTCGCGGTGAGCACGCCCCCGTGGAGCCGGGCCAGCGTCTGCGATAGGCTCAGGCCGATGCCGAGTCCACCCTGCGAGCGGCTGTGCGAGCGGTCCAGCTGCGAGAACAGTTCGAACAGCTGCGGCAGCTGCTCCGGCGAGAGGCCGATGCCGTTGTCCGTGACCGTCAGCACGGCGTCACCGTCTTCGCGCGTCACGTGCACGTCGATGCGGCCACCCGCGTCGGTGTAGCGCGCCGCGTTGTTCAGCAGGTTCACCAGCAGCTGCGTGAGCCGCACCGGATCGCCCTGCACCCACGGCGCCGGGCCGTCGAATCGCAGGGTCAGCCGATGCCCCTCGCGATCGATCGACGGCCGGCTGCTCTCCACCGCGGCGTCCACGACGCCGCTGAGGCTCACCGGCTCATGCCGCAGCGTGATCAGGCCGCGGCTGATGCGCGAGACCTCCAGCAGGTCGTCGACCAGCCGCACCATGTGGTTCACCTGACGCTCCAGCAGTTCGCGGATGCCGGTGAAGCGGTCCTCGCGATCGGCGGCGGCGAGCAGGTGCACCGCGTTGCGGATCGGCGCCAGCGGATTGCGCAGCTCGTGCGCCAGCGTCGCGAGGAACTCGTCCTTGCGACGGTCCGAACGCAGCAACCGCTCCTCCCGCTCCTGGGCCAACGCCTGGTGACGGGCCCGTTCGACCGCGACGCGCGTGCGGTGCGCCGTCTCGCGGATCAGCCCGACCTCGTCGGCGGTCCAGGTGCGCGGCGTTTCGTCGTGCACGAACAGCAGCGCGACGAGCCGGCCCTGCTCCAGCACCGGCACGTTGACGATGGATCGCACGTGCATCGCATCGAACCGGTCGCGATGGTCGCGCGTGCGCGCATCCTCGTGGACATCGACGATCTCGACCACCTCTTCGCGCTTGAGCTGGTCCACGAAGCTGCCGTAATCGCGGAAGCGGCGCTGGCCGGCGAGGCTGTCGAGGCCGCCGCGGCGCCAGTCGCGTTCGATGCGCACCGTCTCCGTCTCATGATCGACGGTGCAGTAGCCGGCCCGTGTCGCGGTCAGCATCATCCCCAGCATCTGCGCCGAGGCGAAACCGATGCCCGCCGGCGAGCCGACCTCGCGCAGCCGCTCGCTCAGTCCGGCGAGCGCGGCGCCGCGCCGCTCGGCGCGCACGCGCGCGGTGACGTCGACGCCCTCGACGAAGATGTGCGTGACGGCGCCGCTGTCGTCGCGGATCGGCTGGTACACGAAGTCCAGGAAGTGTTCTTCGGACTGGCCGTCGGCGGTGTCGGCGATGAACTGGGCCGCATGTGCCGTGTAGGCCCGTCCGGTGGCGTACACGTCGTCCAGCAGCGTCACGTAGCCCTGCGCCGCCGCGTCGGGCAGCGCCTCGGCGACGCTGCGGCCGACCACGTCGCGGCCGCCGATCAGGCGCAGGTAGGCGGGATTGACGGTCTCGAAGCGATGCTCGGGACCGGCCAGCACGGCCATGAAGCTGGGGGCCTGTTCGAAGAGCTGGCTGAGCCGTTCGCGTTCGCCGCGCACGCGGCGCTCGGCCATCACCTTGCCGGTGGTCTCGACGACGATGGCCATCACCCCCGCCGGTCGACCCTCGTCGTCCAGCAGCGGCGAATAGTCGAGGTTCAGCCATGCGCGCGCCGGCAGTCCCGGGCGGTGCAGGACGAGCTCCTGGTCTTCGTAATGCAGCGTGCCGCCCGCCAGGCCGACGCGCATGACGTTGTCGTTGAAGTCGGCCACCTCGGGCCAACCCTCGCGCACGTTGCTGCCGAGCAGACGCGGATGCCGCGCGCCGGCGAACACACCGTAGGCATCGTTGTAGATCATCACGCCGGGCTCGTGCCACAGCATCACGATGGGCGTGCGCGCGCGCAGCATCAGCGCCGTCGCATGACGGACGTGGTCGGGCCACGCGTCCAGCGGGCCCAGCGCGGTCGCGCCCCAGTCGAAGGCGGCGATCAGCGACGCGATCTCGCCGCCGCCCGACAGGAACGGCGGCAGCTCGGGGCCCATGGAAGGCTCCGGGGGATCCGGGGCATCTGCGGAATCCGGGGGCTCTGGGAAAACCGGGGGATCGGAAGGGGCAGCCAAGCGCGCTCCCGCGAGTCGAGGGATCCGGCAGTATCCGCCGAACCGGCGCGTCGGCCGGCGCGCGGGCCGCCGGTCGCTGCCGTCAGTGCGCGCCGGCGGCCATCATCGCGCCGCGCGGACCGGCGACGTAGCGGTATTGGGGGGCCGGGGCCTGCTCGGCCTCGTCGTCCAGCGCGTAGACATGCAGATGCACGGCCTCGCCGCCGGCCTCGAACTGGCAATGACCGCCCAGCTTCGTGCCCTTGGCGAGTCGACGGTCCAGGTCGTCGTCGTCGTCATGGACCTCGGCGTTCACCCAGACGTAATCGAGGCCCTGCGCGCCGTGCTCGACGGCCGTCGAGCGCACCGGCTGGCCGTGCAGCATCGGACGCAGCAGCGCGACGCAGCGGTCGTGCTGCGCGGTTTCATGGGCGGTCATCTCGGGCTTGCGCCCGGTCGAGTCCGACCCGCAGGCGCTCAGCAGCGCGCACAGGACCGCCACCGCGACCACGGCGCGGACCGCGGTCGCAGGGCGCTGGATCGAACGAAGGTCAGTCACGGCAACTCCTGGATCGCCCCGCTGGACCGCAGGACGAGACGCGCAGCGTAGCGGTCCTTCGTCAAGCACGTGTGAACGGGGGTAATGCGCGACATGCGCACGGCCCCTGATCGAAGGGACATCCCGAGCAGAGTGCTCGTGGCGTCGAGAGGGTTCCCTCCCTCGTCCTCCGGTGCATCGCACCCCCGTGCCGTTCATCCCGTCCGCATGACGGACTGTCGCAGCGACATCCGCCGTGCGCGTGGCTGCCTAGACTGCGCCTCGATCTCAACTCCCGAGGGAACTCACCATGACCATCCGCTCCACCGCTGTTGCCCGCTCGATGACCCTGCTGCTTGCCGGCGCCGCGGCCGTCCTGTCCACCGGCTGCGTCATCGCGCCCAACAGCACCGAGGCCAACACCCAGCGCATGGAAGACGTCCGCAAGATGAGCGAGCAGGCCACCGCCACCTGCGGCGCGGGCAACGTCAAGGAAGTGAACGCGAAGAGCTTCACCTGCAAGTGAGGTGTGAGCCCACGGCCTGACAGGGGCATCGACCTTGCGCGATCATCGGGACCCGTCTGTTCGAGTCCAGGATCCGCCGCCATGTCCCTCTCCAGCGCGCCGTTCGCTCCCTTCTTCCTCGGCACCCGGCTGCCGCTGATCCAGGCGCCGATGGCCGGCGTGCAGGACGCGCGGCTGGCGCTCGCGGTGAGCAATGCCGGCGGGCTCGGCTCGCTGCCCGCGGCGATGCTGACGCCGGAAACGCTCCAGCAGGAGCTGAAGGCGTTGCGCGACGGGACGGACAAGCCGTTCAACGTCAACTTCTTCGCCCACGCCTCGCCGACGCCGGACGAGGCGCGCGAGTCGCGCTGGCGCGACCGGCTCGGCCCGTACTACGCCGAGTTCGGCATCGATCCCGCGCAGATCAAGGCCGGTCCCGGGCGAGCGCCGTTCACCGTGGAGATCGCCGATCTGGTCGAGCCGTTCAAGCCGCCGGTGATGAGCTTCCATTTCGGACTGCCGTCGCCGGCGTTGGTCGCCCGCGTGAAGGGCTGGGGCAGTCTGGTGCTGGGCAGCGCGACCACGGTCGACGAGGCCCGCTGGCTGGAGGCGCACGGCGCCGACGGCGTGATCGCGCAGGGCTGGGAGGCGGGGGGCCATCGGGGCCATTTCCTCAGCGACGACCTGACGCGACAACCGGGCACGATGGCCTTGCTGCCGCAGATCGTGCGCGCGGTGAGGGTGCCGGTGATCGCGGCGGGCGGCATCGCCGATGTGCGCGGCATCCGCGCGGCGCTGGCGCTGGGGGCGTCGGCGGTGCAACTGGGCACGGCCTTCCTGCTGTGCGATGAAGCGACGACGAGCGCGCCGCATCGGGCGGCGCTGCGCGATCCGGCGAATCACCACACGGCGGTGACGAATCTCTTCACGGGTCGTCCGGCGCGTGGCATCGTCAATCGCTACATGCGCGAGGTCGGTCCGTTGAATGAGGCGGCGCCGCAGTTCCCGCTGGCGACCTCCAGCGTCGCGCCGCTGCGCGCGAAGGCCGAGGCACAAGGCAGCGGTGACTTCTCGCCGCTGTGGTCGGGCCAGAACTTCGCCGCCGTGCGCGAGATCGGCGCGGCGGCGCTCGTGACCGAGCTCAGCGTCGCGTTCTGATCCTCAGGGCAAGGGCGCGCCACGCGCCGCCACGTACAGCGCATACCACTCGTTGCGGCTGAGCTGGACCTTCAACGCATCGCCGCAGGCGCGGATGCGGTCGGGGCTGGCCGAGCCGATGACGGGCTGGATGCGGGCGGGATGCTTCATCAGCCACGCCAGCAGGATGCCTTCGGTGCTCACGCCGTGTTCCTGCGCCAGCTTCTGGACCAGGACGCGAGCGGCTTCGTCGGCGGGGTCCTGGGCGGTTTCCCCGCTGAAGCGGCCACGGGCCAGCGCGGCCCAGGCCTGCAGCTGGATGCCGTGCTGCTGGCAATGTTCGAGCGTGCCGGTCCACGCCAGCGCGCCGGGGCGTGCCGCGGCCTGGCGGTCGTTGAAGCAGGTGCCCGCGTCCAGCGGCTCCAGATGGCCGAGACCGAGTTCCAGCTGGTTCACCACCAGCGGCTGGTCCAGCGCCCGCCCCAGCCAGGCCATCTGGCCGACGTTCATGTTGGACACGCCGAAATGGCTCACCTTGCCCGCCGCGCGCAGGCGCTGGAAGGCTTCGGCGATCTCGGCCGGCTGCATCAGCGGATCCGGCCGATGCAGCAGCAGGATGTCCAGGCGCTCGGTGCCCAGGCGCTTCAAGCTGGCTTCGACCGCCTGGACGATGTAATCGCCGGACAGGTCGTAGCGGCCCGGGCCTTCATCGTCGGCGAAGCGGATGCCGCACTTGCTCTGCAGCACGATGCGGTCGCGCAGCGAGGGCTGGCGGCGGAACAGTTCGCCGAAGACCGATTCGGCCTTGCCGCGGGTGTAGATGTCGGCGTGGTCGAACAGCGTGACGCCGATGTCCAGCGCGGCCTCGACGGCGGCCTGCGCGTGATCGACGTGGGCGCCGGTGAACGGCGAGTCGTCCCAGTGGCCGCCCAGGCCCATGCAGCCGTAGGCGAGCGGGCTGGCGGTCGGGAGGTGCTGCTGCAGCGGAAGGGCGTGGCTCATGGTGGACGTGCACGTTCTGGAATGGGAACGCGCCCGGATGGGCGCGCGGTGCGGGATTGTGACGCGGCGCGCGGGCGCCGCGTTTCATCGTGGTTACGACCCGGGCCGCACGTCCACGCGCCAGGCGTTGCCGGCACGGGAGACTTCCAGGTGCGAGTCGAAACGCACGTCCAGGAAGCGCTCGATGACGCCGAAGTTGGTGCGGCTGTGTTCGGTCAATTCCGTGCAGGTGTATGCCGCCGGTCGGCCGGAACCTGCCACCGCCAGCGCCAGCGGCAGCGTCAGTTGATCGGCGAGGTGCGGACCGACGGCGCCGGCGGAGAGTTCGTACGCGCGCATCTCCGTGAAGACCGCGCGCGCCACGTCCTCCGCCGACAGGCCGCGTTCTCCGAAGGCGATGAAGACCTCGGTCAACTGCTCGTACGCGAGCGTCGTCATCAGCGCGTTGCCGGGGCCTTCGTTCTGGCGCGCCGTGCCGACGCGCAGCTGGTGGCTGTCCCAGCCCGTCAGATGCTGCAGGGCCTCGAGCTCGCGATCGGCGACGCCGCGCGGCAGCGCGGGCGCCAGCACTTCGGCGAAAGCTTCCAGCGGCTCGCCGCGTTCGAGCAGGTCGAACGGGCGCAGGCCGCCTTCGGCCGGCGTGATCGCGGCCTCGATCTCGCCGCCGCCGGCGGGGTAGAAGCCGTGACGACGCAGTGTCAGGTCCAGCTTCGCGCCCGCACGGCGCATCAGCGGCGCGAAGCTGCGCTGCAGGAAATGGAAGGGCGGCGCCATCGGGTTGTGCGTCCCGCCGGACAGGTGCAGGCGGCTGGGCGCGTCGGCCAGCATCAGCGGCGGCAGCACGGTCTGCAGCACCAGCGTGCAGCTGCCCGCGGTACCGACCGCGAAGCGGTAGTCGCCGGCGTGCACCTGGCCGGGCCGGAACTCCAGCGCCTGCGAGCCGAGTTCCGCCCCGACCACCGTCGCGCCGCAGACCTCCTGCGCGGCGAGCACGCAGGTCAGGTGCTGGCGCATCAGACCCGGCTTGGGGCGCTTCGCGCGGATGCGATCGATGCGCAGCGGCGTGCCGGTGCACATCGCGAGCGCCAACGCCGTTCGCAGGATCTGGCCGCCGCCTTCGCCGTGCGAGCCGTCCAGTTCCACCATGTTCTCCCTGATCTTCATCTCTTCTCGCGGTCCCCGCGGCGATGCGCCGCGGGTCCGCGCCTTTCTCTCTTGGTCTTCTGTCTTGTGTCTTGTTCGAAGTTCTTCGGATCGACCGTCGTCGACGCCGGCGTCACCGCGACGTCTGCAGCAGCCCGATGCCGTTCAGCTCGAAATCCATCTGATGACGCAGCGAAGGCGGCATCGTCGTTTCGCAGGCGTCCCACAAGGTGCGCAGCGTGGAGGCCTGAGGCTCCGGCGGCGGCGTCACGCCCGACCGCGTCGAGCGCAACCACTGCTGCAGCGCCGAGACGAGTTCGTCGCGGCGTTCGACCGGGCTGCGAGACTGGAAGAGCGTCAGCAGCGACTCCAGCTGAATCCACAGTCCCCAGTGCTGGAGGATCCGCAGTCCGCGAAGGAAGGCGTCCCGTGTGCCGTGTCCCAGCATCACCGGCCACAGCGTCCCCGGCCCCGGCGCGCCGGCGCCGTTCGCGATCGCGTGGACCGCGACGCGCTGGACCACGGCGGATCCGTCGCGCAGGGCGGTGAGGATCCACTCGTCCTGGGCGTCGCCGGTCGTCGTCGCGATCAGATGCTGCAGCGCCAGCGCGCGCACCCGGGCGACGGGCTTGTCGGCGCCGACCCGCGCCATCAGTGCCTCGGCGCGGGCGCTTCTTCCCGCGGGATCGACGGCGGCGAGGAACAGCAGCGCCGGAGCGCCGCCGCGCGGTGCCTGCGACGGCGTCCGCAGCAGCGCCTCCGCGGTCGCGCGCACGTCGTCGATGCCGCCGGACTTGCGCAGCTGCGCGATCGCGACGTCGCGCACGCCGGTCGTGGCGTCGAGCGCCATCCGGACCGCAGTGGCCGCGCCGATCTCGGGCGCCTCGGCGCAGAGTCGCCTCAGCGCTTGCGCCCGAACGATGCCATGCGGGTTCTCGCAGGCGTTCAGCCACAGCGCCGGACGTGCCGCTGCGCTGCCGAGTTGATCCACCTGGCGAAGCGCCCACAGGGCGTCGACGATGTCGGCGCTGCCCATACGGGCCGTCAGCATGGCGGCACGCGCGGCTTCGCCGGTCGCGTGCCATTCGATGCCGACCAGCCAGCGGCGCACCGCCGGGTCCGTGGGCGCCTGCGCGCCGACGAACACGCCCGCGCGGGCGGGCTGGCCGAGAAAGCCGCCGATCGCCGACAGCATCGGCCAGTGGTCATCCCGCTTGCCACGTAGCAGATGGACCATCGCAGGAAGCGCGGCCGGCCACGCGGGCAGCAGCTCGTCAGTCAGATAGAGGCCGACCGCTTCCCGCGCCGCGGCGCGCACCGCCGGGACCCAGTCGTTGAGGCGCACCAGCAAACCGGGCAACGCTTCCGGCGCCCGCAGGCGTGCCAGGTTGCGGGCCGCCTCCTCGCGCTCGAAGCCGCTCGGCGCATCGAGATGTGCCATCCATGCGTGAGCGTCCCACGTCGAGGCGGGTTCTTCCCTGAGCCTCTCGAACCAATCCTTCCAGTTCATCTTCTTCTCCCATCCCTCATCCCTTCACACACACCACCTGCTTGAGCGTGTGCACCACTTCCACCAGGTCCTGCTGGGCCGCCATGACCGCGTCGATGTCCTTGTAGGCCATCGGGATCTCGTCGATGACTTCGGCGTCCTTGCGGCACTCGACGCCCTCGGTGGCGGCGCGCTGGTCCTTCAGCGTGAAGCGGCGCTTGGCCTCCGTGCGGCTCATCGTGCGGCCGGCCCCGTGCGAGCAGCTCTCGAAGCTCTCCGGGTTGCCCTTGCCGCGCACGATGTAGCTGCGCGCACCCATGCTGCCGGGGATGATCCCCATCTGCCCCTTCTTCGCGCTGACGGCGCCCTTGCGGGTCACGAACACGTCCTGCCCGAAGTGGGTCTCCTTCTGCACGTAGTTATGGTGGCAGTTCACCGCCTCGATGTGGCTCTCGAACTTCTTCCCGATCACCTTCTTGGCGGCGCCGATCACGCGACGCATCATCACCTCGCGGTTGGTCTCCGCGAACTTCTGCGCCCAGCCGACCGCGCGGACGTAGTCGCCGAAGTACTTCGCGCCTTCCTCGAAGTACGCCAGGTTCGCATCGGGCAGGTTGGCCTGATGCTGCATCGCGTCCTTCTTCGCCAGCTCGATGAACATCGTGCCGATCGCGTTCCCGACGCCGCGCGAACCCGAATGCAGCATGAACCACACGAAGCCCAGTTCATCCAGGCAGACCTCGATGAAGTGGTTCCCCGTCCCGAGCGTGCCCAGGTGCTTGTGGTTGTTGGTGTTCTTCAGCTTCGGGTAGTCGCGGCAGAGCTCGGTGAAGTCCGCCTCGAGCGTCGCCCAGGCCGCGTCGACCATGTCGGGCGGGTTCTCCCATGCGCCTTCGTCGCGACCCTTGGGGTTGCGGCCGTGCGGCACGGCGGCCTCGATCGCGGAACGCAGCGGGCCCAGGTTGTCCGGCAGGTCTTCCGCGCGCAGCGTGGTCTTGCAGGCCATCATCCCGCAGCCGATGTCGACGCCGACCGCGGCCGGGATGATCGCCTTCAGCGTCGGGATCACCGAGCCGATGGTCGCGCCGATGCCCAGGTGGACGTCGGGCATCGCCGCGATGTGCTTGAACACCACCGGCAGCTTCGCGGCATTCATCAGCTGCTTGCGCGCTTCATCTTCGACGGGCACCCCCTGCGTCCACATCTTCACCGGCACGCCGCCGGCGACTTCCATCTCGTTGTAGTTCTTCATGATCCGTTCCATTCAAAAGCGCGGTGACCAGGAATCGGCAAGACGTTTTCTGAGCTACCGGCTTGCGCCGGGCCGGATTTGAACCTGCGACGTCCGCATCCCCGAAAGGATGGGTGCTCTACCTGTAGTCCTGCCAGCATTCACCGCAAAAACAGGGGGCTGCGCCTCGACCGGGCAGTTGCCGCGGTGAGCGATGACAAGGAGTGGTGAAACGTGTTCCCGCTCTATCCAGCTGAGCTACGGACTCCCGAAGGAGACCGGCGGGACTCGAACCCGCGACCAGGGCATTAACAGTGCTGTAGTTCCACCTGCATTCATCGCTCGCCGCGGCAACCGCATCCGGTGCCGTCGACAGCCTTCATTCAATCATTCACTGCGGATCCAGCGACACGCGCTCGATCTCGCGGACCCAATGGCCCACCTCGGTCGCGCCGGCGGCGAAGTCGCCGACCATGCGGAACACCGCATCCGAGAAGCCGCCGACGTTCATCACGTC
Organism: Rubrivivax sp.; assembly: GCA_004210455.1. Classification (GTDB taxonomy): domain Bacteria; phylum Pseudomonadota; class Gammaproteobacteria; order Burkholderiales; family Burkholderiaceae_C; genus Roseateles. Next base: position 25,208 of record SEFA01000020.1, on the reverse strand, counting down.
CTTGCGCTCCACCGCCTGCGTCGAGGCGCCGGGCTGGATGTCGATGCACACCAGCTTCGCCGTCGGGCACCGGGCCTTGATCGCTTCCCACTGAGCCATGGTCTCGGTCGCGCCATGACGACGCGCGTCGATCCACGACTCGTTGTCGGACACGATCACGACCAGGTCGACTTCCGCGCGTTCCTCGTTGAGCCGACGCAGCGGCGCGCTGACCGAGGTCCCGCCACCGCCGACCGCCGCCAGCTTCGCCGCGTTGGTCATCACCGAATCGCGCGGATTCAGCTTGACCGGCACGACCTGCTGCTCGAACGGCATCACTCGGCAGCCCGGGTTCTTGCGGACCAGCGCCGCGGCCACCAGGGCGGCCACGTCGATGCATCGCACCACCGAAGTCGCCGAGCCGCGCCCGCCGGTCACCGCCGAGGACATCGATCCCGACACGTCCGGGCAGACCACGACACGGCCTTCGATCGCCGGCACGTTGGCCAGCGCCGCCTCCATCGCGTCCTGCAGCGCCTCGCGGATCTCCGCCGGCACCTCGGATGCCGCCTCGGACGTCGCGGTGAACGCCGTCATCAGCTGGTACGGCAGCACGCGGGCCGAGGCCACGGCCTTCGGATCGCGCAGCAGCGCGGCCAGTTGCGCCGTCATCCCCGGACGCTCGAACACGCCATGGCGTGCGAAGGCGTTCAGGTTCTGACGCACCATCTGCCAAGAGCCCTGCGCCGCGATGCGCGCCCAGTGCGACTCGTTCAGCGGCAGCGCCGTCAGCATCTGGAAGGGCACGGGCGGCAGATCGTCCGCCGTCGCGCCTTCCGTCCCGCCGGACAGCAGCGCCCGCTTGAAGCGCTCATAGGCCTGGGTCGCGGGCGGCAGCGCCGCTTCGTCGTACGGACGGCCGATCAGCCATGCGAACCACGCCGCCCGCCAGGCTTCCGCCGGCTTCGGGTGGACCATGCGGACCACGTCGGCGAGCGTCGGCTCGTTGCCGATGGACGCCTGCAGCAGGCGCTGTTCGCTCGCGTTCACCAGCCATTGCTGGACCAGCTTCTTCGGACGCGATCCCAGCGACTTGCGGCCGGTCTGGCCCGATCGCAGGATCTGCACGAAGTTGCGCAGCATCTTGCCGTTGTCGACGACGCGGCCGAACACGGGCTGCAGCAGCGCGATGTCGCGTTGCGCCAGCACGGCGGCCAGCAGTGCCGGCATGTCCTTCATCTGGCCGGCCTGGCGGGCATAGACCGCGGTCTTGGCCAGGAAGGCGGTGTCCACGTCCTGGGCCAGTGCCAGCGCGTCCTCCAGCTGGGATTGAGCGCCGGCGTAGTACGTCGGCGTCATGCAGCCGGTGGTTGCCAGTTGTGCCAGACGGTGCCGGGTCTTGTAGCCATAGGCACGGGCGCCGGACTGGTTCACCGCGTCCGCGGCCGGCGCCAGCTTGCCGGGCGTCGTCTTGAAGAGTTGCGTGTTGACCATGTGGTCCTCGCGTCCTGTCGTCATGTTGTCTGCCTTCATCATTGCAACGCCCATGCCAGCCTGTGTCAGGTCTTGCCTCAGGATGATCTAACTCATTGATTCAAAATGAATTAATTCTGTTTTAAGCAGAATTTGAGAGTCCGCCATTCATCCGCCGTGTGGCCGAGGATTGGATTTCTGGCTAGCCGATTAGTTGAAAAGCTAGATGGCACGCACCGCTCGGATAAACTGCGGCGCATGGCGAAGAAGAACGTGGTGATCGGCTATCTGGGCTCGCAGCTGGACGGCGGGCAGGGTGCCGGCCGGTGGGAGAAGTGGCGGCCGACGATCTCGCTGGTGTCGCAGCCGGACGTGGTCGTGCACCGGCTGGAGCTTTTCCATGCGCCGCAACACCTGACCCTCGCGGAGCTGTTGCGGTCCGACATCGCCAAGGTTTCGCCGGAGACCGAGGTCCAGCTCATCGCGATGCCGCACGAGGACCCCTGGGACTTCGGCGAGGTCTACGCCACGCTCTACGACTGGGTGCGCGGCTACCGCTTCGACCCCGCGCACGAGCAGTACTGGGCCCACATCACCACCGGCACGCACGTCGCGCAGATCTGCATGTTCCTGATGGTGGAGGCGCGCTTCATTCCGGGCGTGCTGCTGCAGACCTCGCCGCCGCGCCGGCAGCGGGAGGGCGAGCCGGGCTCCATGACGCTGATCGACCTGGACCTGTCGCGCTACGACCGCATCGCGCAGCGCTTCGAGGCGGAACAGCACGACGCCGTCGCCTTCCTGAAGAGCGGCATCGCGACGCGCAACCGCCGCTTCAACGCGCTGATCGAGGAGATCGAGCGCGTGGCCGTGCATTCCCGCGCGCCCCTGCTGCTGGCCGGGCCCACGGGCGCGGGCAAGTCTTTCCTCGCGCGCCGCATGTATGAACTGAAGCAGACGCGACATCAGCTCCAAGGCGCCTTCGTCGAGGTCAACTGCGCCACGCTGCGCGGCGACGGGGCGGCGTCGACGCTGTTCGGGCACAAGAAGGGCTCGTTCACCGGCGCGATGGCGGATCGCGCCGGCCTGCTGCGCACCGCCGACGGCGGGCTGCTGTTCCTGGACGAGATCGGCGAGCTGGGCCTGGACGAGCAGGCCATGCTGCTGAAGGCGATCGAGGAGAAGCGCTTCCTGCCCGTGGGCGCCGACCGCGAGGTGGCCAGCGACTTCCAGCTGATAGCCGGCACCAACCGCGACCTGCGTGCCGAGGTCGCCGCGGGGCGCTTCCGCGACGACCTCTTCGCACGGATCAACCTCTGGACCTACAGCCTGCCGGGGCTGCGAGACCGGCCCGAGGACATCGAGCCCAACGTCGATCACCTGGTGCAACAGGTCGGGCGCGAGAACGGCCGCGCGGTGCGCTTCAATGCCGAGGCGAAGGCGCGATACCTGGCGTTCGCGCAGTCGCCGCGCGCGCCGTGGAGCGGCAACTTCCGCGACCTGTCGGCGTCGGTGACGCGGCTGGTGACGCTGGCCGAGGGCGGGCGCATCGGCACGCCGCTGGTCGAGGCGGAAATCGCGCGGCTCGACTGGCTGTGGGAGCGCGAGACGGTCGGGTCCGGCCGCCCCGGCAGGGCGGGCAGCAGGGGTGGCGCAGGCAGATCGCGCGATGACGACGCGGGCGGCGACGGCCTGCTGGCCTCGCTCTTCGATCCGCCGGAGCTGGAAACCATGGACCTGTTCGACCGGCTGCAGCTCGCCGCCGTGCTGCGCGTATGCGCGGCGTCGTCGTCGCTGTCGGAGGCCGGACGCCAGCTGTTCAACGCGAGCCGGCAGGCGCGCAGCGTGGTCAACGATGCGGACCGGCTGCGGAAATACCTGCTCAAGTTCGGCCTGTCCTGGGACCGCATCGCCGCGGTGCGTTGAGCCTCGATGCCTTGACCGATGCGCCCGTCGTACCGCCGCGCCTTCCCACGATCCGCACCCGTTCCCCGTACGGCAGCCGGGATGCTTCTTCGGGACAGGTGACAATCGCCGACTCCCCGCCTATGACTTTCGACCGGTTCCCTTCCGTGCCCTGCGCCGACCCTGTGCCCGCGACGACGATGCGTCTTCGCGCGGCGGCTTGGCTGCTGGCCGCGCTCTGCGCGGCGGTCGCGGCTCCGGCGGGCATGGCGGCCACGGCCGCCTCGGCGCCCACCGCCGCGGCGAAAGCGCCTCCGGCACCGGCGTCCGCCTCGGCGTCGACAACGGCAACGGCAACGGCAACGGCCGCGGACCAGGGCGCCATCGGCGACCTGTCCGATCCGGTGCGCGCCGTCAGCCAGTACAAGATCGACCTCTGGCAGACCGAGCAGGGCCTGCCGCTCAACACCGTCCAGGCCTTGCTGCAGTCCCGCGACGGCGGCCTGTGGATAGGCACCGGCGGCGGCCTGGCGCGTTTCGACGGCAGGCGCTTCGTGAGCTTCGACGCCGCGCGGGCGCCGGACGTGGCCTCCCAGCCGGTGTTCGCGCTGCTCGAGGACCGTCGCGGCCGGCTGTGGATCGGTCATCCCAACGGTGTGACCGTCTACGAGCACGGCCGCTTCTCGCCGGCCATCACCAAGGCGCAGGCCGGCGGGCGCCGGATCTGGTCGCTGGTGGAGGACAAGTCCGGCGCGATCTGGGCCGCCGGCGACGGCGGGCTGGTGCGGTGGAAGGATGGCGCGGTCAAGGTCTACGGCACGGCGGACGGGCTGCCCGCCGCGAAGCTGCGCAGCGCCGCATTCGACACCGCCGGCACGCTCTGGATCGGCACCAGCGGCGCCGGCCTGTTCGCCATGACGCCCGATGGCAGGTTCAAGGTCTTCGATCCGGCGGGCGGTTTCCCCCATGCGCAGGTGCGCTTCGTGATCCCCGACCCGGCCGGCGGCATCTGGGCGGCGACGGCGGGCGGCGGACTCGTGCGCCTGCCCGGGCACGAGCGCTCGGCGATGCGCGTCTACACCACCGCCGACGGCCTGCCCAGCGATCACCTGACCGCGCTGGCCCGCGACGTCCGCGGCGACCTGTGGATCGGCAGCTGGGGTTCCGGCGTCAGCCGTTTCCGCGACGGCCGCTTCAGCACGATCTCGACCGGGAACGGCCCGGGGCCGGGCACCGGCCTGGCCGGCAACCAGATCTGGTCGCTGATGGCCGACCGCGAAGGCAGCATCTGGGTCGGCACCTGGGTCGACGGCCTGAACCGGCTGCGCAACCGCGCCTTCACCGTCCTCGGCACGCCGGAGGGCCTCAGCCATGACAACGTCCGCTCGGTCGTCGCGGGGCGCGACGGCGCGCTCTGGGCGGCGACCTCGGGCGGCGGGATCAACCGGCTGAAGGACGGCCGCATCACGACGCTGCGCCAGTCCGACGGCCTGCCGACCGACGAGATCTCGACGCTGCATGAGGCGCGCGACGGGACGCTCTGGATCGGCACCTACACCGCCGGTGTCGCGCGTCGTCGACCGGACGGCCGCATCGATACCTTCGGTGCCGACAGCGGCCTGCCCGGAACGGAGATCCGCTCGATCTTCGAGGACCGCGCCGGCACGGTGTGGGTGGGGACGCGAACGGCGCTGGCGCGCTTCAACGGTCAGGGTTTCCAGGCCGTCACCGCGCCAGGACTGCCCAGCGAAGGCGTCGCCGCGATCCTGCAGGACAGCACGGGCACGCTCTGGTTCGGCACCACCGGCCAGGGGCTGGTGCGCTGGCGCGACGGCAAGGCCCGGCAGTTCACGACGGCCGACGGCCTGCTGTCCGACTGGATCATCGCGCTCAAGGAGGACGCCCACGGCGAGCTCTGGATCGGCACGAACGGCGAAGGCATCAACCGGATGAAGGACGGCCGCATCGGCGCCGTCAAGCCGGCGGACGGCCTGTGGGACGGGCTGTCGCAGGTCTTCCTCGAAGACCGCGCGGGCTACTTCTGGATCACCTGCAACCGCGGCTTCTACCGCGTCGCGCGCAACGACCTCGACGCCTTCCTCGAGGGCCGGATCAAGCAGGTGCGTTCGGTCGGCTTCGGACCGGGCGACACCCTGCGCGCCACCAGCTTCGCCGGCAACCTGCAGTCGGCCGGCGCGATCGACGCACGCGGGCGCGTGTGGCTGCCGTCGTCGGCCGGACTGGTGGTGGTCGATCCCGAGCGCCTGCCCGGCGGCGGCGAACCGCCGGCGGTGCGCATCGAGCAGATCAAGGTCGACGGCGAGACGCTCGCGCTCGACGGCCAGTCGCTGTCGCTGCCGCCGGGGCCGGTGGCCTTGTCGGTGAGCCTCGCCGCGTCCACGCTGCGCGAGGCCGATCGCGTGCGCTTCCGCTTCTGGATGGAAGGCCTGTCGCGCGGCTGGACCGATGTCGGCAACGACCGCGAACTGACCTTCCCCGCCTTGTCGCACGGCCGGTACAAGCTGCGCCTGGCGGTCTCCGGCGACGGCCAGCGCTGGCGCGAATCCGCCACGCCGCTGCCGGTCACCGTGCAGCCGCGCTTCCATGAGACCGGCTGGTTCCACCTTCTCGTCGCCGTAGGGGCCATCGGCTTCTTCGCGGGCGCCGTGATGTTCCGGATGCGCCAGCTGCGCGAACGCCACATCGAGATGGAACGCCTGGTGGCCCAGCGCACCGAGGAACTCCGGCAGGCCAACGAACATCTGAAGCAGCTGTCCTTCCTCGACGCGGTCACCGGTCTGCCCAACCGCCGCCGCTTCAACGAGGCCGCCGACGAGGAATGGCGTCGCGCGCGCCGCGCCGGCACCTCGCTGGCGCTGGTGCTGGCCGACGTCGACGCGTTCAAGCGCTACAACGACCAGATGGGCCATCTGAAAGGCGACGAATGCCTGGGCGCCGTCGGCGCGGTGCTGGGTGCGTCCATCGGCCGCGCCGGCGATCTGGCGGCACGATACGGCGGCGAGGAGTTCGTCGTGCTGCTGCCCGGGGCCGACCGCGACGCCGCGCTCAAGGTCGCCGAATCGGTGCGCGCCGGCATCGAGTCGCTCGCGATGCCGCATCCGACATCGCCGGCCGGTCCGGTGGTCACCATCAGCCTCGGCGTCGCGGCCTGCGTGCCCAGCGATGCCTGCACGCTGGAAAACCTCATCGCGCAGGCGGATGAGGCGCTCTACGTCGCGAAGCGCGAAGGCCGCAATCAGGTTCGGTGACCGGTGCTGACGCCCGCGCCTTCACAAGGGATTCATTCCCCGAAGGCGGATGCGGGTGTACAACAGGGCTCTCCAGCGTCAGTCCGACCGTTGCCGACCATGACGACTCCTCCGACCGTCCGCCAGCACAAGGGCCGCACCTACGTCCTCGATTCCCACGGGCCCGGTGCCGGACCCTGGCGAGGCCGCTTCGTCGTCAAGGGGGTGGAGGACAGCCGTCCCGGCGTCACCGCCTGGCACGAACTCGACGACGAATTCCCTTCCGCCGATGAGGCCGTCGCGCACGCCGACCGCGTGGCTTGCCAGTACATCGCCACGTTTGCCGAACAGGCGTAGGAACAAGCGGCAGTAAAGCCTGCCGGCCCGTTTTTTGCCCTGCCGAGGTCCGACCGTTCGGCCTCAGGGAGAAAAAACATGCCAACGTTGTCCAACGTCAATATCGGCACGCGGCTGGCCGCCGCATTCGCCGTCGTCATCGTCTTGCTGCTGCTCGTGCTGGCCGTGGCCGTTTCGGTGCTCAACCGCACCAGCGGCACGATGGACCGGCTGGTGGAGGACCGTTATGCGCAGATCGCCGTCAGCGACGACATCAAGAATGTCGGCGACAAGGGGGTGATCGTCATCGGGCGCCTCCTCATGGCGACCGATCCCGCGCAGGCCAAGCGCTACATGGACGATTACGCCGCCGTCCGCGCCGCCAACACCGAGAACTTCGCGAAGTTCGAGAAGATGCTCAACACCGACGAGGCCAAGGCCATCTTCGCCGAGCAGTCCGAGGCCCGGAAGGCCTACGGCGCCGCGGTGAGGAAGCTCTTCGATCTGGTCGCGGCCGGCCAGCGCGACGACGCCATGGCGATCTATCAAGGCGACATGGCGCAATCGCAGGTCCGCTATTACGCGCTGATCGACAAGATGGTTGACTACCAGGCGAAGGCCATGGCGGACGACGTCGTGAGGGCCAAGGAAGATGCGCGGCGGTCCAAGCTCTGGATGGGGCTGGTCGCCGCGATCGCCGTGGTGCTGGGCGTGGTGACGGGGATCGGCATCACGCGCTCGATCACGCAGCGCATCCACGGCGCGATCCGGCTGGCGGAGGACGTCGCCAAGGGCGATCTCACGCTGCGGCCGATGCCGCAGAGCACCGATGAGATCGGACGGCTGATCGCCGCGCTGCAGCACATGGTGCGCAGCCTGCATCGCATCGTTTCGGAAGTCCGGCAGGGCGCGGACACCATCTCCGCCGCGGCGAAGGAGGTGGCGCAGGGCAACGCGGATCTGTCGGCGCGCACCGAGGCGCAGGCCAGTGCGCTGCAGCAGACGGCCTCCGCGATGGAGCAGTTGACCGCGGCGGTGCGCATGAGCGCGGACAACGCGGATCAGGCCAACGCCACCGCGGCGTCGGCGTCCGAGGTGGCCGGCGCGGGCGGGAAGGCAGTGGGCGAGGTGGTGGCGACGATGAGCGCCATCTCGGCATCTTCGCAGCGCATCGGCGAGATCATCGGCACGATCGACGGCATCGCGTTCCAGACCAACATCCTGGCGCTGAACGCGGCGGTGGAGGCCGCGCGCGCCGGAGAGCACGGGCGAGGCTTCGCGGTGGTGGCGTCGGAGGTGCGCGCGCTCGCGCAGCGGTCGGCCAGCGCGGCCAGGGAAATCAAGTCGCTGATCGTCCAGTCGACCGAACAGGTCGATGCCGGCGGACGGCTCGTGGAGCAGGCCGGCGCGACGATGAACCAGGTGGTGTCCGGCATCCAGCGCGTCAGCGGCGTCGTCGCCGAGATCAGCGCCTCCAGCCGCGAGCAGAGCATGGGCATCGAGCAGGTCAACGCGGCCATCATCCAGATGGACGACACCACGCAGAAAAACGCCGCGATGGTCGAGCAGAGCACCGCGTCGGCCAAGGCGTTGCAGGACGAAGCGGCGCATCTGAACAACGCGGTGCGGGCCTTTGTCCTTTGACGGCCGGGCGCTTTGCAACTCACCAGGGAGTTTCAGATGAACGACCGGATCCAAGACGGCTCGCCGGCGGGTGAGTCCTCCACGCGCTGGCGACCCGAAGTGCTGGCCTTCATCGAGGCGCACCGCCGTGACGGCCATCGCAGCGCGCGGCTGGACCCGCTCGGCGTGTCGCGCCCGGCCGATCCGACGCTGCTCGACCCGCAGCGCTTCGGGCTGCAGCCCGGCGACTGGCTGTCGCCGAGGGGCACACCGCTGTGGAGCGCCCGCACCGTCGCCGATCTCGATCGCGCGCTGAAGGCGGTCTATTGCGGCGGACTCGCGCTCGACGCCAGCGCGGTGCGCGACGCCTCGCGGCGCGACTGGCTTCATCACGCGATGGAGTCCGCCCCGCCCGGCGCGGGCGGGGCCGCCGAGCGCCTCGCCCTGCTCGACCGCCTGATCCGCGCGCAGGGCTGGGAGGAGCATGTCGCCCAGGCCTTCCCGCATGCGAAGCGCTTTTCGCTGGAGGGCAACGAAACGCTGATCCCGCTGCTGGACGCACTCTGCGAGGCGGCAGCCGGCCACGGCGTGCGGCGCGTGTTCCTCGGCATGCCGCACCGCGGCCGCGTCAACGTGCTGGTCAACCTGATGGGTTTTCCGCCTGCGCGCGTGCTCGACTTCTTCGATCCGAAGTCGCCGCATCCCGAGCGGCACACCGACCTCATCTACCACCTCGGCGGCGAGCGCGAACTCGACACGCCGCAGGGCCGCCTCACGCTCACGCTGGCGCACAACCCCTCCCACCTGCAGAGCGTGCATCCCGTGCTCACGGGCCTCGCGCGCGCCTGCCAGGACGCGCTCGGCCGCGAGCGCGCCGACCAGGACGGCCGACGGCTGGTGCTGCCGCTGATGCTGCACGGCGACGCGGCCTTCGCGGGGCAGGGCGTCGTGATGGAGACGCTGATGCTGGGGGGCAAGCCGGGCTACACCGTCGGCGGCACGGTGCACGTGATCATCAACAACCAGGTCGGTTTCACCGAGCCGAACCCGATGAGCGCCTGGCCCGCGCAGTACTGCACCGACGTCACGCGCATGGTCGACGCGCCGGTCCTGCGCGTGAACGCCGACGAGCCCGAACAGGCCCTGCGCGCCGCCGCGATCGCGCTGGACTGGCGCTCGCGCTTCGGTTCGGACATCGTCATCGACCTGATCGGCTACCGGCGCCTCGGCCATTCCGAAAGCGATGTCCCGGCGCTCACGCGGCCCCGCATCCACGCGCAGACGCAGACGCATCCGACCGTCGTCGACCGTTACGCCGCCGCGCTGCGCGCCGACCGTGTCCTGCCGCCCGCCACGGACATGGCCTCTCACGTCACCCGCAGCCGGGTGAGGGCGCATCAGGTCTTCTCCGACCCGGCGATGCCCGAATCGGACGACACGCCGTCGGCGCTGCGTCGTCCGGGCGAAGTGCCTGCCCTGGACCTGGCCGGCGTGCAGGCGCTGATCGATCCGATGACGCGCCTCCCCGCTGGCTTCGAACCCCACGCGATGGTGCGCACGCTGACGGACCACTGGCGACGCATGGCCGGTCTGGCCGATCCGCCGCTGCGCGCCGACTGGTGCTTCGCGGAGAACCTCGCCTACGCGACGATGCTCCAGGGCGGCCTGAACGTGCGCATCTCCGGCATGGACGTGCGGCGCGGCACCTTCCTGCATCGCCAGGCGGTGTGGACGTCGCAGGCGAGCCGGGAAAGCGAGCCGGTGGCCTTCGTTCCGCTACGGCAGATCGGCGCCGGACACTTCGACATCTTCAACTCCCCGTTGTCCGAGGAGGCGGTACTCGGCTTCGAATATGGCTACAGCGTGGCCGCGACGCGCACGCTCACGGTGTGGGAGGCGCAGTTCGGCGACTTCGTCAACGGCGCGCAGGTCTTCGTCGACCAGTACATCAGTTCCGGCGAGGAGAAGTGGGGCGACACCTCGTCGCTGGTGATGCTGCTGCCGCATGGCAACGAGGGCATCGGGCCGGATCATTCGAGCGGCTACCTGAGCCGCTTCCTGCAGCTGTGCGGCGAGGACAACCTGCGCGTGGCCTGTCCGTCGACCGCGGCACAGTGGTTCCACCTGCTGCGCCGGCAGGCCTTCGACACCTTGCGCAAGCCGCTCGTCGTGATGTCGCCCAAGGGCACGCTGTATCACGAGCAGGCCTCGCACGCGGAGATCGCGGACCTCACGGGCGGCCGTTTCCAGACGGTCATCGACGATGCCTCGGTCGAGCTTCCGGCGCAGGTCGAGCGCCTGCTGCTGTGCAGCGGCAAGGTTGCCCACGACCTGGAGCGCGGCCGTCGTTCGGTCGCGCGTGCCGACCTGGCGCTGGCCCGCATCGAGCAGTTCTATCCCTTCCCGTCGGAGGAACTGGTGGCGCTCTTCGCGCGATACCCGCGCCTCGTCGAGATCACCTGGGTGCAGGAGGAACACCGTCAGCAGGGCGCCTGGACCTTCATCCGCGAGCAGATGGACGCGGTCTTGCCGCAGCATGTGCAACTGCGTTGCGTGGCGCGCCGCGCGAATGGCTCGGGTGCCACCTCCTCGCACGCCATTCATCAGCTGGAGCAGGTGGAGCTGGTCGCGCGCGCGCTCGGCGAGGCCTGAGGCTCACTGCCCCAGGGAGTCCGTCCGCCTGCGGCTGGAGGAGGTCCCGCGCCCTTGCCCCTGGGGCCGTCCGAGCTGGAGGATCTCGATCGCGTGGCAGGCGGCCTCGGTGGCGTAGCTGAGCGCTTCGTTCTCCGTCGCCCAGGCCGATTCCGACACGGGATGGACGACATCCAGGCTCCGGGCCGGTTCGAGTTCCTCTCCGAAGGCGTCGGTAGCGTCATTGCGGCGTCGGCCGGCGTCGAGCAACTGGTAGCTGCCGGTGAAGGCGCCACCGGGGGCGGGCATGGATTCGACGCGGTAGGTCACGCCGCGGTACTGTCCGTCACGTTGCATGCGGGTTCTCCCTGGTGTGTGATGGTGCGGACGCGGCAATTCCCACGCCCGGCGCAGCGGCACGCTGTCGCGCCCATGAAGGACGCCGCTGCGATCCGTCGGACGGCATCGCAGTCAGGACGGACGGTGTCCGGTCCGGCTTTCCAGTTGTGACAACATCCACGGCTTCAGCCCTGATTTCGACTGCCGATCTTGGAAGCCCTGCTCGCCCGCCTGACGTCGACCGTGCCCGTCGCCCGCAACCTGGAACAGCTGACCCGCCCGCTGCTGGACATGCTGGGGTCGGTCACCGGTCTGGAGTCGACCTACCTCACCACCATCGACCTGCGCGCGGGGGTGCAGCACGTGCTGATGGCCCGCAACGCCGGCGCGATGACCATCCCCGAAGGCTTGACGGTGCCGTGGTCGGACACGCTGTGCAAGCGCGCGCTCGACGCCGGCCGGATGGCCACCAGCGATGTGGCGGCGTGCTGGGGCGACGCCGAGGCGGCGCGCCAGCTCGGCATCCAGACCTACGTGAGCGCGCCCGTGCGCGACGACGGCGGCGAGCTCCTGGGCACGCTGTGCGCCGCCAGCGCCGAACGCCGCACGATCAGTCCCGAGTCCCAGTCGCTGCTGCGGCTGTTCTCGACGCTGGTGAGCCAGTTCCTGCAGCGCGAGCGGCTGGTGGCCGACCTGCGCGCCGCCAACGAGCAGCTGGCGACCTATGCGCTGACCGACGCATTGACCGGCCTGCCGAACCGTCGCGCGCTGTTCGACGAACTGCAGCGCGAGCTGCAGCGTGCCGCCCGCGACGGCACCTGCGTGCTGCTGGGCTGCATCGACCTGGACGGCTTCAAGTCGGTCAACGACCAGCTCGGCCACCATCGCGGCGACCTGTTCCTGCGCGAGATCGCCCAGCGCCTGTCGCTGGAGCTGCGCGGCTCGGACATGCTGGCGCGGGTCGGCGGAGACGAATTCATCGTCGTGGGACCCGGCGTGAGCCTGGGCGGCCTGCCGCGCTCGCAGGGGCCGCTGGTGGATCGCGGCGAACCGGCGCAGGCCGCGCGCACGCTGGAGCACCGCGCCGCACTGGCCAGCGTCGGCCGGTTCGACCTCGACGGCCACGCGCTGCAGTACGCGGGCGCGAGCGTCGGCGTCGTGGCGTTGGATCCGGCGGGCCTCAGCGTCGAGCAGGCGCTGCACCTGGCCGACCAGCGCATGTACGAGGTCAAGCGCGCGCGCCGCCGCAGCATCGACCTGCCGGCCGTCATGCAGGCCGCGGACTGATCTTTCGCGTCGCGTCGCGGCAGGTCCGGCCGACACGGTCATCAGAACGGCCATCGGACCGGTCATCGACGCGGGCGGCCGGCGCCGTCAGCGCGGTCGCGCGATCAGCACCTTCTCGATCAGCAGGTCCACGTCCACCGGCTTGGCCAGGTGGTCGTCGAAGCCGGCGGCGATGGCCGCGTCGCGGTCCTGCAGCGTCGCCAGTCCGGTCAGCGCCACGGCGTACAGCGGCGTCGCCGTGTCGAGCGCGCGCTCGCGGGCGCGCAGCCGTCGCACGAGGGAATAACCGTCCGCTCCCGGCATCGCCACGTCGCTGACCAGCACGTGCGGCGGATGTTCGGACGCGGCCGCGATCAGCTCCCATCCCTGCTCGACCGAGCCCGCCGCGCGCACGTCCGCGCCGGCCAGTTCCAGCAGATGGCGCAGCGCGTCCAGCGCATGCGCATCGTCGTCGACCAGCAGCACGCGCAGGCCGACGAGGTCGCTGGCGGTGGTCTCGCGCGGCGGCGTCTCGGGCGTGTCCGAGACCAGCTCCACCGCCGGGAAACGCACCGTCAGCCGCGTGCCGCGGCCCTCGCCGTCGCTGTGCGCCGTGACCGTGCCGCCGTGCGCCAGCACCAGGTGCCGGACGATGGACAGGCCCAGGCCGAGGCCGCCGTACTCGCGCGTCCGGCTGATGTCCGCCTGCGTGAAGCGGTCGAACAGGCGCGGCAGCAGCTCGACCGCCACGCCGATGCCGTTGTCGACGACGGCCAGTTCCACCGTCGGCCCGATGCGGCTCAGCGACACGGTGATGCGGCCGTCCCGAGGGGTGAACTTCAGCGCGTTGCCGACCAGGTTGGCCACGATCTGCTGCATGCGGCGCTGGTCGCCCTCGATGCGGTACGGCTGCTGCAGGCCGGTGCTGCTGAGGGTGAGGCCCTTGGCCTCGGCGGCCGGCTGCAGGCCGTCCACGACGCTGCGCACGCACGCCGACAGGTCCAGCGGACGCATCTCCAGCGTCAGGTGGCCGGACGCGATCCGCGACACGTCCAGCAGGTCGTCGATCAGCTGCGCCTGCGCCTGGCAGTGCTTGAGGATGGTGGCGATGGCGCGCGTCGCGGTCGCCTCGCCGAGCGTGCCGCGTTCCTGCGACTGCTTCAGCACCGAGGCCCAGCCCGAGATCACGTTCAGCGGCGCGCGCAGTTCGTGCGACACCATGCCGAGGAAGTCGTCCTTGGCGGTGTTGGCGCGCTCCGCGTCGTCGCGCGCGTGCTGCGCCGATTCGAGCGCGCGGCGCAGTTCGTGGATGTCCTGGAAGGCGATCACCGCGCCGTCGATGCGCTCGTCCGCGGTCCGGTACGCCCGCACGTTGATCAGCCACCAGCGGCCTTCGGTGTCCTGGTGTTCATGCTCCACCGGCGCCAGACCCTGCACGGCGGTCTGCACCAGCTGTTCCAGCTGGCTGGCCGCGAAACGCGAGGTGACGTTCACCACCGGCTGCCCGATCGCCTGCCCCAGCGCGTCGGGGGCGATGCCGAAGAGCTGGGCGACCTGCGGCGACGCATGCCGCAGCCGCAGCTGGCGGTCCAGCAGCACGACCGGCAGCGGGATGCCTTCGACGAGGTTGCTGAGGTCGTCGTTGGCGAGGTCCAGCTCGTCGTTGCGCGACTTGAGCTCCTCGTTCAGCGAGAGCAGCTCCTGGTTGGCCGATTCGAGTTCCTGCTTGGCGCTCTGCAGCTCTTCGTTGGCGCTCTGCAGTTCCTCGTTGGTGCTGAGCATCTCCTCGTTGGCCGTGCGCAGCTCTTCGTTGGCCGACTCGAACTCGACGACCAGCGTGCGCAGCTGCGCCTGGGTCGCCTCGAGTTCATCGGACAGCGTGGTGACGGTGCGTTCGAGCTCGTCGACGCGCGCGCGGGCGCCGCCGGGCGAGAAGGGCGGCGTGGACAGCGCCGATGCCGCGTCGGCGGCCGGCTCGTGGGGCTCGGGCGCGAGGGTGACCAGGAAATGCTGGGCGGCCTCGCCGGCCTCCAGCGGCAGCACCTCCAGCACGTAGCGCCGCTCCTTGAAGCCGATGCGTTCGCGGCGCACCGGCTGCCCGGTGCGCTTGGCCTCGACGAGCGCGGTACGGACCGGCACGTTGAGCGCCGCGTCCAGCAGGCGCGGCAGCGCGAGGGTCGCTTCGCCGCTGGCCGGCGCGATGAAGGCCGACACGTCGCCCCGGAACTGCACCACCTCGCCGCCCTGGCTGACGACGAAGCCCGGCGGCGCATAACGCGCGAGCGCGACCCGGTTGGCGGCCTCGCTGACCAGGTCCGGCGGGGGCGGCTGCGGCACGCGGGGCGCGTCGCCGTCGCTGACCCAGGGGCGCAGCGCGTCGATGGGGAACAGCGGCCGGTGGCGGCGCGAGTTCGGCAGCTTGCGGTACAGGTGCGGCGCGCCGGCGTGTTCGAAGCCGTCGGCGACCGAGGCCGCCTCGGCGCGGCCCAGCAGCATGAAGCCGTCGTTGCGGCAGGCGTAGTGCAGCACCTCGAAGACATGCTGCTGCGCTTCCTTGCGCAGGTAGATCAGCATGTTGCGGCAGCTGATCAGGCCCATGCCCGAGAACGGCGCGTGCGTCAGCAGGTTGTGGCGCGCGAACACGCACATCTCGCGCAGGTCCTTGGCCACGAGGTAGCCGCCGGAGCTCGGCACGAAGGCCGTGTCGCGGAAAGCCTGCGGCACGTTCTCCAGCGCCGCGGCCGAGTACCGGCCGGCGCGGGCGGTCTCGATCGAGGCCTCGTTCAGGTCGGTGCCGAAGATCTGGACGCGGCGGTGGATGCCCTCGGAGTTCATCGCCTCCTTGAGCAGCATGGCGATCGTGTAGACCTCCTCGCCGGTCGAGCAGGCGGGCACCCAGATGCGGATCGGGTCGTGGCGCAGCGCCAGCAGCTTGGGCAGGACGACCTGGCGCAGCACGTTGACGAACTCCGCGTCGCGGAAGAACGCGGTGACGCCGATCAGCACGTCGTCGCGCAGCGCGGCGGCCTCGTAGGGATCGGTGCGCAGGAACTGCAGGTAGGCGGCCAGGTCGCGGTCCTTCTGCAGCAGCACGCGGCGCAGGAAGCGGCGGCGCAGGTTGACGTCCTTGACGTAGCCGAGGTTGACGCCGGCCTTCTGCTGGACGATGGTCAGCGCGGTCTCCAGCGCGTCGACGTCCTGCGCGACGCCGCCCGAGCCGGGCAGGTCGCCTTCGTGGTGCGGCTCGCCGAAGCGGCGCAGCAGCGCGGCGGGGATCTCGTCCGGGGGCAGGACCTCGTCCACCAGGCCGGTGTTGATGGCGGCCACGGGCATGCCGTCGTGTTCGGCGGTGTTGGGCGCCTGCGCCAGGATGAAGCCGCCGGTGGCCTTCAGGTCGACGATGCCGGCCGCGCCGTCCTGGCCGGTGCCCGACAGGATGACGACCGCGCCGTCGAGGTCGGGATCCTGCGCCAGCGAGGCCAGGAAGGCGTCGATCGGCAGGTGCAGGCCGGGCGTGCGGCGGGTGAGGCGGAAGTGGCCGTCCAGCGCCATGACGCCGGCGTTCTCGGGCATCACGTAGACGCGGCCGTGCTGCACCTTGGTGAGGTGCTCCAGACGCTCCACCGGGAGCGTGGTGCGGTCCTGCAGGACCTCGGGCAGCCTGGTCTCCTCGTTGGGGTCGAGGTGGGTGATGACCAGGACCGCGAAGCCCGGTTCGTTCGGTAGCGCACCCAGGACGGTGCCGAGCGCGTCGATGCTGCCCGCCGATCCGCCGAGCACCACCACCTGCAAGGGCTTGCGCTCCTCTGTGTCCACCCAGGGTCCCATCGTCTTGGTTTGAAAACTGCGGGCGAGTCTACCCCCGTCGGATGACCCGTCCCGCGCGGGGTCTCCCGTCCGCCACCGGAAAGTCGACCGGATACTGTGGCGCTTCGTCATCCGACGCTCGCCCGCGCTCCGCCGCCCGCCATGTCTTCGTCGCGCTCACCGTCCATGTCCGCCCCCTCCGCCACACGCTGGCATCACTCGCATGTGTTCGACGAAGGCAATCCGCTTGCCGCGCGCAACACGCGCTGGGCCGTACTGCTGACGGTGCTGATGATGGTCGCGGAGATCGTCGGCGGCTATGTCTTCAACTCGATGGCGCTGCTGGCCGACGGCTGGCACATGAGCTCGCACGCGGTGGCGCTGGGCGTGTCGCTGCTGGCCTACGGCGCCGCGCGTCGCTGGGCGAAGGACGAGCGCTTCGCCTTCGGCACCTGGAAGATCGAGATCCTCGGCGGCTACAGCAGCGCGCTGCTGCTGGTCGGCGTCGCGGGGCTGATGCTGTGGCAGTCGGTCGAACGGCTCATCGCGCCGACGCCCATCCACTACGACGAGGCGATCGCGGTCGCCGCGATCGGGCTGGTCGTGAACCTCGCCTGCGCGTGGCTGCTGCGCGGCGAACATCATCATGGGCATGACCACGGCCACGGCCACGGCCACGGCCACGGCCACGGCCACGGCCACGGCCACGGCCACGGCCATGCGCACGGGCACGAGCATGCGCGCGCCGACGCGCAGGGGCACGGCCACGACGACTTGAACCTCCGCGCCGCCTACATGCATGTGCTGGCCGACGCGGCCACCTCGGTGCTGGCGATCGTGGCGCTGCTGGGCGGCCGGTGGTGGGGCGCGGATTGGCTGGACCCGGTGATGGGCATTGCCGGCGCGGTGCTGGTGGCGGTGTGGGCGCGCGGGCTGCTGCAAGACACCGGCCGCGTGCTGCTGGACGCCGAGATGGATGCGCCGGTGGTCGACGAGATCCGCGAGGTCATCGCCGCCGCGCCATGGCCGGCGGCGATCGCCGACCTGCATGTGTGGCGCGTCGGTCGCGCGCAGTACGCGTGCATCGTGTCGCTGGTGACCGACAGTCCCGAGGCGCGGCCCGACGACGTCCGCAGGATGCTGTCCATCCACGAGGAACTTGTTCACGTGACCGTCGAGATCAACCGGCCCGATCGCGCGACTGTCTGATCCGCGCCGCGGCGTTCGCCGGAGAGCTTCCGTCACGCCGCCACAATCGCGGCCCATGAAAACCAACTACCTCTTCGCCGCCATCCTGGTCAGCAGCCTGATCGGCGCCTTCGTGGCCAACCGTTCGATGAAGACCGCCTGCGCCGTGGTCTCCGGCGCCATTGCGCTCTACGCGCTGCTGCGTCAGGTGATCTGATCTGTTGCGCCCTCGCCCGCTTGCGCGAGAGGGCGTGGGGTGAGGGCCAGCGGCGGTGGCGGGCCCATGCGGCCATCCATCAGTTCCATCAGATCGAAGTGATCAATCTGATGGGGTGGATATCCCCCCTAGTTCACCCTATGGTGGGATGGCACTCGAGCCGTCTCCCCTTGATAGTGGGAACTCATCAGGAGAGGACCATGCGACAACGATTCGCGCCGCCCGCCGGAGAGCCCGGCCACCCGTTCAGTTCGGCCATGCAGCTCATCCTGCGGCAGACGGAGGTGTTGCTACAACGGCGCATTCCCTTCAGCCCGTCCGGCTGGCCCGTCGAGGATCCGCCCGCGCTGGTGGGCCTGGAGGTCACCGAGTCCACCTGGGACGAGTGGACCGAAGCGATGGCGCATCAGAGCCGCGGCGCATGACCTGACCCTTTTCGGTCTTCACCCTTTCGCTTTGTCGGCCCTCGCCCTTCCTGCGCGTTGACCGCCCGCGCGGGGGGCCGCCCTCGCGCGAACTTGAGCCGGTGAAGCGGCGAAGACAGCCCCCAGTTCCGAGCGCTCGGTGATGCAGTTCACCGAGCCCGCGACGACCGCCGCGATCGTTGCGCTCATCGCGGCATGCCGGGAGGCGGCCGCGGCGAAGAATCCGTTCACCCCAACGAACGAGAGCGCTTCGCCATGCACGTCAAGTCCAACGCTTCTTCGTCGCCGACGGCCCACGTCGGCGCCCCCGCGTCCGCCGGCGCGGCCAAGGCTGCCAAGGCCGCCAACGGCGCGCCCGATTTCACCAGGATGCTGAACGACGCGAAGGCCGGCGCGCCGGCTTCCGCGGCGACGGCCCCGATGGCCGCGGCGCCCGCGGCGGGGACGTCGACGCCTTCGCCCGCGCTGTCGCCCACCTTGTCGCTCGACACGGCCTCGCTGGCCGCGCGCGGCTGATCGACGCCGGGAGCTTTCGGTGAGCAGCGTGCCCCTCCTGTCCAGCCTGGTCGCGCTGGCGACGTCCTCCGACGGCTCGCACGAGAGCGGCCGCGCTGCGTCGTCGGGCGGGCACCCGGGATCGTCCCGGGGCGGCGGACCCAGCCTGACGCTGGGCCCCGTGCTCGGCGTCACGGCCACCATCAGCGCCAAGGGCCTCCAGGCGCTGGCCGGCGACGCGGTGGATGCCGTCGAGACGGTCGCCGACGTCGTCACCGACACGGTGGGCGATGTCGCCGGCGGTGTCGGGAACGTGCTCGGCAATGTCGTCGGCTACGGCGTGCTGGTCGCGCTGGGCGGCGGCGCCATCCTCGACGAGCTGGTCTGAGGGTCGGGTCATGCGCCTGCGGACGATCCTGACGACGACCTTGATGTGGACGGCGGCCGCCGGCCTGGCCGGTTGCAGCGCGCTGAGTCCGGTGCCCGCGTGGGAACTGCTCAAGGGCGCGGGCACCGCGACCTCGACGGTGCTCGCGACCGCCGCGCCGGCGAAGGCCAGCAACACGGTCCACCACGGCGACGCGCCGGTGCGCACGCTGTGCATCGAATTCAACCGCAACGCGCCGCTGGAGGACCTGGTCCCGGCGATGCAGGCGGAGCTGAAGGGGCAGGGCGTGGACAGCCGCGTGTACGAGCCCGGCACGGGGCTGCAGCAGTGCGGCGTGTGGCTGCGCTACGTCGCGACGATCGAATGGGGCGTGCCGCCGATGGCCAGCGGCTACCGCGCCAATCTCAGCGCCGCGTCGCTGAGCCTGCATCGCGCCGACGGGACGCTGCTGTCGACCAGCAGCTACGTCGCCGAGGAGAACTTCGGCCTGGCCCGCTGGGCCGGGACGCGCAACAAGATCGCGCCGGTCGTGAAGGCGCTGATCACCGGTTTCCAGAGCTGAGGGGAGGGAATGATGTCGGAGAACAAGTCCCGTGGCGCCATGAGCGATGCCACGATGCCGCTCGCGGGCGTCCTGCTGGCCGGCTTGGGCGTGCTCGGCGGTTGCGCCGGCACGCCGCCGACGGTGGCCGGTCCGATGATGGTCACGCCGCCGCAGGCGCCGATGTACATCGAGCGGCCGAACAACGGTGCGATCTATCAGCCGACCATGTCGCCGACCTCGCTGTTCTCGGGCGAGAAGCGTCCGAGCGCGATCGGCGACACGTTGAAGGTGGACATCCAGGAGACGCTGAAGGCGAGCCAGAAGCAGACGACCGACACCAGCCGCGACAACAAGCTCGCGGTGCACGGACCGGGCGGCCAGAGCAGGATCGGCGTGGTGGAGCGGCTGCTCAACGTCGACGCCACGGCCGCGGGCAGCGACTCCTTCAAGGGTTCGGGCACGACGGAGACGGACAACAGCTTCACCACCACGGTGGCGGTGAGCGTCATCAACGTGCTGCCCAACGGCAACCTGCTGGTGGCCGGGGAGCGCAACGTGGGCCTGAATAAGGGCGTGAACACGCTGCGCTTCTCGGGGATCGTGAATCCGCGCGACATCCGCCCGGGCAACCTGGTCTCGTCGCGCGACGTGGTGAACGCGAGCCTGGAAAGCGTCGCGCAGGGCGACGTCTCGGAGGCCTCGTCGCGCAGCTGGCTGCAGCGCGTGCTGGCGAGGAGCCTGTCGATCTGGTGACGCGCCGATCGCGCGCGTCAACCCGCAAAGCGGGCCGACGCCACGGGCCTTATCGACCGATCGGGGTCGGCGGTCCGCTTCTATAACCCACGATTCGCCGCCATGGCTTTCGCGAAAGTTCCGCATGAGAAGCGGAGGGCGGAGCCTTGGCCGGCGGACTCCACGAAAAGCACATCATGAGCACGAGAGGGACGCGGACGCCGCCGCACGACGGCGCACCGGACGCGACGAGCGACGACTGGCTGGCCGACGGCCAGATCCGGACGTACCGGCGCGGCCAGAAGATCATCGAGGCCGGCACGCCGCTGGCCGAGTGGATCGCGATCAGCGGCGGGGCGGCCTTTCTCGCGGCGAAGGTCGCGGCGGACACGCGCGTGGCCGTGGCGGCGCTGTGGCTGGGCGACGTGATCGGCGCGGATTCGCCGCTGGGCAAGCTGGCGGCGCGTTACGACGTGACGGCGCTGGTCGACGTGACGACCATCCACATCCCGATGCCGCGGATGAAGGACACGAACGCGCCGGACCGTGACGCGGCGACGGGCGAGCTGTACGCGGCGACGGCGTCGCGGCTGCAGGACCAGATCACGATGCGGCTGGCCGGCAACGGCTTCCAGCGGCTGATCAGCGTGCTGGCGACGCTGGCGGCGGCGCTGAGCAGCTCGCAACGCGCCGGCACGGTGGGCAACAGCCTGGCGCTGCCGGTGTCGCAGGCCTGCATCGGGCAGCTCTCGGGGCTGTCGCGCCGGCAGACGTGGATCTACCTGGGTCAGCTCGCCGAACGCGGCTGGAGCCGGACCTCGCGCACCAAGGTCACGCTCGAAGGGCTGAACGCCTGGCTCAGCCTCATGGGCGAGGTCGAGTCGCGCGGGCTCGATTGCATCGGGACGGTGGATCAGTGCGACATGACCTTGTCGCAGCTGGCCAGCGCCCGGACTTCGCTCAAGTGAACGGACCGTCGCGGGTCAGCTCGCGACGAACCTGATCTCCGCCGCCTTCTTCGCCTCCATCTTCGGTCCGAAGCTGTTGAGGTCGCGCAGGATCAACGTGTGGTGGTCGATGATCTGCGGCGCGGTGAGGTCGCCGTAGGCGATCGTGGTGTGGCCGTCCTCGACCAGCGTGACGTCGTAGCCCGTGCTCAATGCTCGGCGCGTCGACGTGTCGACGCAGAAGTCGCTCTGCGCGCCGCAGATGACCAGGTGCGTCACGCCGAAGCCCTTCAGCACCGCGTCCAGGTCGGTCTTGTGGAACGAGTCCGGCGAGGTCTTGAACACGCGCCGGTCGACCGGCTGCACGTGCAGGCGATCGTCGATCTGCCAGCCCTCGCTGCCGTGGCGCAGCGGCCCGTCGCCGTCTTCCTCGTGCTGGACGAACACCACCGGCGTGCCGGTGTCCCGCGCCTGCGAGATCAGGCCGTTGATGCGACCGATGACGGCGTCGACCTCGTGGCAGGCGTACTCGCCGACGCAGAGGGCGCGTTGCAGATCGATGATGAGCAGGGCAGAGGTCATGGCGTCCGGCGGTTGTCGGTGAACAATGCCGGCCAGCATAGCCGGCAGGCCACCGCCCACGCCGATCGTCACGCCCCCTGACCTTGTCCCCGCTTTGCGGTGCCGGTCTGCCTGCGCGGGCCCCGTCTCAGAACTTGTAGTTCAGCACCACCCGCATCGCGCGGTTGTCGCCGCGGATGTTGTTGGGCTTGTCGAGGTTGAGGTTGTCGCCGCCCAGCCGGTTGGGCGTCGCGCCGGCCTGCGGCGCGTTGCCGATCCAGTCGTCGAAGCCGCCGTAGTTGTCGGCGTTGAGCAGGTTCAGCACGTCCAGCCGCAGCGCCACCTGGTGGATGCCGTACTTGAATGCCTTGCCGATGCTGATGTCGATCTGCCGGAAGCTCGGTGAGTCGCCCTCGACCAGGAAGCACTGCGGCGTGCCGCCGACGCAGTTCGTCAGGCGCCGCGGGAAGCCGCTCGCGTAGGTGCCCTTGGCCGAGAAGGTCAGCCCCCAGGGCAGCAGCTTGTCGGTCATGAACGCGCCGACCAGCCGGTGCCGGTCCACCAGCGTGCTCGGATTCCAGCCGCGACCCGCGCGGCCGTAGGTCCAGTCGAAGGTGTCGTTGCTCCACTGCAGGTTGGTCGTCTTCGCGTCGCTGTAGGTGTAGGCCAGCGTGGCCGTCCAGCCGGACGATTCCGAGTACGGCTTCTCCGCCTTCACGAACACCGAGTCCGTCCGCGTCCGGCCGATCGAATCCCCGAGCACCACCTGCCCGAAGCCGGGCGGCCCGCCCCACAGCGGATCGATGGACGACTGCTGCGCGAAGCCGCCGTTGGCGTCGCGGTTGCCGCTGAACCAGACGAACTGGTTCTTCGCCTCGACGCGGCTCAGCGCGATCTCGCCGTTCCACGTCTTCGTGAGCGCCTGCCGCAGCCCGATGCTGAACTGGTCCGCATAGGGCATCTTCAGGTCGTTGCGGATCAGCCAGATCTCGCCGCCGGTCGCCTGGTTCTTCTGCAGCTCATCGAGCGCGTGATTCGCCATCGTGCGGTCGTAGCTGCGGCCGTAGCCGCCGAAGACCACCGTGTTGCGGTTGCCGAAGACGTCGTAGGAGAACCCCACCCGCGGCGCGATCGCGTTCTTGAACGCCTTGCGGGAGTTGCCGCTGCTGATGTATTGCGAGATGTCGATGCCGCCCTTGGCCAGCGACTGCGCGTAGGTCTGGCCCGCCGGCGGCACGATGCCGTAGCGCTCGCCGTCGATCGCCATCAGCGCCGCGATGCGGTCCGCCGGCGTCGCGTATGAGTTGTTCAGCATGTTGTCCTCGTAGTCCCAGCGGACGCCGAGGTTGAGCTCCAGCTTGTTGGTGACGGCCCAGTCGTCCTGCAGGTACAGCCCCCACTGCTTGTTCTTGAAGCTGGCGCCCGAGGCCGCCGCTGCGCGCCGGATGTTGCACTGCGCGCTGGTGCTGCCGTTGTTGGAGACGTTGGTCCCGAGGCAGTTCGTGCCGTCCCAGTAGGGCAGACCGGTGACGTTGTCGATCAGCACCTCGACCGCGTCGACCGAGTTGGCCGTGCCGCTCAGGTCGTAGCGCATGTCCTTGAGCTTGACGCCGCCCTTGATCACGTGGCCGTCGAAACCGGTGTAGGTCAGCTCCTCCGAGACGAAGGTGCCGCGCTGCTTGCGCCGCTGCGCATCCGGCGAGCCGCCGTCCAGGATCACGTCCTGCGAGGCCGTCAGCACCTGCGGCGATGCCGTCGAGACCTTATAGCGGACGAGCGGCGTGTCCGACGCCGACTTCGGATTCCAGAGGTAGTCCTCGTAGCCGATGCGCGCCTCGCTGAGCCAGTCGTCGCGCGACCACTCGTGCTTCAGATCGATGCGCGTCTCGTCGTTGCGGCGCTCCTTGTCGTTGCCGGGCAGCGAGAGGTTGCGGTCCTCGGCGATGCGGTCGGTCTCGCGTCGCAGCCGCGCGCTGAGGGTCAGGCGATGCTCGTCGTTGAGCTGCGCGTCCAGCTTGCCAAAGAACAGGTCCTCGTGGAAGGGATCGACCTGGCTGCCGCGTCGCGCCAGCAGTCCGGGCACGATGCCGGCGTTGGGCAGCTTCTCGAAGTTCTGGCCGGCGATCTGGCGCGAGTCCTCGATCCGCTTCGCATCGTAGGCGACGAAGAAATGCAGCTTGTCCTTGACGATGGGGCCGCCCACGCTGCCGCCGTACTCGTACTTCTCGGACGACGGCCGCGCGATGCCCTGGGCCTCGCGCTCCTTCTCCAGCGAGTTCTTCGAGCGCCAGTTGGTGCCGGTGCGGTCGCCGTAGAGTTCGCCGTGGAACTCGTTGGTGCCGGACTTCGTCACCGCCGTGATCGCGGCGCTGCTGACCTGGTCGAACTCGGCCTTGTAGTTCTGCGTCAGCACCTTGTATTCGGAGATCGCCGACTGCGGGAACGGGTTGCCGCGCGTGTCCGACTGGCCGCTGACGCCGCCGCGCAGGATGTTGTTCTTCTGGCCCACGCCGTCGATGAAGACGTTCAGGTGGTCGAAGTCCTGCGCGCCCGATTGCACCCGGCTCAGGCCGCTGGAATCGGTCGAGAAGGCGACGCCCGGCGCCAGGTCCGCCGCGCTGAGGAAGTTGCGCGTGTTCTGCGGCAGCGCCTCGATCATGCGCTGCGACACGACGGTGCCGACCTGCGAATCCTTGACACCTTGCCGGCTCGCGTTGCCTTCGACGGTCACGGTGCCGAGCTGGATCGCGTCCGGCGTCTCCGCCACGGGCGCAGCCCCCAGATCGAGCGCGGCGCTCTCGCCGACGGACAGGGTGATGCGTTCGGTCTTGATCGGCTTGCCATCCGCGGCGGCGACGCTGACGACGTACTCGCCCGGCGCCAGCCCGATGAGCGCGTAGCGGCCGTCGGCGCGGGTGCTGGTGCGATAGCGGGCGCCGTTCGCGCTGTTCACCGCCGTGACGCTCAGGCCGCCGGACTGGACGCCGGCCGGCACGTTGACGAGGCCGCGCACCGTGGCGCGGCTCACCTGCGCCTGGACGGACGTGAAGGCACCCGCACCCAGCGCGAGCGCCGTCGCGAAGGCGAGGGCGCTGCGGGTGGGGAAG
>SEFA01000104.1 GCA_004210455.1 Rubrivivax sp. | reverse complement strand
TCACGCAGATCCTGGCGCTGGGCCGCCAGAACAAGATGACCGGCGCGGCCGAGCAGTACCAGTACATCCTGCGCGACGAGTCGATGCACTGCAACTTCGGCATCGACCTGATCAACCAGATCAAGCTCGAGAACCCGCACCTGTGGACGCCTGAATTCCGCGCGGAGATCAAGGCGCTGTTCCAGAAGGCCGTGGAGCTCGAGTACCGCTACGCCGAGGACACCATGCCGCGCGGCGTGCTGGGTCTGAACGCGGCCATGTTCAAGGGTTACCTGCGCTACATCGCGAACCGCCGTGCGACGCAGATCGGCCTGGAAGCGCTCTTCCCGAACGAAGAGAACCCCTTCCCGTGGATGAGCGAAATGATCGACCTGAAGAAGGAACGCAACTTCTTCGAGACGAGAGTGATCGAATACCAATCGGGCGGCGCCCTGTCCTGGGACTGAGTCCCGGTGCGGAGCGACCCTCGAGCATTGTTTGTTGAAGAAGAGATCAAGATTGGCGATGCCCCCTGAGACCGACGCAGAAGCGGCTCAAGCGCATCGCACCCCGATTCACCGCACCGCGGAGCGCAACTCCCGCGCGTCGTGGGCGGTGAATACCTGCACCGGCATCAACCGGTTGATGACGGGCAGGGCTATTTCCACTTGATCAAGGAGAACTGAAATGGCAACTGCGAAGAAGGCCGCTCCGGCCAAGAAGGCCGCCCCCGCGAAGAAGGCGGCTGTGAAGAAGGCTCCGGCCGCGAAGAAGGCCGCTCCGGCCAAGAAGGCTCCGGCCGCCAAGAAGGCCGCTCCGGCCAAGAAGGCTGCTGCGCCGGCGAAGAAGGTCGCTGCGAAGAAGGCAGCTCCTGCGAAGAAGGCCGCTCCGGCCAAGAAGGCGGCTGCTGCGAAGAAGGCGGCTCCGGCGAAGAAGGTTGCAGTGAAGAAGGCTGCACCGGCGAAGAAGGTCGCTGCCGCCAAGAAGGCTGCTCCGGCCAAGAAGGTCTCCGCCGCCAAGAAGCCGCCGGTCAAGGCGACTGCCAAGGCTGCGAAGCCCGCCGCCAAGAAGGCTGCTGCGCCGAAGAAGGCTGCTGCGCCCAAGAAGGCCGCTGCCAAGGCTGCCCCCAAGGCCGCCGCGAAGCCTGCTGCGAAGCCGGCCGCCAAGAAGGCTGCTGCGCCGAAGAAGGCTGCCGCCAAGCCTGCCGCTGCCCCTGCCGCGAAGCCTGCCGCTGCGCCGGCGCCTGCCGCGAAGACCGCGCTGAGCCCCCAAGCCGCGTGGCCCTTCCCGACCGGCAACAAGCCCTGAGCTTGAATGATGACCGGGCCTTCGGGTCCGGTCCTCTCCCAACCCGGCGCAAGCCGGGTTTTTTCTTTTGGGCTCGGCGCAGGCCGGGTTTTTCTTTTGGGCTCGGCGCAAGCCGGGTTGTTCTTTCCGGGCTACGGGTAGAACAGCTCGACCGAGTAGCCGCTGATCTTCTGCGCGCCGCTGTCGAAGACCACCTGCAGCTGCTGGTCGGTCCCCGACGGCAGCGCCGCGCGGCCGGCCTGCATCTCGGTCGGCGACAGCATGCGACGCACGACGAGCACGCCGCTCGCGTCGGTGAGGCTCAGGTCCACCCACGGCTGCGCGACTTCCCAGTTGCTGCGATTGCGCAGGCTGATGCTGAAGCGGTAGTGGTTGCCCGCGCCGGCCGGATTCAGGCTGCTGCTCTCGACGCTGAGCGCCTCGATGTGCTGCCAGGGTTTGATCTCCTGGCCCAGCGCCTGAGCGACCGAGACCAGCATCGGCTTGGCCTGCGGGTACTGCGCCGCGATCGCCTCGCGCGCGTGCCAGAGCAGCTGCGCCATCAGGCCGAGTGCCAGCACCGTCGTCGCGCTGCCGAGCGCGAGGCGCACGCCCGGACGGTTCCAGCGACGGGCCTCTTCGGCCTGGCGCATGAAACTCGGCAACTGGTCCGGCATCACACTCGGCGAGCCTTGGGCGGAGGCCGCGTCGGCCATCGCCGCGCGCGCGGCCATCAACTCGGACTCGGCGGCGAGCACCGTCATCGTCGTCTCAGGACTTTCGCCCGGAGCGCGTTCACTCGTCTTGCGTCTGAACGGATTCCACGAGCGACCCGGCGGCCTGGCGGCCTTCGCCTCTCTCCTGGCTTCCTTCTTCGCGGCCTTCTTGGCCAGCTTCGCCGCCTTGGCGTTGCGCTTGCCGTCGGCGATCGTGTCCTCGTCCGCGACCATCAGCGAGGAGGTCGGCTCCGGCGCCGGCTCGCGGTCCGGCGTCAACTCGTTCGCGCGCAGCTGCGCGGCCGTCGCAGGGCTGAGTGCGAGCGTCACGTCCGGGCGCTCGTCGTCATCGATCATCGGCGGCGGCAGTTCGTCTTCCTCGAAGCGCATGCCGCGAGGCTCGGGCAGATGCTCGCGAGGGTCGGGAGCGGCCGGTGCGGGAGCATCGAGGAAGGGTTCGCGGCGCTCTTCGAACGACGGCTCGTCGAAGCGCGATGCGGGTGCGGGGAAGCGTGCGTCGACGATGCTGTCCGGCGCGTCGCGATCGGTGGCGCGATCGGGCAGTCGATCGGGCGCGCGTTCCGGCAGGCGATCCGGCACGCGTCGCGGCGGCGCGAAGGGATTCAGCGACTCGTCGTCGGCCGTCATCCAGCCGCTGTCGCGCGGTGGCTGATGGTGATGCGGCGGCGGCTCCGGCGCGAAGATCGGAGGCGGCGCGAAGACCGGCGCCGGTGTCGGTGCCGGCGGCAGCGGCGCTGGCCGGCTGGGCGCGAAGTCGCTGGGGTGCGGGGCGTAAGCAGGCGCTGGCGGCGTCGGTGCCGGTCGGCGTTCGATGGGCGCGGGCTCGGCCGGCGCGCTCAGCGGCGGCCACGGCGGCGGACTGTCGCGTTCGAGGTCGAACAGCTGCTCGCGCGCGTCGAAGACCTCGGCGCAACGGCCGCAGCGGACCCAGCCTTCGGAGACGCGCAGCTGGTCCTGCACCACCCGGAAGATGGTGCCGCAGGTCGTGCAGCGGGTCGCGAGATTCATGGACGCGATGATGCCACGAAGCAGGGTCAGTCCTTGCCGCGAACACCCCCAGGTTGACACTCGGTCACCGGGTGGGCGGAGGCGGAGAACTGTCTGTTCATCGGGGATGGCGGGCCGGTGGGGCTGTCGGTCGGAGACGGTGCGACCGTCAGGCCGCGCGTCGTGCGGTCATGAGGATCCAGCCGTCCTCGCTGTCCGCGACCTCGAGCTGGACATGCGGCGCATAGGCCGCCTTCAGCTCGTCAGCCTGACGCTCAAGGATGCCGGCCAGCACCAGGTGCGCGCCGGGGCGAAGGTGGTTGCACAGCAGCGGTGCGAGCAGCTTCAGCGGCGTCGCCAGGATGTTGGCCAGCACGACCGGGTATTCGCCGCGGGCGGCGTCGGGCATCGCGGCGTTCAGCGTCACGCCGTTGTCCTTGGCGTTCCGGGTCGAGGCGATGAGCGCGGCCGGGTCGATGTCGACCGCGTCGATGGCCTTCGCGCCGAACAGGCCCGCGGCGATCGCGAGGATGCCCGAGCCGCAGCCGTAGTCGAGCACGCGGTCCCAGCCCGCCGCCTCGGCGCCGTGGCCGGCGATCCAGCGCAGGCACATGCGCGTCGTCGGATGCGTGCCGGTGCCGAAGGCCAGGCCCGGGTCCAGCCGCATGATCTGCTTGGCCTGCGCGGGCGCCTCGTGCCACGACGGCACGATCCAGAACGCCGGCGTGATCTCGACCGGCGCGAACTGCGATTGCGTCAATCGCACCCAGTCCTGTTGTGCGATCGTCTGGATGGACTGGACATGCACGTCCTCGGCCCAGTCCTGCGCGAGCAGCAGGGTCGCGGCCTCGGTGGCTTCCTCTTCGGTGGCGAACAGCGCCTTCACCACCGATCGGTCCCAGCCCGCGCGAGGCGCCGGCATGCCCGGTTCGCCGAACAGCGCGCGCTCGGCCGGCGTGTCGGCGTCGGCGTCCTCGACCGACACGGCCAGCGACTCCATCTCCATCAGCGCATCGCTGACGGTCTCCACGTCCTCTTCGCGGCAGATGAGCACGAGCTCGTGCAGCAGGGGATCGTTGGCGTGGTCTTCGCTCACTTCGCTCACTTCGCTCATGGCGGCTCCGGGACTTCAATGGACTTCGGAAATGGAGAAGCCCTCAAGGCGGACTTGCGTCCGCGCCTGAGGGCCTCGGTATTGTCGCTTAGCGCGAGATCAACGCTTGTGCGCCGCCATCCACTGTTCGAGATAGTGGATGTCGGTGCCGCCTTCGATGAACTTCGCATCGGCCATCAGCTCGCGGTGCAGCGGGATGTTGGTCTGGATGCCCTCGATCACCGTCTCCGACAGCGCGATGCGCATGCGGGCCAGCGCCTGCTCGCGGGTATCGCCGTGGACGATGATCTTGCCGATCATCGAGTCGTAGTTCGGCGGCACGAAGTAGTTGGTGTACGCATGCGAGTCGACGCGCACGCCGGGACCGCCCGGCGGGTGCCACATCGTGATGCGGCCCGGCGACGGGATGAACTTGACCGGATCTTCCGCGTTGATGCGGCATTCGATCGAGTGGCCGCGCATCGTGATGTTGCGCTGCGTGAAGGGCAGCTTCTCGCCGGCGGCGATGCGGATCTGCATCTGCACGATGTCGATGCCGGTCACCAGTTCGGTCACCGGGTGCTCGACCTGCACGCGGGTGTTCATCTCGATGAAGTAGAACTCGCCGTCCTCGTACAGGAACTCGAAGGTGCCCGCACCGCGGTAGCCCATCTTCTTGCAGGCGGCGGCGCAGCGGTCGCCGACGCGTTCGATCAGGCGGCGCGGGATGCCCGGCGCCGGCGCTTCCTCGATGATCTTCTGGTGGCGGCGCTGCATCGAGCAGTCGCGTTCGCCCAGCCAGACGGCGTTCTTCTGCCCGTCGGCCAGCACCTGGATCTCCACGTGACGCGGATGCTCCAGGAACTTCTCCATGTAGACCTGCGGATTGCCGAAGGCGGCGCCCGCCTCGGCCTTGGTCATCTGCACCGCGTTGACCAGGGCGGCTTCGGTGTGGACGACACGCATGCCGCGTCCGCCGCCGCCGCCGGCCGCCTTGATGATCACCGGATAGCCGATGGCGCGGGCGATGCGGACGATCTCCTTCGGGTCGTCCGGCAGGGCGCCCTCGGAGCCCGGCACGCAGGGCACGCCGGCCTTGATCATGGCCTGCTTGGCCGAGACCTTGTCGCCCATGGTCCGGATGTTCTCCGGGGTCGGGCCGATGAAGGTGAAGCCGCTGCGCTCGACGCGCTCGGCGAAGTCGGCGTTCTCCGACAGGAAGCCGTAGCCGGGGTGGATCGCCTCGGCGTCGGTGACTTCGGCCGTCGCGATGATGGCCGGCATCGACAGGTAGCTCTGCGCGGACGGTGCGGGGCCGATGCAGACGGCCTCGTCGGCCAGCTTCACGTACTTCGCGTCGCGGTCCGCTTCCGAATACACGACGACCGACTTCACGCCCAGCTCGCGACACGCGCGCTGGATGCGAAGGGCGATCTCGCCGCGATTCGCGATGAGGATCTTCTTGAACATCTGGGGACCGCCTTACTCGATGACGATCAGCGACTGGCCGAATTCCACCGGCTGGCCGTTCTCGACCAGGATCTTGACGATCGTGCCGGTCTTGTCGGCTTCGATCTCGTTCATGATCTTCATCGCTTCGATGATGCAGATGGGGTCGCCTTCCTTGACCTGCTGGCCGACCTCGGCGAAGGCCTTGGCGTTCGGGCTGGAGGCGCGATAGAAGGTGCCCACCATGGGCGACTTCACGATGTGGCCGGTCTCGGCCGCTGGGGCCGGGGCCGCGGCGGGGGCGGCAGGGGCCGCGGCCGGCTGCGCGGCCACCGGCTGGCCGGCTGCCTGCGGCACAGCCTGCATCATGGGCATGGCCGCCACGAGGGGCTGACCATCGGACTTGACGATGCGCACCTTGCCGTCGGCTTCGGTGATTTCAAGTTCAGAAATGTTCGACTCGGACACGAGGTCGATCAGGGTCTTGAGCTTGCGCAAATCCATAAGAACTCTCCAACGGGGATCGGTGATCGGTGATCTTCGGTGATGTCTTCCGGTCCGCGACGAGGATCGACGGACCGCGGTGCTCAGGTGGACGAGGCTGACCGGCTCAACTGCTGGATCGCGAACTGCAGGGCCAACCGGTAACCGGTGGGACCCAGGCCGCAGATCACGCCTTCCGCGAGTGCCGACAGGTAGCTGTGATGCCTGAACGGTTCGCGCTTGTGGATATTGGACAGGTGCACCTCGACGAAGGGCAGCGCCACCGCCGCCAGCGCATCGCGGATCGCGACGCTGGTGTGGGTGTAGGCCGCCGGATTGATCAGGATGAAGCGCGTTCCATCGCGACCCGCCGCCTGAATGCGATCCACCAGCGCACCTTCGTGGTTGCTCTGATAGCTCTCCAGGGCCACGCCGGCTTCCTGCGCGATCTGGCGAAGATCGGTGTCGATCTCCGCCAAAGTGGTCGCGCCATAAACCCCAGGCTCGCGGGTGCCGAGCAGATTGAGGTTGGGGCCGTGTAGTACCAGGACTTGCATTCAGCGACCGGCCCCGCCAATTAGAGCGAAGACACTAGAAGCGTAAAAGGGTGGACTTTACGCGTTTTGAGACCAGATCCCGGCAGCAAGCCAAAAATAAACCGCTTGACCGGCCATGGGGCGGCGGCTATGGCCGGCGGTCGCCACTTCTGGGGGTTGACCCGTGGTCAGGCTTTGCTGCCATGCGCCATCGCGCGCAATTCCTCAAGGGTCGTCGCTCCGAGTTTGCGCCAGATCGGTTCGCCTTGGGGACCGAAGGCGACGGTAAACGGCAGACCGCCTTTGGCATTGCCCAGGGTCTTCGACAGGTCGGTGCCCGTCAGACCGGCCAGAGCGACCGGGAATTTCAGCGGGATCTTCTCCAGGAATCCGCGCACCGGCGTCGGCGCGTCGACGGCCAGACCGAGCACCTGCCACCCCTGGGCGCTGAACTCGTCGTGGAACTGGTTGATCTCTGGCAGTTCCTTGACGCAGGGCGCACACCAGGTGGCCCAGAAGTTCAGGAGCAGCGGCTTGCCGCGCAGATGGGCGCCGGGTTGGAAACTCTGCTGGTCGAGGGTGTCGAAGCTGGCGTTCCAGAAAGCCGCTGCTTCCGCCGACAACGGACCGGTGGGCGAGCCCGTGCTTGAACCGCCTTGCCCGGCCTGCTTTTCATGATGCAGGGCGAGGTAGGTGCCCGCTCCCGCAGCCACCAGCCCAGCGGCGCCCAAACCTAGAACAGCACGTCGTTGCATTCAATCGTCCTTCGAATTCATCAGTTGGCGCAGCGCGGCAAGGTCGCCGCGTTCGGTCCGTCCGCGTCCATCGGGCTTGAGCCCGCCGCGCAGGTCGTCATGGTCCAGGATGGTCAGGGCGATCGCGACCCGTTCGTTCAGCGCGCGGCACGGCGCGTCGATGATCAACTGGTCGACCGTGGCCCCTCTCGCGTTGCGTGATTGGCCGACGTCGAAGTCGATGCGCTGGTTCAGCAGCGCGATCTCCGTCGATTTGCTGTCATCGCAATACAGCTGCAGATGGATGGGCGACAGGCGAGTCGCGGTACCGCGCCAGACGGCGCCGGTCAGGTGAGGGCGGAATTCAGCCAGACGCGCCATCCAGACGGCGGCCAGTTCACGCAGCGCCTGCAGTTCGGCGGGCTGGGTGTCGGCGCAGAAGATGTCCAGGTACTCGCGGACCTGGTCCTCCAGCTCGTCGTTGTTCGGCAGCGCGGTGCGGGACGGCAGTCCCAGCACTTTCAGCGCGCGGGACTTGGCGGGGCCGTATTCCAGGCCTTCTTCCACCACCAGGCGGGCAGCGGTGGCGGCGATCTCTTGGGTCAGTTCGGATGTCATGGCGGTCTCCGGCCCGGGGCGGGCGGTCCGGAAGGCGCGCAAGCGCGCCTGCAGAAACAGTCAGGGCAGCTCGACTGCGTTCATCCGGGCCTCAATGGTGCCAGCACGGCCAATCACGTAGGGCGAACCGGGGCGTTTCTCGAACCGCTTCGGCGCCGGCAGCATCACCGCCAGCCGCGCCGCCTGGTTCGGACCGAGCTTGGACGCGTCGACGCGGTAGTAGTGACGCGCCGCCGCCTGGGCGCCGAACACGCCTTCGCCCCACTCGACGTTGTTCAGATAGATCTCGAGGATGCGCTGCTTGCTGAGCATCGCCTCCAGCATCAGCGTCAGCACGAGTTCCTGACCCTTGCGCGCGAGGTTGCGCTCGGAATTCAGGAACAGGTTCTTGGCCAGCTGCTGCGAGATCGTCGATCCGCCGATGACCTTGGGGACCGGCGGCGGCTTGTCCGGATTGGTCTTGGCGAGCCGCGCGGCACGCTTGTCGGCCTGCTCCTGTGCGCGCTGGTTCTTGTCCCAGGCCTTCTCGAGCGCGTCCCAGTCCACGCCGCCGTGCTCGTTGAAGCCGGCGTCCTCGCTGGCGATCACGGCGCGCTTGAGGTGGCGGCTGATCTGCGCGTCGTCGACCCATTGCTGGGCCCAGGGGATGTAGTGTTTCTCCCGCAGCAGGCGCATCGCCTCGGAGCGTTGGAAGGTGGTCGACTGCGGGGACACGGCGGCCATCACCGCGATGCGCGCGGCGAAGAAGAGCTGCAGGCAGAGGATGCTGAGCAGCAGCATCCCGGCGAAGCGCCAGAACTGTTTCATGCCTCGTGGCCTCAGTGCGGCGCCAGTCGCTGGCGGAGGTCCGCGAGCACCGTCGCGCTGTCGGGGCGCACGCCGCGCCAGAGGAGGAAGGCTTCCGCGGCCTGTTCGACCAGCATGCCCAGGCCGTCGCGCGTCGCGCCGCCGGGGCCGGCCTGGTCGGTGGCCCAGTCGAGGAAGGGGGCCGTGGACGGTCCGTACATCATGTCGACGGCCAGGCCGTCGCGCGCGAGCACCGGGATGTCGGGATCGGGCAGGGGCAGGCCGGCGCCGCTGAGCGAGGCGCTGGTGCCGTTGATCACCACCTCGTGGCGGCCATCGGGCGCCGGGGCGTCGAGGCCTCCGGCGCTCAGGCGCACGCCGTGTTCCGCCGCCCAGGCGCGATGGCTGTCGGCGAGCGCGAGGGCCTTGTCGGCGCTGCGGTTGACGATGCGGATCTCCGCCGGCCTTCCGGTGATCAGGCTGCCGAGCACGCCCGCCGAGGCGCCGCCGGCGCCGATGAGCAGCACGCGCTGGCCGCGCAGTGGTCGCGCGGCGTTGCGCTCGATGTCGGCCAGCAGGCCGGCGCCGTCGGTGTTGTCGCCGAGCCAGCCGCCCGCTGCGGCGTCGTCGAAGCGGAAGGTGTTGACCGCGCCGGCCAGTTGCGCGCGCGGCGTGCGGCGGGCGGCAAGCCGGAAGGCTTCGAACTTGAAGGGCACAGTGATGTTGCAGCCGCGACCGCCGGCGGCGACGAAGGCCCGGATCGAGGCCTCGAACCCGTCGAGCGGGCAGAGCAGCCGTTCATAGACCAGCGACTGGCCGGTCTGCGCGGCGAAGGTGGCGTGGATCTCGGGCGAGCGGCTGTGTGCGACCGGGTTGCCGGCAACCACGTAGCGGTCGGGGCCGGTGCCTTCGTGGGCAGTGGAAACGGACGGATCAGCGCTCATGACATTTCCCTGGAAACAGGACGACCGGCGTGGCGGGCTCAGGACGGCTGGGCGGTGCTGAGCGTCGTTTCCACGCTTTCATCGCGGTTGAACCGGAAGCGGAAGGTCATCACGAGCACCTCGGCGCCGCGACGCATCTCCGACGTGAACTGGCCGAAGGGGCCGCTGGCACGCACGATCGCAACGGCGCGGCGGTCCAGCACCGCATTGCCCGAGCCCTGGACGATCTCCGTGTCGACCACGCGGCCGCGGTAGTCGACCTGGATGTTCATCGTGAGTTCGCCGTAGAGCTTGCGACCCTGATAGCTCGGGAAGTCGCGCGTGCCGCGCGCCTCGATCCGGCGACGCAGCTGGTCGTAATAGAGCGCATGCACGGTCTCGCGGGTGGCGGGACTGACGTAGCGCTTCTTCGGGCGCGCGTTCTCCGTGTTCACGCGCTTCTCGATCTCCGCCAGCGTCTGCACCAGTTGCCGGCGGTGCTCGGCGACCTGACGGCCTTCGGCGGTGCTCTTCTCGCGCGCGGGATCCGGCGGCGGCAGCATGGCCAACTGCCGGCGCAGCACGGTCAGCAGCTGTTCCTGCGCCTGCTGCAGCTGCTGGATCTGGCTCTTCTGGAGCTCGATGCTGTCGCCGGTCTCCTCGAGCGGCGAGGGCGCCAGCGGGGACGTCGCCCGCACGTTGGCCGAGAGTTCGCCGCCGCCGGCCAGGTTGGCCTGCGCGAGCGCCTGCGCCTGGGTGGGGGCTTCCTGGCCGCGCGCGTTCACGAGGATCACCTCGAGTGGTTCGTCCTGGAAGATCCGGTCGAACTGCTCCGGGGCGACCAGTTTCAACGTCCCCAGGCCCAGGTGCACCCCGGCCGAGACGATCAGCGCGTAGTGCAAAAGGCTGAGCTTGGGCATCTTGAACAAGGAAGGGATCAGGAAGCGGCGGGGGCGGACGCGGCCGGAGCCGGCGTCGCGCCATCGCCGCCGCTCTTGGCGGTGGCGGTGTCGGTGCCGTCGTCGTTGACGTCGATCGCCAGCGTCAGGACGCCGCTGGGTTCTTCGTCCTCGTCGGCGCCTTCGTCGGCCGTCACCGGGGCGGCTTCGGCGTCGAGGCGCTCGACGAGGTTGGCGTGCAGGTCCAGCGTCAGTTCATCGAGGCCGGTGATGCGCACCTTCACGTGGGCGTTGCGCGGCAGGTTCTCGCAGCCGAGCGCGCGGAACACCAGCGGCAGCTCGTCGGCGCGGACCAGGCCGTCCTTCAGCACGGACGCAGTCAGCTCGGTGATGCCTTGCTGCTGCAGGTAGCGCAGCGTCCAGTAGCGCTCGATGCCGGACTGGAACCCGTTGTAGGCGCTGTAGGCCGCGTCGAAGCCCGAGATGACAGAGAACAGCTGCGCATCTTTGGGCTTGAACGGCGCGGCCAGCGCGGCGGTCTTGCCGTGGCGGGCGCAGGCGATGATCTGCCACTGGTTGACCAGGTCGACGTAGCGGCGCAGCGGCGAGGTCGCCCAGGTGTACTGCGGGACGCCCATGCCGGCGTGCGGCGCCGGTTTGGTGCCCATGCGCACCTTGATGCCGGGCGCCAGGCTGGCCTGGCTGCGGTAGATGCCGGGCACGCCGCATTCGGCGAGGAAACCGCCCCAGCTGGAGTTGGCCAGGATCATCGCCTCGGCCACGATCAGGTCCAGCGCGGTGCCGCGCTTGCGCGTGGTGATGCTGACCTGCTCGGCGCCGGCGGGCTCGGCCCCGTCGTTGTCCAGGCGGAAGTTGTAGTCGGGCCGGTTGAAGGTCTCCGGCTTGCCGCGCACCACTTCGCGCTTGGCCTTGAGATCCTTGGCCAGCCGGTAGGCGAAGGCCAGTTCCGGCGCGAAGTCATAGTCGGCCGGTGCCGCGCCGGTCAGCGTCGCGTCGGTGATGACGTCGTCGAGCTTGTCGTGGCGCAGGTTGGCGGCGATCGGCACGCGGTCGAGCTTCGTCTCGCGCGCGGTGATCTCCAGCGTTGCCTCGTCCATCGTCAGGTAGATGCTGACCGCCGGGCAGTCGCGGCCTTCGATCAACGTGTAGGCCTGGACGACGTCGTCGGGCAGCATCGTCAGCTTCCAGCCCGGCATGTAGACGGTGGAGAAGCGTTCGCGGGCGACCTTGTCGACCGGCGAATCCGGCTGGATGGCAAGACCTGGCGCGGCGATGTGAACACCGAAGATCACCGTGCCGGTGCCCAAGCCCTGGACCGACAGCGCGTCGTCGATCTCGGTCGTGGCCGAGTCGTCGATCGAGAAGGCGCGCACCGGGGCGAGCGGCAGCGCGTCCTTGATCTCGGGCGCGGACAGGGCCGGGAAGCCCGTGCCTTTCGGGAAATGCTCGAAGAGGAAGCGCTTCCAGTGGAACTGGTAGGGACTGGCGATCGCGCCGGCGTCCTTGAGCAGGTCCAGCGGCGCCTTGTGGCTGCGCTTGGCGGCCTCGACGACGGCCTTGTACTCCGGGCCGTTCTTGTCGGGGCGGAACAGGATCTTGTAGATCTGGTCGCCGATCGGGGCCGGGCACTGGCCCGCGGCCAGTTCAGTCGCCCATTGTTCGATCTGCGCGGCGATCTGCTTCTTGCGCTCGATGCCGAGCAGGGCGGCCTTGACCGTCTCGGCCGGGGCCTTTTTGAAGACGCCCTTGCCCATCCGGCGGAAATAGTGCGGCGCGTCGAACAGCCGGAACAGCGCGCCGGCCTGCTGGGCGAGCGTGGATTTGGCGTCGAAGTAGTCGGCGGCCAGGTCGGCGAAACCGAACTCGCCTTCCGGCGCGAACTCCCAGGCCAGGTCGAGGTCGATCTCTTCGGCCAGGCGCTGCCCGTCCGCGATCAGTTCGGCCGGCGACGGCTTGTCGAACTTGAGCAGGACATGGGCGGCTTTCACTTTGACGCGCTTTCCGGATTCGAGCTCGATCTGCATCGAGGAATCGGCTTCGGACAGGATGCGGCCGGCAAGAAATTTTCCGGCGTCTTCAAACAAGGCAAACATAGAGGGCGGATTGTCGCTGATCGTGGAGGAGGTGCCGGGTGGGTGCGTGTGGGGCGCGTGTCAATTCGTTGTCAACAGGCGGTCACGCCACCGACGCAGACTCGCGCCGCACCCCGCGCGCCCATGCCCCCACGTTTCCACACCCTCATCGCCGCCCAGTTCTTTTCCGCATTGGCCGACAACGCGCTCCTGATCGTCGGCATCGCGCTGCTTCGGGAGATGGGCCAGCCCGTCTGGTGGGCGCCGCTGCTGAAGCTGTGCTTCACGCTGGCCTACGTGGGACTGGCGCCGGTGGTCGGGTTGATCGCGGACGCCTGGCCCAAGGTGGCGCTGATGAGCTGCATGAACGGGCTGAAGGCGGTCGGCGTCGGCGCGATGGCGGCGGGGCTGGATCCGCTGCTCGCTTTCGGGATCGTCGGCACGGCGGCCGCCTGCTACGCGCCCGCCAAGTACGGATTGATCACGGAGATCGTGCCGCCGACGCGGCTGGTGGCGGCGAACGGCTGGATCGAAGTCTCGGTCGTGTGCTCCGTGCTGCTGGGGACGGTGCTGGGCGGACTGCTGGTCAGCCCCTGGTGGATGGCAGCGATAGGAGAACTGGGCGTCGCGCGGCCGCTGACCGCGTCGCTGTGCGCGTTGCTGGGCGTCTACGCGCTGGCCGCCGCGCTGCAGCTGCGGGTGCCGGAGAGCGGCATCGTCTATCCGAAACCTCCGCAACGGCTGCGCGCGATCCTGCGCGACTTCCGGATCTCAAATCAGGCGCTGTGGCGCGACCGGCTCGGCGGGCGCCTGTCGCTCTCCATGACGACGATGTTCTGGGGGGCGGGCGCGACCTTGCAACTGGCCGTGCTCCAGTGGGCGCAGGATGTGTTGGGGCTGCGACTCAACCAGGGCGCCTACCTGCAGGCGACGGTGGCCATCGGCGTCGTTGCGGGCGCGGGCCTCGCGGGGCGTTGGATTGCGTTGCATCACTCACTGCGGGTGATGCCGCTCGGCCTGATGCTCGGCGCGCTGATGCTGGCGACGCCGTGGGTGACCTCCCTGGGTTGGGCACTGCCCTCGATGGTCATGGTCGGCGCCGTCGGCGGCGCGATGGTGGTGCCGATGAATGCGCTGCTGCAGCATCGCGGCGTGCAGATCCTCAGTGCAGGCCGCTCGATCGCCGTCCAGGGATTCAACGAGAACCTGAGCATCCTGCTGATGCTCGGTGCCTACGCGGTGCTGCAGGCACTGGGCGTACCGCTGGTCTGGCTGATGAGCGGACTGGGCGTGTTCGTCTTCAGTGGGATGCTGATCCTGATGATCCGCCAGCACACCCGCCGCGAAACCCTCTCTGCGGATGTCGCAGGAAGCAGCATCGTCGGTTGAGGCGACCGAGCCGGACGAAGAGCGCCCGGGGCCGGCGGCGTCGTCCGCTCAGGGCGCCAACTCGCGACGTTCACCTGCGGTTCACTCTGCTCGAACAGACGGCGCCCAGTCAGATAGGAAGGCGGACGACGCCGCCGGCCCCGGGCGCCCTTCGTCAACAACAAGTGGTTCAGTGCGCGCGGGCTTCCAGTCCGGAGAGCTGCGAGCCAACACGCATCGCCACGGACGTGCCGTCGATGGCCGAGGCGTACACGTGCTCGATGCCCTGCACAATGCCGTCCCAGGCGAGCGACTCCGCACTCTCTCTCGCCGCAAGACGCATGGCGCGCAGTCGAGGCAAGTCTTCAAGCAGCGCCAGCGTGCGGGCCTGGAAGATCGCAGGATCGTTGAACGGCGCGAGTCCGCCATTGTGGTCGTCGCGCACGAGCAATGCCGCCGCAGCATACTGATAAGCCATCACGGGAAGCCCGCTGGCGAGTGCCTCGGGCGTCACGTTGCCGTAGGTCTCGGTGATGCTGGGGAACGCAAACAGGTCGCCGCTGGCGTAGCAGGCAGCCAGGTCCTCGCCATGTTTCATGCCGGCAAAGACAACATTGGACGAGGGCGGCAGCAATGCCTGGAAATCAGCCCGCGCCGGACCGTCCCCGACCAGCACGAGACGAGCCCGCGGATACCGTTGCCGGACAGCCGGCCAGAGGTCGACGAGCAACTGAAGGTTCTTTTCCGCAGCGAGCCGGCCGACATGGAGCAGCACGGGATCGCCGGGCGCGGCTCCCCAGCTTTCACGCAGCACATCGCTGCGGCGGGAGGGATGGAAGAGCTGCGTGTCGACGCCCCGCGCGATGACGCTGACGTGACGGAAGCCCTGCGCCATCAACTCGCCGGCGAGCGTGGCGTTGGGCACCATCGTCGAATGGCAGCGGTTGTGGAACTTGCGCAGGTACGCGAGGAGCGGGCGGCGCAGCCAGCCGATGCCGTAGTGCTGGGCATAGGCGTGGAAGTTGGTGCGGAACTCCGAGACGACAGGCAGCTTGAGCTGCCGGGCAGCCTGGAGCGCGGACCAGCCCATCGGGCCCTCGGTGGCGATGTGGACGATGTCGGGGCGCTTGCTGGCCCAGAGGTTGACCAGCGTGCGCTTGGACACCACGCCCATGCGCAGGTGCGGGTAGCGCGGCACGGCCAGGCCGCGCATCAGCACTTCGTCGACCGGCGCTTCCGGCGCGGGCGGCGATCCGGCCGGCGCCTGGCGCGGACGCAGCAGTTGCACGGCGTGGTCGCGGGCCTGCAGGCCCTGGACCACGCAGGCGATGCTGCGGGCCACGCCGTTGACCTCGGGCGGATAGGTCTCCGTCACGACCGCGACGCGGAAATGCCGCTGCCGAGTGGGGAGCTCGTCGACTTCGAGTTCGATCGCCGGTGTCGTCATGGCGCGCATGATGGGACGCGAACGCAACAGTTCTGTGACGGTGGGGTTCGTCACGCGCCTGACATGGCCGATGGACACAGTCGCCACGCGTCCGTCATCGATGCATCATCGCGCCATCACGGCGCTGCCATCGAATGCCGTCACGCTCACCGCTCATTTCACGGACGAGGGCCCCATGAAGGACTTTCTGGCACTTCTGAATGAACAGCGTTGGGATGACCACCGCTACTACCATCACTGCCGCATCAACCAGTCGCTGCATCTGCTGAGCGCCTGCTGCTTTGTGGTCGCCTACGGGCTGCTGCTCGTGGACCCCGCATGGTCGGCGCTGCTGGCGTGGGGCGTGTCGATGACCAGCCGCCAGGCCGGTCATTTCTTCTTCGAGCCCAAGGGCTACGACCACGTCAACCAGGCGACCCACGAGCACAAGGAAGAGATCAAGATCGGCTACAACCTGCGCCGCAAGGTCGTGCTGATGGCGCTGTGGGCGGCCCTGCCGGTCGCGCTGTGGCTGAAGCCGGGCCTGTTCGGCGTCTTCGCGCCGGCCGCCAGCTTCACCGAGTATCTGCATCAGCTGGGCCTGCTGTGGTTCTGGCTGGGCGTCGGCGGTCTGGTGTTCCGCGTGTTGCAGCTGGCGCTGATCCGCGACCTGCGCACCGGCCTGGCCTGGGCCACAAAGATCATCACGGACCCTTTCCACGACATCCAGCTGTACCACCGCGCGCCGTTGCAACTGTTGCGCGGGGAGCGGCTGGATCCGGCGCTGTGGCCGCGCGACGATGGGCACAATGCCGGCAACGGCGAGCAGGCGGCCTGATCCACCAGGGATGACGCGCCGCGCGGTCCCTCCTGGGGGCGAGCGCGGACGCGGGTGGAAGCGGGAACGAGCCGGTTCGCCGGAAGAAGGAGTTCCCGCATGTCTGGAGTTGAACGGCGCCTTCGGGCGCCGATGTCGTTGGCGAGGGCCTTCCAGGTCCCCTCGGCCTTCTCGGCCGTCTTGGCCCTCTGCGCAGTCCTGGCCGTGCCCGCCTTGTTGACGGGCTGCGCCAGTCCGATGCCGAACACCGGCAACCAGCGCGTGACCGGCGGTCCCATCGTCTTCACCAAGGTGGGCCACGGCGAGCCGACCATCGTCCTGCAATCGGGGCTCGGCGACGGCCGGGATCCGTGGGCGAAGGTGCTGAACGAGCTGCGTACCGATCACAGCGTCTTCGCCTACGACCGTCCCGGCTACGGCGACAGCACCGCGACGCCGCCGGTGCCGCGCAATCCCTGCGGCATCGCGACCGAGTTGCACGGGCTGCTGCAAAGCGCCGGCATCAAGCCGCCGTACGTGCTGGTCGGCCATTCGATCGGCGGGCTGTATCAGTACGCGTTCTCGCGGCTGTATCCGGACGAGGTGGCGGGCATCGTGCTCGTCGACGCGACGCACCCGCTGCACCTGCGGCGCATGCAGGTCGAGGTACCGGTGATGGCCAACATGCTGGACAACATGAGCCGGCGCGTGTTCCGCGGCATGATGCAGGCGGAGTTCCTGCAGCAGCAGGACTGCATCGACACGCTGTGGCAGAAGCCGCGTCCGAGCGTGCCGGTTCGGGTGCTGACACGCACGATCTATTCGCCGACGGAGATGGCGAGCGGATTCGAGACCATGGTGCACAACCTGGAACCGAACTGGCTGCCGCTGGTCGGCGGCAGGGAAGTGCAGCCGGTCGAGGGATCGGGGCATTACATCCAGCGGGACAAGCCGGAGGTCGTGGTGAAGGCGATCGAGGAGGTCGTCAGGGAGGCGCGGGAGCGCGCTCGTCCTTCCCCGGAAACAGCCCTCGGATCACCCCCAGGAACGCCGCCAGCACGCTGACGGTGACACCGGTGGTGACGGCGATGAGGACCTGGTCTGACCACATTTCGATGCCGATCAATGCTTTGATGCCGCCTTGCACGGCGAGCAGTACGGCCCACAACGCGATGCAACAGATCGCCATGCCGTAGGCTTTCGCGGCGTATACATGGCGTAGCCTGCGGTTTGCCTCCATGTCGGCGACTCGCTGAGATTCCGCGTCGGATTGAGACTGGTCCAAGACATCCTTCTGGCGAACGGCCAAGTCGTCGCGAAGCCTGGCGGAAGGCGGCAAGTTCCCGTCACGCTCATGGACCCAATCGTCGAGATATTTGCCCATGGTTCAAAGCGTCGGGTCGGTGCCGATGACGTCGTTCAACATGGGTCCACCATCGGGGGACCCCTGCGACCACGCTGAATTCGGAAGGTGCGTGAGGTCCGACAACGCCTGTGCGGACTTCTGTCCGTACGTCGACAGGATGGCATCGATCAGCTTGCGAGCCCTGGTGTCTGTCGCCTGCAGGTGAGGCTCGTTCCAGACGAGCGGATCGTCGTGCGCGGTCAGCGTGGTCAAGAACTGACCGATGCGGTCCGTTCCATAGCCCTTCAGTTGATGCGCGATCGAAGGTAGTACCGGGCCATGTTGCCCTCGGATGAACGTGTCTTCGAACAGTGGCCTACCCGTTCCCTTGAGATGCCAAGCCTGGGCGAAGTACATGAGCTTCTGCAGCTTCATGGAAGTGAGGCCGTGAAGGCGGCCTTCGATGGCGCGTGCGATGAACGCGTTGGCGACTGAATAGGCGGAATACATGTGACAGCTCCTCGTGGCAC
The DNA here is from genome assembly GCA_004210455.1 of Rubrivivax sp. Classification (GTDB taxonomy): domain Bacteria; phylum Pseudomonadota; class Gammaproteobacteria; order Burkholderiales; family Burkholderiaceae_C; genus Roseateles. The sequence continues at coordinate 144 of SEFA01000104.1, read as the reverse complement.
ACGCAACTGCGCATGCAAGGCGAAGCAGTCTAGGAATCACACATCGCCAATGACAACGGGGCGCTCTGACATTCGTCAATGAATGTCGAGGCGCCCCGCTTTGTGGGGAAGCGTTGGGGGAGCCGATTTGGGGAGGTGTCGGGG
>SEFA01000103.1 GCA_004210455.1 Rubrivivax sp. | reverse complement strand
GTCCTACGGAGAGCACCTGACGAAGGAGACGCCGCGCATCCATCCGTACACGGTGGTGCGGGTGATGAGCAACTCGGCCGCGTCGCACCTGGCGATGAAGTACGGGCTGAAGGCGGCGATGCTGACGATCTCCAACGCCTGCGCCTCGTCGGCGCAGGCGATCGGCGAGGCGCTGATGCTGCTGCGCCAGGGCCGCGCGGACGTGGCGCTGGTGGGGGGCTCGGAGGCGATGCTGAACCCGGGCTCGGTGGCCGCGTGGCAGGCGATGGGCGTGATGGCGCCGACGGATCCGGAAGATCCGTCGCGCAGCTGCCGGCCGTTCGACGACTCACGCAAGGGCCTGGTGCTGGGCGAGGGCGCGGCGGCGCTGGTGCTGGAGACGGAGAGCCACGCCCGCGCACGCGGCGCGTCGGCGCTTGCCGTGCTGGCCGGCTACGGGCATAGCGTCGACGCGGTGCACCTGTCGCGTCCCGACGCGGACGGCCAGGAGCGCGCCATCCGCGCGGCGCTGGCCGATGCCGGCATCGAGGCGTCGCAGGTCGGCTACGTCAACGCGCACGGCACGGCGACGGACGTCGGCGACACGGTCGAGGCCGAATCGCTATCTCGCGTCTTCGGCGTGCGTGGCGTGCCGGTCAGCGCGACCAAGGCGCTGCACGGTCACCTGATCGGCGCCGGCGGTGCGCTGGAACTGGTCGCCTGCGTTCAGGCGATGCGCCGCGGTGAACTCCCGCCGAGCGCGCACATCGACAAGAGCGAGCTCGAAGAGATCGCCGACGTGATCCGCGAGCCCCGCGTCTTCGATGCGTCGAAGGCGATGGTCAGCAACTCCTTCGCGTTCGGTGGCAGCAACGTGTCACTGGTGATCCGGGCGGCCTGAACCGCCCTTCACCTCGAACCGCTCCAGCATCGTCGCCAGCTCCGCCGCGGAGCGCAGGCCGAGCTTCGTGAACGCGCGCGCGCGGTGGACTTCCACCGTGCGGATCGCGATGCCGAGCTCGTCGGCGATCTGCTTGTTGAGCTTGCCCGCCGCTACCAGCACCGCGACCTCGTGTTCGCGATCGGTCAGGCTGGCGAGCTTGCCGGCGACGTCCGCGTGCGCACGCGATTCGCGCCAGCGGTGGATGTCCGTCGCGATCGCGCGCTGCACCTTGTTGACCAGCGCCTGGTCGTTGAACGGCTTCTCGACGAAATCGAGCGCGCCCTTCTGCATCGCGTCCACCGCCATCGGGATGTCGCCGTGGCCGCTCAGGAAGATCACCGGCAGCGGCACGCCGCGGGCGATCAACTCGTCGTGCACCTGCAGGCCGGACAGCGGCTCCATCCGCACATCGAGCACGATGCAGCCGTGCGGCTCGATCGCGCGGTCCAGCGCCTCGAACAGCGCCGGGCCGCTCGCGTGCGGCTCCACCCGCAGCCCGTGGGTGCGCATCAGGAAGGCCAGCGCGTCCCGAACCGCCGCCTCGTCGTCCACCAGGTGGACCGTCGCCTGTGGGTCGCTCATCGCGCGCCCTCCTTGTGTTGTCCGATGCCGGTGCCGATGCTTGCGCCGCTGGCGATCTCGCTGCCATCGCACGCCCCCTGCCCTGGGCACAGCGGCAGCGTGAAGCTGATCCTCGCGCCGCCGAGCGCGCTCGCGCCGGCCTCCATGCCGCCGTGGTGCGCCTCGATCACCGAACGGCAGATCGCCAGTCCCATGCCCATGCCTTCGGACTTCGTCGAATAGAACGCCGTCGTCAGTTGATCGATGCCGCGCCCCTGGAGACCAGGGCCGTTGTCGTCGACATCCACCCGCACGAAGCGCTCGCCCACACGCTGCGCGGCGATGCGCACCTGCGCACCCGGCCGGCCGTGCAACTCGTCGAGCGCATTGCGGACCAGGTTGATCAGCACCTGCTCGATCAGCACCGCATCGGCCTGCACGTCCGGCAGGACGGGCGGCATCGTCACCTCGACGAGCACGCCGCGCAGGTCGCGCTTGAGCAGCGCCAGCACCCGCGCCGCGAGCTCCGGCACCGCGCAGCGTTCCGGCTGCGGCGCGCGCCGCGTCAGGAAGGCCCGGATGCGCTGCACGATGCGCCCGGCCTCCTGCGCCTGCTCGCCGAGCCGACGCAGCGCCTCCATCACGATCTCGTCGGTCTGGCCGACGCGTTCCAGCGAACGCAGCGCGCCCGCGTTGTAGCCGGCGATCGCCGCCAGCGGCTGGTTCAGCTGATGCGCCAGCGCCGACGCCACCTCGCCCAGCGTGCTCAGCCGCGCCTGGTGCGCGAGTGCGTCGGTGCGACGACGGTCGCGCTCCTCGATCTGCTTGCGCGCGCTGATGTCGACGATCGATCCCATCCACCCGATCTGCACGCCGTTCGCGTCCACCAGCGGCGCCTCGAAGATCATCACGTCCAGGGCGTGCCCGTCGCGATGCATCCAGCGCGCCTCATAACCCTCGCGCGGCGCGCCGCCAGACATGTTGCGCTGATGGCGGCGCAGGCTGTCCTCCATCTCGTCGGGCAGCCAGTACGGCATCGGCGGCAGTTGCCCCAGCAGTTCCTCGGCGCTGTAGCCCACCAGATCGCAGAACGCGCGGTTCACATGCGTGAGCCGGCCGTCCAGGTCGCGGCCGCGCAGGCCCACTGTCAACGAATCCTCGACCGCGCGACGCCAGGCCGCCTCGGTCCGCGCCTCGCCTTCGGCGCGCCGCACCTCGCGCATCTGCCGGCGCAGCATGCCGCTGGCCAACGCCGACAGCAGCAGGAACACGCCCATCAGGCCCGCCGCCAGCGTGTACCACCACGGGCGATGCGGCGCGCGCGTGTTGAGTTCCAGCCAGGTCTCGCGCATCGCCGGATCGACGCTCACGCGGTAGCTCTGCGTGTCGGGCAGCGCGAGCGCGTCACCGGTCTGCGCAAGCCGCTGCCCGAGTCCGTCGACCAACCGCACGTCGTACTTCTGGGCCAGCCACCACGGCAGCGTCTGCCGCAGCAGCGCGCTCGGCGCGAAGCGCACGACCAGCCGGCCGCCCTGCGGCCGCGGCGAGCTCCAATGCGCGGTCAGCCCGCCTTCATCCAGACTCACCCCGCTGCGCTCCCGCGGCGGCGCCAGCGCCTGCGGCGTCTGCTGCGGCACATGCGCGATGACGCGGTTGTTGGCGTCGAGCACCGTCACGCTCACCCACAGGCGCCGCAGCCCCTCAGCAACCGCGCGATGGTTCAGCAGCATCTGGTCGTCGACGTTCCCCGGCAGCTGCTGCGCGAGCCGGTCCACCGCCGCATGCTCCGCGTTGAGCCAGTCGGAGATGCGCGCCTCCAGCGACAGCGCGTCGGCGATCAGCGTCAGCCGTTCCTCCTCGAGATCGCGCATGTCGCTGAGCCGCAGCCACACGCCGAGCGACGCGGCGAAGGCCAGCGCGAGCAGCAGCGGCAACGCCCAGCTCGTGCGCTTGAGCAGTTGGAGGAGACGTCGGGACGCGGCCATGGCGGCAGTCTAGGCGCTGCGCAGAGCGCACGGCGGGCCCCGCGCGGTACGTGTTTCCCCAATGTGGAAGTCCACAACTGGCGGCGCGGGAACCGGATTTCCACAATCCGCCACATTCCCCGACAGGTCGTCACTGCGCCTTCGTCACTGCACCTGATCGACGGATTCCGAAGAACACCAGGAGACCGCATGTCCGCCACCTTCCCCCGCCGCCTGCTGCTGTCGGCCGCCCTCGCCACCGCCGGCCTGTGTGCCGGCCTGGGTACCGCCGCGTCCGCCTTCGCGCAGGCGCCGATCGTGATCAAGCTGAGCCACGTCGTCGCCCCCGACACCCCCAAGGGCAAGGGCGCGCAGCGCTTCAAGGAACTCGCCGAGGAACGCAGCAAGGGCCGGCTGAAGGTCGAGGTCTACCCCAACAGCCAGCTATACAAGGACAAGGAAGAACTCGAGGCGCTGCAACTGGGCTCGGTGCAGATGCTGGCTCCGTCGCTGGCCAAGTTCGGTCCGCTGGGCGTCAAGGAATTCGAGGTCTTCGACCTGCCCTTCCTGTTCAAGGACGACGCCTCGTTCCGCAACACGACCAGCACACTGGGCATGGAGCTGTTCAAGAAGCTCGAGCCCAAGGGCATCAAGGGCCTGGCCTTCTGGGACAACGGCTTCCACATCATGAGCGCCAACAAGCCGCTGCACCACGTGGCGGACTTCAAGGGCCTGAAGATGCGGATCCAGTCCTCCAAGGTGCTGGACGCGCAGATGCGCGCGCTGGGCGCGATCCCGCAGGTGATGGCGTTCTCCGAGCTGTACCAGGCGCTGCAGTCCGGCGTGGTCGACGGCACCGAAGGCGTGCCGTCCAACTTCTACACGCAGAAGACCTACGAGGTGCAGAAGCACACGACGATCAGCAACCACGGCCACCTGGCCTACGCGCTGATCATCAACAAGAAGTTCTACGACGGTCTGCCCGCCGACCTGAAGGCCGTGGTCGACAGCAGCGTCAAGGACGCGACCACCTACGCCAACGCGATCGCGCAGACCGAGAACCAGCAGGCCTTCGAGAGGATCAAGGCCAGCGGCAAGACGACCATCTACACGCTGACGCCGGCCGAAGTGAACGAGTGGAAGCTGGCGCTGATGCCGGTCCACAAGGAGATGGAGTCGCGCGTGGGCAAGGCCACCGTCGAGGCGGCTTACAAGGCCGCAGGCTTCGTCGCTCCGACCAAATAAGTTCCCCCCTACCGGCTCACGCCGGCCCCCCAGGGGGCGGACCCCAGGAGCCTGGCAAAGCCAGTTCTCCGGGCTCCCGCTTGATACGTCCGCCCGCCTGCGGCGGCGTCCCGTGTGCCGCGCCCCTCCCTAGGGCGGCGCGGCTTTTCTTTGCCTGAAGGAGACCGCCATGTCATTGAAGTGGCTGGACCGACTCGAGGAGACGCTCATTGCGTTCCTCATGGGCGCCGCGACGCTGGTCATCGCGATGGCCGTGCTGCACCGCTTCCTGGCCGGGGTGCCGGCGGTGCAGGACCTGGTCATCCGCATCGACGTGAGCTGGGCGCAGGAGCTGTGCATCTACATGTTCGTGTGGATGGCCAAGTTCGGCGCGGCCTACGGCGTGCGCGCCGGGACGCACGTCGGCGTCGACGTGGTGGTGCGCAAGCTCAAGCCCGAGCATGCGAAGTACCTGGTGATCTTCAGCCTGCTGGCCGGCGCGGTCTTCACCGCGACGGTGGGCACGCTGGGCGCGACCTTCGTGTGGGAGAACGGCGCGCACTACGCCTTCACGCACGCGCTGGGCATCGACAACCCCGACCTCTTCGAAGGCCCGACCTCGCCGGACCTGGAGATCCCGACCTGGATCGCCTACTCCTGCGTGCCGCTGGGCTCCTACCTGATGTGCTTCCGCTTCCTGCAGGTGTGCTGGACCTTCATCCGCACCGGTGAAGCGCCGCACGCGGACCACGGCCACGTCGAAGGCATCGAGGACGACGTCGCCGCCGCCGCGTCGGCGAAGACCGCCGAGGAAGCTTCGAAGTCGAACGGCTCGAAGGGAGACCGCGCATGAACACGCTGATCATCTTCTCGCTGCTGGTGGTGCTGATGCTCACCGGCATGCCGATCTCGATCTCGCTGGGCCTGACGGTCCTGACCTACCTCTTCACGATGACGAACGTGCCGATCGAATCGGTCGCGCTCAAGCTGTTCACCGGCATCGAGAAGTTCGAGATCATGGCCGTCCCGTTCTTCATCCTGGCGGGCAACTTCCTGACCCACGGCGGGGTGGCGAGGCGGATCATCCACTTCGCCACGACCATGATCGGCCACTGGTACGGCGGCCTGGGCCTGGCCGGCGTGCTGGCCTGCGCGATGTTCGCGGCGATCTCGGGCTCGTCGGTGGCGACGGTCGTCGCGGTCGGCTCCATCATCCTGCCGGCGATGACCAGGCAGGGCTATCCGAAGCAATTCGGGGCGGGCGTCATCACGACCTCGGGGGCGCTGGGCATCCTGTTCCCGCCGTCGATCAACCTGGTGATGTTCTCCATCGCCACGGCCGGCATGTCGGCGACGGGCCCGCACGGCGAGGTCGTCGGCACCGCCTCCGTCGGCCAGCTGTTCATGGCCGGCGTCGTGCCGGGCGTGTGCCTGTCGGTGCTGCTGGGCATCACGACCTGGTACCGCGCCAAGAAGTACGACTACCCGCGCATGGTCAAGGCCACCTGGGCCGAGCGCTTCAAGGCCTTCCGCGACAGTTTCTGGGGCCTGATGCTGATCGTCGTCGTCATCGGCGGCATCTACAGCGGCAAGTTCACGCCGACCGAAGCGGCCGCCGTGGCCGCCGTGTACGCCTTCGTCATCTCGGTCTTCGTCTACAAGGACATGGGCCTGAAGGACGTGCCCAAGGTGCTGCTGAAGGCCGCCGCGATGAGCTCCATGCTGCTGTACATCATCACCAACGCGGTGCTGTTCAGCTTCCTGATGGCCTCGGAGCAGATCCCGCAGACGATGGCCGCGTGGATGTCGGCGCAGGGCTTCGGACTGTTCGTCTTCCTGCTGCTGGTCAACCTGATCCTGCTGGGCGCGGGCAACTTCATGGACCCCGCCGCGATCGTGCTGATCATGGCGCCCATCCTGTTCCCGGTGGCCGCCAAGCTCGGCGTCGATCCGGTGCACCTGGGCATCCTGATGGCGGTCAACATGGAGGTCGGCCTCTGCCATCCGCCGGTGGGCTTGAACCTCTACGTGGCGTCGGGCATCACGAAGATGGGGATCACCGAGCTCACCGTCGCCGTGTGGCCCTGGCTGCTCACGATGCTGGGCTTCCTGATGGTCGTCACCTACTGGCCTACGCTGTCGCTGGCACTGCCGAGGGCCCTGGGCCTGGTCGGTTGACGACGGATCCGTCCCCTCTGGAGGCCCCGCCGGCGCGATCGCGCCGCGGGGCATTTTTCATTGGGGCCTATCCGTTCGCGAGAGCCCTCGCTTCCCTCACAAGAGGTAGTCGTGTGGCGCGACGATCGCCGGATTCGGCAACACGGGTAACGGTCGATTTCAGAGGGGCGCGATCGATTGACGCGTCCGGGAGCGGGCTCCTTTAATGCGCTGCCCCGACGCGCGACCCGCGCGTCGGGACCGATCACGCCGGCCGCAGCGCCGAGAGGAATCCGCATGGCGCCCGCCCCCTGTCCCATCCCCGCCGAATGGCTCCGTCGATCCGCCGCCCGATCGACCCGGGCCGCCATGGCCGCCGCGTTGCTCGCGGCGCTCAGCGCCTGCGGTGGCGGGAACGGTGACGAGTCCAAACCGCAAGCGGATCCGCCGGTGTCCGAAGCGCCTCCGCCGCCGACGACGCCGACCACGCCCACGAATCCCGCGGCCCCAGCGCCTTCTCCCGCGCCGGCCCCTTCGCCTGCGCCCTCGCCTGCACCGGCGCCGGCTCCTGCGCCGGCACCTTCTCCAGCACCCGCGCCGGCTCCAGCGCCATCAAGCGGCCCGACCGCGACCACCGCGCTGCGGCTGCCCCTGGAAGTTCTCGGCGCCGGCCTGCCCAGCGCGCCGACGGTCGCCACGGCCAATCTGACGCTCGACGTCAGCGGCGTCGGTGCCGCCACCGAGCTGTGGCTGCGCTGCCATCGCTGCGGATTCTTCGGCCCTCCGGAATACGAGGCCACCACCGAGACGCCCGCCAGGATCAAGGCGAGCCTGCGCATCCTCGGCGGCACGGCGGTCGCCAACGCGAGCGCGATCCCCTGGGTCGACATCACCGACGCCACGATGACGCTCGCGGACGCCGAGCGCGTGCAGGGCGGCCTGCAACGCGGCGGCGGCCTCTACACCGCGCGCATGAAGCTGACGCTGGACGCGACCACCAAGGCGCGCCTGATCAGCGGCGTGAACCTCGTGCAGTTCCGCTTCAACGGCAGCGACGGCGAGTCCAACGGCTACCGCGTCATCGATCTGCAGTTCCGCAATGCGCAGGGACAGAGCCTCGCGACGAACGCGGTGGAACGCGCCGACATCAACGTCGAGAAGGTGGCCGGCCGCACGCTGACCGCCGACGTCGCCGCCGGCGAGAAGCTGTGGAAGGCGGAGAACCGCCTGATGAAGTCGACGCTGGTGAACCACCAGCTCCGCGCGGCATGCGCCTCGTGCCACGCCGCGGACGGCCGGGACCTCCAGTACTTCAACTACTCCAACAATTCGATCGTCCAGCGCTCCCGCTTCCACGGCCTGACCGAGGCCGAAGGCGGACAGATCGCCGCCTACCTGCGTTATGCGCTGCGCGACATGGCGCACGTGGCGCAGGCCGCGCCGTGGAATCCGCCGTACCAGCCGGGTGCCGGCATCGACAGCAGGCCGGTCACCGAATGGGCGGCCGGCGCCGGTCTGGACGCCGTGCTCGACTCGCCGTCGGATGCCGTCAAGGCGCTGTTCGGCAAGCCGCTCGACGGCACGGCGCTCGCGCTGACGCAGGCCGACGTCGACAAGGTGATGGACGCCAACGCGACGCTCAACACCCGCGAGATCCCGCTGCCCATCCAGTTCCCCGACTGGAACTCCTACCTGCCGGCGATGCATCCGCTGGACATCTGGCCGACGGGCGCCAACGCGGCCGGCTCCTTCGAGACCGGCGCGACCTTCACCGCCGACAACCGGCGCCTGGATCCGCTGGCCACCTCGAAGAAGATCGCCGCGTGGTTCGAGTCGCACCGCTCCGGCACCTTCGGCGACTGGAGCCACCTGACGCCGCAGCAGCGCAACGAGATCCAGTCGATGCTGCAGCCCTCCGGCTTCGAGCTGTACGCCTTCCTCGGCGGCGGACGCGGCAACCACGTCGCGGCCACGGGCCAGTACGGCGCGCAGGTCGGCGCGGCGCAGCTGATGAAGTCGCTCTCGGCCGCCCGTACCGCCACGGAACCCGCCGCCTTCACCACCAACGCCTTCATCGAACGGGTCGTCGGCAGCACGCTGCAGTGGAACCTCGTCCAGCAGTGGGAGTGGGCCCAGCGCTACGGCCTGGAAGGCGACCAGCGCTGGTTCATCGGCAGCTACGACGCCACGGCCAAGACCTGGGCCGGACGGGGCGAGAAGCGCGGATGGCCGTTCAACACGGTCAGCGCCTTCTTCCTTGCGCCGCACATGGTCTACCAGCAGGACAACGACGCCACCGGCAAGATCACCCGCGAATGGCTGCTGGCCTGGGAGACGGGCAGCAAGCTTGGCTCCTACACGCGGACCAACGCGTGGTACCAGATGCAGGTCACGCTGAACCCCGGTGCGCAGAGCGACTGGGTGAATTTCTCGGTCGACTGGCCCTATCTGACCGGCTTCGACTCGCTGTTGTCGCAGACGCTGGGCGACGCGACGCCGGCGCAGTCCACGGCCGCGACGCTGAGCGACATCCGCCTGCTGCAGGCGCGCATCAAGTCGGCGCAGTTCGTCAACAACAACATCCCGCTGTGGGTGCCGACTGACACGCGGTCGATCATCAACAACCGCGGCCGCTTCAGCAAGGCGGCGGTGGTCAAGCACCTGAACCCGATCAACTTCATGGAGGCGGTGTCGACGCAGGCGACGCAGACCTCGCCGTTCAAGCGGCTCGACAAGCTGCAGGCCGGACTGACGTTGAAGCTGCTGAACGGCGCGTTCAGGCAGTTCAACCAGCTCTACACGGTCACCGACCCGGCGATCTGGCGCCGCTGCGATCCCAACAACATGGATCTGGGCGAGGCGGAGCCCACCGCGGGCTTCGGCTTCTGCCTCGACCAGACGAAGCAGCCGCTGACGCTCAAGTCACCCGGCGTCTACGTCATGGCGTCGACGGACTACCGCAGCACGGCAGAACAGAAGCTGCAGTACGCGGTGTGGAAGGCCGGCACGCTCGGCGCCGATCCGGACCGCGTCAAGACGCTGAACGACTGGCTGCTGCGGGCCTGGCCGTGAGGCTCAGACGCCGCCGCGGTAGCTGCCCGCGTCGGCTGACAGGCCCGCCTTGACGCTGCGCGTCAGCTCGTCGGCATAGACCTCGTCGCGGCCGGCTGCGAGCGCGTTCAGCACCTGCTGCGCGACGTCGAGAGGATCGGCCTTCGGTGCGTCAAGGCGCGCGGTCATGTCCGTGTCCATGAAACCCACGTGCAGACCGAGCACCGCGGTGCCTTGCGCCTTCAGCTCCTGCCTCAGGCCGTTGGTCACCGACCAGGTCGCGGCTTTCGACACGCTGTAGGTCGCGGCACCGGTCAGGTTGAGCCAGCTCAACACCGACAGCACGTTCACCACCGCGCCGCCGCCCTGCGCCTTCAGCACGGGCGCAAAGGCGCGCGTGAGTTCAAGCGGGCCGACCACGTTGGTCTCGAATTCGTCGCGCAGGGCCGCCAGCGCGTTCTCGGCCAGCAGCGGCGAGCCGCGCGAGATGCCGGCGTTGTTGATCAGCAGCGTCACGTCGCCGGCGGCGCGCACGGCGGCGTCGATCTGCTCCGGTTTCGTCACGTCCAGCTTCACCGGCACGACGCCCGGCAGATCGATCGTGGACGGGTCGCGTGCGGCGGCATAGATCTTCTTCACGCCGGCGGCCTGCAACGCTTTGACGAAGCTTTTTCCCAGACCGCGGTTGGCGCCGGTGACGAAGGCGACGGTGTTCTTGAAGTCCATGGTGGTGTCCTTGAGCGAAGTGGCTGGGCGACCTGAAAACGCATTTTCAATGTTGATCGACATTAATAATGTAATGTCGACCGTCATCGAAACGCAGCGGGGTGGCGGTCTTGTCCCTGGGGGCGGTGGGGAAATGCCGACGATGCCGCGCAGGCTGGCTGACCGCCTCTTTCTTCGGATAGATGGAAGGATCGTCCACGGCACAGAGGTGCTGGAGCGATGGGGAATAAGTTGGAGAACTGCCACCGCCGCTGGCCCTCACCCCCACCCTTTCCCGCAAAGCGGGAGAGGGAGCAAGATCGGTTCAGGCGTAGAGCGTCGCGCGACCTTCGCGAACGAAGCCGGCGAGGCGCAGTCCGCAGGACTGTGCCGTGCGGATCGCCAGGTGCGTGGGCGCGCTCACGGCGGCCAGCATCGGCATGGCGGCGATCGCGGCCTTCTGGACCATCTCGAAGCTGGCGCGGCTGGTGACGGCGGCGAAGCCTTGCGAGGCGTCGATGCCGGCCTTGGCCATGGCGCCGATCAGCTTGTCGAGCGCGTTGTGGCGGCCGACGTCTTCGCGAACGAGGACGACGCTGCCGTCCGGATGGCACCAGGCGGCCGCGTGGATACCGCCGGTGCGCTGCTGCAGCGGCTGTGCCGCGGCGAGCTCGCGCATCGCGCGCGACAGCGCGGGCACGAGGGCTTCGGCATCGGCGAGTGCCGCGGGCAACGGCGGCACCGGTCGATCCGGCACGCGGAACACCTGGTCGAGGTTGTCCGTGCCGCAGAGCCCGCAGCCCGTGCGGCCCGCCATGCTGCGGCGGCGTTCCTTCAACAGCGCTTCGCAGCGCGCCGTGACGCGCAGCTGCAGCGCGACGCCGTTGGGCCGCGTGCGCACCTCCACGTCGAGCAGATCCGCCGGCGAGGCCAGCAGTCCTTCGGTCAGCGAGAAGCCGAGCGCGAAGTCCTCCAGATCCAGCGGCGTCGCCAGCATCACCGCGTGCGAGAGCCCGTTGTACTCGAGCGCGATCGGCACTTCCTCGGCGACGAACTCCTCGTCCGCCGCGCGCGCGGCGCCGAGCCGCTCCGGCCGCACCGCGATCAGCGCGGAAGGCAGCGGGGCGTCGTCGTCGGAGAGCATGCAAGCGTCACTCATGGCGCCGGCTCCGCGTGACCGTCGTCCGCACCGTCTCCTCGACCCGCAGGCGTGATGCGGGCGATCCACCGGCCGTCTTCATCCACGCGCAGGCCGACCCAGCCGGGCCCCTGCGCGTCGCCGACGCGCGCATCGCTCATCAGCGTGTAGAGCCGCAGCAGCACGCTGACGCGCAACCCCGTCCGCTTCGCCAACCGCGGCAGCGAGACGCCGTTGCCGCCGTCCAGCTCCGCCAAGGTCTCCAAGGCGAAACGCGCCTGCGCGGCCATGTCGCCGTCGTCCTCGATCGCCTCATCGACCTCGCGGTCCGGAGCGTCGCGGACGTCGGTGCCGGGCGCGTCGTAGCGGTTCATCGGACCTGCCTCAGGCGGTCGCCCCGGCCACCGATCGCGCCTGGTCCTGCGGCAGCGGCGCGTCCTGCGTGCGCAGCGTCAGCACCACCGGGATGGACTTCGACGTCGGCGTGCCCGCGCCGATGGACACGCTGCTCAGCGGCACCAGCGCGTTGGTCTCCGGGAAGTAGCTGGCCAGGCAGCCGCGCGGGATGTCGTACTCGATCAGCACGAACTTCTCGGCGCGACGCGTGTCGCCGTCGCTGTAGACGCTGGTGATGTCGACCCACTCGCCGGCCTTCATGCCGATGGTCTTCAGGTCTTCCTTGTTGATGAACACCACGCGGCGATGGCCCCACACGCCGCGGTAGCGGTCGTCGTTGCCGTAGATCGTCGTGTTGTACTGGTCGTGCGATCGCACCGTCGCCAGGTTGAACACCACCGTCTTCTCGTCGCCGCGCAGCCGCGCGCGCGCCTGATGCAGCGGCGTGTCCGTCGGCAGCGCGTAGGTGATGAAGTTGGCCTTGCCGGTCGGCGTGTTCCAGACCCGCTCCGATGCGGTGTTGCGCAGGCGGAAGCCGCCCGGCACCTTGATCTTCTCGTTGAAGCCGGCGAAGTCGTCGAAGACTTCCTCGATCTTGTCGCGGATGCGCGAGTAGTCCTCGACCAGCCACAGCCACGGCGTCTTCGAACGGCCCTTGAGCGTCGCGGCCGCCAGGCGCGCCACGATCATGGGCTCCGACAGCAGGTGCTCCGACGCCGGCGCGTTCATGCCGCTGGACAGGTGGACCATGCTCATCGAGTCCTCCACCGTCACGCCCTGCGGCCCGCCGGCCTGCATGTCGATCTCGGTGCGGCCGAGGCACGGGAGCACCAGCGCCTCCTTGCCGTGGATGGTGTGGCTGCGGTTGAACTTGGTCGTCACGTGGACGGTCAGGTCGGTGTTGCGCAGCGCCTTCCAGGTCGCGATCGTGTCCGGCGTCGCCGAGGCGAAGTTGCCGCCCAGCGCGAAGAACACCTTGCCCTTGCCGTCCAGCATCGCCTGGATGGCGTCGACGGTGCCGTAGCCGTTCTCGCGCGGCGGCTCGAAGCCGAACACCTGGCCGAGGCGGTCCAGCAGCGCCTTGGGCGGCTTCTCGTAGATGCCCATCGTGCGGTCGCCCTGCACGTTGGAGTGGCCGCGCACCGGGCAGGCGCCCGCGCCTTCGCGGCCCAGGTTGCCGCGCAGCATCAGCAGCGCCGCGATGTGCTGGATGGTCGCGACCGAGTGCTGGTGCTGGGTGATGCCCATGCCCCAGCAGATGATCACGCGCTTGGCCTGCGCGTACAGGTCGCCGGCGGCGCAGAGCTGCTCCTGCGACAGGCCGGATTCGGCCTCCAGCGCTTCCCAGCTTTCAGCCCGGATGCTGGCCTCGAATGCCTCGATGCCGTGGGTGTGCTCGGCGATGAAACCCAGGTCCAGTACGCGCTCGCCGCCGGCGGCCACCGCCGCGTCGTCCAGCTCGAAGACGCGCTTGCACAGCGCCTTCATGACGGCCATGTCGCCGCCGATGCGCAGCTGGAAGTAGTGGGTCGAGATGGGCGTGCTGCCCAGCGTCGCCATCTCCATCTTGTCCTGCGGATCGGCGAAGCGCTCCAGGCCGCGCTCGCGCAGCGGGTTGAAGCTGACGATCTTGCAGCCGCGCTTGGAGGCCTCGCGCAGCTCGCCCAGCATGCGCGGGTGGTTGGTGCCAGGGTTCTGGCCCATGATGAAGATCGCGTCCGCCTGCTCGAAGTCGTGCAGCGTCACCGTGCCCTTGCCGATGCCGATGGTCGGCTTCAGGCCCTGGCCGCTGGGCTCGTGGCACATGTTCGAGCAGTCGGGGAAATTGTTGGTGCCGAACTCGCGCACGAACAGCTGGTACAGGAACGCGGCCTCGTTGCTGGCGCGGCCCGAGGTGTAGAACATCGCCTCGTTGGGATTGCTCAGCGCGTTCAGGCGCGCGGCGATCAACTCGAACGCGTCGTCCCAGGCGATCGGCTTGTAGCGGTCCGTGGCGCGGTCGTAGACCAGCGGCTCGGTGATGCGGCCCATGTTCTCGAGGTCGAAGTCGGACCATTCCGCCAGCTCGCTGACGGTGTGTCCGCCCAGCACTTCGGCCGTGGCGCGGTGCGCGGTCGCCTCGGCGGCGATCGCCTTGGCGCCGTTCTCGCAGAACTCGAAGGTCGAGCGGTGATCCCGATCAGGCCAGGCGCAGCCGGGGCAATCGAAGCCGTCGGCCTGGTTGGCCGACAGCAGCGTCTTGGCGCCCTTCACCGCAACGCCTTGCGCCTGCAGGTGCTTCGCGACGCTCTTCAGCGCGCCCCAGCCGCCGGCCGGGCCCTTGTAGAAATGGATCTTCTGGTCGCTCATGTGTACCCCCGGTGTGCTCGTGCCTGCGGCCCGTCCAGACCACCCCCCGGGGGGATGGCGGGCCGGCTTGGGGCGGCCCGGCGCTGGGCCCGCCCCTCGCTAAGAAGGAAGAATGGCAGACCGAGGTCTGCCATCGTGATGCTCAGTATCGACGCTGGTCAACAACGCCGCGTACTGAGGGTTATCAGCTGAAGAACTTCGCGGCGCTCAGCAGCGTGCGATAGATGCCCCAGGCCAGCGGGATGCCGACGGCCGCCCAGGCCAGCACGACCAGCACGGTCGGCGTCGCGGCGCCGGCGCCCGGGCCGCTGCCCACTTCGGAAGCGGCGGCCTTTTCATGGGCCAGCTTCTTCTCGACGGCCAGTTCGGCGTCGGTCATGAAGTGCTTGTCGGCGACCGGACGGATCATCAGGTTGGCGATCAGGCCGATGACCAGCATGCCCACCAGGATGTACATCGTCTGGTTGTAGACCTGCTCGCGCGGGATGCCCAGACGCAGCTGGTAGTCGCGCATGTAGTTCACGACGATGGGGCCCAGGATGCCGGCGGTGGCCCACGCGGTCAGCAGACGGCCGTGGATCGCGCCCACCATCTGCGTGCCGAAGAGGTCGCCCAGGTAGGCCGGCACAGTGGCGAAGCCGCCGCCGTACATCGACAGGATGATGCAGACCGCGCCCACGAAGGCCAGCTTGTGGCCCGCAGCGGCGCTGCTCGGCAGCGAGGCGTACAGGAGGCCGCCCAGCACGAAGAACACCGTGTACGTCAGCTTGCGGCCCAGCTTGTCCGACAGCGACGCCCACACGAACCGGCCGCCGATGTTGAACAGGCTCAGCAGCGCGGTGAAGCCGCCGGCGATCGCGGCGATCGCGGCCAGCTGCGTCTTGTCAAGGTCGGCGAACTTCGCCTCCACGCCGATCAGCGTGCCGCCGAAGATCTCCTGCAGCATCGGGCTGGCCATGCCGATCACGCCGATGCCGGCGGACACGTTCATGCACAACACGATCCACACCAGCCAGAACTGCGGGATGCCCCAGACCTTCTTCACGTGCACGTGGCGCTGCGTGATCATGGTGTTGGCGGCCTGCGCCACCGGCGGGGTCCAGCCTGCCGGCTTCCAGCCGGTCGGCGGCACGCGATAACCCATCGCCCCCGCGACCATGAACAGGAAGTACACGACGGCCATGACGACGAAGGTCTGCATCACGCCCGCATCCGTCGGGGTGGCGAAGTGCTTCATCAGCTCGACGGCCAGCGGCGAACCGATCATCGCGCCGCCGCCGAAGCCCATGATGGCCATGCCGGTCGCCATGCCGCGACGGTCAGGGAACCACTTGATCAGCGTCGACACGGGCGAGATGTAGCCCAGGCCCAGGCCGATGCCGCCGATCACGCCGGAGCCGAGGATCATCATCCAGAACTGGTGGGTGTGGATGCCGATCGCGGACATCAGCATGCCGCCGCACCAGCACACGGCCGACACCAGGCCCGCCTTGCGGGGACCGGCACGTTCCAGCCAGCCGCCCCAGATCGCGGCGGCGCAGCCCAGGAACACGAAGAACAGCGTGTACATCCAGCCCAGGGTCGCGACGCTCCAGTCGCACTGGGTGGTGAACAGCTGGGCGAAGAAGCCCACATCCTTGCCGCACGCGGCGCCGGTCCCGGCGGTCTGCAGCATCTTGGACAGCGGCAGCCAGAACACCGAGAAGCCGTAGGCCATCCCGATGCACAGGTGGATGGCGAGCGCGCTCGGCGGCACCAGCCAGCGGTTGAAACCGGGAGCGGCGATGGTCCGCTCCTTGTCCAGCCAGCTCGAGCCGGCGGATCCGCTTCCCTGATCGGTCAGCACAGTAGACATGGGTCCTCCTCAAACACAACAAAAAAGGCGGCCGTGACACGGCCCGCTGATGACGAACGGCGCCGAACCCTCCAACGACGCCTTCCGGCCGCGTCCCTTGTTCCGACCGTTCCCGTCCCTTTCAGCATCAAGAAAGCGTTAGGAGAACGATTTCTGGTGACGGGCTGAAAAAGTTGGGGCAGAACGCTCGCGGCGCCGCGATCTTGACGCAAGTCATTGACATCCTTTGACAACCACACATAGCGAGCGGACATCTATCGCACGAAACCGACAGCCGGCAGCTATCCAACGCCGGGCGGTAACCGAATGTGGGAGCGGTCACATGGGCGATAAACGCACACCACCCCCTGCCGATCGGGCGCTTCCCAGGATCCATCGGAAAGGCCGGGCACCACGAGCGATTGTTGAGGTGTCCACAACGGTGCGTTGCCCATCGCGGCATTTATGCGATCGGGGTGAATGCCTATTGTTCGGAGGTTTCCTGTCTCCGGAGGCGTCCATCAGCGCCTTCTTCGCCGGACCGCCCGACCTGCGCCGTCCGGTTTTTCTTTGGGCGCTAGAGCGGCGAGGATCGCCGTTTGCCCCGATGGACACGTGGATGTATCGGGTTGAAACCTGCCGGTTGTCCTACAAGCCGTCGCGACATCAACCCACGGTGGACTCCCCGTCCACGGTCCAAAGTTGGTCCTAACCGATCTCCACCGATCGGCCCCTCAAGCCCAAAGGAGAGACTGATGAACGCGACCAAATCCCTCGTGACCGGTGCCGTTGCCCTGACCGCCTTTGCCAGCGTGCTGGGCCTGGCGTATGCGCAGGTCGAGAACACGACCGAGTCGACCCAGACGCAGGCGACCCAGGAACAGTACCCCGCCACGCAGACCGAGCAGCAGATGCCGGCCGACCAGCAGACCCTGACGCCGGCCGACCAGTCGAACCAGGCGACCACGCAGCAGAACCAGACGACGCCCGAAGCGCAGTCGCAGCAGACGCAGCCCTCTTCCACCGACCAGTGGCAGAACCAGCAACCGGCCACCCAGGACCCGATGCCGTCCGAACCCACCAGCGCCGGCACGCCGGCTCCTCGCGCCGACCGCAACTGATCGGTGACTTCGCACCGCCACGCCCGGATCTGATCTCTCCCTGAAAGCCCACCATGCTGCGCGCCTCCAGCGGGTACTTCTTCAGCGATCCGCCCCCACCGGAACCGGTGAAGGGCGGGATCCCGAAGCACCTGCGGGAACGCGCGGGATGGGCGGCGCAGGGTCTGATCCTGGGCCTGGCCGGCGCGTTGCTGGCCTGGCCGGCAGCGACTTTCCTGATCAAGCAGCTGCGGCCGGCTCCGCCCGTCGTGGCCCGACACACCCCTGCACCGGTCCAGCCGGTCGTCCACGCCCCCGCGCCAGTGTTGCGGACCGGCACGGCCGACTTCGGCAAGACCAAGGTTTCCAGACAGGCCCGCCAGCTCGCCCAATGGGTGATGGCAGGCTGGGATCACAACGGACGTCCGTTCGCGATCCTCGACAAGCGCCAGGCGCAAGTCCTGGTGTTCAGTCCCGAAGGCAAGCTCCAGGCGACCACGCCGGTGCTGCTGGGCTACGCCGCCGGCGACGACAGCGTCGCGGGCATCGGCTTGCGGCCCATCGCCGAAGTGAAGCCTTCCGAGCGCACCACGCCCGCCGGCCGCTTCGTCGCGCAGCCCGGAAAGAATTCTGGGCACGAGGACGTGCTCTGGGTCGATTACGACGCTGCCGTGTCGATGCATCGCGTCCGCCCGACCAACCCCGCGGAGCGTCGATTGGAGCGGCTCGCCTCGCCGACGCCCAAGGACAACCGCATCAGCTTCGGCTGCATCAACATGCCGGTGAAATTCTTCGAACAGACGCTGTGGCCGACCTTCGGCAAGCGCGGTGGCATCGTGTACGTGCTGCCTGAAAAGAAGGCGATGGAACAGGTCTTCGCGGAGCAGATGCGCCGCGCCAAGGCCGGGCCGTCCACATGAAGCGGCCCATGTCCGC
>SEFA01000019.1 GCA_004210455.1 Rubrivivax sp. | reverse complement strand
ATGTGGGCCAGCGCCTCGTCGGCGGTGGGGTCGGCATGGGGGAATCTTCGCGATGGTTTGCCGGGAACGCTTCGCTTAGCATCGAAGCATGATTGACGCCCCCACCGCCGACGAGGCGCTGGCCCACATTGCCGCCAGCATGGCCGAGCCGGTGCGTGCGCGCATGCTGTGCTGCCTGATGGACGGCCACGCGCGCACGGCGACCGAACTGGCCGCCGTCGGCGACGTCGCCGCGTCGACGGCCAGCGCCCATCTGGCCAAGCTGCTGGGACAGGGCCTGGTCGGCTGCATGGCGCAGGGCAAGCACCGCTACTACCGGCTGGCCGGGCCGGAGGTCGGCCAGGCGCTGGAGGCGATGCTGGTGCTGGCCGGCCTGCCGCGGCCGCGCTTCGAGCCCAGCACCCCGCCCGCGCTGCGACAGGCGCGTCGCTGCTACGACCATCTCGCCGGCCACTGGGGCGTGCGGCTGCACGACCACGCGCTGCGCCTGCACTGGATGACGCCGGACCCCGACGAGGTCCGCGGCTACCGCTTCACCGACGCGGGCCTGGACGCGCTGCGCGGGCTCGGCGTCGACGTGGCGGCTGCCGCCGGCGCGCGCCGCCGCCGCCTGGCCTGCGCCTGCATGGACTGGAGCGAGCGGCGTCCGCACCTGGGTGGCGCGCTCGGCGCCGCATGGCTGCAGGCGATGCTCACGCAGGGCTGGCTGGACCCCGACCCCGACAGCCGCGCCTTGCGCGTGACGCGCCGCGGACAGACCCGACTCGAACGACTTCTGGAGGACACGACGACATGAGCACCTCGATCCACGTGGGCATCGGCGGCTGGAACTTCGAGCCTTGGCGCGAGACCTTCTATCCCAAGGACCTGCCCGCCTCGCGCGAGCTGGAATACGCCAGTCGCCAGCTGAGCGCCATCGAGGTCAACGGCACCTATTACGCCACCTTCAAGCCGGCCACGTTCGCCAAGTGGCGCGACACCGCGCCGGAGGGCTTCGTGTTCTCGCTCAAGGCCAACCGTTTCGCGACCAACCGGCGCGTGCTGGCCGAGGCCGGCGAGTCGGTCACGCGCTTCGTCGACAGCGGCGTCGCCGAACTCGGTCCCAAGCTCGGGCCCATCGTGTGGCAGTTCGCGACCACCAAGCGCTTCGATCCGGTCGACTTCGGCGCCTTCCTGAAGCTGCTGCCGAAGGCGTCCGCGGGCGTCCCGCTGCGGCACGCGCTCGACGTCCGCCACGAAAGCTTCCGCTCGCCGGAGTTCCTGGCGATGGCGCGCGATCACGGTGCCGGTGTCGTCTTCACCGAATCCGACGACTATCCGCCGATTCCCGACCTCACCACCGACTTCGTCTACACGCGGGTGATGCGGACGCGGTCGGAGCTCGTCACCGGCGTGACGGAGGAGGAACTCGACGGCCTCGCCGCCAGCGCGTCACGCTGGGAGTCGGGCGGCCAGCCCGATCGTCTGCCGCTGGTCGAGGCCGACCGCACGCCGCCCAAGCGGGCGCGCGACGTGTTCGTGTTCTTCATCAGCGGCGCGAAGGAGCGCGCGCCCGCCGCCGCGATGGCACTGATCGAACGCCTGTCCTGATCGTCGGTCCTGAGCGTCGGCCCTGGGCCGACGGACGGACGGCCGGCGCCGGCCGGACTCCCATGAGCACGTCGGTCTGACGCGTCTGTAACGGGCAACGCCTGCGATGTAGGGGGGCACCGACGGGGCGTCGTCACTACACTTCTGCGTCATGGCGTCCATCCACATCCCCACGCTGATGTTGGCGCTGCTGAGCGGATTCGCGATGCTCGGCGTGCAGCTGTGGGCGGCGCAGCGCAGCCGGTTGCACTACCTGGATCTCGGCGTGTGGACCTGGGGCTCGTGGACGCTGCTGTTCGGCTTCGTGGGGCTGGCGTCGCGCCTGGTGCTGCCGATCTGGTTCTCCGCGCTGGTCGGCAACGGGCTGATCGCGCTGGGCCTGGTGTTCTACAACGAGGCGATCCATCGGCACGTGCTGGGACGTTCGCTGCCGCGATGGATGTGGTGGGCCGGGCCGGCGGTGGCCTGGGGGCTGACCGCGTGGATGCTGACCTGGCCGCTGGCGCTGCGCACCAGCGCGATCTCGCTGGTCTTCGCGCTGCTCCTGCTGCCGGCGATCTGCCTGCTGCTGGGGCCGGGGTGGCGCGGCGAGGCCTCGCTGCGCGCCGTCGGCGTCACGCTGGTGGCGGCCGCCGCGAGCCTGATGTTGCGCAGCGTGCATGCGCTGACGAATCCGGACGAGTACCAGGACCTGATGCAGGGCAGCCTCGGCCAGGGGCTGACCTTCCTGTTCAGCTTCATCTGCCTGATCGGCGCGGGCTTCGGATTCGTGCTCGCCAACTTCGAGCGCATCGCGCGGCGCATGGAGGAGGTCGCCTCGACGGACGGGCTGACGGGCTGCCTCAACCGCATGACCGCCGACGCGCTGCTGCGGCACGAACTGGAACGCGGCCGGCGCGAAGGCACGCCGCTGGCGTTCGTCCTGCTGGACCTGGACCATTTCAAGGACGTCAACGACTGCCACGGGCATCACGCCGGGGACGACGCGCTGCGCGCCTTCGCGGCGGAGGTCCGGGCGCGGCTGCGCGCGTCGGACGTCGTGGGCCGCTGGGGCGGCGAGGAATTCGGACTCGTGCTGCCGGCCACCGACGGATCGGGCGCGAGAAGCCTGGTCGAGCAGATCCGGGAAGCGGTGGCGACGCTGCAGCTGTGCGACGGCGACGGGCGCGCCTTCACGCTGACGGTGTCGGCGGGCATCGCGGTGGCGGAGCCGGGCGGCCAGCTCACGGCCGACCAGCTGTTCATGCGGGCCGACCGCGCGCTGTATCGCGCCAAGGACGGCGGTCGCAACAACGTGCAGGTGCACGACAGCGGCTGGGAGTTGGGGACGGAGTCTCCCGTCGGCTGAGGCGCAGACGGCTCGGGCGGCCTGGACGGCGTCGAGGGCGTCGAGGGCGCCGTGCCGGCACCTCAGCAGTTCTCGTACTTCCAGTTCCGGCGCTTGCCGTCGGCGATCCACTCGACGGCCTGCGCCAGGCGACGCTCGCGCGTCCCGGCCCGCTTGGCCTCGACGATCCAGTCGATGTAGTCGCGCCGCTGACCGGGCGGAAAGGCGTCGAAGGTCTGCTGCGCCGCGGGATTCGCACGGAGCGCCGCAGCGAGATCGTCGGGCACGTCCGGCGGCGGCTTGGGCGCGGACGAGCGCGCGGGGCGGGCCTTCACGCCGTCCTCGATCAACTGCATCGCGCGCTTCAGGATCGTCTTCTGCTCGGCCTTGGACGGCAGGTCCTTGAGCGAGGTCAGCTTGCCGAAGTCGCCCATCGCGCCGCCCTTGGCGTGGTCGGCGCCGACGGCCGCCTCGCCGTGCCAGAAGCCGATCGAGCAATGCGCCTTGAAGGCGGCCATGCTGGTCAGGATCTTGTCGCGGTAGGTGAAGTTGGGGAAGCCCCACTTGATCGTCTCGACCACGTCGGGGCAGTGCGCGTGCACGGTCGCGCGCCAATGGCGCAGCAGCTCCTGCGCGAACGGGGCGGCGCGGTCGATGTAGGCGTCGACGCGGGGATCGAGGGTCGGCATGGTCCGACCAGCGTAGCGCGTCGGAGGCTGCGTGACCATCGTGGTCTATGCTCGGCCCATGCATGTGAAGCGCTCCAACTCCCTCTTTGCCCGCCTGCCGGCGGCCCTCCCGATCTGGTCGCTGGCCGCGCCGCTGGCCGCGATCCTCGCACTGGTGGGCCTGACGGCCGGCGCCAATTCGACGCTGGTGCTGGGCGTGGTGAGCGTGCTGCTGATCGCCGCGGTGCTGGCGGCGGTGCATCACGCCGAGGTCGTCGCGCACCGCGTGGGCGAGCCCTACGGCTCGCTGGTGCTGGCGGTGGCGGTGACCATCATCGAGGTGGCGCTGATCGTGTCGCTGATGCTGGCCGGCGGCGAGTCGACCAATGCGCTGGCGCGGGACACGGTGTTCTCCGCGATCATGATCGTGTGCAACGGCGTGCTGGGGCTGTGCATCCTGGTCGGCGGCTGGAAGCATCAGGAGTTGGCCTTCCGCGTCGAGGGCACGAGCCCGACGCTGGCGGTGCTCGCCGCGTTGTCCGTGTTGACGCTGGTGCTGCCGGCGTTCACCACGAGCTCGGCCGGGCCGACGTTCACGACCACGCAGCTGCTGTTCGCGGGTGGCGTGTCGCTGGTGCTCTACGGCGCTTTTGTGTTCGTGCAGGCGGTGCGGCACCGCGACTACTTCCTGCCGGTGACTGGCGTCGACGATCAGGACGCGCACGCGGCCCCGCCGAGCTGGCGCGTGGCCGGCACCAGCCTGGCGCTGCTGCTGGTGTGCCTGGTCGGTGTCGTGGGCCTGGCCAAGCTGCTGGCGCCGACGATCGAGCGCGGCGTGCAGGCGATCGGCGCGCCGCCGTCGCTGGTGGGCGTGATCGTGGCGATGCTGGTGCTGCTGCCGGAGACGGTGGCGGCGGTGCGCGCGGCGCTGCACAACCGTCTGCAGACCAGCCTGAACCTCGCGCTGGGCTCGGGGCTGGCGAGCATCGGCTTGACGATCCCGACGGTTGCGGTGCTGTCGCCGCTGTTCGCGCACTCGCTGGTGCTGGGGCTGACGCCGCTGAGCATGGTGCTGCTGTTCCTGACCTTCATCGTCGGCGGCCTGACGCTGGGCGGCGGCCGCGCGACGGTGCTGCAGGGCGCGGTCCACATGGTGGTGTTCGTGGTGTTCCTGTTCCTGGCGGTGTTCCCGTGATCGCTGTCAGCGCGGCCACTCCGCCGCTTTGACTCCATATTCCCACATGAACGGCACGCCGGTCTCGCCGAGCACGCGTCGCACGATCGCCGGGTAGAGCCGTTCGGCCATCACGTCGTTGGACAGCAGGACGATGCAGGCGCGGCGTCGTTCGACGCACACCATCGTGTTGCCGGTCTGGTCGTCGTGACCGCCCTTGAAGTAGCCGCGCCCCTGCGGGCCGTCGAAGACGACGACGCCGAGGCCGGCGGCGAGGTCCGCCCGCCGCTGCGACGCAGGCCACTCCGGCTGCAGCGTCGGGAACTGCGAGGCGGTCGTGATCGGCGCCTGCGGTCGCGTCATCTCCGCGCGGCTGCGCGAAGAGAGCCCGTCGCCGCGCGCGAGTCCGGCAGCGAAGCGCGCGAAGTCGTCGATCGTCGTGTCCATCGAGCCCGCGGCACGCACCCGGCTGCGGGGATCGTGCGGGACCCAGCGACGAGCTTCCGTCACGCCGTCCGCCAGATTCACGGCGAAGTCCTCGCGCCACGTCATGGCCGTCATCGTCATGCCGAATCGGTCGAACACGCGGCGCTGCATCTCCTGGCCGAGATCCAGCTTCAGCCGCCCCTGTTCGAGCACGAACTGCAGCAGGATCAGACCCTCGCCGGAATACGCGTAGCGACTGCCCGGATCGAAGTGGAAGCGCAGCTTGCCGTCCGGTTCCAGGAACGCGAAGTTGCCAAAACCGCCGCGATGCGAGAGCAGCAGCCGCGGCGTCAGGGCCCGCCAGCGCTCGTCGCCGCGCAGGTCCGGCCAGGGGCCATAGCGCGAGTCCTTCGGATAGTCCGGCAGCGGTCGGTCCAGCAAGGTCGCAATCGAGGCGTCGAGATCGACCTTGCCCTCATCGACGAGCTGCAGGACCGTGTAGGCGAAGACCGCTTTGGTGAGCGAGGCGCCGTACATCACCGTGCCGGTCTGAAGCGCCTGGCCCTCGGCGTTGCGATGGCCGTAGGTGCGCACGGCCCGGATCTGACCGTCTTCGATCACCGCGATCGCCAGGCCCTTCACATCGCCCGAGGTGATGGCCGCCCGGATCAACGATTCAGCGCCTTCAGGGTCGGCTGCCGTCGCTGCGGCGATCGCCGGTGCGGTCTCAGAGGCGATCGGCGTGGTCGGTTCTTGAGCGCAGCCGCTCAACGCCGCAATCGACGCCATCGACGCGATCGATGTGATGAACCGGTCTGGCGCGCGGGAGATGAGCCCGGCCAAGGATGCGGCGATGCCCCGCGGGCGTTGCGATAAGCTTTCTCTCACGGCAATCTCCCTTCAGGTGAATGACATGGCGTTGAGCCTCCACTTCCATCCGCTGTCGTCGTTCTGCCACAAGGCGTTGATCGCCTTGAACGAACTCGATGTCGAGGTCGAGCGCTGTTTCCTCAATCTCGGCGACCCCGCGCAACGCGCCGAGTTTCTCGCACGTTGGCCGACGGGCAAGATGCCGCTGCTGGTCGACGGGGACAAGGTCGTTCCCGAGACCAGCGTGATCATCGAGTACCTCGCGCGGCGATATGCACGGCCGCACCAGCAACTGGTGCCGACCGACGGCGACGCGGCGCTGGAGGTCCGGTTGATGGATCGGTTGTTCGATCTCTACGTGATGCAGCCGATGCAGGCCATCGTCGGGGACCGGCTGCGCGCGGAGGAGGACCGCGATCCGATCGCGGTCACCAAGGCGCGCGACACGCTGTCGATGGCGTACGGGATGCTTGATGAGCGTCTGGCCGACCGCGATTGGGCCGCCGGCGAGCACTTCAGCATGGCCGATTGTGCGGCGGCACCGTCGCTGTTCTACGCGACCACCCTGGTGCCGTTCGGCCCCTCGCATCCACGGCTCACCGCGTACTTCAAGCGGTTGATGCAGCGCCCGTCGGTCGTGCGCACGCTCGACGAGGCACGGCCGTTCTTCAAGTTCTATCCGTATCGGGAAGCGCTGCCGGCGGAGTACCGTCCGGAGGACGTCTGAGGTCGTCGGACGCCGCCAGACGCCGCCAGACACCGTCAGACGCCAGGGCTACTCCTCGATCCACCGCAGCGCCGGCTCGGCGATCGCGATCTGCAGTTGGCTGCCGGGCGCGAGTTCGGCGTCCTCATGTCGCCGCCACATCGTCAGCGTCTGGCCGCCCGGGCCTTCCAGCTCGCAGGCCACGCGCTGCTGTCCCGGATAACTGGCCCGCAGCGTCGCCGTGAAGCGCAGCGCCTCGCAGGATGCCTCGCCGCTTGCTCGGCCGTCGGCAAGCACCAGCGTTTCCACGGGCGCGATCCAGTGGCCCGTCTCGCGGCGCCAGGCGCCGTGCAGCGTGCGCGCCTCCAGACGATTGAAGATGCCCAGGAAGTCCGCCACCCGGCGGTTCGCCGGCGCCCGTCGCAGCTCGCGCGGCGAGGCGCATTGCGCGATGACGCCGTCGAACATGACCGCCACGCGGTCGGCGATCTCGAAGGCCTCTTCGCGATCGTGCGTCACGATCACGCAGCTCTGGCCGAGTTCGCGCTGCAGCTGCCGGAACTGTCGTCGCAGCGGCAGCCGGAAATTCTCGTCGAGCGCGGAGAACGGCTCGTCCATCAGCAGCAGCATCGGCCGTGTCGCCAGCGCGCGAGCCAGCGCCACGCGTTGCCGCTGCCCGCCCGACAGCGCCTGCGGCAGGCGGTCCGCCAGTGCGCGCAGATCAATGAGGTCCAACAATTCGTCGGCCCGCGTGTCGGCGAGCGAGGGCTCCTCCCCGCGCGCCAGCGGACCGAAGCGGATGTTCTCGCGTACCGACAGGTTGGGGAAGAGCGCGTAGTGCTGGAACACCATGCCGATGTCGCGCAGCTGCGGCGGGAGCGTCTGCACCTGCTGGCCGGACATCGAGATCGTTCCCCGGTCCAGGCGCTGCAGGCCGGCGATCGACCGCAGCAGCGTCGTCTTGCCGCAGCCGGACGCGCCCAGCAGCGCGACGACCTCGCCGCGCGCGAGCGTCAGGTCGATGCCGCGAAGCACCGGCCGACCGCCGAGCGCGAGCTCCGCGCCGCGGACCGCGAGCTGCGCCGGTGCGTCGTCATCGAGGGAGGGCAAAGGAGCGATCGATGTCATCGGGCGGAGATCGTTGAAGTGGGACGGGAGCGCGAGATCCTGGCGAGGCGCGCGTTCATCGGCTCAGCGCTCCCGACGTCCAGCGGCGGGTGAGCGCGGCCACCGCCGCGACCACCGCGCCGACGCCGGCGAAGGCCAGCACCATCAGCGCCGCGGCCTGGTGACCGTTGGCGTTGCGCAGGCTGTTCATCAGCGGTTGCAGCAGCTCCAGCTGTCCGCCGAGCAGCAGGTTCGCGATCGCGAATTCCATCGCCGCCGTGACCCACGCGAGCAGGAACGCGGCCAGCAAGGCCGGCGCCAGCATCGGCAGCAACACGCGCCGCACGGTGTGCCCGTCGCTCGCGCCCAGCGTCCGGCCGGCTTCGATCAGCGAGGCTGCGTTCAGCTGCGCGAGCGCGGACTGCAGCGTCTTGTGGATCAGCGGGAACAGCGTGGGCGCGACCACGGCGACGTAGACCAGCGGCAGCGGCAACCAGCCCCCCCAGCGACCGACGAAGAGCTCCAGCGCGCTGATCGCGATCACCACCGGCGCGATCGCGAAAGGCAGCAGCGCGACGAGGTCCAGCGTGCGCTGCAGCCGCCGCGCGGCCGGACCGTCGTCGAGTTGCGCTGCGAGCGCCGCGGGAATCGTCGCCAGCGCGCCGCAGACCAGCGCGAGCGTCGCGCTCGACAAGGCGAGCAGGGTGGTGCGGACCACCGCTCCTTGGACGCGCGGATCGGCGACGGCCTCGACGACCCAGAGCAGGGTCGGATCCTGCGGCCACCAGTGGCGGTCCCACCGCCCAGTGAAGCCGTAGACCAGCAGGGCAGCCATCGGCACGAGCACCACGATCAGCAGCGTGCTCAGCGCGGCCGCCGAGATCAGCGGCCGGTGCGTGATGCTGTTCGAAGTCGAAGTCGAAGTCGAAGTCGAAGGCGTCGTCCGGGAGGCGGCGTTCATGCGCGGCCTTTCCGAAGCCGTGCGGCCAGCCAGCGCGTCAGACCGATGACCACCGCGAGCATCACGAACAGGATCAACGCCAGCAGCGCTGACAGCTCAGGCTGCGTGAAGATGTCGCCGCTCACGAGCGAGGCGATGCGGACCGCGAGCACGTGTGCGGCTGTGCCGCTCAACGCGAACGGCGTGGCGAAGGCCGCTGCCGCGTTGGCGAAGAGCAGACCGGAGACTTCCACCAGGCTGGGCAGCATCAGCGGCAATCCGACGCGGCGCCAGTACAGCACCGGCCCTGCGCCGAGCGTCGCGGCCGCGTCCTGGAGCGAACCGTCCAGCATCTTCACCGGCGCAATGAGCAGCAAGGTCGCCAACGGCGCCTGGAAGCAGACATAGGCGAGCAGCAGTCCGTCGAGTCCTTGCAGATCGACCCACGGCGCGAGGCCCGCGGCCTGCATCGCCGCCGTCACGACGCCCTGCGCGCCGAAGAGCAGCAGCAAGGCCACCGCGAGGGGCACGCCGGAGAAGTTGGCGCCCAGGCTGGCGAGCAGCGTCACCGACGACTCGAGCCGGGGCACGCGCAGCAGCGCGATGGCCGCTCCCAGTCCGATGACCAGGCCGATCGCCGCCGACAGCGCGCTCAGCCACAAGGTGTTCCAGGCCGCTTCGAGGTAGTAGCTGTCGGCGGTCAGCTCGCCGATCGCGCATCCGTTGCCTTGGCCCATGCAGTCGACCAGAAGCGCGATCGCCCGCCAGCCGAAGGGCAGCAGCAGAGCCGCCGCGCTCAGCAGCAGCAAGGGGCCGGCGAGGCGCGTGGCGGTCCGCGCATTCAGGCTCATGCCGTCGTGCCTCCTGGCGCCGGTGCAATCCCCAGCCGCTCCAGGATCCATCCGGCGATGTCCGTCTGCCGCTCCGGCAGCGCCAGACCCACCGCGCCGTCGTGCGGCACCCAGACCAGCGGCACCTCGCGTTCGACCGGCAGCGCGCCGCCGTGCATGCGGTCCGCGTTCATGCCGTGATCGCTGGTCACCAGCAGGTCGAAGCCCTCGGCGTGCCAGCGCGGCAGCAACTGCGCGAGCAGCATGTCGAGCTTGCGCGCGCTCATCGCGTACGGCGTCGATTCGCCGCCGTGCACATGGCCCGCGAGATCCGGCCCCATCGGATGGATGAACAGCAGCGACGGCCCCTGCACCGGCAGGTGCGCACGGCGCAGCGATTCGGCGTCGGCGAGCAGGTGGCTGTCCGGATAGTCGTCTTCCCAGTACCAGCGCGCGGCCTGGAGGCCGCAACCGGTCGGCACCGCGTCGCGATGGCGCAGCGGATCGAAGACCTCGCCCGCCAGCAGTTCGTAGAACCAGTGGTACGCGGCGATCGCCGCCGGAATGCCTTGCGCGTCCAACTGCTGGAACAGGTGGTGCGAGAGCGCCTGTCCGGCCTGGCCATTGCCGAGGATGCCGTGCGTCAACGGCGGCTCGCCGTTGATCACCGTCGCGTACAGCGGGCGCGACAAGCTGGGCAGCTCGCAGCGCAGCGAGCGCCATTGCGCGCGGCCGGCTTCGTTGAGCGCCTGCAGGTAGCCCATGTAGTCGCGCGCGGTGTCGGCCCGCAGGCCGTCGGCGAGCAGCACGACGAGCTTGCGCGCGGGATCCGCCGCCTGCGCAATCGCCGCGGCGGCTTCAGCCGCGGCGTCGATCGACGACGAGGACGCCGGCAGGACGGCTGGCGGTGCGGCAGAGATGGCGCTTGTGGTGGCGATGGAGGAGGAGGGCGTGTCGGCCTTCTGACTCATCGCGCAGCTCCCAGCACGTCGCGCTGCCAAGCGCGCGGCAGCTTCTTGACCTCTTCGGTCCACACGGCGGGCTTCAGCGCACGCGCCTTCGCGTACTGCGCCTCGGGCACCAGCAGCGCCTTCAGATCGGCGGGCAGCGGCAGCTGCGCGATCCGGATCGGTCGCGCATGGCCGCGCGCGAGGTTCATCTGACCGGCGTCGCTGAAGATGTATTCCCGCGCCAGCATCGCCGCGTTCGGGCGCTGCGACCAGCGGTTGAGGATGGTCGTGTAGCCGCTGATGATCGAGCCGTCGGACGGGATCAGCACCTCGTAGTCCGCCGCGTTGGGCAGCTTCGCGCGGTACGAGAGCGCGTTGAAGTCCCACAGCAGGAACACGTCGGCCTCGGCACGCTCCATCAGCGCGGGCGTCGCATTCGTGCCGATCAGCCGTTTGTCCTTCGCGACCTTCGCGAAGGCCGCCAGCGCCGGCTGCAGTGTCGTCTCGTCGCCGCCCAGCGCCACCGCCGCCGCCAGCACCGCCGCGTTCGACTGCGCCGCGCGGCCGACCTCGCCGATCATGACGCGCGCCTTGGACGCGAACAGCGCCTGCCAGCTCCGCGGCACGTCCTTGAGCCGCTTGCGGTTCACCGCGAACGCGATCGTGCCGGTGTACGCGAGCGCCCAGTGGCCCTCGGGATCCTTGGCCCAGTCCGGCACCTGCGCCCAGGTCGTCGGCTTGTAGGGCAGCGTGATGCCGCGCGCCTTCGCGATCGCACCGAATTCGAAACCGACGTCCCCGAGGTCCGCGCTCGCGTTGGATTTCTCAGCCTCGATCTTCGCGATCTCCTCGGCGCTGCTCATGTCGGTGTCGACGTGGGCCAGTCCGTAGAGCCGCTGCAGGTCGGCCCAGGTCGCACGCCAGTTGGCCCAGTCGTCGGGCATGCCCAGGCTGTGCACGCGGCCTTCCTTGCGCGCGGCGGCCATCAACGCGTCCAGCGCGACCGAAGCCGGCTGGCCGCCTTGCGCGAAGGCGTCAAACGCAAAAGGCCCGCACAGGGCGGGCAGGGTCCGGAGCACAGAGCGTCGGGACAGGGTCATGCGGTCTTCTCCTTGGCCGGGAAACGCAGGCCCGACAGCGTCAGGTCCTTCGTCACCTTGGCCTTTCCATTCACGTCGCACAGCGCGAAGCGCAGGCGGAGATCATCCTCCCCTTCGGTGACAGGCTCGACATCGAGCACGCCGAAGTTCAATTCCGCCATCACCGCCGAACGCCGGTTGCGGTTGGGCGTCGGGATGTCCCAGACCTCGGTCAGGCCGCTGGCGGTCGCGTCCCACAGCGGATAACCCCCGGCGACGTCGACGCTGGACATCTCCGCGTAATGCATGTCGCCGCTGAGGAAGACGACGCCTTCCGCGCGCGTGGTGCGGATCAGCTCGACCAGCCGTGCGCGTTCACGCGGGAAGTTGGCCCAGCACTCCCAGCCGCTGCCGTCGGCCGCGAACTGCACGCTGGAGCCGATCAGCCGCACATCGGCCGGCACGCGCAGCTGCTCTTCCAGCCAGGCCCATTGCGCCTCGCCGAGCAGAGTCGCCTCGGGCCGGGGATCCGGCACGTACCAGCCCGTCATCGGCTGTCCGCTGAGCTTGGCCCGCAGCACCATCGCCGCATAGCTCGACTTCAGCGACGGATCCGCCGTCAGCATCGTGCGGTTGAAGCGCAGGTCCGGCAGGATCACCTGGATGGGCCGGCCGAAGGCGTCGTAGACGTAGCTCTGGTAGATCCCGTCCGCGCGGCGGCGCGGCGAGTCCGCCGGCTCGTTCCACGCATCGCAGAACAGCTGCTGCGACAGCTGCTTGAGCGGGTAGTCCGCGCCTTCGTCGTCGTCGCCGAAGTCGTGGTCGTCCCAGATCGCGACGTGGCGCGTCGAGCGCCGGAACGCCTGCAGCGACTCGACCGCCATGAACTCGGCGTAGCGCTGACGGAGCGTGGCCTCGTCGCGCGCGTCGGCGTACAGGTTGTCGCCGAGGAACACGAACAGGTCCGGCTTCGCCGCCCCGATCGCGCGCCAGATCGGCTGCGGCTTGGACTGCTTCGCGCAGGAGCCGAAGGCGACGCGGAAGCGCCGGGGCGCCTTTGCATCGACCTTCGTGGCCTGCTCGACCACCGCGGTCGCCGGGCCCGCTGTCGCGCAGCCCACCAGGGGCACGGCGATCGGCACCGCCAGCGAGCCCGCCAGCAGCCGCCGGCGCGTCAGCCGGGCGCCCGCCTCCGCGAGCCCCTTCACGTCATCGACGTCCCCGGCCATGGCCTCAGAACTTCCCGGTCAGCGTCACGAAGAACTGACGGGGTGCGCCCGGCAGCAGTGTGGCGTAGGTGCCCGTCGGGTCGCTGTTGGTGAAGCCGTTCGAGCCGATCGTCGAGATGTAGCGCTTGTCGAACAGGTTGGTCACGCTGCCCTGCAGGCTCAGCTCGCGCAGCATCGAGACGTTCTTCAGCTTGTAGCCGACGCTCGCGTTCACCAGCGTGCGGTCCGGGACCGAGGCATCGTTGGTGTACGAGTAGTAGCGCTTGGACATGTAGTCCACGCCGATGTTGCCGAACAGCGCGCCGTCGTCGTAGCCCAGCTGCGACTTGATCATCGTGTCCGGCGCGTCGGCCACGCGCTTGCCGCGGGTCGCGATCGTCGTGGTGCCGCTGACGACGTCGTCGCGGTAGGTCGACTTGGACAGGCTCACGCTGTTGTACCAGGTGAGCGCCGAGGCCAGGCGGAAGGAGATCGCGCCTTCGATGCCGGTGGCCCGCACGTCGCCGACGTTGGACAGCACCACCGGGTTGCCCTGGATGCCGCTGCCCTGCTGGATGCTCAGCAGGCGGTCCTTGAAGTTGACCAGGTAGGCGCTGACTGAGCCTTCGTAGCCGCGGCCGCTGGTGCGCCAGCCGGCTTCGACGGTGTCGGAGGTTTCAGGCTTCAGGCTGCCCTTGATCGCATCGAAACCGGCGGCGGACGTGGCGAACGGCGAGGTGCCGGTGGCCGCCCCCTGGTAGGCGCGCATGTTGCGGGCCAGCGTGCCGTAGAGCTCGTTGTTGGCCGACAGTCGGTAGTTGATGCCCAGCTGCGGCAGGAAGCCCTTCTCCGCGCTGATCGAGCCCGAGGGCATGTCGTTGCCCACCTGCCGGTCGCCGTCGATCTTGACCTTCAGCGCCTTGAAGCCGGCGCCCACCGTCAGGTCCTGGGTGACCGACCAGGTGTCGGACAGCGAGAACTGCGAGGTCTTGGTGTTGAACGCGTACTGCCACTGCGTCAGGAACGGGTTGCTCGGGAACCGGTAGACGCTCATGCCGGCGGAGGCGGCGTAGAAGCGGCGGGCCTGGTCGAAGTCGTTGTCCTCGAACCAGAGGCCGGCCTTGATCAGGTGGTCGCCGAGGTCGAACTCCGCGTTGGAGACCACGCCGCCGCGCTGGATGCCGTACTCGGTGGTGCGCACCGAAATCGGCGTGCCGTCCGGCGAAGCCTGGTACGGCGTGAACCACAGGCCCATGCCCTTGTTGTGGTGGTAGTAGGCGGTCGTCTTCCAGGTGATGTCCTGCGCCAGGCGCAGGTCGGCGGAGACGCCGTAGAGCTCGTCGTTGCGCAGGCCGGCGCCGGCGTAGTACTGGTCGTCGCAGGCGGCCACGTAGGTGCTGCCGTTGGCGCCGCACAGCGTGTTGGCGGCGTTCACCGCGGCAGCGAAGTCCGGATAGAAGTTGTCGAGCGTGTCGCCCTTGCGCTTGATCAGGTCCAGCGACAGATCCTGGTAATCGATTTCCTTGCGGCGCGAGGTGTTGATGAAGGCCGACAGGCGGCTCTCACCGATCGCCTTGGTCCACTTCAGGTTCCACTGCTCCTGCTTCTGCTGGCCGTCGCCCTTCCACTTGTCGGCGTCCTGGTTGGTGTAGCTGACATAGAAGTCGCCCACCACGGTGCGGCCGCTGTCCACGCGCACGAAGGTGCGGGTCGTGGATTCGCTGCCGAGGGTCTGCGAGGCGCGGACGCCGAAAGTCTGCAGCGGGTCGCTCGAATAGAACTGCAGCGTGCCGCCCAAGTTGCTGGACGAGGCGGTTTCCAGCGCGCCGGCGCCTTGCGACAGCGAGGCACGGCCGACGTTCTCGCTGGAGATCGCGCGGCTGATGTGCAAACCGTTGAAGTTGCCGTAGGACATGTCGCCCAGCGGCACGTCGTCGAGCGTGAAGCCGAGCTGGTTCTGCGAGAAGCCGCGCACCGTGAAGCGGGTGGACCACTCGTAGTTGCCCAGGCCGTCGGCGGACTGGAAGTTCACGCCGGGCAGGCGGGCCACGGTCGCCAGCGGGCTGCTGCCAGCCAGGGCGTTGTCGAATTCGGTCTGGCTCAGGCTCTGCACCGAGCGCAATTGGCCGCGGCCGACGGAGACGGTGACGCGCTCCAGCTCGGAGCGCTCGGACGACGCGGCAGCGCTCGCGTCGGCGGACTTCGGGGCCTCGGTCGACTGGGCGGCGGCGGGGAAGACGTAGGCCAAGCTGAGGGCCAGGACCAGCGCGGTGGGCATCGGGTGCTTCATGGTGGGGACTCGGTGCGTTGAGGGGTCGGAGGAGCAGTGGGTTTGACTAACGAACGGATCGCACTGTCACCACCGTCCACGACAAGACAACGACAAACACGAAAAACCACAGGGAGCGTCGCGTTGGATGCTGGAAATCCACAACATCACCCATCAATCCTCAAACTGTCATGAAGATGCTGCGGGGATCTGGGGGAATGCGAGGTCCGGTGACAGCGCGCCATGCGGCGGCGGACGCACCGGCAGGGAGAACAAGCGATCCATGTGGTCCCAGGAACGACACGACAAGATCCTCTTGCTGCTGCGCGAGCGGCACCGCCTCACGACCGACGAGGCGGCGCGCGAGCTCGGCGTCTCGCGCGAGACGGTGCGGCGCGACCTGATCGAGCTGGAGCAGGGCGGCAAGCTGGCCCGCGTGCACGGCGGCGCGGTGCCGTCGGAGATCCCGGCGGAGGCCAGTTATGCGGAGCGCGCGCAGTCGCGCCGCCGGCAGAAGCAGGCGATCGCCCGGCAGGCGATGTCGCTGGTGCAGCCGGGGATGAGCCTGTTCATCGACGCGGGATCGACGACGCACGCGCTGGCCCAGGCCCTGGCCCAGGCCCAGGCGCAGGCGCTGCGGGTGATCACGAACTCGGTCGCGGTGTGCGACGCGATGGCCGGACGGCAGGGGCACGAGCTGCTGATGCTCGGCGGCGCGTACGTGCCGGAGACCTCCGGCACCTTCGGCGAGTTCACCGTCGCGGAGATCGCGCGGCACCGCGTGGACATCGCGCTGATCTCGCCGACCGCGCTCGATGCGCGGCAGGGCGCGTCAAGCTACCTGTGGGCGGAAGTGGCGGTGGCGCAGGCGATGCTGGCAAGAGCGCGGCAGCGGGTGCTGCTCGCCGATTCGAGCAAGCTCGGGCAGGGAAGCCGGATGCAGGTCTGCGATTGCGCGGCGATCGATGTGCTGATCACCGACAACGAGGCAGATCCTCAAGAACTGGACCGGCTCACCCGCGCCGGGGTGGCGCGGGTGATGTTCTGAGGGGATGTCCTGATCAGAACAGCGCCATGCTCAGCTTGCGGCGGTACTGGTCGACCAGCGGATCGGACGGGGCCACGGTGTTGTGGCCCGACAGCTGCAGGCCGCCGGCCTGCGGCGCGGCGGCGCCGTGCGCCGCAACTGCCGGCTTGGTCATGATCTCGAGGATCGCGACATAGGTCTTGCGCGCGAGCTGGTCGTTCCAGGTCTTGTCACGCATGATGATCTCGAGCAGCTCGTCCATCGCGCCGGTGAAGTCGCGACCCGCGAAGAGCCCCTGCGCCAGCGCGAAGCGCGCATCGAAGTCGCGCTTGTTGCTGGCGATCGCCGATTGCAGCGCGGCCGGATCCAGGCCCTGCTCGGCGCGTTCGGATGCGGCGATCCACGCCGACAGCGCCTTGAATCTCGCGTGCGGCGTGATCGTGTCGGCCGCCTGGTGCGCCACCGGCGCGAAGGCCGCCTTGGCGTGCTCCAGCTGGTCGTCCTCCAGCAGCGCGCGGATCAGGTCGAAACGCGCCGCCTCGTTGTTCGGATCGGCCTGCACCGCCGCCTGCAGCTTCTGCAGCGCGCCGTCGGCATCGCCTTCCTCCAGCAGCGCCTGCGCCTCGGCCAGGTCCTCCTCGGCCTCCAGCGCCTCGCCGGTCGGCACGTGCCGGTCCAGGAACTCGCGGATCTGCGCCTCGGGGATCGCGCCGACGAAACCGTCCACCGGCTGCCCGCCGACGAACATCACGCAGAACGGGATCGAGCGCACCCCGAAGGCCTGGCTCAGCTGCGTGGCGATCTCGGGCTGGTCGTCGCTGTTGAGCTTGGCCAGCTTCCAGCGACCCGCATACGCCACCTCCAGCTTCTCCAGCATCGGGCCCAGCGTGCGGCAGGGACCGCACCATGGCGCCCAGATGTCCAGCAGCACCGGCTGCTGCATGGAGGCCTGCAAGAGGTCGGCTTCGAAGTTCTGGAGGGTGATGTCGGTCATGGGTGGGCGGCAGGGCGCAGGCAGGGCGGGCAACAGGCAGTCGACTGACGTCGGACGGCAAGAACGGCACCTGAGGCTCCCCGCCTACAATTCAAGGTTTCACGATTTGACAGATCGAGGACCGACCCGTGAGCAGCGCCACCACTCCCGACATCGCCCCCGTCATCGGCGTGGTCATGGGCTCCAGCAGTGACTGGGAGACCATGAAGCACGCCGCCGACATTCTCACCGAGTTCGGCGTGCCGTTCGAGGCGCGGGTGGTTTCCGCCCACCGCATGCCCGACGAGATGTTCGCCTACGCCGAGCAGGCCGAAGGCCGGGGCCTGCGCGCCATCATCGCCGGTGCCGGCGGCGCCGCCCATCTGCCGGGCATGCTGGCCGCCAAGACCCTGGTGCCGGTGCTCGGCGTGCCGGTCGCGAGCCGCCATCTGCAGGGCGTGGATTCGCTGCACTCCATCGTGCAGATGCCCAAGGGCATCCCCGTCGCGACCTTCGCCATCGGCAACGCCGGCGCGGGCAATGCGGCGCTGTTCGCCGTGGCCGTGCTGGCTCGCGACAACCCCGACCTGCGCGCGAAGCTCGATGCCTTCCGCAAGCGCCAGACCGCCGCCGCCACCGCGATGAGCGAGGAGCTGCGCTGATGCCGTTGTTGCCGGGAGATGCGACGCTGGGCGTGCTGGGAGGCGGCCAGCTGGGCCGCATGTTCGTCCACGCCGCGCAGGCGCTGGGCTACCGCTGCGTGGTGCTGGACCCTGACACGGCCAGCCCCGCCGGCGCCGTCGCGCAGGAGCACCTGAAGGCGGATTACCTGGATCCGGCGGCGCTGGACGATCTGGCGCGCCGCTGCGACGCGGTCACTACCGAATTCGAGAACGTGCCGGCCCGTGCGCTGGAGCACCTGGCGCGCGCGCGCACCGTCGCGCCCGGCGCGGCGGCCGTGGCGGTCTGCCAGGACCGCGCCCGTGAGAAGGCCCACTTCGACGCGAGCGGCGTGCCCTGCGCGCCGTACGCGGTGCTGCGTCACGGCGCCGACGCGGCCGAACTGGCCGCCGTGCCGGCGACGCTGCTGCCGGGCATCCTCAAGACCGCCCGCCTCGGCTACGACGGCAAGGGCCAGCGCCGCGTGTCCGACGCCGCGCAGCTCGCCGCCGCCTTCGACGAGCTGGGCCGCGTCGACTGCGTGCTCGAGCAGATGCTGCCGCTGGCGCTGGAGCTCAGCGTGCTGGTCGTGCGCGGGGCCGACGGAGAGGTCGTCACCTTCCCGGTCCAGCAGAACCTGCACCGCGACGGCATCCTCGCGGTCACCGAGGTGCCCGCGCCCGACGTCGACGAGGCACTGCAGGCGCAGGCGCGCCGCTCGGCCGCGGCGATCGCGACCGGCATGGCTTACGTCGGCGTGCTGTGCGTCGAGTTCTTCGTGCTGGAGGACGGCCGACTGATCGTCAACGAGATGGCGCCGCGCCCGCACAACTCCGGTCACTACACCATGAACGCCTGCGACATCTCGCAGTTCGAGATGCAGGTCCGTGCGATGGCCGGGCTGCCGCTGCGCGAGCCGCGCCTGCACTCGCCGGTGGTGATGCTGAACCTGCTGGGCGATCTGTGGTTCGACGCGGACGGCCGCGAGCGGGCGCCCGACTGGGCCGGCGTGCTCGCGCTGCCCGGCGCCGAGCTGCACCTCTACGGCAAGGCCCAGGCGCGGCACGGCCGCAAGATGGGTCATCTCAACGTGATCGGCGCCACCGCCGAGGATGCTCGCGCCAGCGCCCGTCGCGCCTGCGCGATCCTCGGTCTGCCCGAGACCTGGTGACGGTGTGGTGAAAGACGTGGCGACGGACGCCGGCTCCCGGGTGCTCGACGGCCAGTCCCCCGAGGCGGTGCGGGCGACCGCGCGCGTCCTGGCCGGAGGGGAACTGGCGGGCGTGCCGACCGAGACCGTCTATGGCCTGGCGGCGCGCGCCGACCAGGACGGCGCCGTCGCGAAGATCTTCGCCGCCAAGGGGCGCCCGAGCGATCACCCGCTGATCGTGCATGTGCTCGACGAGCAGGGCGCCCGCGTGTTCGGGCAGGACCTGCCACCGGTCGCCCATCGATTGATCGAGGCCTTCTGGCCCGGCCCGCTGACCTTGATCGTCCGGCGCGTGCCCGGGATCGCCGCCGCGGCCGCCGGCGGCCAGGACACGGTGGGTTTGCGCTGCCCGTCGCATCCGGTCTTCCGCGCGCTCATGGCGGAGTGCCGCGCCCTCGGCGTCGAAGGTCTGGCCGCGCCGAGCGCCAACCGCTTCGGCCGCGTCAGCCCGACCACCGCCGCGCATGTCGCCGACGAGTTCGACCCCGGTCTGACCGTGCTGGACGGCGGTCCTTGCGACGTGGGCATCGAATCGACGATCGTCGACGTCAGCCGCGGCGGCCTGGTGCTGCTGCGCCCCGGCGTGCTGACGCCGGAACAGCTGGAAGCCGCCGCGGGCCTTCCTTTACAAGCGCCCGATGCCCGGGCGCCACGCGCGTCGGGCACACTGGCCGCGCATTACGCGCCGCGGGCGACGGTCCGGCTGATGTCCACCGAAACGCTGCGGGAAGCGTTGTCGTCCGAGCCGCCGGCGGGGCTGGCGGTATATTCCCGCACGTCCTTCGATGGGGCGGACGCTCCGGCGCTGCACCGGGCCATGCCGGCCCAGGCGCGCGCCGCGGCGCGTCAGCTGTTTGCCGTCCTGCGCGAGCTGGACGCGGCCGGCGCGACGGAGATCTGGATCGAGGCGCCCCCGCAAGAGGCCGCCTGGGATGGGGTGCGGGACCGCTTGTCCCGCGCGGCGGCGGCCTTCGCGCCCCGCTGAGTTTTCGAGATTTGGAGAGTTCATGAAGAGTGTGAAGCGCCACCTGGCCGTCCTGCTGGGTGCGACCGCGATGCTGGCGGCCTGCGGTGGCGGCGGCGAGCAGATCGACCCCTTCCGTCCGACGCGCGTCCTCGCCTTCGGCGACGAGACGAGCACCATCCGCGCCGACGGCACCAAGTACTCCATCAACGGCACCGACGCGACCACGTCGGCCGTGACCTGCACCTTGAACCAGGTGTGGACGCAGCAGGTCGCGGGGCATTTCGGCCTGGTGTTCGGCGAATGCAATCCGGACAAGCTGGCCACGCCGACCGCGCGCATGTACGCGGCCGCCGACGCCAAGGTCGCCGACGTCCAGGCGCAGATCGACCGCCAGTTCGCGCTCGACGGCTTCAATCCGAAGGACCTGGTCACCATCCTGGCCGGCGCCAATGATCTCCTGGAGCTGTACGCCCAGTACCCGGCGCAGGACGCCGCCACGCTGGGCAACGCGGCGCAGGCGCGCGGCGAACTGCTGGCCGCGCAGGTCAACCGCATCGTCGACGCCAACGGCCGCATCATCCTGTCCACCGTGCAGGACCTGGGCCTGTCGCCGTTCGCGTTCCGCGAGAAGGCGGTCCACGCGGACACCGACCGCGCCGCGCTGCTGACCGAGCTGTCGCGCCGCTTCAACGCCGGCCTGCGCCTGAAGATCCGCAACGACGGCCACTACATCGGCCTCATCCTGACCGATGAGCTGATGGGCACGATGAGCCGCTATCCGACGCTGTACTCCGCGTCGAACTCGGCCGATGTCGCCTGCCTGGCGAGCTCGCTGCCGCCGGTCTGCACCGACAAGACGCTGGTGGCCAACGCCACCTCCGCCACCCACATGTGGGCCAGCAACGTGCTGGTCGGGCCGGTGATGCACAACAACATGGCATCGCAGGCCATCAACCGGGCCACCAACAACCCGTTCTGAGGACGAATCCACCGCGCGCATCGCGCGCAGCCGGATGACGGAGTGTTGCAGCCGCGCCTCGAAGGGGTCAGGTTGTGCGTCCGTCGTCCCCCCGACCCTGGCATGCTGTGGCTTGTCAGGGTTTTCCTTTTGTAAGCGCCGCCGGACGTGCGCTTAAAGTGATCCCTGAGAAAAACGAACGACCGTTCGATTTAGTGCCGACCGCGATGCCGGGGACGGTGCAGACGACGGAGACAACCCCTGGAGAAGTCCGAATGAACAGCCAATTCAAACTGGCCAGCCTGACGCTGGCCGCCGTGGCCATGCTGAGCGCCTGCGGCGGCGGCAGCAATCCTTCGAGCGACGATCCGCCGCCGGCGCGCGGCACGCTGGAACTCGGCCTGAAGGCCGGCGCGGCGACCGCCGCCCAGATCGACGCGGGCACCCTGGCCAAGGGCATCCAGCCGATCAGCGGCAAGGCCGCCTGCGACGTGGACGTGCGCTACGTCTACTACTGGACGCGTGATCCCCAAGGCCTCCCGGCCACCGCCTCGGCCGCCGTGCTGGTGCCGGCCGGCACCGGTGCCGCCTGCACCGGCGACCGCCCGGTGGTGCTCTACGCCCACGGCACGACGACGGACCAGGCCTACAACATCGCCGACCTCACGAACAACGCCGAAGGGTCGCTGATCGCGGCGTTCTACGCCGCCCAGGGCTTCATCGTCGTGGCGCCGAACTATCTCGGCTACGACCGCTCCGGCGCCCAGTACACGTCCTACCTGAACGCCGAACAGTCCGCGATCGAGATGATCGACGCGATGCGCGCGGCCAAGACCCATCTGGCCGCCGAGAGCGCGGTCAAGCCGTCGGCCAAGCTGCTGCTGGCCGGCTACTCGCAGGGCGGCCACGTGGCGATGGCCACGCAGAAGGTCATGGAGCGCGACTACGGCACCGAGTTCCCGGTGACCGCCGCCGCGCCGATGTCCGGTCCGTACAACCTGGTGGGCTTCGGCGACACGATCGTCACCACCGGCCCGGTCAACGCCGGCGCGACGCTGTTCCTGCCGCTGATGCTGACCAGCTACCAGAAGGCCTACGGCAACATCTACGCCGCTCCGACGGACGTGTACGCCTCGCAGTTCGCCGCGACGGCCGAAACGCTGTTCCCGTCGAAGAAGTCGGTCCAGACGCTGATCGAGGAAGGCAAGCTGCCGAACGATCCGACCTTCACCAACCTGTTCGGCACCGGTGGCCTGCTGAATCCGGCGTTCAAGACCGCGTACCCGACCTCGAACTTCCGCAAGGCGCTGCAGACCAACACGCTGCTGGGCTGGACGCCGAAGGCGCCGGTCGCGCTGTGCGGCGGCTCGGGCGACCCGACGGTGTTCTTCACCAACACGCTGCAGGCACAGGCCGACTTCGGCTCGCGCGGCAAGCTGTACCCGGCCTCCAACCTGGAAAGCGCGGCCTCGATGGCCTGGGCCGGCCAGGTGACGGCGGCAACGATCGCGGGCGGCTTCGCCCAGGCAAAGAACGCCACGTCCGCCGCCAAGGGTGGTGGCGCGGCGGGTGAAGCGGCGGTCCAGGCCGCCTATCACGGCACGCTGGTCCCGCCGTTCTGCAACGCGCTGGCGCGCGGCTTCTTCCAATCGGTCCTGGCTGCTCAGCCTTAATCGCCGACGACCAGCACGGAGACATCATTCATGAAGAAGAACATCACCCTCATCCTGGCCGCCTCGCTGATGGCGCTGGCGGGCGCCGCCCGCGCCGAGGAACCGGCGGTCGGCACGCACACGGTCTACCTGGGCCTGGCGCACATCGACGTGAACAGCAAGGCCGGGCCGCTGGAAGGCGGCAGCCGCCAGTTCCCGGCGCCGGGCGCGCAGATCCGCGTCGGCGACGCGACCACCACGGGCTTCGGCTACACCTACCGCTTCGCCCCGCGCTGGAGCGCGGAACTGGCGCTGGGCATCCCGCCGTCGCACAAGATCTACGGCAACGGCGTGCTCGCCAACGCCGGCCAGATCGCGGTCGTGCGCCAGATGCCGCCGACGGCCTTCGTGAACTACCACCTCGGTGAGTGGCTCCCGAAGTTCCACCCCTTCGTCGGTGCGGGTGTGAACTACACCTACTTCGAGAAGAAGCGCAGCACGCCCACCGGCGACGCGATCAGCGGCGGCCCGACCCGCATCACCCTGGAGAACTCGTGGGGCCTCGCCGCCCACGCGGGCTTCACCGTGGCCTACACGAAGCAGTGGTCGCTGAACGCGACGGTCGCCTACGCGGACGTGCGCAGCAAGATGCGCTCGTACACGACGACCAAGGACGGCGTGGAAGAGCTGCACACGGACATCAACTTCCGTCCGGTGGTGTACACGCTGTCGCTGGGTTACTCGTTCTGATCGGACGTCCGATCGGACGACCGGCCGGCATCGGGCCTCACGGGGTCTGGGGATCTCCCCGCTCCGCGAGGTCCCGGGCCACTACACTTCAGACATGAGCGTGTTGCTGGCCCTGGATAGCTCGACCGAACACATGGCTCTGGCCCTCGTGGGCCAGGGCCATGATGCTTTTGTGGACGCCGATGGCGGGGCGCTGGCCTCCCAGCGTCTGGTCCCCGATGTGATGGCGCTGCTGAAGCAGGCCGGCCTGCCGCTGGCCGCCGTCGACGCCGTCGGCTTCGGCCGCGGACCCGGTGCGTTCACGGGACTGCGTACGGCGTGCTCGGTGGCGCAGGGCCTGGCGTTCGGCGCGGGCAAGCCGGT
This sequence comes from Rubrivivax sp., assembly GCA_004210455.1. Lineage (GTDB taxonomy): Bacteria > Pseudomonadota > Gammaproteobacteria > Burkholderiales > Burkholderiaceae_C > Roseateles. The sequence continues at coordinate 58,224 of SEFA01000019.1, read as the reverse complement.
GCTGGCGCTGGACAGCCTGATGCTGGTCGCCGAAGACGTGCGCCAGCAGCTGCTCGCTGCAGGTGATCCAGGCAATCCGGGCGATGCCTCGCTCGACGTGTGGGTCGCCATGGACGCCCGCATGAACCAGATCTACCTCGGCCGCTATCGCTGGAACGGCGCGCGCTGGACCACGGTCGTCGAGCCGCTGCTGACCGACCTCGACCCGCTGCAGGTGCTGTGGCGCGAGGAGCCGCCGACCATCGTCGCCGGCTCCGCGCTGGGCGCCTTCGAACTGGATACCGGCAACGCCCGCCGCTTCCCTGCGACCGCCTCGCGCGCCCGCGCGCTGGGCGCGCTCGCGCGGCAGGCCTTCGATGCGGGTCTGGCGGAAGACGCCGCCAACGCGCTGCCGCTGTACGTGCGCGACAAGGTGGCGCTGACGACCGCCGAGCGCGAAGCCGCCAAGGGAGCGACGACGAGATGAGCGCCCAACCCCGCGATCTGGCCTGGCCGCCGTCGCTGCAGTCGCTGCAGCCCCTGCGCGCGCTCGACCTCGACGAGGTGATGGCGATCGAGTCCGTCTCCTACAGCCATCCCTGGACGCGCGGCAACTTCATCGATTCGATGGCCGCGGGCTACGCCGGTTTCGTCATGCGCGACGAACAGGCGCGTCTGTGCGGCTACTTCCTCGCCATGCAGGTGATCGACGAGATGCACCTGCTCAACATCACCGTGACGCCGGAGCGGCAAGGGCAGGGGCTGGCGCGGCGCATGCTCGACGCGCTGGGCCTGCTGGCCCGGGCGCGCGGCTGCCACCAGGTGTGGCTGGAGGTCCGCGAGAGCAACGTCCGCGCGCGCCGGCTGTACGAGCGTTACGGCTTCGTGCAGAGCGGCCTGCGTCGCGGCTACTACCCCGGCGCGGACGGTCGCGAGGATGCGGTCCTCATGACCTTGCGCCTGACGGAGCCCGCCGCATGAGCTGGAACGAACGTCAACGCGCCATGCTGGAGGCGATGGGCCTCAAGCTGTGGACGCCCGTGGTGGTCGAGGCGCCGTTGATCGAGTCGGACGTGGCCGTCGCCGAAGCGCCCGCGCCGCCCGCGCCGCCCGCGCCGCCTCGCGTGGTGGCCGCGCCGGCAAGACCCCCGATCGCCGCGCCGGCCCCGGCGCGTGCGGTCGCTCCCGTGACCGCGGCGGCCGCGGTCGATGCCGCGCTCGCCCAGGCCCGCGGCGTGGCGCGCGAAACCATCGCCCGGCTGGACTGGCCCGGCCTGCGCGACGAGGTCGCCGCGTGCCGCGCCTGCAGCCTGTGCGAGTCGCGCAAGAACACCGTCTTCGGCGTCGGCAACGAGCGCGCGCACTGGATGGTCGTCGGCGAAGCGCCGGGCGAGCAGGAGGACCTGCAGGGCGAGCCCTTCGTCGGTGCCGCCGGCAAGCTGCTGGACAGCATGCTGCGCGCGGTCGGCCTGAGCCGCGGCGAAGGCACGCCGGAGCGTCAGGTCTACATCGCCAACACGCTGAAGTGCCGGCCGCCGCGCAACCGCAATCCGGACCCGTCGGAGCTCGCGCAGTGCGAGCCCTTCCTGCAGCGCCAGATCGAGCTGATCCAGCCGCGCATCATCCTGGCGATGGGCCGCTTCGCGGTGCAGCAGCTGCTGCGCAGCCAGGAGCCGATCGGCAAGTTGCGCGGGCGCGTCCATCGCTATCAGGGCGTGCCGCTGGTGGTCACCTATCACCCCGCCTACCTGCTGCGCAACCTGCCGGACAAGGCGCGCGCGTGGGAGGACCTCTGCCTGGCGCTGAAGACGCTGGAGGAGTCGCCGCCGCGCGATGAAAGCGCCGCGCCGGGGGCCACGCCATCAACGGCCGGGACGGACTGAATGAACGCGCCGGTGCCGCCCTTGCCGCCGGCCACGCCGGCCACGCCGGCGCCCTCCGCCGAGGACCAGGCCGCGCAGTTCCGGCTGCTCGCGGACAACGTGCCGGTGCTGATCGCGGTCTTCGACGCCGCCACCCGCACCTGCCGCTTCGCCAACCGCCAGTACGCGCGCAGCTTCGGTCTGGACGAGGTCAGCGTGCTGGGCCGCACCTTCGCGCAGATCATCGGCGAGGAGGCCTCGCAGGAGATCGAGCCTCACGTGCAGCGCGTGCTGCACGAGCGCGTGAGCGTCAGCTACGAACGCCGGCTGGAGCGCCGCGACGGCAGCCCGCGCTGGATCGAGGTCAACCTCATTCCCTACGTGCCGCCGGGGGCGGACGAGGTGCAGTCCAGCTTCGTGCTGATCTCCGACATCACCCGCTTCCGCGAGGCGGAACTGGCCGCGCGCGACTCCGAGGAGCGCATGGGCAAGTTCATGCAGGCGTCGATGGAGGGCATCGTCTTCCACCGCGACGGCGTGATGACCGACGTCAACCCGCCGCTGTGCGAGCTGGTGGGCTACGCGCTCGAGGAATTGGTGGGGCGCTCGGCGTTGTCGATGATCGCGCCGGACCAGGTCGACACCGTGCGCGACGTGATGATGAGCGGCAAGGAGACGCGTTACGCGACCGCGATCCTGCATCGCAGCGGCGAGCGCATCGATGTCGAATTCATCGTGCGGACCCTGTGGCGCAACGGCGAGCGGCTGCGGATGACCATCGTCCGCGACCTGCGCCCGCACCTGGAGGCGCTGGCGCGCATCCAGCACCTCGCGCAGCACGATCCGCTGACGGGGCTGCTGAACCGCTCGACCTTCATGGAGCGGCTGCGCGAGCGGCTCGCCCTGGGCAACGCGCGCCGCGCCGCGCTGCTGTTCATCGACCTCGACAACTTCAAGCGGGTCAACGACTCGCTGGGTCACCTGGAAGGCGACCGCGTGCTGCGCACGGTCTCCGAGCGCCTGCGCGGCGGGCTGCGCGGCAGCGACCTGGTGGCGCGCTTCGGCGGCGACGAGTTCGTCGTGCTGCTCGACGACGTGCACCAGCGCAAGGACGTGCAGACGGTGTTGAACGCGCTGCTGAGCGTCGTCGAAGTGCCGGTGCAGGCGGACGGCCGCGACCTGTCGGTGACGCCGTCGATCGGCGTGGCGATGTACCCGGAGCACGGCGACTCGCCCGAGGAACTGCTGCAGCACGCCGACACCGCGATGTACCTCGCGAAGACCGCGGGACGCGCGACCTACCGCTTCTTCGAGCACGCGATGGCCGAGAACGCCTACGCGGACCTGGTGCTCGAGACCGAACTGGCGCAGGCGCTGACGGCCGACCAGTTCGTGCTCTTCTATCAACCGCAGGTCGACGCGCGCACCGGTGAACTGGTGGGTGCCGAGGCGCTGCTGCGCTGGCGCCATCCGGAGCGAGGGCTGCTGACGCCCGACGCCTTCATCGTCGTGGCCGAGCGTCACCGCCTGATGCTGCCGCTGGGTGAGTGGGTCATGTACGAGGCCGCGCGGCAGACGCGCACCTGGCACGAACGCGGCATTGCCGCGATCCCGATCGCGGTGAACCTGTCGAGCATGCAGTTCCGGCTGGCCAGCTTCTCGAAGTCGGTGGCCCACGTGTTGAAGACGGCGGGCGTGCCCGGCGAGTGGCTGGAACTGGAACTCACCGAGCGCATGCTCACCGAGGAGATCGACCGTCTGCCCGAGCTGCTGCAGACGCTGCGGTCGCAGGGGCTGGCGATCTCGATCGACGATTTCGGCACCGGCTACACGGCGCTGAACCAGTTGATCCGGCTGCCGCTGGACAAGCTCAAGATCGACCAGAGTTTCGTCGCGGTGCTGCCGGACGATCGCGGCGCGGCCGCGATCACGCGGGCCATGGTGCAGATGGCCAAGGGGCTGGGCATGCGGGTCGGCGCCGAGGGCGTGCGCAACGCGCGGCAATGGCATCTGCTGGCCGAATGGGGCTGCGACGAGCTGCAGGGCGAGGTGATCGCGCCGGCGATGCCCGCCGAAGAATTCGAAGCCTGGCTGGCCGAGCGCGGCCAACCGACGCTTCCCAGGATAGAGACATGACTTCCAAGACGAATGATTCCGCCCGCCTGAACGGCGCGGCGTCCGCGCCGCATGGCGCTTCCCGTCCGGCCGCGCCCGGCGCATCGGTCCATGCGACCGATCCGGCCATGACTGAAGTGCTGCGCGAGGCACTCGCCGCCGCGGGCGGCTGGTTGCCCTTCGACCGCTACATGAGCCTGGCGCTGTACGCGCCCGGCGTGGGCTACTACGCCAACGCGCGCCGCAAGTTCGGCACCATGCCCCAGCAGGGCTCGGACTTCGTGACGGCGCCGGAACTGTCGCCGCTGTTCGGCCGCGCGCTGGCGAAACAGGTCGCGCAGGCGCTGGCGGTCAGCGGCACCGACACGGTGATCGAATTCGGCGCCGGCAGCGGCGCGCTGGCGGCGCAACTGCTGGAGACGCTGGACGCGGCGGGGACGCCGGTCTCGAAGTACTTCATCGTGGACCTGTCCGGCACGCTGCGCGAGCGGCAGGCCGAGCGGCTGGCGCGTTTCGCGCCGCGGGTCGAGTGGCTGGACCGCTGGCCCGACGAGATCCACGGCGTGCTCGTCGCCAACGAACTGCTGGACGCGATCCCGGTGGAACTGCTGCGCTGGGACGGTGAGCAGTGGCTGCAGCGCGGCGTGACGATGGATGCGCAGGGGGCGTTGTCGTTCGACGACCGGCCTGGAGAAGCGCGTCCGCCGACGCCGCCGGAGCACGATGTCGGCTTCGTACCCGGCACGGTGACCGAGGTGCATCCCCAGGCCGAGGCCTTCGTGCGCACGCTGGCGGAGCGCCTGAAGCGCGGCGCGGCCTTCTTCATCGACTACGGTTTCCCGGAGTCGGAGTACTACCACCCGCAGCGCACCGGCGGCACCTTGATGTGCCACCACCTGCACCGGGCCGATCCCGACGCGCTGGCCTTGCCGGGGCAGAAGGACATCACGGCGCATGTGAACTTCACCGGCATCGCGTTGGCGGGGCAGGACGCGGGGCTGATGGTGCTGGGCTACACGAGCCAGGCCAACTTCCTGATCAATTGCGGGCTGGTCGAGCTGATGAGCGGCGCCGACTTGGCGCAGCGCGGCATGGCCCACCGGCTCATCGCCGAGCACGAGATGGGCGAGCTGTTCAAGGTCATCGGCTTCGCGCCGGGCGAGGGATTCGATGCGCTGGGGTTCAGCGCGGGGGATCGGTCGCATACGTTGTGACGCGCGCGCCCCGCACGACGGCCCGCGACCGTCGTGCGCGGGATCCAGGCATGCCCTCAGGCTTTGGCGTCCGTCGGCGCCAGGTGTTTTGCCAGGAAGGCCAGCATGTCGCGGTAGTAGCGCTTCTGGACGGCGCGCGATGACCAGCCGTGCCCCGTGTTCAGCGGCAGCCACTCGACGGGCTTGTCGTGCCGGCGCAGTGCCTTCAGCATGGCCTCGCTCTGTTCCCTCAGCACGCGCTGGTCGTGCCAGCCGTGGACCAGCAGCAGCGGCGCCTCGATGCGATCGGCGTGCCGGACCGGTGAGACCGCGTCGAGCGACGCCTTGGCCGTAACGGGATCGCCCACCAACTGCCGCCAGAGCTGGCGCGACGCGGCGGTGGAGTCGTCGGCCCAGTTGTTGCTCATCTGGGTGGTCAGGTCGCTGACGCCCGCGAAGCTGACGCCGCAGCGGTAGAGCTTGGGCGTCTTCACCAGGCCCCACATCGCCGCATAGCCGCCGTAGCTGGTGCCCACGATCGCGATGCGCGCGGGATCCGCGATGCCGCGCCGGATCAGGTCCTGCACGCCGTCGGTGATGTCGTCCTGCATCGCCAATCCCCACTGGCGGTATCCGGCACGCAGGAAGGCTTCGCCGAAGCCGGTCGACCCGCGGAACTGCGGCTGGAACACGACATAGCCCTGCGCGGCGAGCAATTGCACCTCCGGGTCCCAGCCCCAGTGGTCGCGGGACCATGGCCCGCCATGGATCAGCACCACCGTCGGCGCGGGACCCTGGCCGGCGGGCCGAGTGAGGTAGGCGGGCACTTTCAGTCCGTCGCGCGCGGCGTATCGGTAGGCCTGGGTCGGGCGCATGGCGGCGGGATCGATGTCGGGCATCGCCACCCCGACTTCCGCCATGTGCATCGTCGCCGCATCGAGCGAGTACCAGCGGCCGGGATCGACATCGCTGAAACTGTGGACCAGCACGTGGCCGTCGAGCTTCGCGCCCTCAGGTTTCGCGCTCTCATGTTTCGTACGGAGAAGGACGTTCACACTGTCCGGCAGGGCCGCGTCGACGGCTTTCTGCAGCCGGGCCCAGCGGGTGTCGAACCAGATCCGCTCAGGTTTGAGTCCTCCGGTGACGACGGACTCGAAGCTCGAAGCGTCCTGTGCGGAGAAGGCGACGATGTCATCGGTCTCATGGCCGGCCATGAGTTCGCCGAGCGCGCGACGGGCCGTGTCATAGCGGAACACGGCATGGGTGTCGCGGTCCCCACGGGACCAGACGGCCAGCGTGCCGTCCTCCAGCGCGCGCATCGGCGTCCAGGTCGGCTGGTCGGCCTTTTCCTGTTCCAGCTGTTCCCACTTGCCGACGCTGGCGGGGCGGTACCACTGGGTCCAAACGACATCGGCGGACCAACGCGAGTTCTTCAAGGTGGTCGCCGCGCGCAGCCGGCCGTCGGCGTCGAAGGCCGTGCGGACGAGCGTGTCGGGTAGATCGATCGCCTCTGTCACGCGCGAGCCGCTGCGCAGGTTCACGGTGTGCAGGGCTTCCTTCTCTGACAGCAGCAGCCGTTCGGCGCCGTCGGGCGCATCGACCAGCCGTTGCAGGAACTCACCGTCCAGCCTGCGGATCAGCGTGCCGTCCGACTTCATCACCAGCGAGACGCCGCGCGTCGTCCGCAGGACCAGCAGGTCGGGGCCAATCCATTGCACGTCGCGGGCGTGGCCGTCGATGCGGGCGCGCCAGCGGTCGGCTTCCCGGGTGTTGGGTGTCACCGAGTGCGCCTTCCGCGTCGTCAGGTCGAGGACGAAGGCGAGCGGCATATCGGCGGCGTATCCCACCGCGGCCAGGTAGCGACCGTCGGGGGAGAGACTGGCGCGCCCCATGGTGTGGTCGGCGAAGAGCGTCGCCATCGAGGTCTTGCCCGGTCCTGTCGTCGTATCGGCCGCGTCGGCGGGATCTGTCGGCACGGGGCCGGACGCGGACGCGGGATCGGCCGCCCACGCAGGCAGCAGCGCATTCAGCGCAGCGGCTGCGAGCCATTGACGGCGCGCGGGCGAAGGCAATGCGGCAGGGACGTCGCGTGTCGTCGACTCATTCGGTTCGATGGGCATGGACGCGCACTGTAGAGGTCGTACCCGTCGCGTCTGCGCTCCCCGCCTCGTCGTTTTCCCGGAGTCGTCCTCCGTTGTGAGCGCGGCGCGACAACGAGGGTGACCCATGTTGGTGGGAAATCAAACGAGCCTGACTGACATCAGTTAATCCCGGCTCTGCAACGCGTTCGAGTCCTCGCGGGCATTGTTCAATCACCTCTCCATTCGCATGCGCCGCATCGGCGCGAAGCAGCGAATGAAGCGAGGTGTCATGCAGTCAGAAGAATTCCGAATCAAGCAGCAGTAACTCGCCACGTTGTTGCGCGAGGGCTCCCTGTCTTCAATCATCAACGGCGCGAAGGTCGTCTCTGAACGGCTCAAGTTCCTGAACGGCCTGGAAGCGATCCTCTTCGACAAGGCCCCTAAACAGCGTTTCGACAAAGGCGTAGCGCTCAAACATTTGCATGAGCGCTATTCAAGCTACTTGGAAGGCGTCATAGAACCGATCGACCTCAAGTAACAGGCGGGCGCCACCTCAGCGCGGGCGATCGCGCTCACACGCCCTGAGCGCGGCCTTGCGGGCCTCGTGGATCGCCTGGCCGATGGCCGGGCCCTTCTTGCCGGCCGCCAGCGCGGCCGCGGAGATCGCCGCCTGATCGACCGACTGCACCGCGCGCAGGTCATGCAGCAAGGCCTGACGCTGTGGATAGGGGCGGTCGTGCAGGCCCGTGCGGCCGCGGGCGTCGCACTCGCAGGCCAGCAGCAATTGGGCGAAGCGCTCCGGACGGCGCAGCGCGTCGCTGCGCTCGATCAGGCGCAGGCGCGCTTCGGCGCTGAAGTCCAGACTCTGGTGCACGTGCGTGTGTTCGCGCGCGACCAGCTCCGCCAGCTCCTTGCAGTCCGAGGGCACGCGCCAGCGCTGGGACAGCGCCGCCGCCAGTTCGACGCCGCGTGACTCGTGCTTCAGGTGGCGCGGCCATTCCTCTTCGGGCGTCGCGCCCTTGCCGAGGTCGTGACACAGCGATGCGTAACGCACCGGCAGCGGCGCTTCGACGCGCGCGCATTCCTCCAGCACCAGCAGCACGTGGACGCCGGTGTCGATCTCCGGGTGGTGCGCCTCGGGTTGCGGGACGCCGAACAGCCGCTCCAGCTCCGGGGCGATGCGCGCCAGCGCGCCGCTGTCGCGCAGGATCTCGATCATCCGTGCCGGGTGGCGCTCCATCAGGCCGCGGGCGATCTCCTGCCAGACGCGCTCGGCGACCAGCGCGTCGGCCTCGCCGGCGGCGACCATCCCGCGCATCAGCGCCATCGTCTCCGGCGCCACCGTGAAGTCGCCGAAGCGCGCCGCGAAACGCGCCAGCCTCAGGATGCGCACCGGGTCCTCCGCGAACGCGTCCGAGACGTGCCGCAGCACCCGGTCCTCGAGGTCACGCCGGCCGCCGTACGGGTCGACGATCGACCCATCCGAGGCTTGGGCCATGGCGTTGATCGTCAGATCCCGACGTGCCAGGTCTTGCTCCAGGGTGACATCGGGGGCCGTGTGGAACTGGAAGCCGTGGTATCCGGCGGCGGTCTTGCGCTCGGTCCGGGCCAATGCCACCTCTTCATGGGTCACGGGGTCCAGGAACACGGGAAAATCCTTGCCGACAGGAGTAAATCCCTTATCGATCAAGGACTTGGGCGTGGCTCCGACCACCACCCAGTCGCGGTCCTGCACGGGCAGCCCCAGGAGCGCGTCCCGGACGGCGCCTCCGACGAGATACATCTGATCACTCATGTTGCGGCGCAGCATCCCTGATTAAGGGGATACCTCAAGTAGTCTCTCTATCCGTATATTCACCAATGCCCCTGCACACCAGTGCCTGTTCGAACAGGCCAACTACCGAGAGAGACGTTGTAGTCAGGCAGGCCGGCATAGCAGTAGGGAGTATTTTGATGAAGTCTGTTCTTCTCCTCCTGCTGGGCGGAATTGGTCTCGCCGCTCAAGCGCAGGAGCAGCAGGCGCCCGACACGAACGCCGTGCACGTCGCCGCTGACACCAGTTTCACCCGGCAGAGCCAGGGCGCCCCCGCGCAACTGGCCGATGTCAACGAACAAGAGGGCGCGGACACCGTCGTGCCGTCCTTCGTTTCCGAGCCCACGAACCAGGCCATGATGCTGGGCGGCCTTCTCGCCGCAGGTTTCATGGTGCGTCGTCGTCGCGATCACTGAGATCCGTCGCCCCACCTCGCCGCCTTCGCTGACCTGAACAGGTCGCCGAAGGCGGTTTTTCATTTCAGGGCTTCAGCACCGGCACCGGGCCGCTGACGTCCCGATAGGGTTCCTCGAAGTCCAGGAAGTCCTTCTCCGCCGTCGCATCCGCGATCCACTCGCGCACGCCAGGCGCCGCTTCCACCGCGTCCGTGTAGGCCTTCAACGGCGCCGGCAACGGCAGCCCATAGCGCGTCACCCGCATCACGACCGGCGCGAAGAAGGCGTCCGCGGCGCCGAACTCGCCGAACAGGAACGGGCCGCCGCTCTGCGTCAGCGCGTCGCTCCACAGTTCCACGATGCGGGCGAGTTCCTTGCGCAGCCCGGCTTCAGTCTTCAACAGCCGCGCGCCGACGGTCGCCAGCTCCGCATCGATGTTCATCATGCAATGGCTGCGCAACTGGCCGAAGCCGCTGTGCATCTCCGCGCAGAGACAACGTGCCCGCGCACGCTGACGCGCGTCCCTGGGCCAGACGGCCTTGTCGGGGAAACGGTCGGCGAGGTACTCGACGATCGCCAGCGAGTCCCAGACCGCCAGCCCGTCGTCGACCAGCACCGGCACCTTGCCGGCCGGCGTCACCGCACCGATCTCGCGGTAGAAGGCCGAATCGGGCGTGAAGTCGAAGCGCAGCTTGCGCTCCTGGAAATCGATGCCGAGCGCCTTCATCAGCACCCACGGGCGCATCGACCAGGACGAGTAGTTCTTGTTGCCGATGATCAGCTGCATGTGGAGATCTCTCTGTGTGGAGGGGCGCGCTCAGGCGCCTCCCCGGGGGTCAGTTCGTGCCGTTCGCCGGGATGTCCGGCGCCGAGGCAGCCGCCGGACCGATGACCCGGCCGAGCCGGTCGCGCAGCACGATGCCGGTCTCGCGGCCCATCAGTTGCGCGTAGATCGTCGCGTTGGACAGCACCTTGCGCACGTAATCGCGGGTCTCCCAGATGGGGATGTTCTCGGTCCAGATCGCGGCGTCGAGCTGCGGACCGTCGCGCCAGCGGCGCGGCCGGTTCGGGCCGGCGTTGTACGCCGCCGCGGCCATCGCCTGCGAGCCCTCGAAGCTGTCCATCACCAGCTTCAGGTAGCCGGTGCCCAGGCGCAGGTTGGTGTCGCGGTCGTGCAGCATGTCGGGCTTGAAGTCGACCCCCAACTTCCTGGCGGTCCACTTCGCCGTCGCCGGCATCACCTGCATCAGGCCGCCGGCGCCCACGTGCGAACGCGCATCCATCATGAAGCGCGACTCCTGCCGGATCAGCCCGTAGACGTAGGCCGGATCCAGGCCCATCGCCGTCGACTGCTTGAACACGTCCGCCCGGAAGGGCATCGGGAAGCGCTGGGCGAGGTCGATCTCGGTCCTGGTCCGCTCGCTGGTCTGGATGCAGCGCTCCCAGAGTTCGCGCTCGCAGGCGGCCTGCGCCACCGACAGCAGCTCGCGATCCGACAGGCCGCGCAGGCTGAAGTTCCATTCCCGCTGGCCCTCGCTGCGCAGGCCGACGGCCAGCAGCATCAGCGCGCGCTGGATGCCGGGATTCGCCAGCGCCTGCGCGCGCTCCGGCGCGGTCAGGTCCGCGGGCGTCGGCGGCAACGGCAGGCGCAACTTCAATTCGTCGGCGGCGAGCTTGCCGTAGAAGTTCAGCGGCGAGGCGATCGCGCGCAGCGTCTCCTGCGATTCGCGGCGCTGGGCGTCGCCGGCGGGGCCGTTGGCAGCCAGTTGCTGCTGCGCCTTCGCCCGCCAGTACTGCCAGGTGACGTCCTTCTGGTCCGACGGCTTCATCAGGGCGATCGCCGACATCAGCTGATCAGGCCGGCTCGCGCCCGCATCGCCGCGCAGCGCGGCGCGCGCCATCCAGGCGATCGTCTCGTCGCTCCATTCGACCGGACCGAGTTTGGCCTGCAGCTTCACCGCGCGGTCGAAATGGTCGTTGGCCTCGTCCTTGAGCCGCAGCGCGGCCTGTCTGCCGTACTGGGCCCAGAGCCAGGCGGACAGGTCGTTGGGCAGCTTGGCCGCCCAACGGCGCACGTCGTCGTCGGCCTTGTCGTAATCCGTCGCCAGCAAACGCATCAGCGCCAGCATCGTCAGTTCGGCCTTGGCGCGCGGCGAGGCCGCGGCCTTGCGCTTCAGGTAGCGGTCCGGCTTGTCCATCAGCTCGGCCAGCGCGTCCTGGTCGGCCTTGGCCAGCAATGCTCCAGCCTGCTTCACCGCGCGCGGCTTGTTGGTCTCGACCACCAGGCGCAGCTTGCGCCAGACGTCCGAGTCCTTGAACTGGCCGTTCTCGTGCAGCGTGGTCGCCAGCATGTTGCAACCCTCGTCCGCGTCGCGTTGCGCGAACCAGGCGGCGCGGGCCGCGTCCCGGAGGTCGCGCCCCGGCGGATCGGCCAGCAGCGCGTAGCAGGCGACCTCGCGGTCGTCCTGCATCTTGTAGGCGGCGTGGTCGCGGCGGAAGTTGGCCCAGTCGCGGCGATGCCCCAGCTCCAGCAGCCAGTCGTTGCGCAGCCGGTCCTCGACGTAGGCGCCCGGCCAGCGCGCGTAGAACGCGTTGAGTTCGGGCTGCTGGGCGTCCGACAAACGGGCATTCAGCTCCCAGTAGTCGAACCAGGGCGCGAGCGGGTGCTGCTGGTCGAAGGCGGCCTGGCGCATCGCGGCCAGGCGGGAGCGGTCCCGGACGCGCCAGGCCTCGCGGGCGTCGGTGACCAGGTCCGGCAGCGGCGGCAGGGCGTTGGGCACGACGTTGAAGGGCGTGGTCGATTGCGCGAGGGCGGGCGTCGCCGTGACGGCCGCCATGCCCGTGGCCAGGCCGAGGGCGCCCAGGCCCCCGAGGGTGCCGACGGTGGCCGAGACGGTCACGGTGGCGGAGGCGAGGGCGGTTACAGTGATCCGAGCGAACTTCATGCCGACCTGCGATGAGTGACTCCCCCACGGCTCCAGAAGCCGCCGGTACGACCGGCAAGACCTGGCCCCATGAGCGAAGCGAATTGCGCCGCGCCTTGCTGGCGCGACGCCGTGAATGGTGGGCCGGCGCCGAGGCGCGTCTCGCGTCTGACCAGCTGGGCGAGCAACTGCTGCCGTTGCTGCGCCAGCTGGAGCCGCTGACCCTCGGCCTGTACTGGCCCCTGGAGGGTGAATTTAACGCAGCGGCCTGGGCCTCGACCCACAAGCTCGGGGGGGAAATGCAATTGGCGCTGCCCTTCGCGCGTAAAGCCGGCGATCGGGGGCCCGCCTCGATGGATTTCCGCCGCTGGGACGGGCAGGAACCGACGGTGAAGGACGAATGCGGGATCCCGAGCTCGACCGGGCCGGTGCTGGTGCCGGACGTGCTGCTGGTGCCCTGCCTGGGCTACACGCGGGAGGGCTTCCGGCTGGGCTACGGCGGCGGGTATTTCGACCGCTGGATCGAGGCGCATCCCGGGGTCACGACGATCGGCCTGGGATGGCGCTGCTGCGAAGCGGCCTTCGAAGTGCAGCCGCACGACCAGGCACTGACCGTGGTGCTGACGGAGCGCGAACTCATCGCCCCCTGAGCGCCAGTCCGGCCTGCATCAGCCCCTCTCCCGCACTGCGGGAGAGGGAGCAAGACGAGCCGCGGTAGCAGTGCGAAAGCCCTGTTGCTCAGCCCGAGTTCTCATCCACCGGCGGATCCGGCTCGCCGATCGCTCGGCGCGTGAGCTTGGCCTGCTCGCCGATCCATTGCGCGAACTCGACGACCTCAGGCCGCTGCCGGCCATGCTCCGACATCATGAGCCAGTACACCGTCGGGCAATCGGTGCGGCCGGCCTCGCCGAAGGGCTCCACGAGTTCGCCGCGCTCCAGCGCCTCGTAGATCATCGGCAGCCGCGCCAGCGCCACCGCCTGTCCGGACACCGCCGCCTGGATCTGCTGGTAGGTGAAGTTGAGGTACATCCATCGACGCGGCTGCAGGTCCGGCGCGCCGTGCAGCGCCAGCCAGCGCCGCCAGCTCAGGAACAGGCCGCTCGGACGCTGGTCGTCTTCCTCTGCCAGCGTGTACTGGCGCAGGTCGGCCGCCTGGCTCAACGGCGGGCCCTGGCCCTCTTGCGCCTGCTTGGCCACCCATGGGTTCACCACCGGCGTCAGCATCTCGCCGAACATGCGTCGCGCCGACGGCGCCACCCGGTTCGGCGCGGCATAGCGCAGCGCCACGTCGAACTCGCTGTCGTCGATCTCGACGAGCTGATCCAGCGCCGACACGCGGATGTCCATGTCGGGATGCTCCCGCTGGAAGGCCTCCAGCCGGGGGATCAGCCACAGCGATGCAAAGGAGGCGAAGGTCGTCACGTTGACGACGCGCCGGCCGCGCGTCGTGCGGATCTGACGCACGGTGCTGTCCAGCCGCTCCAGCATCGGCTCCACGACCGCGAGCAGGAGCTTCCCGTCCGGCGCCAGCTCCACATGCCGGGTGCCGCGCTTGAACAGCGTCGCGCCCAGTTCCTCCTCCAGCGACCGGATCTGGCGGCTGACGGCGGACTGCGTCAGGAAGAGTTCTTCAGCCGCGGCGCTGAAGCTCAGCCGCCGGGCGACCGCCTCGAAGGCCCGCAGCGGACCGACGGCGAGCGGACGGTGACGGGCGGGATTCTTGAGCGGATTCATGCGTGAATGGTATCAATCGACGGCGCAAGACTCATTGGACCATTCTGCGGGTCAACCCTAATATCTCACCATGCCCACGAGGAAGGCCGCCGTCAGGCGCGCTGTGCGAGGGGCGGGGAGTCGATCATGAATGTCATGCAAAAGTCATCAATCCAGGTCAGCCGCGACGACGCCGCGTGGACCTTGTCCGCCGGCGAGGCCATGAGCCTGCCGATCGGCCCGGGCCGTCGTGAACTGCATGTGCTCGACGGTCGCGTCTGGGTGACGCAGCGCGGCGACCTGAACCTGCCCGCGCAGGACTTCTGGCTGTCGGCCGGCGAAACGCTGGAAGTCGGCAGCGGCACGGAACTCGTCGTCGAAGCCTGGCCGACCGCCCGCTTCCAGCTGATGGTGCCGCCGCAGGCCTGCGCCAACCCGCTGGCGCGCCGGGTCGTCAGCCGCCTGCCTTCTTTCGGGCAGCTGTTCGGCCAGCGCCTGGCGAACGCCTGACCGCCGGAGACGCCGTCGTGACGCCCTTCAGCGCCTTGGCCGGTTTCTCCTTCGTGACGGTGCTCGGCTCGGCGCTGGTGCCGGCGCTCTTCTTCGGCGTCCTGGCCTTCGGCTTCGCGTTGGCGGAGCGCAAGGCCGATGCCATCGCCAGCCGCCCCCAGGGCAGCATCAGCGCAGGGGATTCCAGCGTCTCCTCCGGCGGCCGGAAGTAATTCAGGCTGGCGACTTCCTGTCGCCCGTCCTTGCCGCTCTTCGAGTACCGGAACGGCTCGCAGCCGGCGTCCCCGTAGCGGGACTGGCTGACGGCGTCCGCCTTCAGGTAGAGCTCGTCGCGGCTGATGATGGCCAGGAAGAGGCCGTCCACGTACAGCCCGAAGCCTCCGAACATCCGCCGGGCCAGCACCGGCCCGAGCGGGGCCAGCAGCTCCATGCAGTGATTCGCGAAGTCCGCGCCCGCGCCGCTGACGCGGCGGACGGTGCCTGTGGTGGTGGTGCCTCGTGCCATGAGGGCGACTCTAGTTCAGCGCCAGGAAACTGGCGTCGTGTCCGCGAGGCGGCCACAATGGTCCGCACCAGGGCCCGCCGGGTCCGTGAGGGAAGGCGAATGGGCTGGATGGATCCGAACGACAAGCTGCCGATCTCCGAAGACCGCCAGGCGCTGCGCGAGCGCCTGATCCGCGAGCGCCTGGACCTGCCGGGCCGCCTGGAGCTCGCCGACGTGGTGCAGAGCGTGCTGCGCGTCTGGCTGATCGGGCGCAAGGAAAAGCGCATCGCGGCCTACTGGCCCATCAAGGGCGAATTCGATCCGCTGCCGGCGTTGTACCGCTGGAGCGAGGTCGACGGCGACCGCCGCATCGGCCTGCCGGTCGTCGATCGCGAGGAAGGGCGGCTGCGCTTCCACGTCTGGTATCCGGGCTGCCCGATGGAAGAGGACGCCACCGGCATCACCAAGCCCAAGGACACCGAGGCCTTCGATCCGGAGCTGCTGATCCTGCCTTGTCTCGGCTACGGCCCGGGCGGCATCCGCATGGGCTACGGCGGCGGCTTCATGCTGCGCACGATCGCGCAGATCCAGCCCAGGCCGGTGGTCGTCGGCGTCGGTTTCAGCCACGGCTTCCAGCCGACGCTGACCGCCCAGCCGAACGACGTGCGGCTCGATGCGATGCTGACCGAGATGGGGGTCGTCTGGGAGAATCCGCGCCCATGAGCTCCGCCGATCCCCACGCCCTGAACGCCCTGAATGCTCTCTACGCCGACCACCTCGCGGAACAGCAGCGCCGCACCGACCACGCGTTGCAGCGCGGCGGATTCGATGCGCTGCTGATCGCGTCGGGCATCGAGAAGTTCGCCTTCCTCGACGATCGCCCCTATGTCTTCCAGCCGAATCCGCATTTCAAGCTGTGGGTGCCGCTGCTCCGCCATCCGGACAGCTGGCTGGTGATCCGCCCTGGGCACAAGCCGCGCCTCGTCTACGTGCAGCCCGAGGACTACTGGCACGTGCCGCCCGAGGCGCCGAGCGGCTTTTGGGTCGACCACTTCGAGCTGATCATCGTCCGCAAGGCGGAAGAGGCGCTGCCCTATCTGCAAGTGCCCGGCACGCTGGCGATCGTCGGCGAGGCGGACGCGGCGCTGGGCGACATCGTCCCGAACAACCCGCCCGAGGTGTTGAACCCCTTGCACTACGCGCGGGCCGCGAAGACCGGCTATGAACTGTTGCGTCTGCGCGAGGCGTCGGCGCTGGGCGCGAAGGCGCACCTCGCGTCGCAGCGCGCCTTCCGCGAGGGCCTGTCCGAGGCGGCGATCCACAACGCCTACCTCGACGCCTGCGGCTTCGCCGAGCGCGACCTGCCCTACGGCAACATCGTCGCGCTCAACGAGCACGCGGCGGTGCTGCATTACCAATACCAGGACCAGCTGGCCCCGGCGCAATCGCTGTCGCTGCTGGTGGACGCGGGCGCGCACAGCGGCGGCTACGCATCGGACATCACACGAACGACCGGCAACGGCGACGCGACCTTCCAGGCGCTGATCGATGCCATGGAAGCGGCGCAACTGCGGCTGGTCGACCGCGTGCGCGCCGGCGTCGACTACCGCGACATCCACCTGGCCTCGCACCGCGAGACTGCCGGGGTGCTGCGTCAGCTGGGCATCGTGAAGATGGACGAGGAGGCGATGCTCGCGCAAGGCGTGACCTCGACCTTCCTGCCGCACGGCATCGGCCATCTGCTGGGACTGCAGGTCCACGACATCGGCGGCTTCATGGCCGGCGAAGACGGCGGCACGATCGCCAAGCCGGACGGTCACCCGTACCTGCGTCTGACGCGCGTGCTGCAGCCCGGCATGGTCGTGACGATCGAGCCGGGTCTGTACTTCATCCCGATGCTGCTGGACAAGCTGCGCGCCACGCCCGCCGCGGCGAACGTCGACTGGTCGCTGGTCAGGCACCTGAGCGCGTTCGGCGGCGTCCGCATCGAGGACGACGTCGCCTGCCGCGAGACAGGCGCGCCGGAGAACCTCACAAGGGATGCGTTCGCGGCTTTGACCTGAGCTGGGCTGATCAGAACCGGTAACCGACGCCCACGCCCACCAGCAGCGGATCGATCTTGAACTTGCCGACGTTCGTTCCCTTGGAGCGAACCTCGGTGTCCATCTGGATCTTCTTCACGTCGACGTTGATCGACCACTGCTTGTCGAGCATCACGTCGAAGCCCGCCTGCGCCGCCAGGCCGACGCTGTTCTTCGTGATCGTCGGCTCGAGCGCGGCCTGCACGGCAGGCTCGAAGTGGACGCCGGAAAAGCGCGTGTAGTTCAGGCCCGCGCCCACGTAAGGGCGGAAGCCGCCTTCCGGGTTGAAGTGGTACTGCAGCGTCAGCGTCGGCGGCAGGTGCTTCACCGAGCCGATGCGCTGGCCGTTGCTGTAGAGCTTGTGACGCTGCGGCACCGTCAGGACCAGCTCGGCGGCCCAGTTCGGCGCCATGAAATAGCTGAAGTCGACTTCGGGGATGGTCTTGCGGCTCAGGGACAGACCCAGGCCGGTGTGGTCCTTCTCCGCAGGGTCGATGTTCACCGCGCGGGCGCGGAAGACCCACGGGCTGCTCTGCGCATGAGCCGACGGTGCCATCGCGGTGGCGAGCGCGGCGAGCGCGACGCCGACGGCGATCGACGGACGGAAGAGGGCGGGGCGGGCGCCGGAGACGGAAAGGATGCGGGACATGCGGTCACTCCTGGTCAATGGGATGACCGGGATTGAACGCGGACCGCTCCGTGAGAACCTTGACCGTTCACAAGGAACGGCGGCGAACCGGTGCGGTTCCCCGCGCCGGCGCGAAGCGCTTGCGCCTTATCAAGCTTTCGTGGCGAGACCGAGGCGTTCACACAACGCCAGCGTGAGCGCGCTCTGGTTGAGCGAATAGAAATGCAGCCCCGGCACGCCGCCGGCGATCAGGCGTTCGCACAGCCGCGTGACGACGTCCAGGCCGAAGGCGCGCACCGAGGCGGCGTCGTCCATGTAGCCTTCCATCTTCAGCGCGACCCAGCGCGGGATCTCGATGCCGTCGCGCTGCGCGAACTGCGCGATGCGTGCGAAGTTGTTGATCGGCATGATGCCCGGCACGATCGGCACCTCGATGCCCATCGCCCGCGTCGCGTCGACGAAATGGAAGTAGGCGTCGGGGTTGTAGAAGAACTGCGTGATCGCGCCGCTGGCGCCGGCTCGCACCTTGTCCGCGAAGAACTGCAGGTCGCGTGCCGCGTAGCGCTGCTGCGGGTGGTACTCGGGATAGGCCGCGACCTCGATGTCCCAGTCCGCGCCCTGCGTCTCGCGGATGAAGCGCACCAGCTCGGCCGCGTAGCGGAACTCGCCCGCCGTCGCCGTGCCGCTGGGCAGGTCGCCGCGCAGCGCGACGACGCGGCGGATGTTCTGGTCGCGATAGGTCGACAGGATCTCGGCGATGTTCTCGCGCGTCGATCCGACGCACGACAGATGCGGCGCCGCCTCGAAGCCTTGCGAGGCGATGTCGGCGACGGTCGACAGCGTCTTCTCGCGCGTCGATCCGCCGGCGCCGTAGGTCACGCTGAAGTACAGCGGATCCACCGCGCGCAGTTCCTGCACGACGGTCTTGAGCTTGTCGGTGCCGACCGGCGTGTTGGGCGGGAAGAATTCGATGCTGACGGGCGTCGTCATGGCTTCTGGACCCAGATGAAGAATTCGGTGTTGCCGTCGCCACCGGTGACGGGACTTTCGAACCAGCCCCTGACGACGAGGTCGCGTTTCTCGGCTGCCGCCACCGCCTGCTCCTTGAGCACGATGTATTGCGACTTGTCCTTGACGATGCCGTTCTTGTTCAGGGCCTTCGGGCCCAGCTCGTACTGCGGCTTGATCAGCAGCAGCGCCTGTCCCTGCGGCTTGAGCCAGCCCACCACGTGCTTGAGCGTGCCGACCATCGAGATGAAGCTCAGGTCGCCCACGACCAGATCGAAGGGCTCGGCGGGCACGTAGTCCTTCACGTGAACGCCTTCATGGGCGGTCACGCGCGGATCCGCCTTCAAGGTCTCATGCAACTGGCCGTGGCCGACATCGATGCCGGTCACGTGCGCCGCGCCCGCCTTGAGCAGCACGTCGGTGAAGCCTCCCGCGCTCTGGCCCATGTCCAGCGCCGTGAGGCCGGCCACGGACACGCCGACCTTGGCCAGTGCACCTTCGAGCTTGAGCCCGCCGCGCGAGACATAACGCAGCTCGGCGTCGTCCGTCACGCGCAGCGGGGTGGTCTCGAGCAGGTCCTCGCCGCACTTGCGCACGACGGTCCAGCCCTTGGGGCCTTCCCACTCGACCGCGCGCGCGTCGATCAGCCGCTGGGCGGCCGAGCGCGTGGGCGCCAGGCCGAGGGAGTGCAGAAGGTGGTCAGCTCTCATGAGGTTCTTTCAGCGCGTCGCGAGCGGGCGTCAGGCCAGGCGCGGGGGGATCCGGGAACCGGAACGTAGCAGCGCTACGTGAGGATTCACGGAGGGACCCGCAACGACGCATGGCGCCCGCGCAGCAGCGCTCGATCAATAGCGGTAGGTGTCGGGCTTGTAGGGGCCGGACTTCGACACGCCGATGTAGGCGGCCTGCTCGTCCGTCAGCTCGCTCAACTGCGCGTTCAGCGTCTTCAGCTGCAGGCGGGCGACGTGCTCGTCCAGGTGCTTGGGCAGCACGTAGACCTGGCCGACGGCGTAGGCGTCCTTGTGCGCGAACAGCTCGATCTGCGCGATCGTCTGATTGGCGAAGCTCGACGACATCACGTAGCTCGGATGGCCCGTGCCGCAGCCCAGGTTCACCAGACGGCCCTTGGCCAGCAGGATGATGCGCTTGCCGTCGGGGAAGATCACGTGGTCCACCTGCGGCTTGATCTCTTCCCACTCGTACTTCTCGATCGAGGCGATGTCGATCTCGTTGTCGAAGTGGCCGATGTTGCAGACGATGGCGTTGTGCTTCATCGCGGCCATGTGCTCATGGCGGATCACGCCCTTGTTGCCGGTCGTGGTGACGAAGATGTCGGCCTTGTCGGCGGCGTATTCCATCGTCACGACGCGGAAGCCTTCCATCGCGGCCTGCAGCGCGCAGATCGGATCGATCTCGGTGACCCACACCTGCGCCGACAGCGCGCGCATGGCCTGCGCCGAGCCCTTGCCCACGTCGCCGTAGCCGGCGATCACGGCGATCTTGCCGGCGATCATCACGTCGGTGGCGCGCTTGATGCCGTCCACCAGCGACTCGCGGCAGCCGTACAGGTTGTCGAACTTGCTCTTGGTGACCGAGTCGTTGACGTTGATCGCGCGGAACAGCAGCGTGCCCTTGGCCGACATTTCCTTCAGGCGATGCACGCCCGTGGTCGTCTCTTCCGTGACGCCGATGATCTCGGCGCTCTTGCGGGTGTACCAGGTGGCGTCCTCGGCGACCTTCTTCTTGATCGCGGCGAACAGGATCCGCTCTTCCTCGCTGCCCGGGTTGGCCAGGACCGACAGGTCCTTCTCCGCCTTCTGGCCCAGGTGCATCAGCAGCGTCGCGTCGCCGCCGTCGTCCAGGATCATGTTGGGGCCTTCGCCCGCGGTGCCCTTGGCGCCGAAGTCGAAGATGCGGTGCGTGTAGTCCCAGTAGTCTTCCAGCGTCTCGCCCTTGTAGGCGAAGACGGGGGTGCCCGCGGCGACCAGCGCGGCGGCGGCGTGGTCCTGCGTCGAGAAGATGTTGCACGACGCCCAGCGGACTTCCGCGCCCAGCGCCTGCAGCGTCTCGACCAGCACGGCGGTCTGGATCGTCATGTGCAGCGAGCCGGTGATGCGCGCGCCCTTGAGCGGCTGCGCGGCGGCGTATTCCTCGCGGATGGCCATCAGCGCGGGCATCTCGCTCTCGGCGATCTTGATTTCCTTGCGGCCCCAGTCGGCCAGCGACAGGTCTTTGATCAGGTACTGGTCTTGGGCCAGCGGCTTCAGTTGGGCGTTCATGCGGACTCCTGCGAGGAAGGGCCGTCGACGCCAGCGATCAGGGCATGGGGAGAAGTGCGGAGGGCGCTTGCCGGTGGGCCGGTTTGCCGCTCAGTCCTCACCCGGCCTGCGAAGGGTCGACGGGTGAGCGCGGTTGCCATTGCCGCGGGCGTGTCGCCGCGCGGCGGTTCCGAGCCTGGCCTCCATGGGATGGGAGGTCGCAACGCTCCTCGGAACAGGGCCGGATTGTAGTCATGTTCGGGCCCACAATCGCCCCCCATGCGAACGATTCCCCCTCTCAGCGGCTGTCCCGTCACGGCCTGGCGCCCCCTGCGCGGGGTGCTGACGGACATCGACGACACCCTGACGGAGGAGGGCGCGATCGCCCCGGCGGCGCTGGAGGCGTTGCGGGAGCTGCAGGCGGCGGACGTGCCGGTCATCGCGATCACCGGGCGTCCCGCCGGCTGGAGCGAGGCCTTTGCGATGGCGTGGCCCGTCCGGGGGATCGTCGCGGAGAACGGCGGCGTGCTCCTGCACCGGGACGGGAAACGGCTGTCGACCGAATTCGCACAGGACGACGCGATGCGCGCGCGGAACCTCGCGCGGCTGCAGGCCTGCGCGCGGGAGATCGTCGCGACGGTGCCCGGCGCCGTGCTCGCCCGCGACAGCGGAGGCCGGCTGACCGACATCGCCGTCGACCACAGCGAGTTCACGGCGCTGGACGACGACGCGATCGCCGCCGTCTGCGACCGGATGCGCGCCCACGGCCTGGTGGCGACGGTCAGTTCGATCCACGTCAACGGCTGGATCGGCGACCACAGCAAGTGGACCGCCGCGACCTGGGCGGTGAAGCGGTTGACGGGCCTGGACTTCGATCCCGCCGAGTGGGTGTACGTCGGCGATTCGACGAACGATCAACTGATGTTCGAACGCATGCCGCTGTCGGTGGGGGTGGCCAACATCGCGCGTTTCCTGCCGATGCTGGATCACCCGCCGACCTACGTCACCGCGACCGAGCGCGGCGAGGGCTTCGCGGAAGTGGCCCGTGCACTGCTGCTCGCGCGCGGGACGGCCGGCTCGTCGACGACGGGTCGGTGAGGGCGCGGCTGCCGGCCCTCGACCGGATCCCAGGCATGGCGGCCGACCAGCGCGGAGATGCCCGGCCAGTCATGCCCGCGCGGCAGCACGCGCGCCAGCGCCGCATGGCTGACCCGGCCCCCGACGGCCACGAGGCGTTCCGCCACTTCGATCCGCCGGCGCCGCAGCCGCGGCAAGAGCCAGCGGTTGGTCGGACGCTCGCGCAGCACGCTCGGATGCGGCATGCAGCGGTGCTCGGCCATCATCAGATGGCGCAGCAGGATCTCGAGCCCGAACGGGTCGAGGCCGCGCCAGTCGGTGCTCAATCGCGCCAGCGCGAAGCGCAGATTGGCCTGCGCGTCGGAATGCGCGACATGGAAACGGGACTGGCCGGTCATGAACATCGAGACCTCCGGAGGGCGGTAGCGCTGCGCCGCTGCGGCAAGCGCGGCGCCTGTCCTTGATGTCGGCCTTGGGAAGCGGATCCTGAACCGGGGGATGTCCCCAGAAACGTCACGAAAGGAAATGACCGCCCGAGAGCGGGAGGGGCGGTCCACAAAAGGAAAGGGCCGCGCGAGGCGGCCCTTTGGGGGTGGGGTACGGAAAATCGTCAGGACGCCTCGGGATGGCGCGACTTCCAGGCACGCAGGGCCTGCCGGTAGGCGTCCATTGCCAGATCGTGCAGGTCGAAGATGCACGGATCGCAGCCGTTGCCGCAGCACGCATCGATGTCCGGCTGCGGCGGCGGCACGGGCATGGGATCCTCGGGCTGAACGTCGATCATGGCGTCGACCATGGCGTCAAATCACGGCTGGCGATTTTCCCGCGGGGAGCCGGAGGCTTCCCGCGGCAGGGGGCGTCAGCGACGGACCGGCGGCGGGCCCGAGTGGTTCGAACGCTGCAGGTGACGGAAGGTGATCCGGCCCTTGGTCAGGTCGTACGGCGACATTTCGAGCGAGACGGCGTCGCCGGCCAGGATGCGGATGTGATGCTTGCGCATCTTGCCGCCCGTGTAGGCGATGACCTGATGGCCGTTTTCCAGCGTCACGCGAAAGCGCGAGTCCGGCAGGATTTCGTTGACGACACCCTGCATTTCGATCAGTTCTTCCTTGGCCATACGGCTTGCTCCATGCTTGAAGATGAAAAGGGCGCCAGCCGCGGTCTGCCGCAGGCCCTCGCCTCGGAAATCAACGGCGCGCGGCTCAGTGGCTGCGCGCCCAGGCGGTGCCTTCGGTCTCCGCATAGCGCAACGCGGCGCGGCGGGTCTCGAAGGTCGGCACGAATCGCATGACACGATCAATGCTGGCCATGCCGCGTCCCGACTGGATCGAGACGGCCGCGGCGAAGCCGCCGTCGGCATGGGGTTTGGTCATCGGTGAGACAAGGAATCGCCCCACCTCAATGCGTTTGTTCTGCATCGTTATTTTGAGGTGTGCGCCTTGACAGGCAATCGCAATAAGCAACCGTCTTGGCGCGGTGTGGGAAGGTGTGCCATCTCCATTCGATGATACGAACGGATGGGGCACGGAAAGTGGTTCCAGCTGCCGATCCGCCGAATGGCGAACAGGCTGGCCGAAACCAGAAACGCTCAAGCGCACGAACCGGGGGGTGATGCTGGTGCGAGCCGCTCGCAGAAGTGTCCTTGGGAGGGACCGGAGGGGCTGCAGAAGAAGACCTGAAGAGGGTGGTCTTGTGCGAGTCAAGCGGCGATTGTAGCCCAAACGCGAGATTCGCGCATCTCCCGAGGGCACCCCAGGGTGGGGGAAGTCCAACAGCGCCGCGGTCAGGGGTGGGAGATCGCCTTCGTCGGATCGTGCAAGCGGTCTGCCGGAACCGGCACGTGCGGTCGCCGCCCCGTTCCTAGGATTCATCCGTCCCCCAACACCGGCCTCGGCACCTGGTTGCCGCCCGGCCACGACCCCCCTGAAGGACGGAATTTCCATGAGCAAGATCTGGTTCATCACTGGCGCCAACCGCGGTTTCGGTCGTGAAATCGCCCGGGCGGCGCTGGCCGCCGGCGACCGCGTCGTCGCCACCGGTCGCAACCTCGAGGCGTTGAAGGCGGCGTATGCCGACCACGGAGAAGACGTGTTGTGCCTTCCGCTGGACGTCAGCCGTGAGGCGGAAGCCGCCGACGCGGTCGAACAGGCCGTGGCGCGCTTCGGCCGCATCGACGTGCTGGTCAACAACGCCGGCTACGGGCAACTCGGCCTGTTCGAGGAAATCAGCGCCGCCGACGTCGAACGCCAGTTCGCCACCAACGTCTTCGGCCTGATGCACGTCACCCGCGCGGCGCTGCCGGTGATGCGCCGGCAGCGCGACGGGCACATCATCAACATCGCGTCGGTCGGCGGCTTCCGCGGGTTCGACGGCGCGACGGTGTACTGCGCGACGAAGTTCGCCGTCGACGGGTTCACCGCGTCGCTGGCGCCCGAGCTCGCCGGCTTCAACATCCGCGTGACGGTCGTCGAGCCGGGCTTCTTCCGCACCGACTTCCTGGATGCCAGTTCGGTGCGCTACGGCTCGGCGAAGATCGCGGACTACACGACGCTGCCCACGCCGCCGCTGTCGACCTACGAGGCGTACAACCACCAGCAGCCCGGCGATCCGGCGAAGCTGGGACGCGCCTTCGTCGAACTGGCCGCGATGCCGACGCCGCCGCTGCATTTCGTGGCCGGTTCGGATGCGCTGGGCATGGCGCGCGAGACCTTCGGTCAGCGGGTGGCAGAGATCGAGGCGCATGCCGCCCTGTCCGCCTCGCTGGACCGCGACGACGTCTGACCGGGCGCCGGCCGCCCTCTGTGCGGACCCCTGTCCAGACTTCCGGCGGCGGTCAGCGGGCGCGGCTACCATCCCGCCCCGGGACACGTCGGCCGGGGAGGGCGCGATGCAGGGACGCGGCACGCCGTCATGACGGTGGCGCATTGGGAGCCGGTCGGTCGAGGCCGGCGCAGGATCGCAGGGATGGCGGCGTTGCTCGTGCAGGTGATCGCCATCGTGCTGGCCTGGCACAGCTATGGGAAGGCCTTCCTGCTCCCCGGTACTCCGACGCGAGCGATCGAGATCGCGGTGGTGACCGCGGTTCCGGAAGAGAGGACCGACCCGTCGTTGATCGTGGACCGGCCGATGCCGTGGACGCCTTTCGAGCCTCGCCAACACGTCCCCTCGCCGATCTTCGTGGCACCGCCAGAGGTGACGATCACCGCCGCGCCGCCGCCGACCGCCATCCAGACCGTGGCGGTACCGGCGATTCCGGCTGCGGGAGCATCAGCCCCGTTCGGCAACGGCCGCACGACGCTCAACCTGACGCTGCCGAAGTCCGGCCCCGCGTCCCACGCGCGCGTGCGCCTGGCCGACCAGATCCGCAACGACGACCGCTCGCACAGCGCGCCGCGCACCGTCGAATCCGCGATCGCCGACGCCGCCGGGACGCTACCCATCGTGTCGGCGGTGTCGACGAGTGGCTCCGGCTCCAAGGTGATCCGGCAAGGGAGCAAATGCACGCGGGTCTATGAGAACCGCGTTGCCGCGATCAATCCGACCGACGATCGCCTCAAGGATGCCCCGGCGATGGTGGGGAATTGCTTCAGCAAGTGAGAGGGGCGAGAGGGGCGACGCTCAGGCCGGGAACCGCGCCGATGGCGCGTCTCGCCGCTTCGCCGCATCCCGGGACGGCGGCGCGCCGTAGAGGCGGCTGTACTCGCGACTGAACTGCGACGGGCTTTCATACCCGACCGCGTGGCCGGCGCGCGCGACCTCGAGGCCCTCGGCGATCAGCAGCCGCCGCGCTTCCTGCAGCCGCAGCTGCTTCTGGTATTGCAACGGGCTCATGGCCGTCAGCGCGCGGAAGTGGTGATGCAGCGAGGACGCGCTCATGTGCGCCTCCTTCGCCAGCGATTCGATGCGCAGCGGCTGCGCGTAGTGGGTCTTCAGCCAGCGGATCGCACGGTGCACGCGCTGCGTCTGGCTGTCGGCGCGGGCGACCTGCGCCAGACGCTCGCCCTGCTCGCTGCGCAGCACGCGGTAGACGAGCTCGCGCATCGCCATCGGCGCCAGCGCCGCATGGTCCTCCGGATGGTCGAGCAGCTGCATCAGGCGCGCGGAGGCATCGAGCATCTCCGAGGTCACGGCGCTGACGAAGAGTCCTCGCCCCGGGTCGTCCCCGGCCTGTGTCGTGCCGTCCATCGGCGGGACCGATGGCGTCGACGCGGCCGCCGCGCGCGGTGGACCGCTGCGCGCGACCAGCTCCGCCACTTCCTCCGGATCGAAATCCAGTCGCAGGCAGAGGTAGGGACGCTCCGGCGTCGCTTCGATCACGCGGCCGCTGACCGGCAGGTCCGTGGTGAACACCATGAAGCGCGCGGCGTCATAGACATACCGGTCGTCGCCCAGGAGGACCTCCTTCGCGCCTTGCGCGATGAGGCAGAACGCTGCCGGCTGCAGCGCGTGCGCGAACTCGCCGCCGGGGGCGTCCTGCCGGATGGCCCAGAGCCGGGGCAGCGCCGTCGGCCAGACGCCGGGACGCGGCGCGTGGCGCAGCAGCATCGCGCCCAGGGCGCCTGTGTCCTGCATGAGGGCGCTCATCCCGCGTTCATCCCGCGCGGAGCAGCTGCTCGATGTCGGCGCGCGGCGGCGTGCCGAAGAGGCGGCGGTACTCGCGGCTGAACTGCGAGGCGCTCTCGTAGCCGACCTGGTGTGCCGCGGCCGCCGCGTCCAGGCCTTCGCCGAGCATCAGCCGACGCGCGTGCTGCAGCCGCAGCTGCTTCTGGTACTGCATCGGCGACATGCTCGTCAGCTGCTTGAAGCGCTGGTGCAGTGTCGACGCGCTCATGTGCGCGACGGCGGCCAGCTCGTCGATGCTGATGGCTTCGCTGAAGCGGCGGTTCAACTCGTCGATCGCGCGCCCCAGGCGACGCGTCGCGCTGTCCTGCTGCGCCAGCGCCCGCAGCCGCGGGCCCAGCGGCCCGGTCAGCACGCGATAGAAGATCTCCCGCTGCAGCAGCGGCGCCAGCACGCGCTGATCCTCCGGGTTGTCGAGCAGTTGCATCAGGCGAAGCGCCGCACTCAGCATCGACTCCGACACCGGCGCGACGTTCAACCCCGATTGCGCCGAGGGCGACGCGTCGGTGCTGGCCGGGCCGACCTCCAGCATCAGCTCCGCCAGCGTCGCGGTCGAGCAGTCGATGCGCACGCAGAGGTAGGGCTTGTCCGGTGTCGCCTCGATCACGCCGCCCTTGGGCAGCATCGGCATCGACACCAGCAGGAAATGCAGCGGGTCGTAATACAGCGTCTCGGTGCCGAGCTCCACCTTCTTGCGACCCTGCAGCACGATGGCCAGGCCGGGCTCGTAGAACGCCGGCGCGGTCTTGGGCATCGCGCAGCTGGCCTTGATCAGGTGCAGGCAGGGAATGGCCGTCGGGCGCGAGCCCTCGGCGTCGATGTGCCGGAGGGTGAGATCCACCATCTGCGCGCGCAGGGCCTGCAGCGCGTCGGGGAAACCGTCGGCGAGGGGAATCGGAGTGGGTGCGACCATGCATCGGATTGTGCAAGTCCGTCGCGCGCGCCGCCAGCGCCCGCGAGGGCTTCGGATGGGGTTCCGGAGAATCGGGCAAGGATGGGCGAGCATTGCGCTGGTTCCGGAGGGGGGCGGATTCCTAAGCTCTCGGTCATCGCGGCGGCCGTCCGGTCGTCGCGCGCCCACCGTCTTCGAAGGAGTGCCGCCATGACCATCATGTCCAGGGAACCGCTGAACAACCTGCCCCAGCTGCCGCGTCGCCGGCTCGGCGCGCACGGACCGGAGGTCTCCGCGCTCGGCCTCGGCTGCATGGGGATGTCCGATTTCTACGGCCCGGCCGACGCGGCCACGTCGATGGCCGTGCTCCACCGCGCGCTGGATCTGGGGATGAACTTCCTCGACACGTCCGATATCTACGGCAACGGCGCCAACGAGAAGCTGCTGTCGGGGCTGCTGGCCAACCGCCGCCGTGAGGTGGTGCTCGCCACCAAGTTCGGCATCGTGCGCAATGCGGACGGACTCTCCGCCGGCGTCAACGGCCGGCCGCTGAACGTGCACGCGTCCTGCGACGGGAGCCTGCGCCGCCTGGGCGTCAACCACATCGACCTGTACTACCTGCACCGCGTCGACAAGTCGGTGCCGATCGAGGAGACCGTCGGCGCCATGGCCGCGCTGGTGCGCGCGGGCAAGGTGCGCCACATCGGCCTGTCCGAGGCATCGGCCGAGACGATCCGGCGCGCCCACCGGGTGCATCCGATCGCGGCGGTGCAGTCCGAGTATTCGCTGTGGACGCGCGACGTGGAGGCCGAGGTGCTCCCGACCTGCCGGGAGCTCGGCATCGCGCTCGTCCCCTACAGCCCGCTGGGGCGCGGCTTCCTGACCGGTGCGATCCGCAGCGCCGATCAACTGGCGGCCAACGACTGGCGGCGGGTCAATCCCCGGTTCCAGGACGGTCATCTGGCGCAGAACCTCGCGCTGGCCGACGCCCTCGTCGCGCTGGCCCGCGATCACGGCCTGACGCCGGCGCAACTGGCGCTCGCCTGGCTGCTGGACCGCGGACCGGACGTCGTGCCGATTCCCGGCACGCGTTCGATCGCGCGGCTGGAGGAGAACGCGATGGCCGCCCGCCTGCGGCTCAACGACGTCTTGCGCGAGGACCTGCGCGACCTGCTCGACAAGTTCCCGGTCGCCGGGGAACGCTATCCCGAGGTGTCGATGGCGCTGGTGAACGCCTGAGCTCCTGTCATTCCTCCAGTCCGAGGAACCGGGCCATCTCGTCGTACGCCTCGTCGAGCGCGGCGCGGAAGACCGCGTCGCGCGGCCGCTTGTCGATGAAGCCGAGGTCCGGGACGAGCGTCCTGCCCTCGACCTTCAGGTTGGCCCAGCCGATCATCCGGTCGCCCCAGAGCATCGGCAGCGCGTAGTGGCCCCTGGTCCGCTTCGCCGCCGGCGTGTAGGCCTCGAAGCGGTAGGCCCAGCCCCACAGCCGCTCGAAGCGGCGACGGTCCCAGACCAGCGGGTCGAAGGGCGCGAGGAAGCGCAGTCGCCCCGGCTCGACCTTGTGGGCGCGCGCGGCGGGGTTCTCGTCGGCCGGCCAGTACCAGACCTCGCCGTCGACCTTCGCATGGGCCCAGCGGGTCTTCGCTTCCTTCAGCACGTTGCGCGCTTCGACCTGGAGGTGCGGCGCGCCGTAGCCGAGCAGCGAGGTGAGGTAGCCCAGGCTCGCCGACGGCAACGGCGCGTAGAGCGCCACGATCATGTCGAGCAAAGCGCCTGCCCGCGCGTGGCGGGCCTCGGGGCTGTCGTCCTGCAGCAGGTGCTCGATGGCCTCGTAGACCCGCGTGCCGGAGTCTCGCCGCGCCACGCGCAGCAGGCCGCGGTAGTGCATGCCGTCGAGCAGCTGGGTGCTCGCGTTGAGCTCGCCGCCCCAGTAGCCCTCGACGCGGCCATGGGTGAAGGCCTGCTGCACATGCTGCGGATGGGTGCGGCCGCGCGCGCGGACGAATTCGAGCACCTCGGCGGCGCGGGCGTTCATCGCGTCGTCCCAGGGGCGCTTCGCGGTGCGCGGGTGCAGCAGCGCCAGCGTCTCGCGCGGCAGGAAACCGTAGTTGACGAGGGCGTCCTCCTCGATCGCGAGCTTGGTGTATCGCGCTTCGAGCTGTCCGGCGCGGTAGTCCTTGACCCGGTGCATCAGGATCAGGTCCTGCGCGCGCGCCGGGGCGCGGATCGGGTCGGCCTGCACGAAGCCCAGCCGCTGGATCGCGCGCAGCAGCGTCGTCGGCTTGAAGAAGGTGCGGGCGATGGCGTGACGCCGCAGCGCGTCATGGTCGATCACGGGCATTCGGAGGCAGTGGTCGTCGAAAGCCGTGACGGTACCCCGGCATGGCACCTGGCGTGTCAGCAGAGAGCCGTTGACGGCCGAGTCTGCCGGCCCTCACTCGCCCCGCTCCCGCAAGCGGGAGCGGGAGCAAGCCCTGATGCGGCTCAGAGCGGCGCGAAGCCGCTCGGCGCCTGCTCGACGGTGTCCATCTGCATCTCGAAGCTGAAGAAGCGGTTGCGGCCGCGGGACTTCGCCGTGTAGAGCGCGTCGTCCGATCGCCGCAGCAATCCCTCGACGGTGGTGTCCGCGTCGGGCACGCAGGTGGTGATGCCGCCGGACAGGGTCACATGCGGCTCGACCGAATCCGGGTGGCACATGTTGCAGGTGCGCAGCGTGCGCATCACCGCCCGCGCGAAGGTCATCGCGCCCGAGCGCGGCGTGCCGGGCAGGATCAGCGCGAACTCCTCGCCGCCGTAGCGGGCCGCGCAGTCGCGCGGACGGCGGCAGGTCTCCCGCAGCAGCAGCGCGACGCGCTGCAGGCAGGCGTCGCCGGCCAGATGGCCGAAGTTGTCGTTGTAGCGCTTGAAATGGTCGATGTCGCAGAGCACCAGCGTCAGCGGCGTCTGGTCGCGCCGTGCGCAGGCGATTTCCTGCGCCAGCCGGGCGTCGAACGCGCGGCGGTTCAGCAGGCGCGTCAGCGGGTCCTCGCCGGAGAGTTTCTCCAGCCGCGCGTTGCTGTGGCGCAGGTCGTCGGAGACTTCCTGCAGCCGCGTCTGCATGCGCCTCAGCCGTTGCATCGCGCGCAGCTTGGCCTGCAGCACGGTGTTGGAGACGGGTTTGACGAGGTAGTCGTCGCCGCCGGACTCGATGCCCTGCCAGAGGTCCTGGTCGCGGTCGCGGCTGGAGAGGAAGATGATCGGCGTCCAGCCGCCGTTCTCGTGCGCCCGCATCTGGCTGGCGACCCAGTAGCCGTCGTGGTCGGGCATCTCGACATCGAGCAGGACCAGGTCGGGATGGTCGCCGTCGAAGCGGGCCAGGGCGCTGTCGCCGCCGTCCGCCTCCAGCGTGAGGTGCCCGATCGCCTGCAGCTGGCTGCACAGGACACCGCGCGTGCTGGCCTGGTCATCCACGACCAGGATGCGCAGCGGAGGGAGCGAGGCAGGCGGCAGCGAGGCGGAAGCGTCCATGGCCGGGCATCGTCGACAGGCGGCAACAAGATGTGCCGGAGGCGATTATGCGGGGCCGGTCCCCAGGAAAGCAGTTCGGGTATGCCTCAAGTCGGGGACGAAGGCGGCGTCGCCGGCGCGACCGCGCGGCGCTGTTCCGCCGTGTCCATCTGCATCTCGTAGCTGAAGAAGCGGTTCCGGCCGGTGGACTTGGCGTTGTAGAGCGCGTCGTCGGCGCGGATGATCAGGCCTTCGGCGCTGGTGCTGTCGTCGGGCAGGCAGGTCGTGATCCCGCCCGAGAGCGTGATCGTGGCGCCGGTGGGCGAATCCGGGTGCGGAATCGCAGCCAGCTCCACCGTGCGCATCAGCGCGCGGGCGTAGGTCATGGCGCCGGAGCGCGGCGTGTTGGGCAGCACCAGCGCGAATTCCTCGCCGCCGTACCGGCCGGCGCAATCGCTCGGGCGGCGGCAGGTCTCCTTGAGGAGCCGGCCGATGCGGCGCAGGCAGTCGTCGCCGGCGACATGGCCGGCCGCGTCGTTGTAGCGCTTGAAGTGGTCGACGTCGCACAGCATCAGCGTCAGCGGCTTGCCCTCGCGGCGGGCGAGGTCCAGTTCCTGCTGCAGCCGGGCGTCCAGCGCGCGTCGGTTCATCAGGCCGGTCAGTGCGTCCACGCTGGAGAGCTCTTCCAGCTGCGCATTGGCCGCGCGCAGCTCCTCGGACATCTGCACCAGCCGCGAGCGCATCTGCGCCAGGCGCTGCATCGCACGCAGCTTGGCGTGCAGGATCATCGCGGAGGCCGGTTTGACGAGGTAGTCGTCGCCGCCGGACTCGATGCCTTTCCAGACGTCCTCGTCCTGGTTGAACTGGGACAGGAAGATGATGGGCGTCCAGCCGCCGGGCTCGGCGGCGCGCATCTCGCGGCAGGTCCAGTAGCCGTCGTGGCCGGGCATCTCCACGTCCAGCAGCACCAGGTCGGGCCGGTAGCGGCGGAACAGCTCCAGCGCCCACTCGGCGCTGTCGGCCTCCAGCACGCGGTGACCGGCCCGGTCCAGTTCCGCCGTCAATGCCACGCGGGTGGCGTTCTGGTCGTCGACGATCAGGATGGTCAACGGGGTCGGCGCAGTGGGCATGGCGTGCATGCGGTCATTCTGCCGCGATGCCAGACTTCCGGAAACGACCAGGGCCGCGCGAGGCGGCCCTGAGTCGGGGGATCAAGTTTCCGCAGGTGCGGCAAATGACCGATTCCGGAGGAGGGGAATCACAGACCGGCTGCGGCGCGCAGCGCCTTCGCCTTGTCGGTGCGCTCCCAGCTGAACTCCGGCTCTTCACGGCCGAAGTGGCCGTAGGCCGCGGTCTTGCCGTAGATCGGGCGCAGCAGGTCCAGCATCTGGATGATGCCCTTGGGGCGCAGGTCGAAATGCTCGTTGACCAGCGCGGCGATCTGCTCGTCGGGCAGGACGCCGGTGCCTTCGGTGTAGACCGTGACGTTCATCGGACGCGCGACGCCGATCGCGTACGCGACCTGGATCTGGCACTGCTTGGCCAGGCCGGCGGCGACGATGTTCTTCGCCACATAGCGCGCGGCGTAGGCGGCCGAGCGGTCCACCTTGGTCGGGTCCTTGCCCGAGAACGCGCCGCCGCCGTGCGGGCAGGCGCCGCCGTAGGTGTCCACGATGATCTTGCGGCCGGTCAGGCCGCAGTCGCCCTGCGGGCCGCCGATGACGAAGCGGCCGGTCGGGTTGACCAGGTACTTCGTGTCCTGCAGCCATTCCTTGGGCAGCACCGGCTTGATGATCTCCTCGATGACGGCCTCGTAGAACTCCGGCTTCATCTTGTCGCCCAGCGACATCTCGGGCGCATGCTGCGTGGACAGCACGACCGTGTCGATGCTGTGCGGCTTGCCGTCGACGTAGCGCATCGTCACCTGGCTCTTCGCGTCCGGACGCAGGAAGGGCAGCCGGCCGTCCTTGCGCAACTGGGCCTGGCGCTCCACGAGGCGGTGCGCGTAGTAGATCGGCGCGGGCATCAGCTCCGGCGTCTCGTCGCAGGCATAGCCGAACATCAGGCCCTGGTCGCCGGCGCCGGTGTTCAGGTGGTCGTCGGACGCCTGGTCCACGCCCTGGGCGATGTCGTTGCTCTGCTTGTCGTAGGCGACGAGCACGGCGCAACCCTTGTAGTCGATGCCGTACTCGGTGTTGTCGTAGCCGATGCGCTTGATCGTGTCGCGGGCGACCTGGATGTAGTCGACGTGGGCGTTGGTCGTGATCTCGCCGGCCAGCACGACCAGGCCGGTGTTGCAGAGCGTCTCGGCCGCGACGCGGGAGCGCGGGTCCTGCGCCAGGATGGCGTCGAGGATGGCGTCGGAGATCTGGTCCGCCACCTTGTCGGGGTGGCCTTCAGATACGGATTCCGAGGTGAAAAGGAAATCGCTCGCCAATTTAAACTCCTGTGATTCAGTCTTCGGGTACAGCCTGCTGGCCGAGCCCTTCGGGCTTGCCTTTTGGCGTCGCCGAGACGGGAGTCAGGCGGCGAACGCTTTAGCGGGATTTATGAGTCGCCCCGCAAGTTGTCCAGATTAACTCGGCGACTGGGGCGGCATTATAGGAAAGAGCCCGAACAGGGCGCCGGACGGTCGATGGGAAAACTGGGTACATATGCGCTGATCAGCCTGTTGTGGCTGCTGCACTGGCTGCCGCTGCGCTGGCTGGCCGCCCTCGGCTGGGGGCTGGGCGGGCTGCTGCACCGCGTGGCCGGATCGCGGCGGCGCGTGGCGCTGCGCAACGTCGAGCTCTGCTTCCCCGAGAAGCCCCTGGCCGAACGCGAGGCCCTGGTGCGCGAGCACTTCGGCTGGCTGGGCCGCAGCCTGCTGGAGCGCGGACTGCTCTGGTACGCGTCGGACCGGCGGCTGCTCCGGCTGATGCGCATCGAGGGCAACATCAAGCTCTCCGAACAGGTCGACCGCCCAGTGATGTGGCTGATGCCGCACTTCGTGGGCCTGGACTGGATCGGACCGGCGCTGATGCTCAACCAGGCAAGACCTGGCGCCAGCATCTACCAGCGGCAGAGCAACGCGCTCTTCGACGACGCGCTGCGCCGCGCGCGCTCGCGCTTCGGCACGACCAAGCTGGTCGACCGCCACGAAGGCGTGCGCAGCGTGCTGCGGGCGATCCGCGACGGCTATTCCTTCCTGAACCTGCCCGACATGGACTTCGGTCCCAAGGACTCGGCCTTCATCCCGTTCTTCGGCGTGCCGGCCAACACGCTGCTGGCTCCGGCCAAGATCGCGCAGACCATGAAGATGGTGGTGCAGCCGGTGATCGTCACGATGCTGCCCAAGGGCGAAGGCATCGTCGTCCATGCCCATGAACCGCTGGAGGGCTACCCGAGCGGCGACATGGAAGCCGACGCGAACCACTTCCACCGCTGGCTCGAGGACCGGATCCGCGAGCACCCGGCCCAGTATTTCTGGGTCCACAAGCGATTCAAGACCCGACCGCCCGGCGAGGCGTCGCTGTATTCCCGATAATCCGCTCCCATGAAACTGCGCTTCACCAAGATGCAGGGCGCCGGCAACGACTTTGTCGTGCTGGACGCCACGCGCCATCCGATGCCGCTGACCAGCGACCAGCTGCGGCGCGTCGGCGACCGCCGCTTCGGCGTGGGCTGCGACCAGATCCTGGTGATCGAGGCCCCTGCGAAGGACGCGGCGCCGGACGTCGACTTCGGCTACCGCATCTTCAACTCGGACGGCTCCGAGGTGGAGCAGTGCGGCAACGGCGCGCGCTGCTTCGTGCGCTACGTCGTCGACAAGGGGCTGACGGACAAGCGGACCATCCGCGTGCAGACGATCAACGCGCTGCTGGAGCTGCGCCTGCAGGACGACGGCCGCGTCACGGTCGACATGGGCGCGCCGGTCTTCGACCTGCCGCGCATCCCGTTCGACCCGAAGGACACGATGCCGCGCCACGAGAACGGTTTCGAGCGCTGGCCGCTGTCGCTGGGCGACGGGATGACGGCGGAGGTCGCGGTGGTGTCCATGGGCAACCCGCACGCGGTGCAGCGGGTCGACGACGTCGACCAGGCGCCGGTGGGCCTCGTCGGACCGCTGGTCGAGCACCACGAATCGTTCCCGCGCCGTGTCAACGCCGGGTTCCTGCAGATCGTCAGCCGCGGCGAAGTGAAGCTGCGCGTCTTCGAACGCGGCGCCGGCGAGACGCTGGCTTGCGGTACCGGCGCGTGCGCGGCGGTGGTGGCGGGCATCCGGCTGGGCTGGCTGGACGCCGCGGTCGAGGTGCAAACGCGCGGCGGCGATCTGCGCATCGAATGGGCCGGCATGACGCCGGGAGGCCCGGGGCTGTCCGCCCCGGTCTACATGACGGGGCCGGCACAGACGGTCTTTGAAGGAGAAATCGAACTGTGAGCGGCATCGAAGGCATCACCGAACAAGACATCGCCGACTACCTGGCGAATGACCCGGCGTTCTTCGAACGTCACGCCGAACTGCTGGCCAACGTCCGGATCTCGCATCCGCACGGACAGCGCGCGGTCTCGCTGCAGGAGCGCCAGGCGGAGCTGCTGCGCGACAAGATCCGCGGCCTGGAGCACAAGATCATCGAGATGATCCGCAACGGGCAGGAGAACGTCGCCATCGCCGACCGGCTGCACCGCTGGACGCTGGCGCTGATGCTGACGCGCGACGACAGCCAGCTGCCGGAAGTGCTGCTGCGCGAGCTGCGCCACCAGTTCCTGATCCCGCAGGCGGGATTGCGCCTGTGGAACGTCGACGCCGGCCACGCGCTGGCGCCGTTCGCCTCCGAGGTCAGCCCGGACGTGAAGTCCTTCGTGGGCAGCCTGAACCAGCCGTACTGCGGCATCAATTCGGGTTTCGAGGCGGCACGCTGGCTCGAGGACGACGTGGCCTCGCTGGCGCTGGTGCCGCTGACGACGGGTGCGCCGTCGCAGCCGTTCGGGCTGCTGGTGCTGGGGTCGCCGGATCCGACGCGCTACACGGCCGAGATGGGGACCGAGTTCCTGACCCGCGTCGGCGAGATCGCCAGCGCCGCGCTCTCGCGCCTGCTGGACGCCGACCCGCATGCCGCTCCTCCGGTCGCTCCCCCGATCGCTCCGCATGTCCCCGCTCAGCCTGACTGACGAGCAGCAGCGCTACCTCGAACACCTGCGCGTGCAGCGCCGCCTGGCGGAGCGCACGCTGACGCTCTACACGGACGCGCTGCAGCGGCTGACGGGGCTGGCCTCCGTCGAGGGCCAGGATCTGCTGCGCCTGTCGGCGCATCAGGCGCGGCGCTTCCTCGCGAAGCTGCACGGGGAGAGGCTCAAGCCGCGCACGCTGGCGCTGATCCTGTCCGCGTGGCGGGGCTGGTACCGCTGGCTGGGCCAGAACGGCCTGGTCGACGCGAACCCGATCGCCGACCTGCACGCGCCCAAGCAGGGGCGTCCGCTGCCGAAGGCGCTGGGCGTCGACGACGCGGTGCGGCTGGCCGAGCACCAGCAGGACGCCGCCGATCCGGTCGCCGAGGCGCTGGAGCGCTGCCTGGTCGAGCTGCTCTACGGCAGCGGCCTGCGCGTCTCCGAACTGGTGGGCCTGGACCAGCGCCATCAGGCGTCGTCGGCCGGCTGGATCGTGCCTGAGGACGCCGAGGCGCAGGTGCTGGGCAAGGGCTCGAAGCGACGCGCGGTCCCGCTGGGCGGACCGTCGATGACGGCGCTGCGGGCCTGGATGGCGGTGCGCGGCCAATGGGCGGCGGCGGACGAACCGGCGCTGCTGGTCGGACCGCGCGGCCGCCGGCTCAACGCCGACCAGATCCGAAAGCGCCTGAAGCAGCGCGCGCTGGCGGCGGGGATGCCCACGCACGTCCATCCGCACATGCTGCGCCATTCGTTCGCGTCGCACCTGCTGCAGAGCAGCGGCGACCTGCGCGCGGTCCAGGAACTGCTGGGCCACGCCAACATCAGCACCACGCAGATCTACACCCGGCTGGACTTCCAGCACCTGGCCAAGGTCTACGACGCGGCGCACCCCCGCGCCCGCAAGAAATAACCGACTGTCCCTCCGATGCGCCGCACCGTTCCGACTTCCTCGCGATTCCCCTCCCGCCCGCTGCTGCTGTGCTCCGCCCTGATGGCGGCGCAGGTCCAGGCGAACGCCCAGCAGTCATCGAGCGACGCATCGGAGCGGCCGGTCATCACCGCGACCGACAGCCGACCCGCCGCGTTCGAGTTGAACTGGTCGCCGGTCAAGATGCCCACGGGGCAGAAGACGGCGTTCCTGGGCGCGCACTACATGGTGGCGATCAACGAGGACTGGGGCCTTGGCCCCGCCGCGTACGGCGCGGCACAGGGCGAGTTCGGCGGCCTGTTCACGGTCGGCTTCAACGTGCAGCGTCGCTTCCGGATCGCGCAGGACTGGCATCTGGCGGCCAGCCTGTACGCGGGCGCGGGCGGCGGTGTGAGTTCGGACAAGGTCCGCGCCGGCGGTGGCCTGATGCTGCGGCCTGAGCTCTCGCTGCGCGGCGAGTTCGGCAACTGGTACGCCGGGGTCGGTGTCTCGCACATCACCTTCCCGAACGGGAACGGCAACATCAAGGACACCGGCGTCGCGTTCACGATCGGGCGGATGGACCGGTTCCTGAGCTTCAACCCGGGCGACTCCGGATCGCCGGGGCGCGCGGGCGATCGCACGGGCATGGGCTTCGACGAGATCGCGCTGAGCGCGGGCGTCGAGAAGCCGCGCAGTAGCAGCCGCACGCGCGGCGGCGTGCCGCTGACGGGGCGCAAGGGCAAGGCCGGCGGCGACCTGCGGCAGTACTTCGGCGATGGCTCGTCGTGGTGGGGCCTGGAGGCCTCGGGCGCCGCATCCGGCGGCAACGACGGCTACATGGAGATCCTCGCGAACGCCGGCCAGGACTGGGGCATCGGCAGCCAGCGGCTGCGCGTCGGCGGCCAGTTCTCGTTCGGACTGGGCGGCGGCGGCGACATGGACACGGGCAGCGGCTGGCTGGTGCGCGTCGGTCCGACGCTGCGCTGGATCACGCCGTGGGGTCCGACCTTGCGGCTGGACGCCGGCTACATGAAGGCGCCGTGGGGGAACTACGAGTCCTTCCAGGTGCGCGGTTCGCTGGCGCTGCCGTTGGAGAAGGTGTCGCGCATCCTGAATTCGCCGCCGCTGGAGTCCGGCACGATCCGTGCGCAGGCGCTGTACCTGAGCATGCCCTACTTCAAGGAATTCAAGTTCAAGGACGGCTCCAAGGACAACGTGACCGGTCTGGGCATCGGCATGACGCGCGACTTCGGCGGGCCGTGGTACGGCGTGGCGCAGGCGGGCAGCGCGGCGCTGGGCAAGGCGGGCGCGTTCTCGTACGGCATGTTCGGCCTGGGCGCGCATTCGCCGAAGTGGAACGGCGTGCGCGTTGGCGCGGAAGCGATGGTCGGCGCGGCCGGCGGCGGCGGTGTGGCGGTCGGCGGCGGCGCCGTGTCGCAAGGCGAGCTGTGGGCGCAGTGGGAAGGCACCGGCCGTGACCGCCTGCGCGTGAAGGTCGGCGTGGGCCAGTGGAAGGCCCTCGGCGGGGAGAAGCAGAGCACCCCGATGGTCAGCCTGAACATCGGCTGGGCGTTCGGGACGCTGGGGCCCGCGGCGCAGCGCTGAAGCAACATCGCGGCCGACCCTCGAGCGGGGCCCGAGCCAGCGACCCCAATCGTCCGTAGGCTTGGGATCGAACGCGAATCCCAAGCTGCCTGATCTGGTTTCGGCAGACAGCAGACCCAGCGCGGCGACGACGACTGACGCTTCGCCATCGCAGACAATCCGCCCCATGAAATCCATCCGTCTCCGCGAGGGCAAGGAGCGCTCGCTCCTCCGCCGCCATCCCTGGATCTTCGAGGGCTCGATCGCGAAGGGCCGGGCCGACGCCGGCGAGACCGTGCGCGTGGAGGCCTTCGACGGCACCTTCCTGTGCTGGGCCTCGTTCAGTCCGGAGTCGGTGTTCCGCGCGCGTGCGTGGAGCTTCGACGAGAAGGAACGCATCGACGCCGCGTTCTTCGAGCGCCGCATCGCCGCGGCGCTGGCGCTGAGGGCGCGCATGCCGATCGCTTCCGACGCGGTGCGCCTGATCCACGGCGAGGCCGATGGTCTCCCAGGCCTCATCGTCGACCGCTACGGCGACACGCTGAGCGCGCAGTTCCTGTCCGCCGGCACCGAACGCTGGAAGCAGACCATCGCCGACCTGCTGCTCGCGCAGACGGGTCTGGCGCGGATCTACGAACGCTCCGACGCGAACGTGCGCACGCTTGAAGGCATGGAACCCGTCACTGGCTGGCTGCGCGGCGAGGGCGGCACGGAGCTCGTCATCTCGGAGAACAGCTGGAAGCTGAGCCTGGACGTGGCCGAGGGCCACAAGACCGGCTACTACCTCGACCAGCGCGACAACCGCAGGAAGTTCGCCGAAGTGGTGAAGCACTACGGCTGCCAATCGGTGCTGAACTGCTTCAGCTACACCGGCGGCTTCTCGGTCGCGGCGCTCGCGGGGGGCGCGACGGAGGTCATCAGCGTCGATTCGTCCGCTCCGGCGCTGGCGCGCGCCACGGCGCACGTGGCGCTCAACGGCTTCGATCCCGCGCATCACACGGCGCTGGATGCCGACGTCAACCACACACTGCGCGACCTGCTCAAGCAGGGGCGCAGCTTCGACGCCATCGTGCTCGATCCGCCGAAGTTCGCGCCGACGGCGGCGCATGCGGAACGGGCCGCCCGGGCGTACAAGGACATCAACCGGCTCGGCCTGATGCTGCTGAAGCCGGGCGGCCTGCTGTTCACGTTCTCGTGCTCGGGCGGCGTGGGGCCGGAGCTCTTCCACAAGATCGTGGCCGGTGCCGGCATCGACGCCGGCTCGGACGGGCTGATCCTCGACCGCGTCGGGGCGACGCCGGACCATCCGCAGACGATCTACTTCCCCGAGGGCGAGTACCTCAAGGGTCTGCTGATCCTCAAGCGCTGATCAAGGCCGCGCCGCAGGCAGCGCCAGTCTCGGCTCGAACTTCGCGCGCTTCACGCTGAAGAACGCCTTCACATTGCGGACGTTGGCCTGCTGCGTGAACAGCCGCTGCACCAGCGCGTGATACGCCGGCATATCCGGCACCTGCAGCACCAGCACGAAGTCCGGCCCCGGCGCCACGCGCCAGCATTGCTGGACCTCGGGCGCCGCGACGGCGATGGCCTCGAACGCATCGAGGTGCTCCGCGCCCTGGCGGTCGAGCGTGATCTCCACCAACGCCGACAGCCCCGCGCCCAGCTTCTCCGGGGACAGGATGGCGACCTGCTTCTCGATGACGCCGGATTCGACGAGCCGCCGCACGCGGCGCAGACAGGTCGCGGGCGACACATGGGCGCGCTCGGCCAATGCCTGGTTGGACAGTGAGGCGTCCTGCTGGAGCAGGTCCAGCACCCGCAAGTCGATGGCGTCGAGAGTGAGAGAAAATTCCATCGGTATCGCTTGAATGAAAGAATCAGCCGGACGGTGGATATGGTGACCGATTCTTTCACCGATTAGTGAAGGTTGAAAGCATCCTTCTCGCTGAGATGCCTAGCATTCCGCCATTCGCAAATTCATCCGGACATCCGGGGAGACACAGCATGTGCGGCATCGTCGGCGCGGTCAGCCAGAAGGACATCGTTCCCATCCTCATCGAGGGCCTGAAGCGGCTCGAGTACCGCGGGTATGACTCCTGCGGGGTGGCGGTCCACCAGGACGGCCAACTGCGCCGCGCGCGCAGCACCTCGCGGGTGGCCGAGCTGCAGACGTTGGCGGCGCAGGACGGTGTGGCGGCGGGGACAGGTATTGCCCACACGCGCTGGGCGACGCACGGCGCGCCGGCGGTGCACAACGCGCATCCGCATTTCTCCCACGGTCCGGGCGCCGAGGCGCACCTGCTGCCGGGTCGCGTGGCGCTGGTCCACAACGGCATCATCGAGAACCACGATGAACTGCGCGCCGAGCTGAAGTCGCGCGGCTACGTCTTCCACAGCCAGACCGACACCGAGGTCATCGCGCACCTGGTCGATTTCCACTACCACGGCGACCTGCTGGAGGCGGTGCAGACGGCGGTGGGGCAATTGCGCGGCGCGTACGGCATCGCGGTCTTCCACAAGGACGAGCCGCACCGCGTGATCGGTGCGCGCGAGGGTTCGCCGATGGTGCTGGGCCTGGGCAAGGACGACTACGCGGGTGCGAACTTCGTCGCCTCGGACGCGATGGCGCTGGCGGGCGTGACCGACCAGATCGTGTACCTGGAGGAAGGCGACGTCGTCGACCTGCAGCTGGGCCGCTACTGGATCAGCAACAAGGATGCGGCGACGGGGCGTTTCGTCAACGTCGAGCGCGAGGTGAAGACCGTGCACGCGCACAGCGGCGCGGCCGAGCTGGGCCCGTACCGGCACTACATGCAGAAGGAGATCTTCGAGCAGCCGGTGGCGATCGCCAACACGCTGGACGCGGTGCAGGGCATCAGCCCGGAGCTGTTCGGCGACGGCGCGTTCCGTGTGTTCAAGGAGATCGACTCGGTGCTGATCCTGGCGTGCGGGACCAGCTACTACGCGGGGTCGACGGCGAAGTACTGGCTGGAGAGCATCGCGAAGATCCCGACGAATGTGGAGATCGCGAGCGAGTACCGCTACCGGGACAGCGTGCCGAACCCGCGCACGCTGGTGGTGACGATCAGCCAGAGCGGCGAGACGGCGGACACGCTGGCGGCGCTGAAGCATGCGCGCTCGCTGGGGATGCTGCACACGCTGACGGTGTGCAATGTGTCGACGAGCGCGATGGTGCGGGAATGCGCGCTGGCCTACATCACGCGGGCGGGCGCGGAGATCGGCGTGGCGTCGACAAAGGCGTTTACGACGCAGCTGGTGGGGCTGTTCCTGCTGACGCTGGCGCTGGCGCAGACGCGAGGGCATCTGGACGAGGAACAGGAGCAGGAGCATCTGAAGGCGCTGCGCCACCTGCCGGTGGCGGTGCAGGCGGTGCTGGCGCTGGAGCCGCAGGTGATCGCGTGGAGCGAGGAGTTCGCGCGCAAGGAGAACGCGCTGTTCCTCGGTCGCGGGCTGCATTACCCGATCGCACTGGAAGGCGCGTTGAAGCTCAAGGAGATCAGCTACATCCACGCCGAGGCCTATCCGGCGGGTGAGCTGAAGCACGGCCCGCTGGCGCTGGTGACGGCGCAGATGCCGGTGGTGACGGTGGCGCCGAACGACACGCTGCTGGAGAAGCTCAAGAGCAACATGCAGGAAGTGCGCGCGCGCGGCGGCGAGCTGTTCGTGTTCGCCGACGGGGATACGAAGATCGACAGCGAACCGGGGCTCCACGTCATTCGCATGCCGGAGCACTACGGGGCGCTGAGCCCGATCCTGCATACGGTGCCGCTCCAACTCCTCGCTTATCACACGGCTTGCGCGCGCGGCACCGACGTGGACAAGCCGCGGAATCTGGCGAAGAGTGTGACGGTGGAGTGAGCGGTTCGCGGGCAGCGTGCTCGCTGTTCTCGACAAATAAAGTCGCAAATTGGACTGCCGCGAGTTGGAAGTGCGAGCGATGCGGTCGCCACGACTTGTGCGCATTAGCGCGCCGATCAGCCTGCTCAGGCAGCCGACAGATTCCATCGGACGATGGCCTCGTGCAGACGTTTGATGAACAACTCCAGCGCGAAGTGTTGGGCGAAGCAGCTCGCGATCTCCGCGTCGCTCTTCTTCGCGAAGCGAATGGCCTGCTGTACCTTGTTTCCGCCGACCACCGCTCGCCCATTGACGTAGGACAGGAACTTCTTGGGCATGAGCTGACTCACGTAGGCTTCGATCGTGTATCCGCTCGTGATGTGAACCACCGGGTTGGCCGCGCCACGCAGCTCGTCGATGACTCGCATCTTGTTATGACCCAGTTTGGTCGCTGGCACGAGATCGCCGAAGCAATCAACTGTGAAGTCGCAGTCCTGGTCCATGCAGATGGCGGCATTGCGGTTCAAGGCGAGCAGGTCAATGAGCTCTCGAACGTCCTCTTGCTCTTCTGCAGACGACACCGAGGAATCGTCGTCGGGACCATCCGTGTCGTCAAGCGACGATCCCCAGGCCGTCCCCGAATAGTGGGAGAGGCAGCTGCCTTGGTAGAAC
This sequence comes from Rubrivivax sp., assembly GCA_004210455.1. Classification (GTDB taxonomy): domain Bacteria; phylum Pseudomonadota; class Gammaproteobacteria; order Burkholderiales; family Burkholderiaceae_C; genus Roseateles. Next base: position 14,930 of record SEFA01000019.1, on the reverse strand, counting down.
GAGAACGAATAGTGGACGTTTTCCGTCAGCACGGCACTGGATTTGAGCCGTTGGGAGCGCCAGGCGCGCAGGAACGCGTTGAGGTAGATCCGATCGGACGGCCCCTCCACCCAGATCACGCCGTTGGATTGACACAGGTCGCTGGCAAGGCAGCCGAGCTGATCGAGCACTCGTTCCACGCGGGGCTCTAACACCGGCCGCCCGCCGATCATGTGGAAGATGGCCAGCTCGGTCTGGTTCCAGGCCGACCGGTTCAAGAACGTGGGCGAATGTGTGGCGATGATGAACTGCAGATTCTTGCGCCGGCGAAGTGCGGCCAGCTCAGAGATCAGCGCGCGCTGAAGCACGGGGTGGAGGTGGCGCTCCGGCTCATCGATGGTGCAGATTGAATGGTCCTCGCATTGCTCCACCCAGCTGAGCAGATCGACGACCTGATGCCAGCCCGAGGGAATCAATCCCAGATCGACCGCGCTCGACTGGGTGAGGTCATCTCCATGGTACTGATGCAGCCGTCCGTTGATCTTTGACAGCTTCCCGGAACGATCCTTCATCCAGTCCTCGGTCGGCCCACTTGACGCATTGCGCGGCAGAAGGTGACTGAAGCGGCGAAGGATTTCAACGTAGCTGCCCGGGTCTGGGACAGCGGTCGCACCGCGGGGCCATGCATTTCCGAGGGCGCCCAACCGCGCCAGCGCATCCTTGAAAACTTGCAGCCAGTGCGGCTCGATCTCACCCACGACCGGCAAACTTCCTATGGCTGGGACGCGGAACCACGGTTCGCCAGCGACGTCCACAACTTCAACTAGGAGCAGGGTCCGCTGCCACGACCAGTCGGACTGGCGTGACGGATCCAGCACGTCTCCTGTCTGGCCGAAGACAGCGCGGACTTCAGACTGACTATCGAACACGACGCGAAAACCCGACGTGACGTCGCGCTTGATGTTCTCGCGCCTCAGCTTGGCGAGAAGCTCTGGCTCGAACAGGCTGCGCACAGCATCAAGGACGGTCGATTTGCCAGAGCCGTTGGGTCCGGCGAAGAGATTGACGGGGCCGAGTATCAGATCGCGAGAGGCGTCAAAGACAGGTGGGTCTGCTGAGTCGTTCTCCGCGACAAGGCCTCGCAGCGAGATGCAGCGAAGTCTCCTGATGTGCCGTGTGTAGTTCAGTTTTCCCAAGGGCCTGTCCGAGGTTCTGTGTGTGAGGCTCATTGAACCTTCACCGAATTCGTGAAGCTGGGATGGCGATGTTACGGGGTCAGTTTCTGGCCGACCGGCCCAGCCTTCTTTCGATCTCGCGCACACCGCAGCCCTGCATCTTCAACCCCGCGATCGCCACCCGCTCATCGGGACTCAACTGCCGATACTTCTCTCGTACTTCCATCCCGACACCTTACTTGTGTAGAGGTGTTGCACGTCAGACTTGAGACCGCCGCGGTTAAACCTTGCTCATACATTTGCGCATTGCCTGGTTTTCCCGGGCGAACGCAACAATCTGATCCTTCCGGCCCTCCCTTGGCCACCCGTCAATATGAAGCACGCTTCGTCCGTGCTCAAATACGTGAAAGGTCGGTGTCACCACTGGAAATGGCAAAGCCAGCCGATTCCAGTCCTTCACTATGGCGCCCCGTAGTCGAGGGTGCTTTTTGTCCCACTCACCATAGTCGTCCATACTGAAGGTCTGATCCAGCGGAGATACCCAAAGAGAACAAGAGAAGAATATCTGACGAAGTTCGGGATCTTTATCAATATCCAGCGCGGCCCTTCTGCAGGGGTTGCAGGTCGGGCTGAAAACAACTACTAGCGGACGGTCTACGGTGCTAATCTCGCGCTCGCGAAGCATATTTCCGGTCATATCCACGTCCCATCCGGAAACCACGGACGAGGACATGGGCAAGGGAACAACACCCCGCGGCAGCTTTTTTCCCTCGAACCAGTGCTTCGCAAACTCCGATTGTCTGAGCTTATTTAGTTCGGGGAACGACCACCCGATGTATGTAATACGCAAATATGCTCGCCAATCAGATCCAACCGTTACTTCCCGACGTTCAAGCTCATTGAATATTTCTCCAGCTCGCTTGCTTGCGATCACGTCTTCAGGCTCATCGCCATACGCGATATCGGATAGTGCGCCCTTCAAGAGGGAATCTGATTCCTTGCGTACGCAGTCTTTGAATATGCGCTCGGGTATGCGAACAATTTCTCGATAAGTGGAAAGCCCGGAGCACTCCGGCGTAGAAGCCTGGACGGCCTCTGTTTCGGCACCATGTGCCGTCCCGACCACGGCGAACGCAAGCCCCAGCATTCGGATCAATAGATAGACATCGAATCGCATTTCCGGCCTCAATAAAAAGCGCGCCGCGACGGTCGAGGCTCGACGAGATGCCACTCGCATCGCGTTGACCAAAGGACGGTCTGCAAAACCTCTCGTCACCCCAACGGGCGATTTGCTCGTTGGTCGGCGACGAGGAGGGCGTGAATCAATGCATGCGGAAACTGGGTTCGTCGACCGAATGAATTCGACGACTACCGTGCTGCGAACGTCACGTTGGACGATACGTAGCTGATCGGCATGAACACGCCGCCGCCGACATATTGCAGCTGCAGCGCATCCGACTGCCCACCCGACAGCGACCCTGTCACGCCCGGGGTGGTCGACGATCGACGTACGCCCCCATACAGCGCTGCGCCGGATTTGCCGGCCAATAGAGTCAGGCCATTCGCACTGCTGGCCACGGCTGTCCAGGCGCCGGCGTCGGCCGTGGCGCGCCAAGTCTGGCCGCCGTCCGGCGATTCGTAGAGCGCCCCGCCACTGGTCGCGGCCACAACGTAACGCCCGTCCGAGGAAGAAGCGATGCCGCGCCAATCTCGGGTGCTGGCGACCGCTTCCCAAGTGGCACCGAAATCATCGGAGCGCCAGATCGCGCCGGTGTCGACCGTTGCATACAGCCTCTTGCCATCTGCGGAGGCCGCAGTCGCCCACCAGAACTGCGCCGAGGCGCGGGCGGTCCAGGTCACCCCGTAATCCGTCGACACGTACAGCTGCGCGCCATTGGTGCCGGCCACCAGCACGCGGCCATCGGCGGATGAACTGACCGCGCGCCAGGCTCGGTTGCTGTCGCGCGCCGTCCAGTTGGCGCCGCTGTCGGACGAGGTCCAGATCTGACCGAGGTAGGTCGTCGCAACAAGGCGCACGCCGTCGGCAGAACTGGCGACAGCGGACCAGGCCCGCGCGCTGCCGTCGTTGGACCAGTTGGCGCCGCCGTCCGTGGACAGGTAAAGGGCGCCGCCGTTGGTCGCCGCCAGGATCTTCATCCCGTCGGACGACGTGGCCACGCCAGACCAGGTCTGCCCCGTGAGCCGCAGCGCCCACTGCGCGCCCGTGTCGCTGGAGGTGTAGAGCTCGCCCGACGCCGAGGTCGCGACCTGCCGCGCCCCGTCGGCCGACATGGCCGTTCCAGTCCATGAGCCGACGGGCGCCTGGGCTGTCCAGCCGATCAGGTTGCCGCCTGGCAGGCCCAGGGTGGAGATGCGCTGGCCGGCGTTCTGCGCGACCGTCCAGCCGCCGCTGCCCACCCCGGTGATCTTGATCCAGTCGCCGATGGCGGGCGATGCCGGCAACGTGACCACCACGGCGGCGTTCGAGTTCGCCAGATAGCCGGTGTTCGATTCGGCCTGCACCGCTGCTCCGGTCACGTTGACCCAACGGGTATCGGCCGGGGCTGCGCTGCAGACGTAGGAGGTTGAGGACACCTCGCCCGCGTCGAGCACGCCATTGCGGTTGGCATCCTGGCCCGACTGGACCCGCTGGCCGCCGTAGGCGCAATTGGCGCCGGCCGACTCGGTGACGACCGCGACCAAGGCGTCCAGCCCCGAGGCACCGGCGGGGCCGCTCGGACCGGTGGGCCCCGTTGCGCCGTTGGAGCCGTTCGCCCCGTTGCACATGTAAGCGATGCTTCCGGCTTCGCCATCCTCCAGCGCGCCGTTCCCGTTGGCGTCCAGCCCCGCCAAGACGGCCGATCCGCCCTGTGCGCAGTTCGCGCCAGCCGCCTCGACACGGACTCGAACGAGCATGGACTGCCCGGTGGCGCCGGCGCCGCCATTCAATCCGTTGCAGACGTACTGCGTGTTGACCACTTCCGAGTCGGCGAGTTGGCCGTTGGCATCGGCATCCGGGCCGGACTGGACTCGTGTACCGCCGGCCGCACACTGACTTCCTGCAGGCTCTGCAGCAACACGCACGAGGGTTGTGGCCGTCGTGCCGGGGCCTGCCGGCGGCTCGGGATCCTCACCAGACGATCCGCCACCGCACGCGGTCAATGCGATAGCCGTGGCGATGACCACCGTGACGGATCGGTGACGGGACGGGCAGCTCAATGCGGCGCTGTGCAGGCGACGAGCGGTGTTGGTTCGAAGAAGCATGGCGGGGGTTGGCGCCTCCAGCCGTCACACCATGCGACAACTCCAGGAGGCGCGAGTCGCAAGCAGTATCCGAAACCTGCGAGTGGACCGGCCTATGTCCAATCACGACGCCTTGAAAAGTTACAGAAGTGTCGTACGTCCGCCGCGTATCGGCGTGAGCGGCGCTCCCGTGCGGCTTTCTACTTCAGCGCGTGCCCATCCTGCCGGGTGAATGGCTGAGTGGTCGGACACGAAACGGGTCGACGGCCCAAGGGTTGAGCCGCGCGAGAGACAATCGCGCGCCGTCAATACAGGGCCGGAGCACTGGGATGCCGTTCAGGGAGGTCGTTCAGGAGATCGCGAGCACCGCGCAGCGCCGTGCCGCGCTGACGCTGTCCGTGGCGCTGCTGGTGGGCATTGCCGCGGTGCTTCCCTACGCCTCGGAGCCGCTGGTCCCGCTGCCCCACATCAGCGGCATGTATGGCGCGGCGGCGGCGATGATCAACCTGGCCACGTTCTGGCTCCTCATCTCCTCGCCCAGCCAGCCTCGATCGCATTCGGTCATCGCCGCCGCTTACCTCTACGCGGGACTGATGGCGGTGCTGCATGTGCTGACTTTTCCCGGGGCCGTGCTTCCCGACAGGCCCTTGCTCGGCTCACCGCACGCGGTCAGCTGGCTGTTCATCACCTGGCGTGCGGGGTTCGCGAGTTTCATCATCTGGGCGGCGCTGTCCGCGATGCAACCGAGCAAGGAGCCCCGGACCTTCACCTACTGGCCGCCCCTGGTCGCCACGGCGGCGGCGGTCCTGGCCGGCTTCGCGTCCCAATGGACCGATGCCGCCGCCACCGTCGACCGGAACGGGCGGCAGGCCTTCGGCCTGTTCAGCATCTACGGCTCCTACAGCGCTGCGGTCCTGGCGATCCTGGCCGTCGTCCTCATCGGGCTACGCGGACTCCATCGCCGCTCCATCTTCATCTGGCTGGTCGTCGTGCTCACCGCAGAGGCGGGCGGCGTATGGCTGAGCACCTACAGCGGTTCGCGATACACCTTGGCGTGGTACTCGGTCCGCGTCGAAGGCCTGATCGCGGGTTCGGTCGTGCTGGTTTTGCTGGCTCATCATTTCCGACGCGTCCAGCGCGGGCTCTCGGACACAGTGACGAAGCTGCTCCGACGCACGGAGGAACTTCAAGCCGCCGTCCATCAACGGGAGCACGCGGAGCAAAAGCTCGCCCAGGCGGAAAAGCTGAGGATGGTCGGTCAAATGGGCGCGGGTCTCGCCCACGACCTCAACAACATCCTGCAGGTGGTAACCGGCCGCTTGAGCATCCTCCAGCGCCGTGTCGGCGCCGCGGTCGATGCCGACATCGCCGTGATCAAGCGCAGCATCACCAAGGCGGAAGCGCTGACGCGCCAGCTCTCCCTGCTGTCGGCCCGTCGGGCGCTCGTGGCTCGCCCGCTGGACACGAGGATCGAACTCGAACGCATCGCCGATAACGTCCGGCAACTGCTTGACACCAGGCACACGGTGGAACTGCGCGCCGAACCGGTTCTGGGGCGGGTCGCCGTGGATGGCCTGGAACTGGAGATCGCGCTGACCAACCTGGTGACCAACGCGAGAGATGCGATGCCGGCCGGCGGCGTGATCCGGATGTCGGCGGAGGCTGGGGAAGACCCGCGGCTCGGCGCCATCTGCGTCCTGCGCGTGAGCGACGACGGCGAGGGCATGAGCGCCGAGGTGATCGACAGGATCTTCGAGCCCTTCTTCACGACGAAGCCGCAGGGCAAGGGCAGCGGGCTGGGCATGCCGCAGGTGGCGGCCTTCATCGAAGCCTCGGGCGGCGCGATCCGCGTGGACAGCGTCCCCGGTCAGGGCACGACCATCTGCTTGATGATTCCCTCCCGGCAGGTGGAAGACGCTGCGCGGGAGGACGCGCTGCAGGGGGACACGGTCGTCACGGCCGGCAAGGTCATCCTGCTGGTCGACGACAACCACGACGTCCGGGAAGCCACCCAGCAGCTGCTGGAGTCCAGCGGATTTGTCGTGAAGGCGGTGGACAGCGGGGAGGAGGCTCTGCAACACCTGAGCAGCGGATTTGACCCCGATATCTTGATAAGCGACATCGTCATGCCTCGGGGCATGAACGGAGTCCAGCTGGCACGCGAAATTCGCTACTTGCGTCCCAAGATCAAGCCTGTGCTTGTGACGGGGCACAGCGACGTCGCACAGGTCGCAGCGGGCGAAGGATTTCCGGTGATATCCAAACCCTACGATTTACCCATGCTTCTGCAAGCACTGAACTGAGCGGATCAGGCTTGGCGACCCCAACGGGGCGGGTTGCGTGCACGCCGCTCTTCGTGTCAGACACGACCCCGGCCACCCGTCGGATTTCGCCGATTTTTCGCTGCTCGACGAATCCTTCCTCCCGCTGGGTGCATGTTTTGCCACGGCTTGCGCATCACTTCGATGCGATCCCATGGCCCGACCGAACGACCCCACCCCCTCGTCATGCCTGTATGTTTCCACCGGCGCGCCGGGTCTCGACGACGTGCTGCGCGGCGGATTGCCAGCGGGGCATCTTTACCTGCTCGAGGGGTCGGCCGGCGCCGGAAAGACAACGCTGGGTCTCCAGTTCCTGCTGGAAGGCGTGCGCTGCGGTGAGCGTGTTCTCTGGTGCACGCTCGCGGAGACCGAATCCCAACTGATGGCCACGGCCAGGTCGCATCAATGGGATCTGACGGGCGTGGATATCGTGAACCTGGCGGAGGTCGGATCGGGTGAGGCCGAGGGCGACTACTCCTTCTTCTCACCCAGCGATGTCGAACTGAATGACGTCGTTGCAAGGATCTTCCGCGTGACGGAAGAGCTCCGCCCCAGCCGGGTCGTTTTCGACCCGTTCTCGGACGTGCGCCTGCTGGCCCGAGATCCGCTTCGGTTCCGGCGTCAGCTGCTCCGGCTCCGCGAACACTTTTCCTCCATGGGAGCGACGGTGCTGCTCATCCAGGAGGCAGGGCTGCATGGCAACAACGACGAAGCCGGGGAGGGCGTGGTGCACGGCATCATCAGCCTGTACCAGCATGCCCCCGACTATGGGAAGCAGCGTCGTCGTCTGCGGGTCCACAAGATGCGCGGCGTGGCGATGCAAGAAGGCTTTCACGACACCGCCATCCAGACGGGCGGGCTGATCGTCTACCCGCGTCTGGTCGCCAACGAACATGACACCGCAGTGGGCGTCGAGGGACGAGGCGCAACGCTGACCAGCGGCAGCGCGGTGCTGGATGACATGCTGCTCGGCGGACTGGACCGTGGCAGCAGCCTGCTGGTCACCGGGCCTTCGGGCATCGGCAAGAGCACCCTGTGCATGCAGTTCGCCAATGCACTCGCCGAGCACGGAGGTCGGGCCGCCGTCTATCTGTTCGACGAAACCCGTCGCGTCTTCCTGTCGCGCGCGGACGCGCTGGGGATGTCCACGCGCGCGCACGTGGAGTCCGGGCAAGTCACGCTGCGGCAGATCGATCCTGCGGAGTTCTCGCCAGGGGAGTTCGCCCACCTCATCCGGCGTGCGATCGAGGAGGACGGCGTCACCATGGTCGTCATCGACTCCCTGAACGGATATCTGACGGCGATGCCTGACGAGAAACACCTCGCCATGCACATGCACGAACTGCTGAGCTACCTCTCCAATCGCGATGTCGCCACGCTGCTGACGCTGAACCAGCAAGGATTCGTCGGGGAACCCAGTGGATCTCCTCTGGACGTCACCTACCTGACGGACGCGGCGATGCTGCTGCGCTATTTCGAGGACGACGGTGCCATCCGGCGCGCGCTGTCCGTGATCAAACGGCGCGTCGGTGGACACGATTCCACCATCCGGGAGTTCCGCATCGGACTGCCCGGCCTGGACGTGCAGGCGCCGCTGCGCGGTTACCACGCCCTGCTGTCGGGCATGCCCGTCGTCAAGGGCGATGAGACGCGTGCGACATGAGCGAAGTCCAGATGTTGGCCGCGGCCCTGCCGCCTGTTGCCGCGGCAGAGACCTCGTTCGCGGATGTCCTGATCCTCGCGGCGCCCCGCGATGCGTCGCTCACCAGACGGTTGCTGAGCGATGCCGGCGTCGAGAGCGAATCCTGCGAGAGCGAAGCCTCGCTGATGCAGGCGTTGTCCCTGGAGACCGGCGCGGTGCTGGTCGCGGAGGAAATGCTGACCCGGTCGTTGCGGCGACATCTCGTGGCGGGCATACGCGCCCAGCCGGCCTGGTCGGACCTCCCCATCATCATCGTGGCAAGCGCTTCCGCGGCGCACCTCCCGCTCAGCGCGGTGGCTGAACTGGGCAACGTCGCCATGTTGCAGCGGCCGATGGCGCCGGATGCGCTGCAGTCGGCTGTTTCGGCGGCGCTGCGTGCCAGGCGGCGTCAGTGGGAGGTGCGCGACCTGTTGCGGCAGCAACGCGAGCAGGCGGAACGCAAGGATCAGTTCCTGGCCATGCTGGCACACGAGTTGCGGAATCCCCTGACACCCATCCGGTATGCCGCCCACCTGCTGCAGGTGAACGAATTGCCGCCTGAGCGTCAGTCCACGCTCGCCCGCGTGGTGGATCGGCAGGTGGGCCACATGGGCCGCATCATCGACCAGTTGCTCGACGTCTCCCGCCTCACGCGCGGGTTGGTCCAGCTGGCGCGCGAACCTGTGAACCTGTGCGAGCTGGCCCGCGAGACGCTGACGGCCCATGCGGTCGCCGCGCAGGCCGCCGGCATCGTCCTCGATTGCCGATGTGACTGTGACGCCTGGGTCGAGGGCGATGCCACGCGACTTCGGCAGGTGATAGACAACCTGGTGGACAACGCGATCAAGTTCTCGGCAGCCGGAGATCGTGTGACGGTGAGCTTGAGCTGCGAGGAAGGCTGCGTGGCGCTGACCGTGGACGATGAGGGCGATGGCATCGAGCCCCACCTGCAAGACCAGCTGTTCGACGCCTTCGTGCAGGCCGACCGCTCCCTGGAGCGCTCGCGTGGCGGGCTGGGCCTGGGTCTCGCGCTGGTCAAAGGCCTGGTCTCCCTGCATGGCGGCAAGGTGTCGATGGTCTCGGCTGGGCCGGATCAAGGCAGCACGTTCACTGTGACTTTGCCCGCCCTGCGGGAGGGGCCCACCGGCGCCTCCACGGACCCCGACAGCCCACCTGTCACCGATTCGAGATCGCGCGACGTGCTGTTGGCCGAGGACAACGTGGACGCTGCAGACTCGCTTCGGATGATTCTCGAAGGCCATGGTCACCGTGTGCAGGTGGTGCACAACGGCCCCGCCGCGGTGGAAGTGCTGCGTGCCAGACGTCCGGATGTGCTCATCTGCGACATCGGGCTGCCCGGGCTGAGCGGCTATGACGTCGCTCGGTCTGCCCAAGGGGCGCACCGTCCGGCATTGATGGTCGCGCTGACCGGATATGGCTCGGCGGAGGACCGTCAGAGGGCCGCGGACGCGGGCTTCGACGGACATCTGGCCAAACCGATCGCGGTGCCGGAGTTGCTGGCATGGCTGTCCTCTGCCGCACGCTCCACCGAGCCGTCCTGATCGTGCAGTCCCTGGGCGGGACGCATGCCGGGCTCAGTCGTCCTCGCAGTCGATGCCCAGCTGCCTCAGCACCCGGTTCCGCGTGAACCGGTCCTCGACGTCCTCGACCATCACGGTCAGCGAGGCTTTGCCCGCCGCGGCGAAACCGCCGCCCGGCATGGCGACCGACACCACTTCGGCGATGAGCTTGCCTTCAGGACAGACCTTCGAGGCGAGCCGGATGCTCCCGACACCCTCCACGTCGGTGCGGCGCAGGTACGCCTCGCCCACCACTCGCTCAACCGGCATGACTTGCCCTCCTCCCAATGGAGGCAAGTTTGCATCAGATTTTCCAGGTCAGCTTCGGCGGCGTGTCACCACTAGATCTTCCAACCGGCCTCCAGATTCAGGGGGTCGAGTTCGATCTTCACGTACTCGGTGAGTACGGTGTTCTCAATGTCCTGAACGATGACGACGAGGGTGGGTCTGGCGTTGCGCGCTGGCCGTTCGAACAGGCACTTGCTCGTGTCTGCCCTCGGATCGAGCAGCACCACGCGATCGTAGAGCGCGAGTGCCACCCCTCGCAGGTACTTCAAGTGCAGCTCAGGCATCTGGGAGGACCTCGGAGTGTCCGTTCCACTGGCAAGGTGCATGCCGACCCATGCGTAGACCGCGTTCATCCCTCCTGAAGGACCTGTGGCGGGCAGATCGTTTGCCTACAGCTGCTTACATCCTTCCTTGGAGTGACCATGTCAGCCAATCAGCCGAAGTGGAGCGCGGTCCCCATGACCGCCATGGAGCGTCGTACCGATAATTCCAGGCGCGAGGCGTACGAGCAGCGCGATCGCAGCAAGCGTCTGGGGATGGCCCCCGCCCAGACGAAGTCGGCCAGCAAGCTCGACGCCATCGAACCGGGCGGTGCCCGCTTCATCTGACGACCCGGCGGGTCCGCCTGAAGCCTCCTCGCAATCCCGATCCGCTACGGAGCCGTGACTCGCGATTATTCTTTCAGCATGAAGCAATCTCTCGCTGCCAGCCTGGCCGTCGTGAGCGCTGGCGTTTTCGCGGACGCACCGGCCGAACGCAAGGACCTCCCGCTGTGGGAACTGGGCGCCGGCATCGGCGGCATCTCCCAGGTGGCCTACCCGGGCGCCGACGAGCAGGTGAGCAGGGTCGTGCCCTTGCCCTACGTCGTCTACCGGGGCAAGCGCCTGCGGGCGGAAGGGGAAGGCGCAGGTCTGCGGGCGATCCGCACGGAGACGTTCGAACTCGATGTCTCGGTGTCCGGGTCCTTGAGCTCGGGCAGCAAGTCTTTGAAGGCGCGCGAGGGCATGGCCAAGCTGCCGACCCTGGTGGAACTGGGCCCCGTCGGCCGCTGGTACCTGAACGGGCGCCAAGCCTCCCATCGCGTGACCTTCAAGATCCCGGTCCGAGGCGTGTTCGAGGCCAGCGACCTGGGCCGCCATCGGGGAATGGCGCTTGAACCGGAGATCGGGCTGGACCACCGGGCCGGTGCCGGGTGGAGCTACGCACTGGGCGTCAGTGCGCTGCTCGGCGACAAGCGGCTGGGGCGCACGTACTACGCGGTGACACCCGACGAGGCGCTTCCGGGGCGGCCCGCCTATGAGGCCGATGCCGGCCTCATCGCGTGGCGTCTCAAGGGGTCGCTGTCGCGGCAATTGAGCGAGGATTTCCGCATCTTCGGATTCGCGCGGATCGACAGCGTCGCGGGGTCGGCCAACCGGGACAGCCCGCTGGTGCGCCGCACGACGGGAGCCAGCGTGGGCGTCGGGCTCGTCTACACGTTCGGCCGATCGACTGCGCGCGCGGTAGATTGACCTGGCACCCGCGCGCTGCTGCCTGCCGCGGACATCAAGCCACGTTCACCACCACCTTCCCGCGAATCTTCTGGCCCAGATGACTGCCGGTTTCCAGCGCGGTGTGCGCCGCACCCATCTCCGCCAGCGAGAAGGTCGCCCCGATCACCGGCCGGATCCGCTCGCGTTCCAGCAGCGCCTTCAGCGCCTGCAGCTTGCCCCGGTTCTGACGCGTGAAGACGAAGTGGTACTCCGCATTCACGCCCCAGGCGTTCACCAGGTTCTGCGGCGTGGCGATGTCCACGATGGACACGACCCGACCCCCGTCCGCCAGCACGAGCGGTGAACGTTCCAGCGTCGTGCCGCCGATGGTGTCGAACACCACGTTGACGCCGCGCGCGCCGGTCAGCTCTTTCACCTGCTCGACATCGTCAGCGGCCTCGTAGTCGACCGCCTCATCAGCGCCGAGCGACCGCACGAAACCAGCCTGCGAAGCCCGGGCGGTGGTGATCACGCGAGCGCCCATCGTCTTCGCCAGCTGGATGGCGATGGATCCGACGCCGCCGGCGCCGCCGTGGATCAGCACCGTCTCCGCGGGCTGCAGCCGCGCGCGCGACACCAGCGCTTCCCATGCCGTGCCGCCGACGAGCGTGATCGACGCCGCCTCCGCATGCGTGAGGTTGCGCGGCTTGTGCGTCACGAGCTCCTGCGGCACCACATTGAACTCCGCATAACTGCCGCCCTTGGGCCCGAAGATCTTCGGCGTGTAGAACACCTCATCCCCCGGCTTGAAGTCGTGGACACCTGACCCCACGCGCTCCACCACCCCGGACACATCGTGTCCGATGACGGCCGGCAGCGGCACATGCGCGGGATAGTCTCCGCGACGGATCTGATAGTCGAGCGGGTTGACCGAGGTTGCGACAACGCGCACCAGCAGTTCACCGGCTTCAACCGAGGGCACGGGGATGTCCTGCAGTTGCAGGTGTTCGACGCCGCCGAAGGCGGTGAGGACGATGGCTTTCATGGGAGGTCTCGAAGTTGACGATGGAACGTCCCGCAAAACTGAACGGGACATCGCCATTGTCATATCGACGTTTTGCGATACGTCGAGTCGAAGGATGTCACCCTGTCGCCGATCCTGGCAATCGCGCGAGGAAAACGGCGCCCCCTTCGACCGCCTAAACTCGGCGGCCCCCTCCGACGCCTCCATCGATTCCGCCTATGCCCGAAGAAGTGCCGCTGGTTCGTGTGCTCGTGGTGTTGTCCAACACCCAGCGGCTGGACATCCTGCGCAAGTTGAAGACGCCGGCGCTGTTTCCGCCGCAGGACGAGGGCGATCCGGCGACCGACGGCGTCTGCGTCTCGTCGATCCAAGTCGGGCAGGGGCTGGCGTTTTCCACCACCTCCAAGTACCTCGCCGACCTGGCGGGCATCGGCCTGGTGACCATCAAGCGGATGGGCAAGTGGTCCTACTACAAGCGGGACGAACGCGCCATCGCGGCGCTCGCCAAGCGGCTGGCGCGGGAACTCTGACCCTCACGCCTGCAGCAGCGCCGCGATGGCCGGGTCGTACTGCCCGTCGATCTGGATGTACAGCATCCTGCATGGCTTCCCTGACCGGTTCGCCCACGCATGGTTGGTGCCGCGCTGGATCACCACGCTGCCCGGCCTGAGCTGCACTTCGCCGGCGTCGACGATGAGGGTCATCTCCCCCTCGATGACCACGCCGTAGTCGATCGCCTCGGTGCGATGCATCATCGGATGCGGGGAATCGTCCCTGGTGGTCAGCCCTTCCGGATTGCTGAACTCCTCGAAGAGATGCTTCATGCGCGCAGCCGCTCCGCCGTCGGAGAGGTAGGCCTCGTCGGGCGGGAAGTCGAGGAAACGGATCAGCGTCCCGTGCTTCGGCGCCGGATGCCGCAGCGGGCCCCGCGTCGGATCCTCGCCGTTGCCGACTACGGGCGGCGAACTCTCCGTCTGCCACACCTCGTGCACGATCATGCCGTTCACCGACACGAGGTCGCGCACGGTCGACAGCGGCCCGTTGCTGACGATGACGGCCCTGCCGTCGGCAGCGTGGCCCGTGACGACGCGATGGATGGCGGGGAACGACATGCGAGCTCCTGGGAAGGGGGGCGCGCCATCTTAGGAAGACATCGCCGTGGCGGGACGAGGCTTAACCACGTTTAACCGCAGTCCGCGGGACGCGCGGGAGCAACGCGCATCTGCTGCACAATCGCCGCCGTCTGTGGAGACCCCGCGCCGGTGCGCCCCATCCTTCACACCTTGTCCCGCCTGCTGAAGTCGACGGTCGTCGCGTGCTGCACCGTCGCCGCCGCCGCATGGGCGCTGCCGCCCGACTATCGCGTCGACGAGCTCTACCAGACCCGATGGACCGTCCGCGAAGGCGTCCCCACCGGCATCGCCGCGATGGCCCAGACGCCCGACGGCTTTCTCTGGATCGGCGCACCGGGCGGTCTGTTCCGATTCGACGGCGTGGCGTTCGAGCGCATCTCCAGCGCCGACGGTGTCCCGCTCCTCACGCAGGACATCTATTCGCTGAACGTCAGCGCCGACGGCGCGCTGTGGATCGGCCACCACCTCGGCGGCATCAGCCGGCTCCACCGCGGCAAGCTCGTGAATTACGGTCCCGCGCAAGGCCTGCCCCGATCCTCCGTGACGGCGCTGAGCGAGGACGGCGACGGCACGCCGTGGGCCGGCACCACGCGCGGCCTGTTCCGCCTCGATCAGGGACGCTGGTCCCCGGTCAACGCCGCCTGGGACATCCCCGCGGATCCGATCGATGAGCTGGTCCTCGACCGCGACCGCACGCTCTGGGTCATGAGCAACAGCCGCGTCTATCGGCTTGCGCCAGGGGCGCGGCGTTTCGAGCGGCTGGCGCTGACCGTGCCGGACAGCAATTTCTTCACCTTGACGCGGCATCCCGATGGCAGCGCCATGATCTGCGGTGCGCAGCGCGTGATCCGGCTGACGACGTCCGCGCTGCCGACCGCACCGGCCTCGGCACCCGCCTCGGCACCCGCCTCGATGCCTGCTTCTGTGCCTGCCTGGGTGGACCGGCCCGTGCAGATCGGCGAGAACCGATGCGGCTTCGACCGCAACGGCTCCCTGTGGTTCGGCGGCGTCGACCGGGGCGGCCGCTTCCCGCC